>CAYYZO010000063.1:2612-22453 GCA_964476185.1 uncultured Myxococcales bacterium
AGGTCCTCCGGCGGCGCTCCGCGCCCCCCCACGAAAATCGCCAGGTCACGTCCGACAAGCCGCCGAAGCAGCCGGAGCTCGTCCGCAACGCGCGAGTCGCCTGCGAGGGTGACGATGCTGAGACAGACGGCGCGCGCGCCGACCCGCGCGGCTGCGGCGGCGATCTCGGACGCCGGAAGATCCGGGCCGAGGTAGCTTGCCCTCCAGCCGGCCGCGACCGCGGCCGCGGCGGCGACCATCGCGCCCAGCTCGTGCATCTCTCCGGACGGCGTGGTCACGACCATCGTCGCGACGGCGGATCGCGAGCCTCGCGCCAGCGAGGTCAACAACTCGCGCAGCACGACGGTCGCGCGATGTTCCTGGTAGATGCGGAGGCTCCCGTTCCCCCAGCTCTCTCCGATCCACGCCACGAGCGGGCCGACCACCTCGTCGAGCAGGATCGGAACCGACAGCCCGACCCTTGCCCGGTCCAGCGCCGTCTCGAGCGCGGCCATGTTCTCGGTCGTCACCGCCGACCGGCATTCCTCCAGCAGCGCGGCGGCGTCGCCCCCATCCTGCCGCTGGGAACCTGCCGACGGAGCGACAGCGGTTTCGGAATCGAGGAACGCGCGGAGTTCCTGATCGCTCCGGGTCGCGGCGTCCTTGATCCGAAGGCCGCCCTCGACCGCTTGCCGGAGCAGGGTCAGCCGCGCGACATCCTCGTCGCTGTAGAGGCGCCGCCCGCTCTCGTGACGGCCGGGATCGACCACGGCGTAGCGGCGCTCCCAGGCCCGCAGGAGCTCCACGTTCACGCCGCTGCGGCGGGCCGCGACCTGGATCGGATGGCGCTTCGAGGAACTCGGGGTCGTCGTCGTGGACATAGGGAGCGGCCCCGTAGGCATTCCCGGCAGTGTAGCCGTTCGTTTGTCCTGGACAAACCCCGAACAGGGGTTCTACGTGCGCGAAGCGAGGAACGGCAGGATCGCGCCGAGCGGGTTCACCTGCGAGTCGAGGGTCTTGCCGATGCCCGACAGCAGGCCCATCACGCGCAGCACCAGCATCAGGTCCGACGGCGCGCGCACGATCGGGTTCGCGCGCAGCGCGGCCAGCAGTTCCTCCTGGATCCGCTCGACCATCTCCATGTCCGCGTAAGCGCGGCCGGCGTGCAGCGCCTGGCCGAGGAACAGCTCCCCGAGCGCGACGAACGTGTCGTCGCCGCCGTCGCGCAGCCGGAACCCGAGCGCGCGGAACGCTTCGCCGATCGCGTGCGGGTCCTTCGAGACGATCGCCAGCGCGAGGCGCACGACGCCTTCGCGCATCTGCGGCGTGAATTCCTTGGACAGGCCGAGATCGAGGACGACGAGCTGGAGCTCGTGCCCGCTCCGGCGCACCAGCAGGTTGCCGGGGTGCGGGTCGCCGTGGAAGAAGCCGTGCTCGAGGATCTGTCGCACGCATACGCGCGTCAGCAGCTCGGCGACCTCGTGCTTGTCGATGCCGAGGCGTTCGAGCGCCGCCAGGTCGGTGATCTTCACGCCGTCGATGTAGTCCATCGTCAGCACGCGCCGGCTCGTCAGGGAGTCGATCGGCACGGGGAAGCGCACCGACGGATCGTCCGCGAAGGCCGCCGCGAAGCGGCGAGCGTTCGCGGCCTCGCGCTCGAAGTCGAGCTCGAGCGGGATCAGCGTCTGGATCTCGCGCAGGACCACCCGCAGGTCGAAGTTCGGCTCGAGACGCACCAGTGCGCGCACGAAGAACGCGAAGTTCGCGAGATCGGTCGCGACCACGCGGTCGATGTCGGGGTACTGGACCTTGACCGCGACGTCGCGGCCGTCGAGCGTGCGGCCGCGGTGCACCTGCGCGAGCGACGCGGCGGCGACCGGGGCCTCGTCGAGGCCGGCGAAGCAGCGCTCGAGCGGGCGGCCGAGGCTTCGCTCGACCTGGGCCCGGATCTCGGCGAACGGCCGCGGCGGAACGCGGTCCTGCAGCTCGCCGAGCACTTCGATGAACCTCGGCGGCAGAACGTCGGCGCGACTGCCGAGGAACTGGCAGACCTTGATGAGCAGTCCCTCCATGCGCACGGCCGAGTCGCGCAGGCGTCGCGACGCGCGCTCGTGCTGCCGGTCGTACCAGTCCGCGCGCTGGTTGCCGCCGGTCAGGCGGCCGGCGAGTTGTCGCATCTTGTAGTCGCCGTAGACGCCCACGACGAGGCGCGCGACTTCCACGAAGCGGCGCGCGCGCGCGGCGAGCGGCAGCGGCTCGACGGGGATCGCCTCGTCCTCGCGCTCGATCGTCGGGCGGGTGCTGTCGGGTGTGTCGGCGCCGTCGCTCACGAATCCTCGGTTTCCGCCGGGCAGCGCCCGACGCCGACGGCGAGTCTGGGGGCGCAGGCGCGTGGTGTCCATCCCGGTACCGCTCGGGACGAAGGCGCAAGCGCCGGCGCGGCAGCGCAGCTTCTTGCGCGGTCCTCCCCTCGACCCGCGCCGGTGCACGACGCCGGCGTGGCCAGTTCCACGAAGGAGTGGCGCACGCAACTGCCCGACTTCGGGCGCGATTCGTCGGCGGGGGCGCCATCGTCCGCAGGCTGGCCGGAAGTTTGCTCAACGAGGGTCCCACTTCGCCAGCGAGGATTGCCGATGAAAATTCGTTTCGCCCGATCGTTCCTGCCCGCCGCCGCTGCCGCGGTCCTGTGCCTTCTCGCCGCCGCGCCGGACGCCCGCGCGGCGAGCTGGCGCCTGGTCGGTTGGAACAACCTCGGCATGCACTGCATGGACGCCGATTTCGCGCTGTTCTCGCTGTTGCCGCCGTTCAACACGATCCAGGCCCAGCTGATGGACCCGCAGGGGCGCATCGTGACCGACGCCACGGGAATCCGCGTCACCTACGAGGCGGTGGCCGACGCATCCGGGTCGATCAACACGACGTCGATCGGCAAGACGAACTTCTGGGATCACGAGGACGCCCTGTTCGGGGTCTCGCTGGCGCCCGACGCAGGTCTCGCGCCGTACCCGATGCCGGGCGCGGCCAACGTCCCGCGGGAGATGACGTTCGACCCGGCGAGCTCGCAGTTCCTCGCGCCGGGCATCCCGATCACGCCGTACGACGACGCGGGCCGCAAGAACACCTACCCGATGATGCGGCTGGTCGCGCGCGACGCCAGCGGGACCGTGCTCGCCACGACCGACATCGTGCTACCGGTTTCCGACGAGATGAGCTGCAAGTCCTGCCACGCGTCGAACACGAGCGCCGAGGCCCGTCCCTCGAGCGGCTGGGCGAACGTGGCGGGTGACGAGGAGCGCGACGTGCGCCTGAACGTGCTGCGCCTCCACGACGACAACCAGCGCGGGAACACGACGTTCACGCAGGCGCTCGCCGCGCTCGGCATGAACCCGGACGGCCTCGAGGCGACCGCGACCGTCGACGGCCGCTCCGTGCTGTGCGCGTCGTGCCACCTTTCGGAGGCGCTTCCCGGCAGCGGCCGTCCCGGCATCGCGCCGCTGACGCAGGCGATGCACGCGAGCATGGCCGACGCGACCGATCCGGCCACCGGGATGGCGCTCGACGACACGGCCAACCGCGGCGCTTGCTACACCTGCCACCCGGGCTCGGCGACGAAGTGCCTGCGCGGCGCGATGGGCGCCGCCGTCGCCGCCGACGGCAGCATGGCGATGCAGTGCCAGAGCTGTCACGGCGGCATGCGCGAGGTCGGCGCGACGACGCGCACCGGCTGGCTCGACGAACCGCGCTGCGACAGCTGCCACACCGGGACGGCGGTGAAGAACAACGGCCAGATCCGCTACGCCTCCGTGTTCGCGTCGCCCGGCTCCCCGCGGGCGGCGGTGGACGACACGTTCGCGACCAACGACGACACGCCGGCGCCAGGACTCTCGCTCTACCGTTTCTCGACCGGCCACGGCGGGCTGCAGTGCGAGTCGTGCCACGGCGCGACGCACGCCGAGTATCCGAGCTCGCACGCCAGCGACAACGTGCAGAGCCTCCAGATCCAGGGGCACAAAGGCGTGCTCGCCGACTGCGCGTCGTGCCACGCGAGCGTCCCGGCGACGGCGGCGGGCGGCCCGCACGGCATGCACCCGATCGGCGAGTGGTGGATCAAGGAGCATCACGACTACGTCGACGACAACCCCGCCCCGTGCCGCTCGTGCCACGGGATGGACTATCGCGGAACGGTGCTCTCCCGTGCTCTCGGCGACCGCTCGTTCCGGACCGAGAAGTTCGGCACGAAGCGGTACTTCCGCGGCAGCCAGATCGGCTGCTACGGCTGCCACGCGGGCCCGGACAGCTCGTCGACGGTCAACAACCGCGCCCCGGTCGCCAGCGATGCCGCCGCTTCGACGAGTGCGACGGCGCCCGTGACGATCCCGCTGGTCGCGACCGATCCCGACGGCAACGCACTCACCCTGCGAATCGTCTCGCAGCCGGCGCAGGGCACCGTGGGCCTGGTCGGCGCCAACGCCCGGTACTACCCGGACGGCGCATTCGCCGGCACCGAGACGTTCACGTTCGCCGCCTGGGACGGCTCGACCGACTCGAACCTCGCGACGGTCACGATCACGGTCGAAGGCGAGCCGTGCGCGCCGGGCTGCGAGTTGCCGGGCGGCGGTTGCGATCCGGACTGCGGCGCGGCGACCGAGCGCGACGCGATGGTCGTCGCCCCTTCGCCGAAGACCGTCAAGATCGCGTCCGGGACGGCGGTGCTCACGACGACGGTCGCCGTCACCGTTCGCAACGAGGACGCGGCCGGCGCCTCGCCTGGACCGATCCGCCTCGACGTGCTGGACGGCGATTGCCCGGCCGGCACGGTGGACGGCTCGCCGGAGTTCGCCGGCGGCAGCGCCACGGTGGTCCTCGCGCCGGGCTCGAGCGCGACGGCGAGCGTGCCGCTCGCGTTCGACAGCGCCGATTTCACGACGACGTCGAAGCGGGCGTTCGCGCGTTGCCGTCTCGTCCTGCGAGCGGTCGCCGTCGACGCCGTCGACCCCGTGCCGTCGAACGACGAAGCCTCGCTCGAGCTCAGCGTCAACGACGCGAACGACTACGGCGGCAGGAAGTCGCGGGACGTCGTGCTGCGGAGCATCGCGCCGCTCGAGGTCACGCTCACGGGGGAATCCCGGCTCGTCACGGCGGTGCGCCGCGCGCGCGTCGTGCTGGACGGCCCTGCCGGCGGCGCGCCGTCGAACGTGCGGCTCGTCGCGGACGACGGCACCTGTCCGTCCGGCACGATCGCGGGCGTCGATTTCGACCCGGGCACGCCTGGCAAGCAGGACACCCGTTCGCTGAAGCCCGGTCGCGGCGCTCGCGGCAAGGTGTTCGTGCGCCTCCGCTCGGAAGCGTTCGACACGCCGACTTCGCCGGTGCGATGCACCGCGCTCGTCAGCGTGGTCTACGACGGGGAAGGCGGCCCGGTCGACAACGACCTGACCGAGTTCGCGATCACGGTGCTCGACCTCGGCGACCGCCCGTAGCCGCCGGCGCGCCACGAACGGCACGCCTCGGCGCGCCGAAACGACGACGGCCCCGCTCGCCAGGACGCGAGCGGGGCCGTCGTCGTTTCGGGAGTCGCGCCGCCGGACGGCGCGCTCAGCGCGGCCTGGCGGTCTCGCGCTCGAGCTCGTCGACGCGTTCCGACAGCCGGCGCGTCGCGGCGCTCGCGCGCCACACGAACACGAACACCAGCACGAAGATGAAGCCGTAGGCCGCGCCGACGTGCTGGAGCTGCCGCATCGCGAGCGCGTCGGCGGGAGGAGCCTGGGTGGTCGCTGTCGTTTCGTTCACGGGAGGACTCCGTCGGCGCGTGCCGGCTCAGGCGGCGTTGCGCTCGCCTTCGATCATCTCGAGGCGGCCTTCGGCGCGAAGCTGCGCCAGCTTCAGGGCCCACAGCCACAGCACGAGGAACAGGAAGCCGCCGAACGCGAGCAGCAGCGTCCAGACCATGCGCGGGTCGTCGATGCCGCCCTGAGGGTTGTTGATGACCTGCGGGTGGATCGTGCGGAACAGGCGCGTCGCCATGATCACGACCGGTATGTTGACGAGCCCGACGATCGCGAGCACGGCCGCGTAGCGCGGCGCCATCTCGTTCTCTCGCGCGAACATCCGCAACAGAAGGTAGGCCGCGTAGATCAGCCAGAGCACGAGGAACGTCGTCAGGCGCGAATCCCCGGTCCACCACGCGCCCCAGGCCGTGTGCGCCCAGATCGAGCCGGTCACGATCGCGATCGTCGCCATCAGCATGCCGACGGAGACGCCGGCGTGGGCGGCGTGATCCCAGTCGGCCCGGCGGGTGCGCAGGTAGGCGACGCTCGCGGCACCGGCGATCCCGAAGGCGAGGTAGCATCCGACGGCCGACGGCACGTGCCAGTAGAAGATGCGCTGGCTGAGCCCGAGCATCTTCTCGGTCGGCACCCAGAAGAACGCCCCGAGAAGGGATGCGAACAGCAGGGGAAGCGCCAGAGGAGGGGCGAGTCGGAGGATCCAGCGTTCGAGCTTGACGACCATCGTTGGCGGTCCGTCACGCCGGACCGGGGCCAGTGTGCTCGGCGCGGGACGAAGTGTCCACCGGTTCGGGCGCGGCGCGGCGCGGTCGACGGCGTCGAGGAACGCCCGCCCGGCGGCCGCGTCGCGGCGGGATGGACGAACCCGCGAATGACGCCGGGTCGGCGGGTCCGCGCGACCGGCGCCTCAGTCGACCAGCACGTACTCGAACAGCATCCAGCCGGCCGTGACCGCGAGCACGTCGAAGCCGGCCAGCAGCGTGCCGCGCAGGCCGAGCGTCTCGAGCCCGGCGCCGCCGAGCACCAGGTTCGTGGCCTGCACGGCCGCGATCAGCAGCGGGATCTGCAGCGGGAGCACGAGCAGCGGCAGCACCATCTCCCGCGCGCGCGTCCCGAGCGCCGCGAGGGCGAAGAGCGTGCCGGTGGCGGCGATCCCGATCGTGCCGCCGAGCAGGACCACGACGAGGCCGGGCACGTTCGCGAGCAGCGAGACGTCGAACAGCAGCGCGAACACCGGCAGCAACAGCGCCTCGAACGCGACGAGCAGGATCAGGTTCACGCCGAGCTTGGCGAGGAAGATCGAGCCGCGGTCGAGCGGGGACGTCAGCAGCCCCTCGATGCAGGAATTCTCGCGCTCGACGAGGAACGTACGCCCGAGCGCGAGAACCGACGCGAAGACGATCGCGACCCACAGGATCGCGCCCGCGAAGCGCTGGGCCTCGTCGGGCTTCAGCGCGAGCGCGAACGAGAAGACGACGAGCACGAGCACCCCGAGCACGAACAGCGCGGGCAGCGTCTCGCGCGAACGCGCCTCGAGCACGAGGTCTTTCCAGAGAAGGGCGAGCACGTCGGTTCGTTTCCCCCCGCGCGGCCGTCAGCCGGCGATCACGGTCTCGGTGTAGTGGACGGTCATCGTCACGGCGTCCGGCGGCGCGCCGTCGCCGCTGTCCCAGCCGACGCGCCCGCGCTGCAGGATCACCGCGCGGGTCGCCGACTCGAGGGCGCGCGCGATGTCGTGCGTGGCCATCAGCACCGTCACGCCGTCCTCGCGCAGGCGCGCCAGCATGCGCGAGAGCACGTCGGCGCCCTCGGGGTCGAGTCCGGTCAGCGGTTCGTCGAGCAGCAGGAGGTCGGGCTCGTGCAGCAGCGCGCGCGCCAGGCCGAGCCGCTGCAGCATGCCGCGCGAGAACGTGCCGACCCGACGGCTCGTGAAGCGCTCGAGGCCGACTTCCCGCAGCAGCGCCGTCGCGCGACCCCGATCGTGCACGCCGAACAGGCGGCCGTAGTACGTGAGGTTCTCGGCGGCGTCGAGGTCGCGGTACAGGAACGCGTCGTGGCCGAGGTAGCCGATGCGCCGCCGGAGTGCGGCGTCGGCCGGCAGCGCCCGTCCGAACACCTCGACGTCGCCGGCGTCCGCTCGCAGCAAGCCCGCGAGCGTGCGCAGCAGCGTGCTCTTGCCGGCGCCGTTCGGCCCGAACAGCGCGAGGCATTCCCCGCGGCGGATGTCGAGGTCGAGGGAACGCAGGACGGGAGTCGCGCCGAAGCGCCGCTGGAGGCGACGGATCGAGACGGCCGCGGACGTCGGGTCGGTGCTCATCGGCGATCCGCGCTCAGGCCGAGCGGCCGAGCGCCATCGCGCCGTCTTCGCGGCGCGGTCGCAGCAACAGCCACAGGATCCAGAACAGGTGGCTCGCCAGCGCAGCCGCCCAGAGGAACAGGTCGAGCGTGCCCGTGACCGCGGCGAACAGCAGCGCGTACGCGACGCCGTCACGCTGCACGAAGCGCGAGACGAGTTCGTCGACGGCCGAGCCGGCCTGCGGCGCGCTCGTGCCGGTCCGCTTTCGCGCGTCCCGGGCCTGGCGCAGCACGAACACGTAGGCGATGCCGGTGCTGACCATCAGTCCCACGGTGGCGATCGCGGCGAGCAGCACGCCGCCGCCGTCGCGCGCGGCGCCGCCGGCCAGGCTCCAGAGCAGCGCGAGGTGCAGGACCGTGTCCCCCGCGAGGTCGAGTTTCTCGCGGACGTCGCCGTCGGCGAGGCTCGCGCGCGCGAGCACGATGCCGGACGCCCCGATCAGCCGCGCGAAGAAGTACAGCCCGGCGCCCGCCAGGCCGTTCGCGTACGTGCCGCCCCCGAGGACCCAGGCCGCGAGCAGGCCGACGGCGAGCTTGATCGTCGAGATCGCGGCCGGCCCAATCGCCGTGTCGTTGAAGCGGCGCGCGAGCACCGGCGCCAGGGTCGGGCGCAGGCGCAGCAACGGCAGGAAGCGCGGCGGTCCGAACAGGTTCTGGATCAGCTTGTCCTCGGCGTGCGCGATCGACACGTTGTCGGACAGGCGCTGTTCGCCGTTGGGCTCGAGGTCGATGCTGAGGGACGACGCGTCGGGCAGTGCGCCGAGCGCGGCGGCGGCCGAGGTGGTGCCGAGTTGGTCGGCGATGCCGACGGCTTCCTCGGCCGAGATGCGGGCGACCGGGACCGAGACGCACCCGCGTTCGCAGACGCGACCGAACGCGCGGTCGCCGTCGGCGTTTCGCACCGCCGCGATCGCGCTCAGGGACAGGTACCACTCGGCCGCCACGACGAGCACGTTCGCGTCGGCCTCGCCCGGCGCGGCCGAAGGGTCGCCGAAACGTCGCGCCAGATGCCCGGCGAGCTGATCGGCCGGAATGCAGGCCGCTTCGGGATGCACGAAGCCGCGGACCTCCGCGCCGAGCGCGCGGCGCTCCGGAGGGAATACGACGACGACGTCGAGCCCGAGCGTGCGCCCGGCCTCGACGTGCCGTTCGACCGAAGGAACGCCGGCCAGCGCGGCGAGCGCGCCGCGGCTGCTGACGAACACCACAAACGGTGCGGACATCGGCGCCTGTATATCGGGCCGGGGGGAGGGAATCGAACGGAAAAATCCGCGGATTTCCGCCGGCCGCGCGCACGGCCGAAGGCTTGCGCGGGGCCGGTCGGTCCGCGAGACTCGGCGCCATGCCCGCCAGGACGTCGCTCGTTTCCAACTGGAGCGCGGTGCTCGCGACCCAGAACCTTCCCGAAGGCGCGCAGATGGACGCCGTCTCGCGCTGGCTGCTGATCCTGCGCGCGAGCGTGTTCCCGATGACGCTGTTCTCCGGGCTGATCGGCGGGCTGCTCGCCGTCGGGGCGCCGGGGGCGAGTCCCGGCTGTTTCGGGCTCGCGCTCGCGGGGCTCGTCGTCGCGCACTCGGCGAACAACATGATCAACGACTACTTCGACGTGGTCGGCGGGGTCGATACCGACGGTTACGTCCGCACGGTCTACGCCCCGCACCCGATCCTGTCGGGCCTGATCTCGAAGCAGGGGCTGCTCGCGGCGATCCTCTTCGCGAACCTGCTCGACCTCTGGATCCTGGTCGAACTCGTCGCCGTGCGCGGCTGGCCGGTCGCCGGCTTCGCGCTGGCGGGACTGTTCATCAGCGTGTTCTACGTCGCGCCGCCGCTGCGACTGAAGCACCGCGGGCTCGGCGAGCCCGGTGTCGCGGTGGTCTGGGGGCCGCTGATGATCGGCGGCACGTACTACGCGACGACCGGCGACGCGCCGCCGTGGGTGTTCGTGGCGAGCCTGCCGTACGCGCTGCTCGTGACGACCGTGCTGTTCGGCAAGCACGTCGACAAGCACGACTCGGACGCCGCCAAGGGCATCCGCACCCTGCCGGTGATCCTCGGCAAGGAGCGCGCGCTCGCGTGGACGCGCGCGATGATGGTGCTGTTCTTCGTGCTCGTCGCGGCGCTCGCGCTGACCGGCGTCGTCTCGTCGTGGTGCCTGCTGGTGTTCGGGGCGTGGCCCCGCCTCGTCGAGACGCTCGAGACGCTGAGGCGGCCGCCTCCGCCCGGCCCGCCGCCGGGGTACCCGCTGTGGCCGCTCTGGTACGTGGCGTGGGCCTTCCGGCTGAATCGCCGCGCCGGCGGCCTCTTCGTGCTCGGCCTGCTGCTCGACGTCTTCGTTCCGCTCTCGCTGTAGGCGCCGCGCGGTGCTGCGCCGGGTCCGTTCTCCGGCTCGACTCCCGTCCACCGGCAACGCGGTATTCCCCCCGCGCCGCGGCGTCTGCGCCCGCTTCGGGAGACCGCGCCGGCCTGCCCGCCGGGAACCCGTCCCTCCCGGCGGGCTCGCGAGTGGGAACGGTCACACGATGGCTTCCGACAGCCTCGTGAGGGCCCGGCGCGGCTGCTAAGCCTGCGGCCACCATGCGACTGCTTCGCGTCCTCGTCCTGGCCGTCCTTGCGGCGGCCGTCTCGCTCGTCGCGTTCTTCCAACTCGCCCCCGAGACCGCGACGCGGCTGGCCCTGGCAGCCGAACGGCAACGCTCGGGACTCGAGCGCCGGGAGATCGAGCTGCCGGGCGGGCTGCGCTACGTGTACCTCGACGGCGGCGAGGGCGAACCGGTCCTGCTGCTGCACGGTTTCGGCGCGGACAAGGACAACTTCACGCGGGTTGCGCGCTACCTGACGCGCCGGCATCGCGTGATCATTCCCGACCACGTCGGCTTCGGCGAGTCCTCGCACCTGCCGGACGCCGACTACACGGCGCGGGCGCAGGCCGAACGGGTGCACGAGTTCGCGCGCGCGCTGGGCCTCGGCCGCGCGCACCTCGGCGGCAGCTCCATGGGCGGCCACATCGCGCTCGCGTACGCGGCGGCCTGGCCGGACGAGGTCGCGAGCCTTTGGCTGCTCGATCCCGGCGGCGTCTGGAGCGGTCCGCCGAGCGAGCTCGAGGCGGTGATCCGGCAGACCGGGCGAAACCCGCTGATGGCCCGCAGCGAGGACGAGTTCGCGCAGGTCTATGCGTTCGCGATGTCGCAGCCGCCGTACGTGCCGAGGGCGGTGCTCGACGTGATGGCGCGCGAGCGCATCCGCAACTTCGCGCTCGAGGGGAAGATCTTCGAGCAGATCCGCACCGATCCCGACCGGCTCGAGGACAGGATCCGCGGCCTGGCGACGCCGAGCCTGATCGTCTGGGGCCGCGAGGACCGCGCGATCCACGTCGGCACCGCCGACGTGCTGCACGGGCTGCTGCCGAACTCCACGGTCATCGTGATGGACCGCATCGGCCACCTGCCGATGATCGAGGCGCCGGACCGCAGCGCCGCGGACTACCTGGCGTTCCTCGACTCGATCGACGAAGCGCCCGGGCGCTGAGACGCCCGGCGGCGCGGCACGCGCGAACGCGACCCGCGGGCCGGATCGTCGCCGCGCCCCGTCGCGTCCGGAGTTTCGAACCCGCGCGCCGGCGTCCGGAGCCGCTTCGACGACGGACGAGACCCGCTGCGCCCCGGCGTCCCGGGCGTTTGGAAACCACGCTGCATCGGCTAGGGTCCGGTCGCCGGGGAAGGCCGCGTCGCGAGCCTCTCCGAGCCCCTGATTCCAAGGAGTCCCCTCATGCGAGAAGCCGTCATCGTCGCGAGCAAGCGCACCGGCCTGGCCAAGTCGTACCGCGGTTCGTTCAACGCGACGCGCCCGGACGAAATGGCGAGCCACGCCATCAAGGCCGCGCTCGAACAGGTCCCCCAGCTCGACCCGAAGGAGATCGAGGACTGCATCCTCGGCTGCGGCTTCCCGGAGGGCGCGCAGGGCATGAACATCGCGCGCGTGGCCGTGCTCGGGGCCGGCCTGCCGGAGACCGTCGCGGCCACCACGGTCAACCGCTTCTGCTCGTCGGGCCTGCAGGGCATCGCGATGGCCGCCCACCAGATCATCAACGAGGGCGCCAGCGCGGCGATCGGCGGCGGCGTCGAGAGCATCACGATGGGCCAGGGCAAGATGAACGCCGACGGCATCGTCAGCCAGGGCGTCTTCGATGCGTGGCCCGGCGTCTACATGGGCATGGGCGAGACCGCCGAGGTCGTCGCCGAGCGCTACAACATCTCGCGCGAGGACCAGGACAAGTTCGCGCTGAGGAGCCAGCAGCGCTGCGCCGCGGCCCAGGAGAAGGGCCTGTTCGGTGACGAGATCGCGCCGATGAAGGTGCAGTGGGCGAAGAAGGGCAACGACGGCAACATGGTGATGGAGGACAAGCTCGTCGACCGCGACGAGTGCAACCGCGCGAGCACGACGCTCGAGGGCCTCGCGTCGCTCCCGCCGTCGTTCCGTCCGACCGGCACCGTCACCGCCGGCAACGCGAGCCAGCTCAGCGACGGCGCGTCCGCGACGATCCTGATGTCCGCCGAGCGCGCGAAGGAAATCGGCGTCAAGCCGCTCGGCATCTACCGCGGGTTCGCCGTGGCGGGCTGCCGCCCCGAGGAGATGGGCATCGGTCCCGTCTATGCCGTGCCGAAGCTCCTCAAGCGCGCGGGCCTGAAGATGTCCGACATCGACATCGTAGAGCTGAACGAGGCCTTCGCGTCGCAACTGCTCTACTGCCAGCGCCAGCTCGGCATCAGCGACGAGCAGATCAACCCCAACGGCGGCTCGATCGCGATCGGCCACCCGTACGGGATGACGGGCTCGCGCATGACCGGGCACCTGCTGTACGAACTGCGCCGCCGTGGCGGCAAGTACGGCATCGTGACGATGTGCATCGGCGGCGGCCAGGGCATGGCCGCCCTGTTCGAGGCCTGCTGATCCGTTCTTTTCCCGCCTCCTGCCGTCGTGCGGATGGACCGGACGACGGCAGGAGGCGTTTTCGTTTCAGGATGGAAGACACCCCGTGACCGACACTCGCAAAGTCGTGCTCGTCGCGAGCGGAACCAGCCCCGACCGCGCCATCGCGCTCGGGAGCCTGCTGTCCCGCGCCGCGGACCGTACCGGCTGGAGCGAGCGGCTCGAGATCCGGGTCGGCGGCGTCGACGGCGGCGCCGGCCGGCTGAGCGACGCCGGGCGCTCCGCGCTGAGCGGTGTCGGCATCGAGGGGGCCGCGGCGGTCTGTCCCGATCTCGCGCGACGGCCCGAGCTCCTGGACGGGGCGGCCGTCGTCGTCTGCGATCGCGGCGAAGTCGCCGACACCCTGATCGACTGGGACCAGGCCGGCGAAGCCGAGTTCGTCTGCATGGACGATCTCGACGGCCGCAACGACGGCGGGGAACGACGCGGCCCGGACGGCGACGACTCCGATGTCGCGATCGCCGACGAAGTCGAGCGGTACGCCGGCGAGATCGACGAAGTGCTGCGGCGCATCGTGCGCACCGCTCCTGCCGCCTGACGGCGACGATCCGGTCCCGTCACTTCACGATCCAGACGGTCGTCCCGACCGGGACGGCCTCGACCAGTTCCTCGACGTCGGCGGCCGACATCGCGATGCAGCCCTTGGTCCAGTCCTTGCCGGCGGCCTGGTCGTCCTCGCGGTCGCTGCCGTGGATCCCGATCGCTCCCCCGATCCCGAACGGTGCGCCTTCCTCGTCCGGAATCGTTCCGGCGCGGACCTCCGCGGCGTAAGATTTCCGGTCGTCGGCGTTCGGGTAGTCGAGCGCGAGGAAGCGCTGCCAGCGCTCGTGCGGCCGGCTGGCGACGATGCGGTAGCGACCTTCCGGCGTGCGCGCGTCATGCTCGTGTCGCTTGCGGCCGTCGGGCTGCAGTCCGAGGACGACGCGGTACTCTTTCTCGAAGATCCCGCCCCGATAGAGCGCCAGGGTGCGCTTCGACTTGTAGACGACGATCTGCGCGGCGCCGGCCATGGCGTCGATCGCGGTCGCCGGTCCGCTGCGCGCTGCGTCGTGCCCGGAGGCGCGAGCCCCGGCGCTGCCTGCGGGCGACGCGGCCGTGGAGCCCGAAACGACGAGGGCGGCTGCGACGAGCGGGATCCACCGGGCAGGCGCGAAATTGGTACGGCGTGTGCTCATGGCGTATAAATCGCAGCTTGTTCGCATCCTCGGACACCGCACGAATGCGCGCAACCGTCGTCGCGAGGAAACTCCCGTGATGTCGGTTGCCGGCCGCATGCGCCGACCGGCGATGCGATGGTCGTCGCTCGCGCTCGTCGTCGCGGCGGCTCCCCTGATCATCGCGTTGCGCGCCGGCGAGCCGGCGGGGCCGACCACGGAGTGGCCGATCGCGGAGTTCTCCGAACCGTCGGACGTCGTCTACCATCCGGGACGCCGCACCCTGTTCGTCGTCGGCGACGAAGGGGACATCGGCGAGGTCGGGCTCGACGGCAAGCTGCTTCGCCAGTTTCATTTCGGCGGAGACCTCGAGTCGGTCACCGTCGATCCGTCGACCGGTCTTCTCTACGTCGTGCGCGAGAGCCACGAGATCCTGTTCGAGTTGCGGCCCGACGACTTCCGCATCCTGCGCCGCTTCACGATCGACCGCGCTTTCCAGGGCGACCCGAACTTCCTGCGCCGCGGCGGCGACGGCATCGAAGGCCTCACGTTCGTGCCCGACGGGAGCCATCCCGAGGGCGGCCGCTTCTGGGCCGTCAACCAGTTCGATCCCCCGGTGCTCGTCGAACTGGCCGTCGCGCTGCGCTCGTCGAAGGAAAAGTTCCAGACGGCCCGCGTGGTGCGCTCCATCCCGGTGGACAGCGCGCCGCTGTCGGCGGTGACCTGGGATCCGGTGCATCACGAGTTCCTCGTCGTGTCCGCGCTGTGGAAGCGCGTGGTCGTGATCGACGAGGCCGGCAATGTCGGCGGAGGCGTCAGGATTCCCGCGTTCATGCCCGAAGGCATCGCGCTGCTGCCGGGCGGCGAGGTCGTCCTTGCGCAGGATTCCGGCGGGCTCGTCCTCTGGAAGCCGTCGCGCGACGCGTTCCATGCCAGCGCCACGTTCGGTCCGCCTGCGCCGACGCTCGAGAAGGAGCGCGCCATCGCGCCCGCGAAACGCCCGTCGGTGACCCCGACGGTGTTCCCCGTTCCATCCCAGCCCGAATCCCCCGAGAACCGATGACGAAGAAGACCGCCACGACTTCCCCCCGGTCCGCCCGCGAGGCGGCACGGCCACTGCCCCCGACTTCGCGAGCGCCGCGACGGCCGCTCGCGGCCATCGTCCTGGCCGCCGGGCAGGGCAAGCGCATGAAGTCGCCGCGCGCGAAGGTGCTGCACGAGGTGGCCGGCGCGCCGCTCGTCGCGCACGTGCTCTCGGCCGTCGAGCCGCTGGCCGCCGCTCCGGTGGTGGTCGTCGTCGGGCACGAGCGCGAGGCCGTCGCGGCGGCCGTCGCCGGTCGGGCGACGATCGCCGTGCAGGCCGAGCAGCTCGGCACCGGCCACGCCGTGCTGCAGGCCCGGAAGGCGCTGGCGGGATTCGACGGCGACGTCGTCGTGCTGTGCGGCGACGTCCCGCTGCTTCGCACCGGGACCATCCGCGAGCTCGTCCGGCTGCACCGCCGCGTCGGCGCGAAGGCGACCGTGCTCAGCGCGCTCGTCGAGGACCCGACCGGCTATGGCCGGGTGATCCGCGGCGAGACCGAGGGACGGCTGCGCATCGTCGAGGATGCGGACGCCTCCGACGACGAGCTCGAGGTGCAGGAGATCAACACCGGCACGTACTGCTTCCAGGCGACGTTCCTGTTCCGCCAGCTCGCGCGGCTCGGGCGCGACAACGCGCAGGGCGAGTACTACCTGACCGACCTCGTCGAGGCCGCGTCGGACCAGGACGCCGCCGCGTGCGTGACGCTCGAGGACGGCGACGAGGGCCACGGCGTGAACACGCGCACCGACCTCGCGCGCATCGAGAACCTGATGCAGGAGAGGCTGATCTCTCGCGCGATGGACGCGGGGGTCACGTTCCTCGACCCGGCGTCGGCGATGCTGTCGGTCGACGCCGAGATCGGCGCCGACACGGTGGTCGGGCCGAACGTGCGGCTCGAAGGCCGCGTGAGGATCGGGCGCGGGTGCACGATCGAGGGCTCGGCCCATCTGCGAGACACCTCGGTCGGGGACGGGGCGTTGCTGCGCTGGGGCGTGGTCGCCGACGGCGCGAGGATCGGCCGCGGCGCGCGCGTGGGGCCGTTCGCCCACCTTCGGCCCGAGGCCGACCTCGGCGAGGACGTGCACATCGGCAACTTCGTCGAGGTCAAGAAGGCCACGGTCGGCGCGCGATCGAAGGCGAACCACCTCGCGTACATCGGCGACGCGACCGTCGGCGTCGACGCCAACATCGGCGCCGGCACGATCACCTGCAACTACGACGGCGTCGCGAAGCACCGCACCGTGATCGGCGACCGCGTGCAGATCGGCAGCGACACGCAGCTCGTGGCGCCCGTGACGGTCGGCGCGGACGCGTACATCGCGGCCGGCTCGACGATCACGAAGGACGTCGAGCCGGGCTCGCTCGCGTTCAACCAGAAGCCGCAGCTCGGTCGCGGAGGGTGGGTCGCGGCCTTCCGCGCGCGCCAGGCCGCCCGGAAGGCGGCGACGAAGGCCGCGACGCCGACGGCGAGCAAGGCCGCGAAACCGGCCGGGAAGAAGGCGGCGGCGAAGGCCGCCAGGCCGACCGCGAAACCGGCCGCGGCGGCGCGACCGAAGAACCAGGGCCCGGGCGCCGGCGGCTCCGCCGCGACGGCCAGGAAGAAGGGCGCTGCGGCCCCGCGCGCAGCCAGGCGACGGAGGTAAGGTCTCGTGTGCGGCATCGTCGGATACGTCGGACATCGGCAGGCCGAGGGCGTGCTCGTGTCGGGCCTGCGCAAGCTCGAGTACCGCGGATACGATTCCGCGGGGCTCGCGATCGTCAACGGCGACATCGACGTGCGTCGAGCGGTCGGGAAGCTCGACAACCTGCAGGCGCTGCTCACGTCGAACCCGATGCACGGCACGACGGGCATCGGGCACACGCGCTGGGCCACGCACGGGCGCCCCTCGGAGCGCAACGCGCACCCGCACCGGGCCGGGGACGTGGTGGTGATCCACAACGGGATCATCGAGAACTTCCTCGAACTGCGCGCGGAACTGGTCGCGGAGGGCTGCACGCTCGAGTCCGACACCGACACCGAGGTCATCGGGCACCTGATCGAGGCCGAGCGCCGGCGCGGCAAGGGGCTCGTCGAGGCGACGCGCGCGGCGATCGAGCGCCTGCGCGGTTCGTTCGCCATCGTCACGCTGTCCTCGAGCGAACCCGGGCGGCTCGTCGCCGCGAAGAACGCGACTCCGGTCGTCGTCGGCATCGGGGATGGCGAGAACCTCGTGGCCTCGGACATCCCGGCGCTGCTCGAGTACACGCGCGACGTGCTGTTCCTCGAGGACGGCGAGATGGTCGAGGTCACCGCCGACTCGGTGGTGCTCACGCGCTTCGACGGCTCTCCGGTCGAGCGGGCGCCGCGCCGGATCCTTTGGGATGCGGTCACGGCGCAGAAAGGCGGCTACAAGCATTTCCTGCTGAAGGAGATCCACGAGCAGCCCGTCGCCATCGTGGACACGCTGCGGGGCCGGCTCTGCCAGGACACGCAGACCGTCTGCCTCGACGAGCTGGTCGGGCTCGAGCAGCATCTCGCCGGGATCGAGCGGCTCACGATCGTCGCCTGCGGGACTGCCTGGCACGCGGGGCTGATCGGCCGCTACGCGATCGAGCGGCTCTCGCGCCTGCCCGTCGACGTCGACTACGGCAGCGAGTACCGCTACCGCGACCCCGTCGCGGACTCCCGCATGCTGATGATCGTCGTGTCGCAGTCCGGAGAGACCGCCGACACCCTCGCCGCCGTCGAGGCCGCGCACGAGCGCGGCGCCAAGGTGCTCGCGATCTGCAACGTCGTGGACTCCTCGATCGCGCGCAAGGCCGACTTCGTGCTGTACACCCACGCCGGGCCGGAGATCAGCGTCGCGAGCACCAAGGCTTTCACGACGCAGCTCGCCGCGCTGTTCCTGTTCGCGGTGTGGATCGGCCGCCGGCGCGGCTCGCTAGCGGCGGCCGACGAGGCGCGCTACGTGCAGGCGCTCGTCGAGATGCCGTTGCTCATGGAAACGGCGCTCAAGCAGGAGGACGCGATCGCGAAGATCGCGCGCCAGCTCGCGCAGTCGACCGACATGCTCTACCTCGGCCGCGGCGTGAACTACCCGGTCGCGCTCGAGGGCGCGCTCAAGCTCAAGGAGATCTCGTACATCCACGCCGAGGGCTACCCGTCCGGCGAGATGAAGCACGGGCCGATCGCGCTGATCGACGACACGATGCCCGTCGTCGTCCTCGTGCCGAAGGACGAGGTCTACGAGAAGACGCTCAGCAACCTGATGGAAGTCGAGTCGCGCGGCGGCCGCATCCTCGCCGTCACCGACGACGCCGACGCGAACCTCGAGCGGATCGCGGAGTGGGTCGTCCCGGTCCCGCGCACCGAAAGCCTGTTCATGCCGGCGCTGCTGACGGTGCCGCTGCAGCTGCTCGCGTACCACGTCGCCGTCGAGCGCGGCACCGACGTCGACCAGCCTCGCAACCTCGCGAAGAGCGTGACCGTGGAATGAACACCGCGCTGCCGAAAGGGAAGGAAGTCGAAGTCGTCGCGTTCCCGCCGGCGTGGCGCGCGGCTGCCGCGCTGCTGCGCATCGTCGCGCGCGGCAGCCTGCTCTTCACGCTCGGCTTGTTCCTGTTCTCGGACTACCCGCCGAACAACCCGTTCCGGCAGATGCGCCTGTTCGGGGGCTTCTTCCTCGCCCCCGAACTGGCGGCCTGGTTCCTGGCGCGTGCGTTCGCGGCGAAGATGAGGATCGCGGACGGCACGCTCGTGCTCGAGCAGCACGAGCGGGTCACCGAGATCCCCGCGAGCGCGATCGCCGCGCTCGAGCCGTGGTGGCTCCCGGCGCCGCGGCCGGGGTTGTGGCTGCGCCTGCGCTCGGGACGGCGCTTCTCGCTTGGGCTCGCGATCGCGGATCCCGCGACGCTTTGCGAGACGCTGGCCACGCAGGGGGCTGACGCGGACCTGCGCCGCGGAATCGGCCATCCCGTCGTCCGCTACGTCCAGGCCCGAATCGCGCATCCCGCCAACTGGCTCGAGAATCCCCTGGTCAAGTTCGGCGTGTATTCGCTCGTGCCGACGATCCCGGCGTTCCGGCTCCACCAGTTCATCACGTACGGCGGCACGTTCGGCGAGTACTACACGTTCGGACTGAAGGCGTGGCTGACCGGGTTCGCGCTGTGGTGGGTGTCGTGGGGACTCGGGATGCTCGTGCTCGCCGCGGGCATTCGCGCGGTCATCGAGCCGGTGGCATTCGCCGTGGCGGCATTCGCACCGGCCTGGGCCGCGACCTCGCGCCAGGTGCTCGAGATCGCGCAGCGCCTGCTGTTCTACGTCGGCGTGCCGACCTGGATCCTTCTTCGTTTCCTCGCCTGATCGAGGCGCGCCCCGGCCGGGAGTCGCGCCGCGCGCCGCGTCCCCAAAAGAAAGGCCCGGATGCTGGTCAGGCATCCGGGCCTTTCGCTGAAACCGCAGGGCGGCTTCAGGCTGCGTGGATCACGGGGTGGCCGGGTTGTGGACCGACAGGCTCC
>CAYYZO010000064.1:0-22320 GCA_964476185.1 uncultured Myxococcales bacterium
GCGACGGCCGGCTCGGTCATCGCGAACGCCGAGCGGATCTCGCCGGCAAGCAGCGGGTCGAGCCACTGCTTGCGCTGCTCGGGCGTGGCGTAGCGCACCAGCACTTCCATGTTGCCGGTGTCCGGCGCCGAACAGTTGAACACCTCGGCAGCGAAGAACGAGCGGCCCATGATCTCGCACAGCGGAGCGTACTCGAGGTTCGTCAGGCCCGCACCGTACTGGCTCTCGGGGAGGAAAAGGTTCCAGAGGCCCGCCGCGCGGGCCTTCGGCTTCAGGTCCTCGATCAGCGGGATGGGCTTCCAGCGCGTCGCCCCCGCGTCGATCTGCTCGGCCACCGCGTCCTCGTTCGGGTAGATGTGCTCGGCCATGAAGGCTTCGAGGCGGGCCATGAGGTCACGGGTCTTTCCGGAATACTCGAAGTGCATCGGGCGGTCTCCTCGCGGTGGCGGTGGGTGTTCGAATCGGCGCCGGTCCTGAGCCGGCGGCTCGAACGCCGAGGCAATCTGGCAAGGCGGTCCGAACATCACAAATGCGCGCGCGTGCTTCTCAACGTCGGCGGGGGCGGATATGCTGGGACGCCGGATGGATCGGCACCAGGTATCGGTCGGCTTGCTGATGCTGCGGGTGTTCGGCGGGACGCTTCTGATCCTGGGGCGCTCGAGGGCCTGGGCGGACATGGTTTCGGTGAATGCCAGCCGCGCCGGCTCGTCCTTCAGCTTCGGTGGCGAGCTCGGCTGGTTTCTGACTCTCTTCTCGGAATGCCTGTGCACGATCCTGGTGATGCTCGGCGTGTTCACGCGCTTCACGGCCGTTCCGCCGCTGGTGGCGATGTTGATCCAGGCGCTGGCCCTGCCGCTTGGCACCGCGTGGTCGGTGCGGGAGCTGTACATGCTCTTCGCGCTTCCGTTCTTCGTCCTGAGTTTCACGGGACCGGGCGACTACTCCATCGACGGGCGCCTGTCGTCGTGGACCTCGCGCTGACGCCCTGCGGCTCGTCCGCGGCTTGCCGACACGCGACCGGCCCGGCCGGAGGCGGATCATGACGAACGATCGCTTTGTCGGCGCGGGCGTCGCGACGGTCAGCGTCGCCGTCTTCGGCTTCCTGCTGTGGATCCTCTACGGACGCGAGGTCGAGCCGGCCGGCGGCGCCGGGTCGGCGCTCCCGGCGCTCAACGCCGCGGCCAACCTCGCGTGCACGGGCTTTCTCGTGGCCGGCTACCGGTCGATCCGCGCGGGCCGGCGCAACCGCCACATCGCCTGCATGCTGGCCGCGCTCGCCTGTTCCGCGGTGTTCCTGGTCGGGTACGTCGTGCACCACCAGACCGCCGGCGACACGCCGTTCCGCGGCGAGGGCCTCGTCCGCCCGGTGTACTTCGCGATCCTGATCTCCCACGTCGTCGTCACGGCGGTCGCGCTGCCGATGATCCTCTACACGCTCGCGCACGCGGCGCGCGGCCGGTTCGTCGACCACAAGCGCATCGCGCGCCGCACGTTGCCGCTGTGGCTCTACGTCTCCGTCACCGGAGTGCTGATCTTCCTGTTCCTGCGGGCATGGTCGTGAAAGGGTTTGAAGAGCGGTCGGCTCGGCGCGGGCGTGGTCCGTCGTCGGCCGGGCGGACGGCCGTTCGCCGACGGTGGCCGCTGGGCGGCCTGCTGTTCGCTGTCGTCGCGCTGGCGTCGCCGGCCGGATGGCCGTCCGCCGGCCGGGCCGAAGCCGGCGAGGTGCGCGTCACTCGGCTGGACGATCGCGGACCCGGGACACTGCGCGAGGCGCTGCAGCGCGCCGGCACCGGCGACGTGATCCGCATCGAGGTCGCCGGCGTGATCCGCCTGACCGGCGGAGAGCTGCAGATCCCGAGGGCGGTCACGATCGAAGGCCCCGGGGCGGCGACGACGACGATCTCGGGCGAGGACGCGTCGCGGGTCTTCAACCTGCCGGTGCGGGAGCCGGCCCCGAAGGTCCGCATCGCGAACCTGACGATCACGCGTGGCCGCAGCGAGGAGCGCGGGGGCGCGATCGTCAACGCGGCCGAGCTCGAGCTCGACGGCGTCGTGGTCGAATCGAGCGTCGGCGACCTCGCCGGTGGCGTCTACAACATCGGGCGCCTCGTGCTGAAGAACAGCACGATCACGAAGAACCGCGGATCGCTGGCGGGGGGCCTCTACAACAGCGGCGAAGCCACGCTCGTCAACGTGACGATCAGCGGCAACTTCGGCGAGTTGAGCGGCGGCGGGATCTACAACGCGACCGAGACGACCGCCGGCAAGAAGCGCATCGCGACGATCGAGGTCTCGAACTGCACGATCACGGACAATCGGGTCGGTGCGGACGCGGCCGGGATCTTCAACCTCGGCGGGGCCGTGCGGCTGCGCAACACGATCGTCGCCGAGAACAAGAAGGGCGGGAACTGCATCGGGGCGATCGTCTCGCTGGGCCACAACATCGACGACGACGGCTCCTGCCGGCTCGCCTCCGACGGCGACCTTCGCCCCGGCCGCGAGCTCGGGCTCGGACGCCTGCAGGTCAACGGTGGAGGCACGCCCACGCACGCGCTGAACGTGGGCAGCCCCGCGATCGACGCCGGCGATGACGGGGCGTGCCCGAAGACCGACCAGCGCGGCCTGCCGCGCGATGTCGACGGCGACGGTAACGGCGTCGTGCTCTGCGACATCGGCGCGTTCGAGGCGCTGCTGACCTGGTGCGGCAACGGCGAGCTGCAGTCGGGCGAGGAGTGCGACGACGGCAACAGCATCTCCGGGGACGGATGCGACCGCGGATGCCGGACGGAGGCCTGCGGCAACGGGGTCGTGCAGAGCGGCGAGGAGTGCGACGACGGGAACGTCGTCGGCGAGGACGGCTGTGATCCGGTCTGCCTGCGCGAGATCTGCGGCAACGGCGTGCTGCAGAGCGGCGAGGAATGCGACGACGGCAACCTCGAGTCCGGCGACGGCTGCGACGCGCGCTGCCGACGCGAGCCGTGCGGCGACGGCGTCATCGGCACCGGCGAGCAGTGCGACGACGGGAACCTGCGCGATGGCGACGGTTGCGACGCCGCGTGCCGGCTCGAGGCCTGCGGCAACGCGATCGTTCAGGGAAAGGAGGAGTGCGACGACGGCAACGTGCGCGAAGGAGACGGCTGCGACGCCTCGTGCCGTCGGGAGAGGTGCGGGAACGGCGTCGTGCAGGACAACGAGGAGTGCGACGACGGCAACACGGCCTCCGGCGACGGTTGCACCGCCAAGTGCAAGCTGGAGCGGTGCGGGGACGGGAAGAAGCAGGGAGCCGAGGAGTGCGACGACGGCAACACGCGCGGCGGCGACGGTTGCGACGCGGATTGCCGTCGCGAGGCCTGCGGCAACGGCGCGAAGCAGGCCAGGGAAGAGTGCGACGACGGCAACAGCGCGACCGGCGACGGCTGCGACGCGAAGTGCCGCCTCGAGGTCTGCGGCAACCGCATCCTGCAGGCCGGCGAGGAATGCGACGACGGCAACACCGCGGCCGGCGACCGCTGCGACCCGTCCTGCCACAAGGAGATCTGCGGCAACGGCTACCCGCAGGCCGGCGAGGAGTGCGACGACGGCAACCGGACGGCCGGCGACGGCTGCGACGCGAAGTGCCGCCTCGAGGTCTGCGGCAACGCGATCGTGCAGGGCAAGGAGGAGTGCGACGACGGCAACACGACCGCCGGCGACGGCTGCGATGCCGCGTGCATCAAGGAAGCGTGCGGCAACGGAGTCCTCCAGGAGGGCGAGGGCTGCGACGACGGCAACCGCAGGGACCGCGACGGCTGCAGCGCGAACTGCCGCATCGAGGCCTGCGGGAACGGACAGGTGGACAACGGGGAGGAGTGCGACGACGGCGGCGCCGTCGCCGGCGACGGTTGCGATGCCGATTGCCGGCTCGAGCGCTGCGGCGACGGGCTGGTGAATGACGCCGGCAAGGAGCAATGCGACGACGGCAACGTCGTTCCCGGCGACGGTTGCAACGCGCGGTGCGCGCTCGAGCGCTGCGGGGACGGGATCGTCAACAACGCAGGCAAGGAGCAGTGCGACGACGGCAACCCGGTTGCCGGGGATGGGTGCACGCCCGCCTGCGTGAAGGAACGCTGTGGCGACGGTGTCGTGAACGACTCCGGTCGCGAGCAGTGCGACGACGGCAACGTGGTCGCCGGTGATGGTTGCAACGCCGGATGCGTCGTCGAGCGCTGCGGCGACGGGATCGTCAACAACGCGGGAAAGGAGGAGTGCGACGACGGCAACAGCGCGCTCGCCGACGGCTGCCGGCCGGACTGCGTGCTCGAGCGCTGCGGCGATGGTGTCGTCAACAACGCGGGACGCGAGCAGTGCGACGACGGCAACTCGGTCGCCGGCGACGGTTGCAGCCCGAAGTGCGTGACCGAGCGCTGCGGCGACGGCGTCGTGAACAACTCTGGACTCGAGCAGTGCGACGACGGAAACGCGGTGGCGGGCGACGGCTGCGACGTCTTCTGCATGCGCGAGGTGCCGGACGACCCGGGCCTGAGGCCCGCCTCGCCGGACGGCCCCGACGTTCCCGGGCCGCCGGCACCGCCGGCCGGCCCGCTCCCCGGCGATCCGCTCGCGCCGCCCGACGGTGTCGCGCCGGATCCGCTGCTGCCGGTGCCGCAAGGGGAACCGCTCTCGAGATTCGATCCGGCCTGGCCGGCCTCGGCGCTGGCCAGGGACGCCGGCCACGCCGCGGTCGACCGCGGGATCGAACCGCCCTCGTCCGGTTGCGGCGACGGGCGCGTCGACGCCGGGGAGGCGTGTGACGGGGGCGAGTGCTGCACGGCCGACTGCCGTCGACTCGTGGAGGATCCGCGCTGGCGCTGGTCGCCGATGGCGGGGGGACTGGCGGGCGAGGGGATTCGCGGCGGAGCGGTGGTCGAAGCCCTGCTGGCCGTCGACGGCGGGTTCGTCGCGGGCGGGGATTTCCTCGTTTCCGGCGACGCACGCACGGAGCGCGTCGCGCGCTGGGACGGGACGCGGTGGACCCCGCTCGGCGACGGTTTCGACGGGCGCGTCCTGGCGCTCGCGCGCGCGGGCAAGGGCGGCGACATCTTCGCGGGAGGAGAGTTCCGCCGCAGCGGCGCACGCGCGCTCGCGCACGTATCCCGTTGGGACGGCGTGCAATGGACGCCGCTCGGCGAGGGCCTGAACTCCTCGGTCCGCGCGCTGGCGATGGTCGGAGGGACATTGGTCGCCGCCGGCGACTTCACGACGGCCGGTGGCCTACCCGCGCTGCACGTCGCCCGATGGGATGGAGCGAAGTGGTCTGCGCTCGGCTCCGGCGTCGACGGCGTCGTCCGCACCCTGCTCGCGGTGGAGGGGCTGGTGTACGCGGGAGGCGATTTCCGTCGTGCCGGTGGGGTGGAGGCGCCCGGCGTCGCGCGCTGGGACGGTTCGGCCTGGCAGCCTGTCGGCGCGGGGATCGCCGGTCGTGTGCACGCCCTGGCCATGCTCGGTGTCTCGCTCGTGGCCGGCGGCGAGTTCCTCACGTCCGGTTCCGGGAGCGTCCTGCCGAACGTCGCGAGATTCGACGGCGCGTCCTGGAGCGTGCTCGGAGACGGCGGCGCGTCCGCGCGTGTCGCGGCGCTCGTCGCCGACGGGGACGGCCTCGTCGCGGCAGGCGACTTCGCGACGATCGGCGGCGTTCTCGCGCCGCGCGTCGCACGCTGGCACGACGGCCAGTGGTCCGCCATGGCCGAGGGCTTGCTGGGTCCCGTGTCGGCGCTCGCGCGATCCGACGACGGCCGCATCGCAGCCGGAGGGCGTTTCACGCGTAGCGGCGGTCGCGACGTGGTGCGCGTCGCCGAGTGGCGCGAGGTCGACTGCCGCGCCGGTTCTCCGACGGAAGGGTGATGAAATCCCACGAACCCACCGCCGCCGCGTTCCCGTGCGCTTCGTCCCCGTGGAAGATCCGGTCGTGAAGCTCGTCGTCTTCGACATCGACGGCACGCTCACGCTCGGCGACGGGCTCGGCACGCACTGTTTCTTCTCGGCGTTCGAGGAAACGTTCGGCGCTGCCGGCTTCGAGCGGAGACTCGAAGGCTACGCCGAGTCGACCGATGCCGGGATCGCGATCGAGGCGGCGGAGCGCGCTCTCGGCCGCGCCCCGGAAGACCACGAGATCGCCGCGTTCCGCCATGCGTACCTGGCGCGCCTCGAGCGCGAGATACGCGCCCGCCGCTCCGCGTACCGCGCGGTTCCGGGCGCGGCGGAAGTGATGGGGCAGGTCGCCCGTCGCGGCTGGAGCGTGGCGCTGGCGACCGGGAACTGGAGACGCGCGGCGTCGTTGAAGCTGGAGAGCGCGCGAATCCAGCCGCCGCCGGTGGCGGCATGCGCCGAGGAGGGGGTGCGTCGCCCGGATGTGCTCGGCGCCGCCATCCGGCTCGCGTCCGGGCACTACGGCAGTCGCGGCTTCGAACGCGTGGTCTACGTCGGCGACCAGCCTTGGGATCTGGCGGCGGCGAGCGAGGTCGGCGCGGGATTCGTCGGGATCGGCGACGGCGAACGGGCCAAGGGGTTGAGGGCGCGCGGCGCCCGCGTCGTCGACGACTACGGGGACGCCGGCGGCTTCCTCGATCGGCTGGAGGAAGCCGCCGAGGCCGTCGTCACGCCGGGCGTCCGGAGGGATTGACGGCGACGCGCTGCTGCAGCGCACGCCCGATCGGTTTCCGGCTGCGGTTGATCTCGCGCAGGTTCGCGATGCCTTCCTCGGCGATCGAGTCGCCGACCATCGAGTCGCCCTCGGTCTTCAACTCGTCCATGTCGACCCACATCGCGTACACGTGCCTGGTGCGGTCGGTGATGATGCCGGCGTTCAGCAGGGTCTTGATCAGGACGCGGAAGATGTTCGTGTTCTCGCGCAGGAGGCGACGGCGGTCGGTGTCCGTGAACGCCTCCTGGACGGCGCCTCGCACCCACTGCCAGTCGAGCCCGAACTGGCCGTAGATGACCTGCTTTTGCTCGGCGTTGACGAGATTGAAGAAGATCTTCCCGAAGCAGTCGGCCGCCCACTGCTCGACTTTCTCGTGCTCCCGCTCGTCGAGTTGCGGCACGGTCCGGTCGGCCCAGATCTTGCCGAAGCGGTGGTGGAACGCCTCGTCGGTCATCACGAGCTGCACCATGCGACGCAGCAGGGGGTCGCGCGTCTTCGTGTGCAGCGTCGCGAAGGCGCCCATCGCAAGGCCTTCGACGAGCATCTGCATTCCGACGAGCTTCTTGTAGACCTCCGGCGCATGAACCAGTTCGCCGAGCAGGTCGCCGAGCGTCTGGCCGCACGGGTAGGGCGTGCCGAAACGCCTCCGGATGTACAGGCTGAAGGCCGTGACGTGCCGCGCTTCCTCGCGGGCCTGGTTGGTGGCGTATTCGAGCGCGCCGGGGTCGCGCAGGATGTGGCAGAGGCTGGCGGACAGCGACAGGGCGCCTTGTTCGCCGTGAAGCAGGCTCGACAGCGTCCAGCGCGAGACCTCGTTCGCGAGCCGGATCTTCTGGCCCTCGTCGAGGCGATCGGCCACCGCGCAGTTGAGCTCGATCGGGAAGTCCATCGGCATGACGGTTTCCTCGTCGAGGTTCATCGGTTCGGTCGCGAAGTCGATGTAGGCCGGATCGACGGGGTCCCAGAAGTGGTCGTGGGTCGCCGAGATGATCCCGTCGAACGCATCGGTGCGTTCGCCGTAGCGGTGCACGTCGAGCAGGGCCTGGAAATCGTCGCGGCCGACCGTGTTGTAGATCGGGTCGTGGGTGATGTCGGACATCGGGTTCCTCCCGGTCGGCGCGGCTGCGCCTGCTGCTAATCGGCGCCGTCGCGCTGTCGTCCGGTTCGCCGCTCCGGTGCCTGCCGCCCGCCGGAGCCGTCGCTCGCGGCAGCCGGGTCGGGGCCCGCGAAGCGAAGCCGCACGAGGGTTTCGATCACGTCTTCGCGCGAAGCGCGCGAGGGGTCCTGCGTCCACCAGTCGATCAGGTGCGCGCTCATGCCGACGTGCGCGCGAGCGCAGACCGAGGGGTCGAGGTCGGCGGGAAACCGGCCTTCGTCGCGTTCGCGACGAAGGCGGGCCTCGAGGCCACCGGCCAGCTGGGTCAACACGTCGGCTTCGACCGAGGCCGTCTCGGAGTCGGTGCTGAAGAGGATGCGGACGATGTCGCGGTTGCGCTCGGCGAACGAGACGATGGCCTCCGCGCGGGCGCGAAGCCCGAGGACCGAGGGCGCTTCGCCGACGGCTTCCTGCACGGCGACGACCAACTCCTCGATCGCCCGGAAGACGATGTGACGGTAGACGTCGGTCTTGTCGCGGAAATGAAGGTAGAAGGTGCCCGAAGCCACGCCGGCCGCGCGCGCGATGTCGTGGCTCGTGACGCCGTGCAGCCCGCGCTCGGCGAACAGGCGGGTCGCCGCGTGAATCAGGCGCTGGCGGGTCTGCACCCGGCTTCGGGCCGGTGCGGAAGTGATCGGGGTGACATCCACGTCAGTCGGTGACATTATTGTCATGACCCGTGCCAGTCAAGGCGGCCGGTTTTCGGCGCACAAGAAAATCTCGATCCTGCTCGTCACGTTCCCGGTATGCGGCTAGGATTCCGGCGGAGTGGGGAAAACGAGCGTTCGGCGGGCGGGGCAATGGGGCTGAGGTGGCGAGCAAACACGAGCAAAATCGGGCGGAAAAACGCGACCGGCTGCTGAAGGCCGCCGTCGAGGCTTTCACCGAGGCCGGCTTCGAGAACACGACCGTCAGTGACGTCGTCCATCGCGCCGGCATGACCCCGAGCACGTTCTACAACTATTACCGGGACAAGGACGCGCTGCGCGACGAACTGGTCGCGGCGGCGGCCGGCCGCATGGTCCGCGCCCTCGCCGAGATCCGGACGAAAGCCCAGGGCGCGGAAGACTACCTGCGGACGGCGTGCCGGCGGCTCTTCACGTCCATCGTGGCGGACGCCACCACGGCGCGGTTGCTGCGGCGCAACCTGCCGCACCTTCGTTCCCTGCTCGACGACAAGGCGCTGAAGCCGGTGTACGCCGCCGTGAGGAGCGACATCGATGCGTTCGCGTCGCGCGGGATGATGGATCCGGTCGACGCCGACTACGCGACAGCCGTCCTGCGCGCGTCTTCCGTCGAGATCGTGGTGGTTCTGTTGTCGCGACAGTCGACCGAGGTGGAGGAAGCGGTCGAGTTCCTCACGCGCGTCCTCGCCGCTGCGTTCCGTTTCCGCTAGCCCGCGGACGGCGCGACGCCTCGACCATGCGATCTCGAGAGATCGCATGGGTCCGGGAAAAGGACGTCGTCAGGCCGGCTCGGAGGGGGGCGGCTCGTTGAGCCGCAGCCAGTAGTGCGCGAGCGCGCGCACGGTTTCCGTGAATTCCGCGAAATCCACGGGTTTGCGAATGTAGCTGTTGGCTCCGAGTCCGTAGCTCTCGATCACGTCGGCGGGCTCGTCCGACGACGAAAGCACGATGACCGGGATCAGCTTCGTGAGGCGGTCGGCGCGCAGGCGCCGGAGCACCTCGAGGCCGTCGACTTTCGGCAGCTTGAGGTCGAGCAGGATGAGCGCCGGCATGTCGCTGGCCTTCCGGTCCGCATGGGTTCCGAGCGCGAACAGGTAGTCGAGGGCCTCGAGCCCGTCGCGGGCGACCTCGACGCGGTGGGAGACGTCGCTCTTCTCGAGCGCGCGACGCGTGAGGATCGCGTCGTCGGGATTGTCTTCGACAAGGAGAATGATTCGCTCGGCCATCTTGCCCTCTCTTTCCCGGTCCTGCTCCGGTCCCGGCCGTTTCTCGCCGATCAGCCGGCGAGCGTGAAGAAGAACGTGGTTCCCTGGTCGGGCGCGCTGTCCGCCCAGACCTCGCCCGCGTGGCGCCGGATGATCAACTGCACCGTCGCCAGCCCGATCCCGGACCCCTCGAACTCTTCCTGGCTGTGGAGGCGCTGGAAGGCCCCGAACAGCTTGTCGGCGTAGACCATATCAAACCCGACGCCGTTGTCGCGAACGTAGTAGGCGGTGCGGTCGCCGTCGATCGTCCGGGAGCCGAATTCGATTCGGGCCTCCGGCGAGTTCCCCGTGAACTTCCAGGCGTTGCCGACGAGGTTCTGGACGACCGTCGATAGCAGCACCGGATCGCCCTTGGCGAACGGCGTCGCCTCGATCACGACGTCCACGCGCCGGCCCGGAAAGGCCCGCCGGAGGTCCTCGACGCACTGCCTCGCCAGCGCGCTCAGGTCGACCTGCTCCCGCCGCAGTTCGGCGCGGCTGACGCGGGTCAGCTTGAGCAGGTCGTCGATCAGGTGCCCCATGCGCTGGGCCGCGTTCCTGAGCCTCGTCAGGTAGTCGTGGCCGCTCGCCGGCAGCCCGCTGCCGTGTTCGTCGAGCAGCAGCTTGCTGAAGCCGTCGATCGTCCTGAGAGGCGTGCGGAGATCGTGGGAGACCGAGTACGCGAAGGATTCGAGTTCCTGGTTGGCCGCGCGCAACTCGGCGGTCCGGACGCTGACGCGCTGTTCCAATTCCTCGTTGAGCCGGCGGATCTCGGCTTCCGCCTGCCGGTGCTCGGTGATGTCCTGGGAGAACACGAGGATGCCGACGACCCGGCCCATCGAGTCGTACTCGGGCAGCTTGTCGGTTCGCGTCCAGACCGTCCTGCCGTTCGGCCCGACGCCCTGTTCGACGAGTCCCAGTTTCGGCCTGCCGGACTGGATGATCTCGAGGTCGTCGCGGTAGAGCTCGTAGGCCTTGCCGGGAATGATCTCCGAGCACGGCTTGCCCTCCATTTCCTCGACGGTGCGGCCCATCGAGGTCGCGAAGGCCTCGTTCACGAGCAGGAAACGATTCTTCGTGTCCTTGTAGCAAATCATCGCCGGGACGGCGTTGAACATCAGGCGGAACTGCTGTTTCTCCCGGAACAGGCTCTCCTCGGTGCGCCGCCGGTCGAGCTTCTCGCGGTCCAGTTCGTCGTTGACCTGCCCGATTTTCTCGAGGTAGTCGCGCCGTTCGCTGGCCAGCCGGCTCCGCACGGCGGCGAGCCCGGCGCTTCGCTCCTTGTAGCTGTTCGCGACGATCGCGCCGAAGAGCGAAGCGAGCAGCCCGGCGGCGGCGACGATCCAGGGGGACCACGAGATCCGGGACGCGACGAGCCTCGGGCCGGCGGTGAGCAGCAGCGTCCAGGACCTGCCGCCGATGTCGAAGGTCACGCTGCTCTGCTGGTCGGCGTTTCCGACGAGTTCCCACAGCGCCATCCTGGCGCCCTCGGCCTCGCCGCGCGCCGCGCGCTGCGCGAACAGCGGCTCGGCCATCGACGGCGCGCCATCGTCGCGGAGCTCGAGCGACAACGCATAGCGGTCGGTCTCGGCGAGCGCCGCGCGGACGATCGCGTCGATGTCGAACAGGCCGAGCGTGTACCCGACCAGCTCTCTTCCGGCGTCGGACAGCGGGCCGGTCCGGGAAGGGAAGACCGCCTGGACGTAGAACGCCATTGCCCGCCTGCCGTCGGGACGCACGACCTGCACCGGCGACGCGGCCACCGGACGCCGGCTCGTGCGGGAAGCGGAGAACGCCTCGGCGACGGTCGGGAGTTCCGAGAGGTCCGAGCCGGGCGTCAGGTCCATGCCGTCGACGCGGGCTCCGGCGCCGATGCCGAAATGCAGGGGGAAATAGTCGGACGAGGCCGGCAGCGCGCCCGTCGCGCGGTGGACGCGGAATTCCGGAAGCCCTTGCAGCCACTGCGCTTCCTCGTAGGCCTTGCGTGCGTCGCTGGTGACGCGCGGCGCCCAGTCGAGAGAAACGCTCCCGACGCGGTTTCGCGTGAGTTCGGTGACGAAACCGCGCAGGGCCGCGCGATCGCCGCCGCCGCTCACCACGACGTAGGAGCCGAGGGCGTCGAGCATCTCGACACGATGCGCCGCTTCGCGCTGGATGGCGGCGGCGATCACCGCGCCGCGACGGGACAGCTCTTCGCTGATGCCGGTGGACTCGGTCGCCACGGACCACGCGATCCCCGCCAGGGTGAGCGCCCCGCCGACGAACAGCGCCGGGAGCGCCGGATTGGAACGCCTGCCCGGCAGGCGCTTGAGGGCGCGCGGCTTCTTCGGCGCGATCCGTGAGTCGGGGGTGGTTGGAGTCGGGGTCAACGGGCCGGCGCCAGCCTTGAGGGGCGCAGGGCGCTTCTTAATGGGGATCGGCTCCCCAAAAAAGTCGCAGCTTCAGCCGCGGTCGACCGTCGGGGCGCCCGGCGGCGCCGAACGTCGCGCCTGCGCCGCCGCGCAGATCTCCCGCCGGCGCTCGTCGTTCGCGGCGCTCCATTCGCCGATTTCCGCGATCGAGCGAAAGCAGCCTTCGCAGACCCGCTCTCCGGGGCGAAGGCGGCATACGCCCACGCACGGGCTCGGGCACGGCCGGGCGGTGGCGGCGGGCGCGCTCAAATGCCGTTCTCCTCGATCACGCGGCGGTACCAGAGCGCGCTCCGCTTCGGGGTGCGTGCCTGGGTGGCGAAGTCGCAACGCACGATGCCGAAGCGCTTCGCGTAGCCGAATCCCCACTCGAAGTTGTCCATCAGCGACCAGACGAGATAGCCGCGCAGGTCGACGCCCTCGCTGATCGCGCGGTGGCACATCTCGAGGTGCCCCTGCAGGTAGAGCAGCCGTTCCGCGTCGTCGACGCGACCGTCGGCGCCGGGCTTCTCGTCCTCGAAGCCCGCGCCGTTCTCGGTCACGAAGATCGGCAGTCGATAACGCGCGTGGAACTCCCGCAGCACGTGGTAGAGCCCGGCGGGATAGATCTCCCAGTCCATCGCCGTGTAGACGCCGGGCGGCCGCTCGGTGGCCGCGCCGAAGAATCCGAGCGGATCGTGGCGCTGCACGTTGCGCGTGTAGTAGTTGAGCCCGAGGAAATCGATGGGCTGCTGGAACAGCGCACGATCGGCTTCGTCGATGACGGGCAGCAGTTCACCGAACTGCTGGCGCAGCGCCGTCGGGTAGTCGCCGAACACGATCGGGTCGACGAACCATTCGTTGTGGAACGCGCGCGCGCGCGCGGCGGCTTCGATGTCGAGCGCGTCGTCGCTGGCGGGCAGGTGCGCCTGTACGCTCAGCGTGATGCCGATCTGCCCGTCGGGCACGAGCGCGCGGAACCGCTGGACGGCCAGGCCGTGCGCGCGCAGCGTGTGGTGACCTCCGAGCAGCGCTGCTGCCATGTCGTGGTTGCCCGGGGCGTGGATCCCGAGCACGGAGCCGACCCAGTGGAAGACCCAGGGTTCGTTGAAGGTGATCCAGCGCTGGACGCGATCGCCGAGCTTGCCGAACACCGTCGCGGCGTAGTCGGCGAAACGTTCGGCGATGTCCGGCGAGCCCCAGCCGCCGTCGTCCTGCAGCGCCTGCGGGAGGTCCCAATGGTAGAGCGTGACCATCGGGTCGATCCCGGCTTCCAGCAGGCCGTCGACGAGCCGGTCGTAGAACGCGAGGCCGGCGGGATTGACCGCGCCCCGGCCCGAAGGGAAGACGCGCGGCCACGCGATGCTGAACCGGTAGGCGCGCAGGCCGAGCTCCCGCATCAGCGCGACGTCCTCGCGCCAGCGGCGGTAATGGTCGCAGGCGACGTCGCCATGGTCGTCGCCGGCGATCGTGCCCGGCGTGTGACTGAAGGTGTGCCAGATGCTGGCCCCCGCGCCGTCGGCCAGGGGAGAACCTTCGATCTGGTACGACGCCGTGGCCGAACCCCAGAGGAACCCCTCGGGAAAACGCAGGACCGCCATCCGTTCAGAGCTCGTCGAGGAGGGCCTTGCGCCTGGCCTCGTAGTCTTCCCTGGAGATCAGTCCCATCTCGTACCAGCCGCGCAGCACGGTCAGCTTCTCCTGACGCTCGCTCTGCTCGGGGGACACGGGGGCAGCGGCACCGCCGGCGGAGTCCGCCTCGCCGCTCCCGGCGTTCTCTTCGGGGGCTTCCTCGGCCTGCTCGTGCTTTTTCCCCCACGGCCACAGCCGCGAGAAAAAGCCTTCCTCGTCGACCGTCTTCTCGGGGAAGTTTCCCGTGCGAACCGCCTCCTGCATGGCGGCCCGGTTCGGGAACGTATAGCCGGCCGCGGCCCCGCGGTGGCAGTGGTACGTCCCGTCGCGGTGGTCGGTGTGGCAGCCGTCGGCGTCGAGCGCGCTGCCGGTGTGCGCGCCGGCGGCGGCGGGGGCCGCGAGCAGGGCGGCCGCGATCAACGTGGGGACGAAGGTGCGCATGGGCGCCGGTTGTAACCCACGTCCCGGCCACCTTCCAGCGCCTGCGGTGCGCGTCGCCCGTCCGGACTTCGCTGCGTCCCGGCGGGGTTGCGGAGCCGTTTGCTTGGCGCGCAGGCGGTGCCTACCGTGCCCGCGATGAAGCGCTTCACCCTCGCCGCCTCTCTGGCGCCTCTCGCGCTGGCGGTAGTCCTGTCCGCGTGCCGCGCCGAGCGGGTGCCGCTCGCGATCGATCCTTCCCTGCGACCGATGGAGGTCGGGACCATCGTCGTGCTTCCGGTGCTCGACGGGCGGCCGGATCCGCTCGAGCGGGTCCGCGTGTCCGCTCACGCGCAGGAAGCGATGGTGCGCCTGCTGCGCGACCGCGGATACCGCGCGATCGGCGCCGACCGGTGGCGCGAGACTCCGGCGGAAGTGATCGATCCGCACGTCGAGGGAAAACGACCGGACGAGTTGCTCGATCCGCGCACCGTCGAGGCCGCGCAGCTGCTGCCGTTGGCCCCCGAGGAAGGCGAGTGGTTCCTCCTCGTCCGCGTCGAGCGTCTCGAGCCCAGCTACGAGTCCAACCAGGTCTGGGACGCGAGGCTGGCCGCAGCGATGGTCGACCGCGCCAAGGGCGAAGTCGTCTGGCGCGACGTCGCGACGGCGTCCGGAAACTGGAGCGGCGCGCTCACGTTCCTCGGGCGCGGCTCCGTCCAGTACGACGCGGTGCAGAGCGCGTCGAGAACGCTCCTGCAGTCGCTGCCCGACCGCAAGGAGCTGGCGAGGAAGCTCTCGAAGAAGAAGCGCTGACGCGCCGGGTTCGCGAGTCCCCGCCGCGTCAGATGGCGCGCTCGCGACCCTTCCAGTACGGATCGCGCAGCTTGCGCTTGAACAGCTTGCCGTTCGGGTCGCGCGGCATCTCGGCGACGAAGTCGTACGACCTCGGGCACTTGTACTTCGCCAGCGTCCGCCGGCAGAACGCGTCGAGCTCGGCCTCCAGGTCAGGCCCCGGTTCGATGCCCGGCGCGGGCTCGATCGCGGCCTTCACTTCCTCGCCCCAGTCCTCGTTCGGGATGCCGAAGACGGCGGCGTCGCCGACCTTCGGGTGCGCGAGCAGCGCGTTCTCGATCTCCGTCGGGTAGATGTTCACGCCGCCGGCGATGATCATGTCGATCTTGCGGTCGCACAGGAACAGGTAGCCGTCCTCGTCGAGGTAGCCGATGTCTCCGACCGTGAAGAACCCGTCGCGGCGGTTCGCCGCCGTCTTGTTCTTGTCGCCGTGGTACTCGAAGTCCGCGCTGCCGAGCGCCATGTAGACGGTCCCGGGCGTTCCGGTCGCGCAGTCGTTCCCATCGTCGTCGAGGATGCGGATCGCCGATCCGGCCCAGGCGCGGCCGACCGTGCCGGGCTTGTTCGTCCACTCCTCGGGCGTGACCAGCGTCCCGCCGCCCTCGCTCGCGGCGTAGTATTCGTAGACGACCGGCCCCCACCACTCGAGCATGCGCTTCTTCACGTCGACGGGGCAGGGCGCGGCGGCGTGGATCATGTGCCGGAGCGACGACAGGTCGAAGCGGGCGCGCTCCGGCTCGGGCAGCGCGAGCAGGCGATGAAACTGGGTCGGCACCATGTGACTCGTCGTCACGCGCCAGCGCTCGATCGTCTCGAGCGCGCTGGTCGGCGTCCACTTGTCCATCACGACGACGGCGTGACCGTAGTGCAAGGAGCCGGACGCGAACATCAGCACCGCGGTGTGGTACATCGGCGAGCCGACGAGGTGGACGTTGCCGGCGAGCGGCTCGATGCCGAACATCGCCAGGAACATCGCGTACATCGACCCGACCATGTCGGGATCGAAATCCATCAGGCGGCGACGGACGCCCTTCGGCCGCCCGGTCGTGCCGGAAGTGTAGTTCATGACCTGTCCGGCCGTGCGCCCGTCGGGCGCCGAGGCCGGGAAGCGCGCGAACCATTCGTCGTACGGGGCGAATCCCTGCACGCGGCCCGAAGCGATGCGGCGCGCGGGCTCGAGACCGGCCTGTTCGGCGGCCTCGAGCGCCGCGTCCGCGAAGCGCTCGTGCGTGAAGAACAGCTTCGCGCCGCAGTCGCCGAGGATGTAGGAGACCTCGGCCGCCGTCAGGTGCTGGTTGATCGGCGTCAGGTACATCCCGGCCTGGAAGGCCGCCAGGTACAGCTCGATCATCTCGCGGCCGTTCGGGACCATCGCCGCGATCGCGTCGCCGCGCTCGAGGCCGGCGTCGCGCATCGCGTGCACCAGGCGGTTCGAGCGCGCGGCGAGCTCGCCGGCCGAGATGCTTCCCCCGTCGGGGGTCACGAGGGCAAGACGGTCGGGGTCATCCGACGCGAGTTTCCAGAAGCCGTACTCGGACATCATTTCCTCCCAGGGGCGCTCGTCTTCGCGCGCTGGCCTGATTGTAGGCCGGCTCGACCTCCGTCAAGTGAAGAGGTCGGCGGCGCGGACCGATTCGGGCTATCCACTGCACGGGTTTGCGGCTACTATCCGCCCCGGCGGCGCGGTCTCGGCGGACCGCGCCGCGCGCGCCAGGCGGAGCGGCGAGCTCCGCGAAGAGGCAAGGCGGAGCGGCGAGCTCCGCAAAGGGGCAGGGGGGACCCGGCCCGGAATCCGAAGGAGTGCAGGGGATCGCGATGAAATCTTTCGTGACGGTCGTGATGGCGATGCTGGTGCTCGCGGCGTCGGCCGCGCAGGCCGAGGTTCCGGACGCGCCGAAGCGGGTCCGGCAGTTCCGGGTCGACGACGCCCACGTCCTGCTCACCTGGCAGGATCGCAGCGACGACGAGGAAGGCTTCGAGATCCTCCGACGCCCGATCCTCTCGGCCACGTACGAGTCCCGCGGGACCGTCGGGCCGAATACGACGGAATTCCTCGACGAAACCCCCAAGGACACGATCTTCATCTACCGGGTCGTCGCGTTCAACGAGGACGGGGATTCGGGCGAGTCGAACCAGTGCTACGTGAACCGCAGCCGGCCGTCGAAGCCGCTGTACTTCAACGTCCGCCTCATCGCCCTCAACGTCTCGCGCGTCCGCTGGTCGGACCGCAGCAACGGCGAACGGGGTTTCGCGCTCGAGCGCGCGGACTTCCCGAGCCGCAGGTTCAAGACCGTCGCCGTGATCCCGCCGAACACGGAGGTCTACGACGACTACACGCTCGACCCCGCCCGCACCTACACGTACCGGCTGCGCGCGCTGGGGCGGCCGCAGGTCTGCTGGAAGAACTCTTACTACACGCCCGAGCGCACGCTGACGACGAAGGGAGGTGTGCGCATCCTGCAGGTCGAGCTGGCCGGGCGCGGCCGGGGCACGATCGTCTCGGAGCCGTACGGGATCATCTGCGGCGTCCAGGGCGACCGATGCGCGGCGGAATTCCCGCTGGCCGAGGACATCGTGCTGACGGCGAAGCCGCGGCCGGCGTCGCACTTCGGCTCGTGGTCGGTGTACGGCCGTTGTGACGGTTCGAAGAACGAGGAGTGCGTGGTCACGATGACGGAGGACCGCGTCGTCGGCGCGAGCTTCAAGGCGAACCGCTGACGCGGCGATTGCCGCTTGCCGGAATGCGGCGCCGGGGACGATCGTCTCCGGCGCCTCGTCGGGTTCAGCCTCCCTGCTTCCGGCCGCGCGACTGCACGGAGGCGCGCCGGGAGCCGATGTCCGCCGCCGACACCCCGCGCATGTGCTCGCGCGAGCGCGTCGATTCCAGCGCCAGCCCATCCTTCATCGTCTCGCGCAGGCCGTCGTCGATCAGCCGCTTGTAGGCGCGCAGCACGTCGCGCGGGCACCCCTGCATGTCGCGGGCGAGCCCCATGGCGGCGTTCATCAACTCGCCCGCCGGCACGACGCGGTTGACCAGGCCCCAGTCCGCGGCCTCCGCGGCCGACAGGAAGTTCCCCGAGAGCGACAGTTCCTTGGCCCGGTAGACTCCGATCGTCCGGGCGAGCTTCTGGCTCAGGCCCCAGCCCGGGAGGATGCCGACGCGCGCGTGCGTGTCCGCGAACCGCGCCTCGCCGGATGCGATCAGCACGTCGCAGGCGAGCGCGAGTTCGAAGCCGCCGGTGATCGCGAAGCCGTTGATCGCGCCGATCACCGGACCGCCGAATCGTTCCACCGCCGTCACGACGTCCGCGCCCGCGACGACGTTCTCGCGTTCGCGGCGGCCGTCGGCGTCGTCGTCGCCCGCTCCGCCGGCGCCGGAGAGTTCGCCGAGGTCGAGACCCGCGCAGAACGCCGGCCCGCGTCCCGTCAGGATCACGACGTCGACGTCGCCGGCGTCCTCGAGCGACGCGAACGCGGAGACGATCTCCCGGCGCAGCTCGCGCGACAGCGAGTTCCTCTTGTCCGGGCGGTTCAGCGTGACGACGGCAACGCCGTCGTTCTTCTCGAGGAGCAGGACGGGTTCGTTCACGGGATCTCCTTCCGCTCGCCGCGCGCTCCCTTCGCGCGCGGGGATCAGTGGCCGGCTGCCGCCGAGGCGCCGGGACGCAGCCTCCAGACCTGGTACGGGGCGTGCCGGCGCACGTCGGCGTCCGCACGGAACAGCACGTCCTGCAGCGCGCTGCAGGTGACGTAGAGCCAGCCGTCGGGCCCGAAGCTGAACCCGTCCGGCCAGCGCAGGCGCTCGTCGGCGACGAGCGTCTGGAGGCGGCCGTCCGGCGAGACGCGGTGGATCGCCGAGTGCTCCATGTCGCTCAGGTACACGTTGCCGGCGTCGTCGGTCGTGATGCCGTCGCTGAGCGTCTTGTCGGCGAACGCGACGACGCGCTCCTCGAGCGCGGCGGCCGGCAGCGAGGGGTCGACGAGGTCGCGCGTGCCGACGCGATACAGGCGGCTGCCGGAGACGGCGCCGTAGTAGAGCCACTCGCCGTCGCGCGACAGCGCGATCGAGTCGACCGCGATGCGCAACGGAAGCAGTCCTCCCGGCAGCATCATCCGCCGCGCCCCGACGTCGATCACGAGTTTCTCCGCCTTGACCGACGCGTGGCCGTCGAGCACCCGGCGGCTCGCCTTCCCCGCGATGTCGTGGACGATGATGGCCGGTCGCTGCAGGACGGGGCTGGTTTCCGCGATGTAGACGTAGCGGCCGTCGGCATCGACCTGGAAGTCGTTCAGCATCGAGCCGAGACCGGCTACGGCGGGCGGGAAGGCGTACTCGTGGACGAGCCGGCGCGTCTCGAGGTCGAACGCGAGCAGGCGCGGCTGGCCACGGCCGAAGCGGGCGAAGTCGAGGGTCCACAGCCGCCCCTGGCGGTCGATGCGCACGGCGAGGATCGACTGGAAGTACGGGACGCGGTCGCTTTCGTGCTGGTATTCCTCGTCCGGAAACGGCACCGGCTTGCCGTCGACGAGCTCGACCACCTGCACCGGCGGTCGTCCGTCCGGGTGGAGCGTCACGAACACGCGACCGTCGGAGCTCACCGCGATGTTCCCGGGCGGGAAGTCGAGATCGGCGACCTTCTCGACAACGTCGAACGGGAGGGACGGGGCAGTGCTGCGGTCCTCGAGCGGCTCGCCGCCGCCGAGCAGCAGGTGCAGCCCGACCGCGACGAGCACGAGCGTGCAGAGCAGGACGAATCCGAATCGTCGCATCGGCGCGTTCCTCAGGGACGACCCGTCTCGACGACGAGCTTCCCGTAGCTGCGGCGGTGCTCGAGGTCGCCGAGCGCACGCGGCAGGTCTTCGAACGGGTACTTCGCGAAGATCACCGGCGAGATGCCGCCCTGCCCGTGGAGGCGGCAGATCTCGTCGTGCACCTCGCGGACGAGCCCGGGGTGATGGTCCCGGTAGGCGCCCCAGTTCAGGCCGACGACGGAGATGTTCTTGAGCATGACGCGGTTGGCGGCGATCGACGGTATGCGGCCGCCCGCGAAGCCGATCACGAGAAGCCGCCCCTCGAACGCGATGCACTTCGTCGACGCGTCGAACACGTCCCCGCCGATGCTGTCGTAGATCACGTCGGCGCCGCGGCCGCCGGTCCACTCGAGCACGCGCGCGGCGAAGTCCTCGCTGCGGTAGTCGACCAGGTGGTCCGCGCCGGCCCGTCGGCAGACCTCGAGCTTCTCGGCGCCGCCGGCCGTCGCCGCGACCGTGGCGCCGAGCGCCTTGCCGATCTGGATCGCCGCGCTGCCGACTCCCCCGGCGCCGTTGTGGACGAGCAGGAACTCGCCGGGGCGCAGCGCGGCGCGGCGAGTCAGTGCGAAGTGCGACGTCTGGTACGTGATCAGGAGTGCAGCGGCCTCGTCGAAGCCCATGCCGTCGGGGATCGGAAAACAGTTCGCGGTATCCGCGGCGACGCGCTCGGCGAGGGCGCCCCAGGGCAACGCGACGATCACGCGCCGCCCCGGTCGCAGCGGCGAGTCCTCGCCGGATTCGACGACGAGCCCGCTGGCCTCGAGGCCGGGCGTGAACGGCAGCGGCGCCTTCACCTGGTAGCGGCCCTGGATCGACAGCAGGTCCGCGAAGTTCAGCCCCACGGCCTTCACTTCCACGAGGACCTGTTCGGGGGCGCGCACGGGGGCGGGGGCCGCGGCGTCGAGCCGAAGCCGGTCGCGGTAGTCCCCATGTTGCTCGACGATCCAGGCGCGCAAGTCGTGGCTCCTCTTCGGCCGTGGGGTTTTGTCGTGCCGGTCGCGCGGGCGCAATCGGCAGCGTCACGCTTCGCTGCGGCTGCCGCACGCGCCCGGCAACCGCCCGACCCGCCCCCATTCGACTCCGCGGTTCGAGTCGGCAAGGAGCGGGGCCATGCCTCGCCGTGCCGTGCTCTTCGATCTCGACGGGACCCTAATCGATTCGCTCGACGACATCGGGGATTCAATGAACTTCGTCTTGCAGTCCATGGGGTTGGGGGTTCATGGGTCAAGCGATTATAGAGCTTTCGTAGGAGACGGAGCCGCGATGCTCGTGAGGCGGTCGTTGCCAGAGGCGCGGCGCGACCCGGCGACCGTGGCCGAGGCTCTGGGTCGTTTCCGCGAGGTCTACCCGGCGAGGGCCACGCAGCGGACGCGCCTTTACGACGGCATCCCGCAGCTGCTCGACGCGCTCACCGAGCGTCGGGTCCCGATGGCCGTGCTCTCGAACAAGATGCACGACCTCACCGTGCGCCTGGCGGGGGAACTGCTCGGGCGCTGGCGCTTCGAGGTGGTCTTCGGCGAGAGGCCGGGAGTCCCGCGCAAGCCCGACCCGAGCTCGGCGCTCGAAGTCGCGTCCCTGCTCGGCGTGGCGCCCGGGGCGGTGCTCTACGTCGGCGATACGCCGACCGATCTCGAAACGGCGCGTCGGGCCGGAATGCCGGCGGTCGCTGCAACGTGGGGATTTCGCAGCGCCGACGAACTGCGGGCAGCGGGGGCGGAGTGCATCGCGCTGCACCCCCGCGACGTGCTGTCCGCTTTCGAGCAGGAGCCTGCTTCATCGCGGAGGGGCACCGTCGAGGCGCCGTTGCCGGCTGGAACTCGCGGCCGTTGACGCTATAGTGGCGGACTGCCGCTGTCTCGCGTCCTCGCGAGGAGGGCCCCTCATCGACATGACCGCCATTCTCGGGATCTCCGGCTACTACCACGACTCGGCAGCTGCGCTTCTCGTCGACGGCAAGATCGTCGCGGCTGCCCAGGAAGAGCGGTTCACCCGCAAGAAGCACGACCATCGCTTCCCGGAGCACGCGATCCGCTTCTGCCTGGACCAGGCCGGCATCGGGATCGCCGACCTCGATCACGTCGTGTTCTACGACAAGCCGCTGCTGAAGTTCGAGCGCCTGCTCGAGACGTACCTTTCGTACGCTCCGCAGGGCTTCCCGTCGTTCATGAAGGCGATGCCGCTGTGGCTGCGGCAGAAGCTCTACATTCCGCGCGAGATCCGCAACGGGCTCGACGGCCAGTACAAGGGCCGGATCCTGTTCACCGAGCACCACGAGTCGCACGCCGCCAGCGCGTTCTTCCCGTCCCCGTTCGAGGAAGCGGCCGTGATGACCCTCGACGGCGTCGGCGAATGGGCGACGTCGAGTTGGGGCGTCGGCCGCGGCAACAAGATGAGCCTGGAGGCGGAACTGCGCTTTCCGCATTCGCTCGGCCTGCTCTACTCGGCGTTCACCTAC
>CAYYZO010000065.1:0-22226 GCA_964476185.1 uncultured Myxococcales bacterium
CTCGTGCTCGCGATCGGCATCGTCGTCGACGACGCGATCGTCGTGGTCGAGGCGGTCATGCACCACATCGAGCACGGCATGGAGCCGAAGGAAGCCACGAAGAAGGCGATGGAAGAGGTCTCGGGCGCGGTCGTCGGCATCGCGCTCGTCCTGTCCGCCGTGTTCATCCCCGTCGCGTTCGTCGGCGGCCTGACCGGCCGGCTCTACCAGCAGTTCGCGCTGACGATCGCGATCTCGGTCATGCTGTCGGCGTTCAGCGCGCTCAGCCTGTCGCCGGCGCTCTGCTCGATGCTGCTGAAGCCGGCCGACCACGGCGGGAAGACCGGCCCGCTCGGCCGCTTCTTCGGGGCCTTCAACCGCGGGTTCGAGCGCGCCACCGGCGGCTACGTGTCGATCGCGAACCTCTTCCTGCGCCGGACGGCGCTGTCGCTGGTGGCGATCGCCGGCGTCGCGTTCGGCGCCGGCACGCTCGGCATGACGCTGCCGCAGGGCTTCGTGCCCGACGAGGACCAGGGCATCTTCCTCGTCAACGTCCAGCTGCCGAATGCGTCGTCGCTCGAGCGCACGAACAAGGTGGTCTCGACGATCGAAGGCATCCTCGCCGGGACCGCCGGCATCGACAGCTGCAACGCGATCGGCGGCCTCGGGATGCTGACGAACTCGTTCAACGCGAACTACGCGAGCTTCTTCTGCCGGCTCGATCCGTGGGAGGAGCGGCACGGCGAGGATCTGCACCTGTCGGGCATCATGAAGAAGCTGCAGCGCGAGCTCGCGGCGATCCCGGAGGCGATCGCGTTCCCGTTCGCGCCCCCGACGATCTCGGGTTTCGGCGCGGCAGGCGGCTTCAACTTCCTGATCCAGGACCGCAGCGGCACGCTGTCGGTCGCGCAGCTCGGGCAGGCGACGCGCGACTTCCTCGACGCCGCGCGCAAGCGTCCGGAACTCGCCAACCTGTTCACGTCCTTCGACCCGACGGTCCCGCAGATCGGCGTGGAACTCGACCGCGAGAAGGCTCGCAAGCTCGGGGTGCGGGTGGACGAGGTCTTCTCGACGCTGCAGGCGATCCTCGGCGGCGTCTACGTCAACGACTTCAACCGCTTCGGCCGCCTGTACCGCGTCTACGTGCAGGCCGAGCCCGAGTACCGCCAGAAGGCCGCGGACATCGGTTCGTTCTACGTGCGCAGCGGCACCACCGGCGGCATGGTGCCGCTTTCGACGCTGCTCGACATCCGGCCGGTCGCGGGCACCGAGATCACGAACCGTTTCAACCTGTTCCGCTCGGTCGAGATCAGCGGCGCGCCGGCGTCCGGGTACTCCTCCGGACAGGCGCTCGCGGCGCTCGAGGCGGTGGCGGCGGAAGTCTTCCCGCCGGAGCTCGGCTTCGCCTACACGAACATGTCGTACCAGGAAAAGACCGCCCCGTCGTCGACGCCGACGTTCGTGATGGCCGTGGTCTTCGTCTTCCTGCTGCTCGCGGCCCTCTACGAGAGCTGGTCGCTGCCGTTCGCGGTGCTGCTCGGCACGCCCGGCGTCGTGCTCGGTGCGATGCTCGGCGCGTGGGCCCGCGGCCTCGACAACAACGTCTACGTGCAGATCGGGCTGATCACGCTGATCGGGCTGGCCGCGAAGAACTCGATCCTGATCGTCGAGTTCGCCAAGGCCCGCGCCGACGGCGGCGAGGACATCGTGACGGCCGCGCGCGAAGCCGCGCGCCTGCGGCTCCGGCCGATCCTGATGACCGCGTTCGCGTTCATCATGGGCTGCATCCCGCTCGCGATCGCGAGCGGGTCGGGCGCCGCGTCGCGCCAGGTCATGGGCACCGCCGTCGTCTGGGGCATGTCGGTCGCGACGATGGTCGGCGTCCTGCTGACGCCGGCGTTCTTCGTGCTGATCGATCGCCTGGCCGGCACGAAGCGCGAGCCCGGTCCGCCGGGCACGGCGTCGCACGGCGCGGCCGCGGGGGGGCACTGAGATGTCGCGCACGATCCGCAGCCTTTCCGGTGGGGTCGTCCTCGCGGCCTCGCTCGCGCTGTCCGGCGGCTGCACGCTCGGCCCGAACTACGCGCGACCGTCGCTCGACGTCCCGGCCGGGTGGCGCGACGCACCGGCGCCGGCAGCCGAGGTCGAGAACCTCGCGAACCTCCAGTGGTGGGAGCTGTTCCGCGACCCGGAGCTGCAGGAACTGATCCGGACGGCGGTCGCCGGCAACCAGGACCTCGCGGTCGCCGTCGAGCGCATCGTCGAGGCGCGCGCGCGGGTCGGGATCGTGCAGGCGGATCTCTTCCCGCAGGTCACGGTCGGCGGCGATTCCGGCTACTTCGAGCAGAGCCGCGAGGGCTTCCCGAACATCCCGAAGCCGAACGACAACGACGCGGCCCTGTACGCCTTCGGGACCGATCTTTCGTGGGAGCTCGACGTGTTCGGGCGGATCCGCCGGTCCACGGAGGCCGAGCGCGCGCGCCTGCTGGCGACCGAGGAGACGCGCCGCGCGGTCGCGATCTCGCTCGTGGCCGCGGTCGCGCGCACCTACGTCGAGCTTCGCAGCGCGGACCTGCGCCTGGAGATCGCGCGCCGCACGCTCGAGACGCGCGCCGAGTCGCTGCGCATCACGCGCATCCGCTTCGAAGGAGGCCTGACCTCCGAGAAGGATCCGCGGCAGGCGGAAGCGGAGTACCACCGCATCGCGGCCGCGGTGCTGCGGCTCGAGCAACTCGTGCGGCTGCGGGAGAACCAGCTCTCCGTGCTGCTCGGCCGCGGCCCGGGGCCGATCGCGCGCGGCGCGAGCCTGCCGGACCTTCCCGTGGCGCTCGCGGTTCCGGCGGGCCTCCCGTCCGGGCTTCTCGACCGGCGTCCGGACCTGCGGGCGGCCGAGGAGCAGTTGCACGCGGCCACGGCCGACGTCGGCGCGGCCAAGGCCCTGCTGTTCCCGCGCATCGCGCTGACGGCCGATCTCGGCACGACGAGCACCGAGCTCGACGCCCTGTTCACGGGTTCGTCCCAGGCCTGGTCCGTGGCGGCGGGTTTCCTGCAGCCGGTCTTCCAGGGCGGACGCAACGTGCGCCGGCTCGAAGCCGCGAAGTCGCGCATGCGCCAGTCGCTGTATCTCTACGAGAAGGCGGTGCTGGAGGCGCTGCGCGAAGTCGAGGACAGCCTCGTCACGTTCGCGAAGACCGGCGCGCAGCGCGGCGAGCAGCACTCGCGCGTGCTCGCCGAGCGGCGCGTCGTCGAGCTGACGAAGATCCGCTACGAAGGCGGCGTGACCGACTACCTCGAGGTCCTCGATTCCCAGCGTTCGCTGTTCAACGCCGAGAACGAGGAGGTCGACACGATCGCCGAGCAGGTCGGCTCGCTGATCCAGCTCTACAAGGCGCTCGGCGGCGGCTGGCCGACCGCGCCCGAGGCGGTCGCGGTCGAGCCTGCGGACGCCGAGCGCACCGACGCTGCCGCCGGGCCGGCGAGCGGTTCCTGACCGCTCGCCACGCGTCGGCCGGCGTCGCGGTCGTGTTCAGCGACGGGCGGGGTCGCCCGTCGCCGCGGCCGGCTCGTCGGCGGGAGCTCCAACCGGCGCCTCCGCCTGGATCCCGTCCGTCGTGTCGGCGGGAGTCCCGGCGGCCACTTCGCCTCCGAGCGGTGCGTAGCCGCCGCTCGTCACGGTGAGGTCGAGCCGCGTACGCACCGACAGTTCGATGGCCGCGCCCGCAGCCGCGGAACTGCTCCGCTCGGCCTTGACGATCTCCGCCGGCGTCAGCGCCCGCACGCCCACGGCTTCCGCGCGGACGATCCAGCGCTGCTTGCCTTCCTCGTCCCGTTCGATCGCGTCCACGGCGGTCACGAACGTGTTCGGCACCGCCTGGAGCCCGGCCCTCACGGCGGCCTCCACGGCCGCGCGTCGCTTCAGCTGCTCGGGCGTCAACTCGCCGAAGTGCGCCTCGCCGAACAGGATGCGGCCCTTCGACGTGATGTCGGTGGAATCCACCGTGCGCACGACGACGCGCACGTCCGGCCGGTGGGCGATGCGCTGGCGCAGGAGTTCCTCGAAGCGCGCGACGCCCGCCGCGGAGGGCTCGCGGGGGTTCTCGATCGAGAAGATCAGCACGGGGCCGGTCGCGAGCTCGATGAGCTCGACGTCCTTGAAGACGATCGCGGGTCGCGACGCGACGACCTCGCGGGCGATCTGCTCGGCCTCCTGGAGCAGCAGCGTCTGCGGCGACATCTGCTGCGCGGAGCCGCGCGCCGCGAGGTTCACGTAGGGACGAAGGTCCGTCGTCCCGGTCGCGACGACGTCCTTGGTGACGCCGCAGCGCAGGAACAGGTGCACGGGCTCGTGGAGCGCGGCCTCGAGCTCGCCCTGGATCTTCGCGACGCGGTCGGGCGACAGCACGCGCGGGGTGCGGATCGTCGCGAGCACGTCGAGGTCGTCCTTGCGCTTCGTCGTCTCGATCGACTCGAGCGCGGTCCCGGGATCCTCGGCGAGTTCGCTCTGCAGCACGTCGCGGATCGTTCGCGTGGTTCGCAGGTCGCGGACCATCGTCAGCAGCGAGCCCGTCAGCAGCACGGTGACGCCGACGAGGCCGAGCGCGGCGGCCGCGAAGCGGCGTGCGAGCGCGCGCACCGTGCCGAACTCCTCGCGCGTGACGAAGCCGGCCACGAGGAACAGCGCGGCGGCGACGGCGAGGATCGCGAGCACGTTGGCGAGGAACAGCACGGCGGCCCCCCACGCGCCGTCGTACGCGCCGTAGGCGAGGCACAGGCCGATCGCGGCGATCGGCGGGTTGAGCGCGGTCGCGATCGCGACGCCCGGGAGCGCCGGGCTGACGCGCTCGTCGATCATCGCGAGCCCGCCGGCGAAGCCGGCCAGGGCTGCGACGGCGAGGTCGATCAGCGTCGGGCGCGTCTGGGAGAGCAGCGCCGCCGACGGTTCGATCCCGAACGGCAGCAGGCCGAGCGCGAAGCACAGCGCGACGCCGAGCAGCGCGCCGCCGAACTCGGCCGTCATCGCGCTCCGCAGCAGCCGGAAGTCGCTGCGCATGAGGCCGAGCGAGACGCCGAAGATCGGCGTCATCAGCGGCGCCACGACGTTGGCGCCGATCAGCGTCGCGTCGCTGTTGGTGAGCAGCGCGAAGCCCGCGATCAGTTCCGACAGCCCGAGCAGCACGTAGTAGGTGCCCGTCGGCTGCGAGCCCTCCTGGGTGTCGCGCAGGACCTGCCGGCGGCGCGCCGGCGACACGGACGTGAGGCCGCGGATCGCCTCGTACCAGACGCGCGGCCAGGACCCGGGCCGCGCGCGCGCCGGATCCGGGGCGCCTTCGGGACCGGGTGGCGTCGGTGTGGATGACTCGCCCATGCTTCCTCCGTGCCGGCGCGGCGCGGGACTGCGGTCAGTACGGATCGAAGATGGAAGCTTTCGTGCCCTGGCGCGGGGCGTCGGCGGCGGGCGCCGGCTGCGGGGCGGCGGGGGACGGCGTCGCCTCGACTTCGGCATCCACCGTCGCGTCGACCTCGTCGGCGACGGTTCCCCCGGTGGTCTCGTCGGCCGCGTCGTCGCCCGCTTCGGACTCCGGGCCGGCCGGGGGGTCGGTCTCCGCGGACGATTCGGGCGGGACGGCCGAGGCGGGGCCTTCCGGCGACGTGGAAGCCGCGGCGGGCCTCCGCGACGGGCGCTTCGCCGTCAGCGAGGACACGGCGACCCAGCCCTTCAGCGCGCCGCCTCGCGCGGTCACGTAGGCATAGCCGTTCTCCTGCTTCGTTCGGGAGACTTCCTCGGACGCTGCAAGGCGTCCGACGCGCTTCGCGTCGCGGTCCGGGGCCGCGTGGAGGATCGCGCCCCTCGTGCCCGCCCACGCAGTGCTCGCCGTCGGGTTCTCGTCGCTGCCGAACCAGCCCGAGACCTTCTGCGTCGCCGAGCATCCGGTCGTGATCGAACTCGCAAGCAGCAAGGCCGCCACGACGGCGCGCGCGCGGGACGCAGCAGGAAGGAAAGGGCGGAAGATGCAGCGAAACGTGGGTGTCACGGTGGTTGCAACCCCTCCAGCCGGCGGCTATTCCATGAACTCGTCGCCAAGGTCAATTGATCGCGCGTCCATCGTTCGGGGACTGGAGGACACCATGAAACGTACTCGTGCGCTGGCCATCGTGATGGCCGCGGCGCTCTCGATCGCCAACGCCGTCGCCGCGACCGCGGCGGACGAGGCGGCGGCCCCACAATTCAGCCGCGACAGACTGGAGCAGATGGTGGCCCCGATCGCCCTGTACCCGGATTCGCTGCTGGCCCAGGTGCTGATGGCCTCCACCTATCCGCTGGAGATCGTCGAGGCCAGCCGCTGGCTCAAGGCCAACCCGAACCTGAAGGGCGACGATCTCAACGACGCGCTGAAGGACCAGGACTGGGACGACAGCGTGAAGGGGCTCTGCACGCTGCCCGACGTCGTGCATCAGATGAGCGACAACCTCGAGTGGACGCAGGACCTCGGCGACGCGTTCCTGGCCCAGCAGTCCGACGTGATGGGCGCGGTGCAGGTCATGCGCAACAAGGCCTACGAAGCCGGCAACCTGAAGACGACCGAGCAGCAGACGGTCGTCGTGAAGGAGGAAGCCGGCACCCAGGTCGTCGTGATCCAGCAGCCGCGCCCCGAGGTGATCTACGTCCCGACGTATTCGCCGTCGGTGGTGTACGGCCCGACCTACGCCGTCGTGACGCCGTACTATCCCTCGATGTGGGCGCCCTACGGTTACGGCCTGCTCGCGTTCGGCGCAGGCATGGCCGTCGGCGCCGCGATCTGGGGCGATTGCCACTGGGGCTACGGCTACGGACACGGTCACGGCGGCTACTACGGCGGCAACAACAACATCAACATCAACGTGAACCGCTACAACAACTACGGGAACCGCGTGAATCACTACGGCGGCAACCGGGTCGGCAACAACAACAACTGGAGCCACAACCCGGAACATCGTCGCGGGGTGAACTACCGCGACTCGAAGACCGCCAGCCGCTTCGGCGCGCAGGGTGGACAGAGTCGCGTCACGCGGGACCAGGCGCGCGGCTACGCGACGGATCGCGGCCTGCCGACCTCGCGCGGCGGTTCGTCCGTTTCGAACCGTGCGGGGTCGGCCGCGGGCAACCGCGGCGGCGCGGCGGTGTCGAACCGCGCGGCGACGGGCGCGGGCAACCGCGGCGGCGCGGCGGTGTCGAACCGCGCGGCAACGGGCGCGGGTAACCGCGGCGGCGCGGCGGTGTCGAACCGCGCGGCAACGGGCGCGGGTAGCCGCGGCGGCGCGGCGGTGTCGAACCGCGCGGCGACGGGCTCGGGCAACCGCGGCAGTGCGGCGGCCTCGAACCGCGCCGGCAGCGCGTCGCGCGGCAGCAGCGGCGGGGCGTTCCAGCGTTCCGGCAACTCGAGTTTCGACCGCGCGGCGAGTTCTCGCGGCGCCTCGAGCCGAGGAAGCTCGTCGTTCGGCCGCAGCGGGGGTTCCTCGCGAAGCGGCGGGGGACTCTCCGGCGGCGGCAGCCGCGGCGGACGCCGGTAGGCCCACGAGGAGGATGACGACATGATCACGAAGCGAATCCGTCCCCTCGAAATCGCCTTGGCCTCGTTCGGTGCGGCCGTTTTGGCCGGCTGCGCGACGATGGGAACTCCCGCGAATCCCGGACAGACGACGTTCCCGACGCCCGAGGCGGCCGTCGCGGCGCTCGGGGAAGTCGCCGGGCAGCACGACGTCGCGCGCGTGGAGGCGATCTTCGGCCCGGGCTCGACCGACCTGCTCTGGTCCGGCGACGAGGTCGCCGACCGCGAGCGCGGACAGGCCATCCAGGAACTGATCGAGCAGAAGGTCTCGTTCGGCGACCTCGACGAGCAGACCAAGGTCGCGATGTTCGGCGCGGACGACTGGCCGTTCCCGATCCCGCTCGCGAAGGTGCGCGGCGGCTGGCAGTTCGATACCGAGGCCGGCCGCGAGGAGATCGCGAACCGTCGGATCGGCGGCAACGAGCTCGAAACCCTGGCGACGTTGCACGCCGTCGTCGATGCGCAGCGCGAGTACCGCGCGACGCGGGGGCGTTCGCGGGCCTACGCGAAGAAGGTCCTCAGTTCGAAGGGAAAGAAGGACGGCCTGTATTGGCCCACCGCGGAGGGAGAGCCCGAAAGTCCGCTCGGGCCGCTCGTCGCCGAGGCGGCCGAGGAGGGCTACTCGACGGAAGCCTCCGACGAGCCGCGGCCGTACCACGGCTACTTCTACCGCATGCTCGAGGAGCAGGGGCCGAACGCGCCCGGCGGCGCGAAGAAGTACGTGGACGCGAAGGGCGAGATGACCGGCGGGTTCGCGATGGTCGCCTGGCCCGCGACCTACGGGAACTCCGGCAAGATGACGTTCCTCGTCGACCGCCAGGGCATCGTGTTCCAGAAGGACCTCGGCGAGGACACGGCGGAAGAGGCCGCGAGCATTCGCGCGTACGATCCCGACGACAGCTGGACCCCGACGGGCGACTGAGCGGGGTGCGGTTCGCACGATCCCTCGCCGCGGCGACGTTCGTCGTCGCGGTGGTTGCCGCGATAGCCGCGGACGGTGACGCGGCGGACGCCCCAAGCGGCGACGCGGGCGATTCGCGGGACGCATCCGCGCCGGCTTCGGCTGCTTCCGCCGGGCTCGCGGCTTCGCCGGCCGTCGTCGCGCCGGCTTCCGGCCGTGGAGCGACACCGGGCGAGGATCGCTCCGGCGGCTACGTGGGCAGCGCCGCGTGCCGGCCGTGCCACGAAGCCGCGACTTCGGCCTGGCAGGGGTCGCACCACGACCTCGCGATGCAGGTCGCCGGCTCCGATTCCGTGCTCGGCGACTTCCACGACACGACCTTCGACGCGCACGGCGTCACCACGACGTTCTCGACGCGGGACGGTCGCTACTTCGTCCGCACCGACGGGCCGGCGGGCGAGCCGGCCGACTACGAGGTGAAGTACGCGTTCGGCGTCACGCCGCTCCAGCAGTACCTCGTCGAGTTCCCGGGCGGGCGCCTCCAGGCGCTGCCGGTCGCGTGGGATTCGCGCCCGAAGGAGCAGGGCGGGCAGCGGTGGTTCCACCTGACGCCGGGCGAGAAGCTCGCGGCCGGCGATCCGCTGCACTGGACCGGCCTGTACCAGAACTGGAACCTGCAGTGCGCCGAGTGCCATTCGACGAACCTGCGCAAGAACTGGAATCCCGAGACCGGAACGTACGCGACCACCTGGGCCGAGATCGACGTCGCGTGCGAGAGCTGCCACGGCGCCGGCGCGGAGCACGTCGCGTGGGCGAAGGACGCGAAGCCGCCGTACGCCGCCGCCGATGCGAAGGGGCTTCGCGTGCTGCTGCGTCGCGCGACGACCTGGGCATTCCCGACGCCGGACGCTCGCTTCGCGCAGCCGTCGCCCGTCGCGCACGCTGCGACGGCAGGAACGACGGCAGGAACGACGGACGCGGCGATCGCCGCCGCCGCTCGCGAGACCGAGGCGGCGGTGTGCGCGCCGTGCCACGCGCGCCGCTCGACGCTTTCCGACGACGTCGCGCCCGGCGCCCCGCTGGCCGACGGCTATCGCCTCGCGTTCCTGACCGGGCCGCTCTACTTCGCCGACGGCCAGCAGCGCGACGAGGTCTACACCTGGGGATCGTTCCTGCAGAGCAAGATGCACGCGCGCGGCGTGACCTGCGGCGACTGCCACGACCCGCACACGCTGAAGCTGCGCTCGCCCGGGAACGCCGTCTGCGCGACCTGCCACAACGCTTCGGCGTTCGACACGAAGGCGCACCACTTCCACGAGCCCGGGACGAAGGGCTCGCAGTGCGTGGACTGCCACATGACGGCGCGCGACTACATGGTGATCGACCCGCGTCGCGACCACTCGATGCGCGTGCCGCGGCCGGACGTCTCGGCGAAGCTCGGTAGCCCCGACGCCTGCACGGGCTGTCACGTCGGCCGCACGCCGGCCTGGGCCGCCGACGCGATGGACGGCTGGTACGCCGGGAAGTGGCGCGAGCGGCCCGAGCACGGCACGACGCTGCACCTGCCGGCGACCGACGGCGCGAGGTCGGTGCCGCCGCTGCTCGCGCTCGCTTCCGACCGCGAACGTCCCGCGATCGTGCGCGCGACGGCCGCCACGCTCGCCGGCCCGTTCGTGCGACCGGAGATCCAGCGGCTGCTGCCGGCCGAACGCGTGCGCGCGCTGCTCGTCGACGAGGACCCGCTGGTGCGTCTGGCCGCGATCGACCTGGCCGAGTCGCTGCCGACCGGGGAGCGCACGGCGGCCGTCGCGCCGCTCGTCGCGGACCCGCGCCTGGCGGTGCGCGTCGCCGCCGTCCGGTCGCTCGCGAACGTGAACGACGAACGGCTCGCGCCCGAGCTGCGCGAGCCGCGCGCGAAGGCCCGGCGCGAGTACCTCGATGCCGCGCGCGGCGAGTCGGACTGGCCCGCCACGCTGGTCGCGCTCGGCGACTTCGCGCTGCGCGAAGGACGCATGGAGGACGCGGTCGCCTCCTATGAACGCGCGCTCGCGCTCGACCCGGCGTTCGCGCCCGCCTACGTGAACCTCGCCGATGCTCGCCGGCTCGAGCGCCGGGATGCGGAAGGGGAGGCGCTGCTGCGGCGCGGCCTCGGGAAGATTCCCGAGGATCCCGGGCTGCATCACGCGCTCGGGCTGCTGCTCGTGCGCCGCGGGGAAAAGCCGGCGGCGCTCGCGGAGCTGGCCGAGGCCGTCCGCCTCGCGCCGGACGACGCGCGCTTCGCGTACGTCTACGCCGTGGCGTTGCAGTCGACGGGCCGCGAGGACGAGGCGCTGGCCGTGCTGGTCACGGCCGAGCGCAAGAACCCGTTCGACTTCGACCTGCTGACCGGGCTCGTCTCGATGTACATCGAGGCCGGGCGCACCGAGGACTCGCTGCCGTACGCCCGGCAGCTCGTCGAACTGCTGCCCGACGACGAAGGCCTGCGCAGCATGATCCGGGAGATCGAGCGGCGGACGGCGAGGTGAGGGGGCCTTCCGCACGGGAAGACAGCCGTGTCGACTGCCTGGAGGAAGAAGCGGCATCGGCCCGAGGCGGGATGTCGCCGAGGGGGCGAATCCCAGGCCGAGGCCCCCGGGAAGCTCCGACGCTGTCAGGCGGTCCTTCACGGCGCCGTCCCCTCCTGTCGGCCCCCCCCACCGACCCCCGGAAAACGGGGCGTTCGCCAAGGGGGGGCGGACTTGACCTGAATCCCCGGATTCCAATCCCGAATTTCACTTGAATTTCGGGATCCGAATCCCGAAAATCGGCCGGTGCCGGGATATATCGAACGCGCCCTCGAGCCCCGACTGCGGGAGGCTCTGCTCGCCGAGCAGCGCAAGGTCGTGGTGCTGTACGGTCCGCGGCAGGCCGGGAAGACGACCCTGCTCCGACGCTTGCGTCCCACCGTCCCCGGCCGGGTCGAAGTTCTCAACGGCGAGTTCGCCGACGACCAGGTTCTTCTGCGACCCGAGCGTGCCGCCCTTGCCCGACTGGTCGGCGGCGTGGACGTGTTGATGATCGACGAAGCCCAGGCGGTGCCGCAAGTCGGCCGGACCCTCAAGCTGCTGCACGACGAGTTCCCGCAGGTGCGGGTTCTTGCAACGGGGTCCTCGTCCCTCGACCTCGCTCGGCACTCCGGCGAACCGCTGACCGGGCGGCAGCGCGTGCTGGTGCTGCACCCCGTGTGTTACGGCGAGCAGGAGCCCGCGCCGACCCGTGCCTCGACCATCGTCGAGCACGGTCTGCTGTTCGGGTCCTATCCCGAAGTGCTCACGCTGGATCGTTTGGACGACAAGGTCGCGCATCTGCGACAACTCGTCGCCGACTATCTTCTCAAGGACGTCCTCGCGCAGGTCCAGCTCCCGAAGGCCCGATTGCACGACCTGCTCCGCCTGCTCGCCCTGCAGCTCGGGTCAGAGGCCAGCCTCGCCGAGCTCGCGGCGGCATCCGGCCTCGATGCGAAGACGGTTGGGCGGTACCTCGACCTGCTCGAGGAGGCGTTCGTCATCGTGCAGCTGCGGGGGTTCAGCCGGAATCTCCGCAAGGAGATCGCCAAGTCCCGCAAGATTTACTTCCTCGACCTCGGGGTACGCAACGCCGTGGTCCAGTCCTTCCAGCCGCTCGCGATGCGGGCGGACGTCGGCGCGCTCTGGGAGAACTGGCTGGTCGTGGAACGGATCAAGCGCAATTCGATCGCCGGGATCGAGGCGCGCTACCATTTCTGGCGCACCCACGACCAGCAGGAAATCGACCTGATCGAGGAGCGTTCCGACGGTCTCTTCGCGTTCGAGTTCAAGTGGGGCGGTGGTCGGGCGCAGGTGCCGAAGCTGTGGACGCAGACCTACCCGGACAGCCGCGCAACCGTCGTCACGCGCGAAAGCCTCGACGAATTCCTCGGGCTCCCGAGCGCGAGGCGGGTCGGACGATGACGTTGCGGCGCGCCCGCGCGCCCGCGACGCCGGCCGCTACTTCTTCTTCGCGCCGCCCTTGGCCGCGTCCCCGCGCGGCAGCGGCGCGAGCTCGCGCGCGATCTCGTCGGCGAGCGTGCCGAGCGCGCGGCTGAGCGCGGCCACGCGCGAGGTGTAGTCCGTGCCCTCGACCGTCGCCCGCGCGGCGGTCTCGCGAACGACGACGACGCCCGACGGGTCGCGCACCTGCCAGCGCGCGTCGACGACCGCGTCGCCGCTCGTGGTCACGTCGAAGCGGGTGATGCGGACGGGGACGCGATAGTCGAACGCGAGGTCGCCCGACTGCGGGAACGCCACGAAGTGGTCGCCGGGCAGCCGCGCCGCGAGGTCGTCGACGAGCACCGCGGGGACCATGTCGTCGAGGCTGCCGCCCCACTGGTCGAACGCGGCCTGCTCGACCGCGTTCTCGCCGGTCCGCACGACGATCTGCGGGCGGTCGACGTAGTCGGGAAGCTTCACGGGACCGATGCCGATCAGCGCGGACGCGGTCGCGGCCGGCGCGAGCGCCGGGGCATCGACGTCCGACAGCGTGTAGTAGCGGGTCGTCGCGCTGCCGCACCCGCCGAGGGCCACGAGCCCGGCGGTAAGCGCCGCGGCGAGGACGCGGACGGAACGGGGCCTGGACAGGTACATCACTTCCCTCCCTGGTCGGACTTGCCGAAGATCAGCGAGTTCGGGTTGCGCTCGAGGTAGTCGGTCAGCGTCCGCACGGAGCGCGCCATCTCGGTCAGTTCCTCGAGCATGCGGATCAGGTCGTGGCGGATCGCCGAGTCGTTGCCGACCATCGTGCCCGCCGACGCGAGCGTCGCGCGCGCCTCGTCGGAAGTCGCCTTGATGCTGTCGAGCAGCGGGCCGACCTCGGCGAGCCCGTCGACGCCCTTCTTCAGCCCCGGCGAGTTCACCAGCTCGTCGACGGAATGGATCGTGTCGTTGAGCGCGGTGACGAGATCGGCGACCGGGGCGTCCGCCAGCTTGTCGACGAAGATCGAGGCCTTCTCGGTCAGGCGCTCGATCGCCGACGGCACCGTCGGGATCACGAAGCTCCCGTCGATTTCCGTCATCTTCGCGGGCGGTTCCTCCGGGAAGAAGTCCAGGGCGACGAGCAGCGATCCCGTCAGCAGGCTCGCCGAACGCAGCTGGGCGCGCAGGCCCTTCTCGATGAACTGCTCCATGCGGTCGTGGGACTCGGATGCCGCGCCCTCGCCGACGATGCGCGCGCGCTCGGGCTGGATCTCGATCATGACCGGCACGCGCACGCTGTAGTCGCGCGTGTCGATCTCGAGCTCGACGCTGCGCACGTAGCCGATCTTCATGCCGCGGAAGGTGACTTCGGCGCCGGGTTGGAGGCCGCCGACGTTGCCGGTGAAGTTCAGCAGGTACTCGACCTTCTGCGTGTAGCCGGCCTCCTGGATCTCGTCGTACGAGCTGAAGAGCTCGAACTCCGAGCCTTCCGGGCTCGGGGCCTCGCGGCGCGAGCTCGGCGGCGTCTCGAACGTGATGCCGCCGACGAGCAGCGTGACCACGGACTCGGTGCGGACCTTGATGCCGCCCGCGCCGATCGAGACGTCCACGCCGCCGGCGTTCCAGAAGCGCGTCTGCGGCGTGACGAGGCGGTCGTAGGGCGCGCGGACGAACGCGTGGATGATGACTTCGTTGGCTTCCGCGGACAGCGCCGAGCCGAGCACCTCGCCGACCTGGATGCCGCGGTAGTAGATGGGGGAGTTGGCCGAGACCGACCCGCGCTTGTCCGAGTGCAGCGTGTACTTCGTGCCGGGCACCGTCACCTGCAGCACCGGCGGCTCCTCGCTGCCGCGGAACTCGCGCGACATTTCCTCGGAGCTTCCCGGCTTGATGCCGATGAACGCGCCCGAGACGAGCGTGCCGAGGCCGGAGACGCCGGAGGCCGTCACGCGCGCGTTCTCGATCCAGAACTCGGTGTCGGCGTGCAGGTGGTCCTCGGCCGACCGTTCCATCTCGGCGGTGACGACCACGTGCGTGAGGTCGTCGCTGAGGTGCACGTCGGTGACGACGCCGAGCGGGACCTCGCGGTACTTCACGTGCGTCTTGCCGACCTCGAGGCCGGCGGCGGACTCGAACGTGATCGTGATCGTCGGGCCTTTCTCGCTGTAGGTCTTCCACGCGAGCCAGCCGGCGACCGCGGCCGCGATGACCGGGATCAGCCAGACGAGCGGCAGGCCTTTGCGCTTGTCGACGACGACGTCGGGCACGGCCGCAGCCGGCGAGGAGTCAGTGGGCTTGTCCGTCACGATTCTCTCCCGCCGCGTCCCAGATCAGACGCGGGTCGAAGGCCGCTGCCGCGAACATCGTCAGCACGACCACTCCTGCGAACGAGATGGCGCCGACGCCCGGCGCGATCGTGGCGATCGCGCCGAGGCGCACGAGCGCCACGAGGATCGACAGCATGAAGATGTCGATCATGGACCATCGCCCGACCGCCTCGACGATGCGGTACAGCATCGTACGGTCGCGCAGCCGCCACGCCGAGCGCCGCTGCACCGAGATCAGCAGCCCGAACAGCCCGACGAGCTTCAGCACCGGCACCGTGACGCTCGCGAAGAACACCAGCAGCGCCAGCGGCCACATGCCGTGCGCGAACAGCTCCTCGACGCCGCCGAGGATCGTCGAAGGCTCGCCCTTGCCGAACGAGATCACCGTCATCACCGGATAGACGTTGGCCGGAATGTAGAGGATGACGGCCGCGATGCCGAGCGCCCACGCGCGGGAGAGGCTGTTCGGCTTGCGCCGGTGCATCGCCGCGCCGCAGCGCGGGCAGCGCGGGACCTCGTCCTCGGCGTGCGGGGTCATGCGGCAGACGAGGTGGCAGGCGTGGCAACCCACCAGGTTGGCCCGCTCGGCCGGCGGCAGCGGCGGCGTGCGCGTGCCGAGCACGTGGTGCCAGACGTCGGTCGGGTGGAACGCGCCGTCGCCGGCGGCGACGGCGACGATGAGGCCGACGAACGCGATCATCGACGGCCCGATTTCCACGTCGGCGATGTCGAGCAGCTTCGTGTACGCGACGAGCACGCCGAGCAGGAAGACCTCGGTCATCGCCCACGGGTGGAGCGTCTCGACGACGCGGAACAGGCGCGCCATGTACGGCGGCCGCCGCCCGAGGTGCATCGGCACGAGCACCGACAGGTTCAGCAGGATCTTGCCGAGCGGGAAGACGATCACGAACAGCACGACGAGGATCGCCAGTTCCCAGAGGCCGTCGCGGTAGAGGCTCAGCGCGCCCGACGCGAGCACGCTCGGCTGCTCGCGCCCTTCGAGGCTCAGCTTCAGGAACGGGAACGCGTTCGCGACGATCCACAGCAGCAGCGCGGCGAGGTAGAGCGACAGCGCCCGCCGGACCGGATCGGGCTTGGCGGCCGCGAGCAGCGCGCCGCAGCGGCGGCAGCAGGCGCGCGTTCCCACCGCGAGGTCCGGCACCTCGACGAGCAGGTCGCAGTCGTGGCAGCGGTGCAGCTCGACGACGGCGGCGTCAGCGTCCACGGTCGCCCTCCGCGGCGGGCCGCAGCGCCGACGAAACCGCCGGCGCGACGCTGGCCACGTGCACGTCGCGCTGCGGGAACGGGATCGAGATGCCGGCTTTGGTCAGCGCGCGGTGCACGGCCAGGCCGAGGTCGCTCTTGCGCTGCGCGGCCGTGTCGTAGTCCTCGTCGCTCCACGCGCGCAGCACGAAGTCGAGCGAACTCTCGCCGAAGCCGAGGAACAACGCCGACGGCGCCGGATGCTTCAGCAGGCGCTCGTCCGCGGCGGCGACGCCGATCAGCAGCTCGACGACCCGGTCGGGGTCGGTCCCGTAGGCCACGCCGACCGTCACCTCGATCCGGAAGTTCGCGTCCGACAGCGTCCAGTTGGTGACCGTGCCCGCGACGAGGTCGTCGTTCGGCATCACGACCTCCGCGCCGTTCCAGTTGCGCACCACGCTCGCGCGCATGCCGATCGACAGGATGCGCCCGAAGACGTCCTTGTCGGGGATCTGCACGGCGTCGCCGACGTGGAGCCGGCGCTCGAGCAGCAGCGTGATGCCGGCCGCGAAGTTCTTGACGACGTCCTGCAGGCCGAGGCCGATGCCGACGCCGAGGCCGCCGAGCAGGATCGCGAGCTGGTTGAACTGGACGCCGGCGGCGGCCAGCGCGAGCAGGAAGCCGATCGACCAGATGGCGTAGCGGGTCAGCGCGAGCAGCGCGTGCGGCAGCCCGCGCGGCAGGCTCGTGCGCGGGAATACCTCGTCCTCGAGGATCTCGTGGATCAGGCGGCTGACGACGAACGAGAAGAACAGCGTGAGCCCGAACGCGAGGGCTCCCCCGATCGTCAGCGACAGGCTGCCGACCTCCACGCCGGCCGACAGCACGCGATCGAGCGCGTCGGCGCCGATGTCGCGGACGCCGAGCGCGGCGGACATGCCCCGCAGCCAGTAGACGAACGCGGCGACCCTCAGCGTGACGGACGTCCATTGCTGGACCATCGCCTGGTTGCGATCGATGAAGCGGCTGCTGCGCAGCGTCGGCGAGACGAGCGCGTACGCGCACAGCGCTTCGATCGACAGCGTCGCGGCGTAGATGAACAGCGCGACGGTGGCGCTGACGAGGATGCCGCGGCCGAGGACCGCCGACAGGGTCGTCCAGCCGCAGGCTTCGGCCAGGACGGACAGGCCCACGCCCGCGACCGCGACGTTCAGGACGCGCGCGATCCAGGGGTTGCCGTTGTCGAGCTGGCGGCGACGGTACGCGAAACCGAGCGCGAGCGCGGTGAGGAGCTCGGCGAGGAAGACCAGCTGCGAAGTGGCCGGAAGCGCGGCGAGCGCGATCGCCAGGCGGTCGAGTGCGAGGAGACCGAGCAGGGTCGCGTACAGCGACAGCGGGGCGCGACCCGTCGCGAGCATCAGGATGCGGGCGACCGGGATCACGGCGAGCATCACGAGGAGCTGCATCACGCGATGCGGCGCCGTCGGGTGGAGGGCGGGGGAGACCATCAGCGCGAGCAGGGTCGCGATCGCGTACGGACGCCCGAGCACGCGCATCGATTGCCGCGCGCCCTCGGAGGTCTGGTGCCGGCGCTCGGCGCCGGCCGGCAGCCCGCGCATCGCGAGGACCAACCCGAGCCAGAGCAGCAGCTGCACGGCGAAGGGGCGCGCGTCGAGAGCGACGTACTCGCTGGTGCTGCGGGAGAACTCCGAGAGGTGGCGCCCGACCTTGGGCAGTTCGAGGGCGAGCCGCGAGGGCAGGTCGCGCGACCACAGCGGCGGCTGGTTCGGCTGCAGCAGGTTCGCGCCCTGGCGCAGGGTCGCCTTCTCGAGGCGGGCGAGCATCGCGTCCACCGCCGCGGAGCGGTCCAGGAGACGGTCGCTCAGGGCGAGCACGCGCGAGCGCGCGGCCTTCAGGTCCTTCTCGAACCGGTCGATTTCCTCGAGCGAGCTCAGCACGCGCCGCCGCACGAAATCGCCGGCCTGCTCGGTCTCCGGCCGTTCCAGCGTGCGGACCCAGCGCGCGCGCGCGAGGTCGATCTCCTCCAGCACCGCGGCGACGCGGAGCGCAAGCTGCTCCAGCGCCTGCTTCCACTCGTCGAACGCGGTCGACGTCCCCGTGAGTTCGCGGCGGGCGTCCTGGATCGTCAGCAGCGAAGCGGAGCCTTCGAGCGCGGCGTTGGCTTGCGCGAATCCCGCGTCGATCTCGGGGTCGAGCTGGCCGAGACGGGACTCGATCCTGCCGACCGTCTCCGCGACTTCGTCGCCGAGGCGGTGGGACTCGATCATGCGGGTCAGCGAGTCCGTGCGTTCGACGACCTCCTCCGGACGGACCCAGTCGTTCGCGGGAGGCGGGGCGGAAGCAGGAGCGGAGGCCGGCTGCCGGCCGTCCGGTGCGGTCGAAGGCGAGTCCGCGGCGGCGACGGACGCGGACTCGCCTTTGGCGGAAGGCGGTGCGGGGACGGCGGCCGCGACGCCGACGAAGAACGCGGGCGCAAGAAGCGCGACGAGCGCATGGACCGCTGCCCGGCGGCGAATCGATCCGTGCCCGCTGTTCACCTCGTTCCCGCTACGCCGCTCAGAACTTCTTCGACGCGCTGAGGCCGAAGACCTGCCCTTCGAAGCGGTCCTCGGAGTGGTACTCGTTGAAGTAGTGGAAGTTCAGCGCGGCCATCCAGCCGACGTTGGTGATGCCGACCTGGAAGCCGGCCGCGTGCACCTGGTCGAGCACGCCGTTGGTCGCGTTCTGGCCTTCGTCCGAGGTCACCTGCCAGCTGTCGTAGCCGGCCGGTCCGATCTCGGCGAGCCACTTCTCGTCCTTGCTCAGCGGCAGGTACTGGCTGATGCCCCAGTTCATCGTCAGGTTCTGGCCGGCCGTCACGTGGTAGTCCTCTTTCTCGCTGTGCACCTCGTAGGTGAGCGCGAGCGTGACGGCCGTTCCCTTGTTCGCCCACGGGTACCACGCGACGGCGCCCTGGAACTGGTTCGTCCAGAAACCGAGGCCGATGTTGTCGGCGTCGGCGACGCGCACGTCGCCGACGACCGGGAACGTCTTCACTTCCGTGTCGTAGGCGCCCGTCGGCGCGTAGAAGCCCCAGGCCAGGGCGAAGTTCCAGTGCTCGAGGTCCCACCCGAGCCAGAGCGGCTGGAAGTACCAGTCGGAGAGGTTGAACTGCGAGGTTTCGGGATTCACGCCCTGGCCGAGCTCGGCCGACAGCGACGCGCCGATGCTCGAGTTGCCGAAGGTCGGCGTGAACAGCGCGGCGTATTGCGCGCCGAGGATCTTCCACGGGGTCACCCAGAGGATCGCGGGCGCGAGGAGGTAGACGTCCACGTCCGGTTGGATGTTGATGTTCAGGCCGGGCCCGGGACCCGGCTTGATCGTGATGGAGTCCATCTCGTTGCCGTTGAGGTCGTTCAGGCGCCCGGTCTGGTAGTAGTAGTGGTACATGATCCCGTAGACGCCTTGTTCGGTGGGAACGAAGAAGTCACGGATGTTCATGAGGCCGCCGGCATAGTGTCCGATCTGGCCGGCACTGGCGGGGGCGGAACACGACAGGACGAGGAGGGCGGCGAAAAGACGCGTCTTCATGGCGGCGAGTTTTTCAAAAATCGCGCGTTGGTCCAAGCGGTCTCGTGTGTTTGACGAGTCGCCGGTCCGCAGCCATCGTTGCCGCCATGCCGACTTCGCCTCCGCGGGAACCGCTTCGCTCCACCTGCCGCGCCGTGACGGCGGCCCCCCGGGTCCCGGGCCCGTCCGGTCCGCTCGCCGACCCTGACCTCCCCGGCGCGAGCGTGACCCTCGCCGCCCCCGCGCAGCGGGGGCCGGGCCGATTGCCCGCCACCTCGCGCGCCCGCCGTGTCGCTGCCGTGCTGGCCGGGTTCGCGCTGGCCGCCGGCTGCGGAGTGCCGCGCACCGTGATCCCGTCCGCGCCCTCGCCCGAGAGCATCCCGGCTCCGGTCCCGGTCGAATCCGGGTTCCTCACCGACTACGCGAAGCTGAAGCCCAGCGAGCAGTTCCCCGCCCTCCGGATCTGGCGCGACGACGCGAGGACCGGCGGCTACCGGCGCCTCCACGTGCGGCCCGTCGAAGTCTGGCGCGGCGCGGACAAGCGGCTCGAGGACGTCTCCGAGGAGGACCTGCAGTACCTCGCCGATGCCCTCTACCGGGCGATCCGGGAGCGGCTTTCGAAGTCGTTCGAGATCGTCGAGCAGCCCGCGGCCGGCGTGCTCGACATCCACCTCGGCTTCACGCTCGTGACGGAGCCGGACCAGAAGATCGACTTCTTCTCCACCGCGGTGCCCGTGCGCAACATCTCGCGACGCGAAGGCCCGCTGCTCGACGGCACGCGCCGCTTCGTGCGCGACTGCGCGCTCGAGATCGAGTTCAGCGAACTGGACCGCTCGGCGCCGGTCGTCCGCGGCAAGAGCCGCCGCAGCGTGCGCGCGGCGTTCTTCGACGCGCGCCGCGACGGCGACACACCGAAGGGCACCGTCAACACCTGGGAGGACGTGCACGCGGTCTTCGCGAAGTGGGCGGGCGTGCTCGACGAACGGCTGGAGGCGCTGCGCGACGGCACGTTCAAGCCCAAGCTGACCGTCCGCGAGGATTGAGCGCGGCGCCCGGCCGCGACGCCGAGGCAGCTGACGACTCTTGCCGAAGGAGAATCTCATGAAACGGATCGTTGCCGCGTTTCTCGCGACGGCAGCCGCGGCTGCCGTCGCGGTCGCCCCGGCTCCTGCCACGGCCGCCGCGTTGCGGCCGCACATCGTCTACATCGTCTCCGACGACCAGGGATGGAAGGACGTCGGCTTCCACGGCTCCGACATCCGTACGCCGAACATCGACGCGCTCGCCGCGGGCGGCGCACGCCTCGAGCAGTTCTACGCGCAGCCGATGTGCACGCCGTCGCGGGCCGCGCTGATGACGGGGCGCTACCCGCACCGCTACGGGCTGCAGACCCTCGTGATCCCGTCGAACGGCCGTTACGGCCTGCCGACCGACGAGAAGCTGCTGCCGCAGGCGCTCGGCGAGACCGGCTACCGGACGGCGATCGTCGGCAAGTGGCACCTCGGGCACGCCGACCGCAAGTACTGGCCGAACCGGCGCGGCTTCGACTCGCAGTACGGGCCCATGCTCGGCGAGATCGACTACTTCACGCACTCCGCGCACGAGGTGCGCGACTGGTACCGCGACGGCAAGCCCGTCGTCGAGGAGGGCTACGCGACGCAGCTGCTCGGCGCGGAGGCCGTGCGCGTGGTCGAGCGACACGACCCCGAGACGCCCCTGTTCCTGTACCTCGCGTTCACGGCGCCGCACGCGCCGTACCAGGCCCCGAAGGACTACCTCGACCGCTACGCGGGCATCGAAGACCCCGCGCGCCGCGCGTACGCGGCGATGATCACGTCGATGGACGACGAGATCGGCCGCGTCGTCGCCGCCCTCGACGCGAAGAAGATGCGCGAGAACACGCTGGTCGTCTTCCAGAGCGACAACGGCGGCCCGCGTTCGGCGAAGTTCACCGGCGAGATCGACATGTCGAAGAGCACGATCCCGGCCGACAACGGCCCGTACCGCGACGGCAAGGGCTCGCTGTACGAAGGCGGGACGCGCGTCGTCGCGCTCGCGAACTGGCCCGGGCGGATCCCGGCCGGCGCGGTCGTGGACCAGCCGATGCACATGGTCGACATGTTCCCGACGCTGGCCGGCCTGGCCGGCGCGACCCCGGCCAAGGGCAAGCCGCTCGACGGCAAGGACATGTGGGCCGTGCTCTCGGCCGGCGAGCCGTCGCCGCGCAGCGAAGTCGTCTATGGGATCGAGCCGTTCCGCGCGGCGATGCGCAGCGGCAACTGGAAGCTCAACTGGAAGGCCACGCTTCCGTCCCGCGTGGAGCTGTTCGATCTCGCCGCCGACCCCGGCGAGAAGAACGACGTCGCGGCCGCCAATCCCGAGCGGGTGCGCGAACTCCAACAGCGCATCGAGGCGCTCGCTCGCGACGCCGTGCCGCCGAAGATCCTCGAGGAGGCGCTCGGGGTCGCGCAGCCCGTGCTGTTCGGCGCGGTCGCGCTGCCGGCCGATCGCGAGACGATCGCCGAGCAGCCGTAGCCGTAGCCGCGCGGGCCGGGCCGGCGCCCGAGCGGGTCGCGGCCGGCTCGCCGGCCGATCGTCAACAGGTCGTCCTGGGCTCGTCGGCTCTCGACGGCCGGTCGACGGTCAGCGGTTCTTCGGCGGATCTTCGGCGGATCGTGGGCGGATCGTGGGC
>CAYYZO010000066.1:0-22114 GCA_964476185.1 uncultured Myxococcales bacterium
TGCAGGGCGAGCGGCCGATGTCGCGGGACAACAAGATTCTGGGGACCTTCCAGCTCGACGGCATTCCGCCGGCGCCGCGCGGCATGCCGCAGATCGAGGTCACGTTCGACATCGACGCGAACGGCATCATGCACGTGTCGGCGAAGGACAAGGGCACGGGCCGCGAGCAGAAGATCGAGATCAAGTCCGACAGCGGCCTCTCGAAGGAAGAGATCGAGCGCATGATCCGCGACGCGGAGGCGCACGCGGCCGAGGACCACAAGCGGCGCGAGCTGGTCGACGCGCGCAACGAGCTCGACTCGATGATCTACCGCATCGAGAAGAGCCTCGCCGACGCGGGCGACGCGGCCGACGACGCGCTCAAGGGCGAAGTGAAGGCGGCGATCGACAAGGCCCGCCCGTCGCTCGACTCCGAGGACGTCGAGGCCGTGAAGAGCGCGAAGACCGAGCTCGAGAAGAGCGCGCACAAGCTGGCCGAGGTCATGTACAAGAAGGCCCAGGCCGAGGGCGGTGCGCCTGGCGGCGACGACGCCGGACCGCAGGCCGGCGCCGGCGGCGGATCGGCCTCGGGCGGCGACGACGTGGTGGACGCGGACTTCGAAGAGGTGAAACCGTAAGCGGCGCGCGCCGCGCCGCGCCGGGCCGTTCGGCCGGCGCGCGCCGCGCATGAAGCTCCCGGTGAGTGAAACAGCCCTCCTGGCCTCGCGTCGAGCGGGGCTTTGAGGCAGAACCTGCGGGCCCGCGTCGCGCGACTTGCGACGCGGGCCTGCTGCATGGACGGAACATGCAGGCGGGCGGGACGACGGTGTCGAGAGATTACTACGAGATCCTGGGAGTCGGGCGCGATGCGTCCGCCGACGACATCAAGAAGGCGTACCGCCAGGCGGCGCTGAAGTTCCATCCGGACCGCAACCCCGACGACAAGGCCAACGCCGAGAAGAAGTTCAAGGAGGCGAGCAAGGCCTACCAGGTCCTGTCCGATCCCGACAAGCGCGCGCAGTACGACCGCTACGGCGAGGCTGCGTTCGAAGGGCCGGGCGGCGGCGCGGGCTTCGACTTCTCGTCCGCGTTCGCGAGCGGCGCGTTCGAGGAAGTGCTCGGCGACCTGTTCGGCGACTTCTTCGGCGGCGGTCGCCGCTCGCGCACGCGCGCGCAGCGCGGCGACGACCTTCGCTACGATCTCGAGATCACGTTCGAGGACGCCGCGCGCGGCTGCGAGAAGCACATCTCCGTTCCCCGGACCGTCACCTGCGAGACCTGCAGCGGAAGCGGCGGCAAGCCCGGCACGTCTCCGGAGACCTGCTCGGCCTGCGGAGGCGCCGGCCAGGTGCGCTTCCAGCAGGGCCTGTTCCAGATCGCGAAGACCTGCGGTCACTGCAACGGCGAGGGCAAGGTGAACCGCTCGCCGTGCGGCACGTGCCGCGGCTCGGGCCGCTCGCGCACGATGCGCGAGATCAAGGTGAAGGTGCCCGCCGGCGTCGACAACGGCTCGCGCCTGAAGCTGCGCGGCGAGGGCGAGGCCGGGCAGCGCGGCGGGCCGACCGGCGACCTCTACGTGGTGCTCTCGGTCGAGGAGCACCCGTTCTTCCATCGCGACGGCGCGAACCTCGTCTGCCAGCGGCCGGTCTCGATGGTCGACGCTGCGCTCGGCGCCGAGGTCGACGTGCCGACGCTCGACGGCGTCGTGAAGCTGAAGATCCCCGCCGGAACGCAGCACGGCAAGGTCTTCCGGCTCTCCGGCAAGGGCGTTCCGGATCTTCGCCGCGGCGGCAGCGTGCGCGGCGACCAGTACGTCGCCGTGCAGATCGAGGTCCCGACCAAGCTCAGCAAGAAGCAGCGCAAGCTCCTCGAGCAGCTCCGCGACGAGAACGCCGAGCACACGGAGTCCCTCGTCGCCACGTTCACGAACAAGCTGCGCGAGATGATGAGCTGACGCCGGTGGCGGCGCGTCGCTCCAGCGGTGCGGCGCAGGGTCGTCGCGGCGGCGCCGCGGTGGCCGATTCCTCCCAACGGCGTCGCGGCGTCGGTCCGTCGTCCCGCGGCAAGGCGCCGGCTCCGGTTCCCGGGGAGTTCGCGTTCCTGGCGAAGGTGCGGCGCATCGTCGCGTCGCACGGGCGGGGCCGCGGCGTCCTCGTCGGCATCGGCGACGACGGCGCGATCGTCGAGCCTCCGCGACATCCTCTGGTCCTGACCACCGACACGATGGTCGAGGGCGTGCATTTCCGCGCGGGATGGCTCGCGCCTCGCGAACTCGGCGTGCGCGCGTTTCGCGCGAGCGTGTCCGACATCTCGGCCATGGGCGCCGCGCCTCGCTACGTGCTGCTGTCGCTCGAACTACCCTCCGGACACCCCGAGCGGGACGCGCTCGCGCTGGTGCGCGCCGTGGCGTCGGAATCGCGTCGCGCGGGCGCGGCGCTGGTCGGCGGCAACGTCAGCGGCGGGCCGCGCCTCGCCGTCACCGTCACCGTGGTCGGGGAAGCCGTCGGCGCGCCGCTGCTTCGAAGCGGCGCGCGCGCCGGGGATCTCGTGTTCGTGACGGGGAGCCTCGGCGGATCGGCCGCCGGCTGCCGCGCGCTCCGCGAAGCGAAGGCTCCGGTTCGCGGCGCCGACACCGCGGCCTGGCGCCGGCCGCCGGTGCGGCTCGCGTTCGCCGCGGTGCTCGCGAAGAGCGGCCTCGCGCGTTCGATGGTCGACGTGTCGGACGGCCTCCTCCAGGACCTCGGCCACGTCGCGGACGAATCGCGCGTGGCGATCCGCGTCGACGCGGGCGCCGTGCCCGTGCATCCGGCGGCGGCCCGCCGGCGCGTCGCGACGAAGGCCGGCGAGCTCCCGCTCGCGCGGCAGCTCGCGCTCGCCGGCGGCGAGGACTACGAGCTCGCGTTCACCGCGCCCGCTTCGAATCGCGCCGCGATCGAGCGACTCGCGGCCCGCCATCGCGTGCGCGTGTCCGTGATCGGAGCCGTGCAGAAGGGCGGCCCGTCGGTCACCGATCCCGAAGGCCGTCCTTTCGCGCTCGCCGCAGGTGGCTTCGACCACTTGCGCCCGCACGACGCCGCAAGAACGGTTCGCGCACGCCGACCGAAGCCACGGGGAACACGATGAATCCGGACCTGCTGCGAGCCCTGCTCGAACGCCTCGCCCGCGGCGACGTGAGCGTCGCCGAGACGGTCGACCGTATCCGCCACCTGCCGTTCCACGATGTCGAGGGCGCGCGCGTCGACCACCACCGCGAGCTGCGCACCGGGACGCCCGAGGTGATCTTCGGCGAGGGCAAGACGACCGGGCAGATCCTCGCGATCGCGCGCGAGATGATCGGCCGCAGCGGAGAGGTGCTCGTCACGCGCGTCGACGCCGCGAAGGGCGCCGAGCTCGTCGCGGGGCTCGACGGCGTCGAGCACCACGCCGACGCGCGCATCGTGATGCGCCGGCGCGACCGATCGACGTCCGCCGGGAGGCACGTGGCCGTGCTGTCGGCGGGAACCTCGGACCAGCCGGTCGCGGAGGAAGCCGCGCGCACGCTCGAGTTCCTCGGCGTCGAGGTGCGGCGCTACCGCGACCTCGGTGTCTCGGGCCTGCACCGCCTTCTCGCCGAGCTCGAGCGGCTCGCCGAGGCGTCGGTGGTGATCGTCGTCGCCGGGATGGAGGGCGCGCTGCCGAGCGTGGCCGGCGGCCTCCTGGCCGTGCCGATCATCGCCGTGCCGACCAGCATCGGCTACGGCGCGAGTTTCGGGGGCCTGGCGGCGTTGCTGGCGATGATGAACTCGTGCGCGCCGGGCGTCACCGTCGTCAACATCGACAACGGCTTCGGCGCGGCGGTGGCGGCGTCGGCGATCCTGCGGGCGGTCGCCAAGGACTGATCTCCCCGCTTCGCTGGTTCCTCTGGCGACGAGGGGCGAGGCCGGTCTCGCTGCGGTCCGGAGTTGCCTAGTTCCCGGCGCCAGCCGGCGCCCCCGCCACCTTCCACTCGAACGCGTACGTCCGCATCGCGTTCGTCCCGAAGTCCTTGATCAGCATCGCCGACGGCAGCGGCCTCGAGCCGACCATGACCCAGTCCTTGTCGGTGCGGATGCGCACCAGGTTGCTGAACGAGTCGCGGTAGAACTTGAGCATGCTCGGCATCAGCTTCGTCTTGTCGAAGGTGACGACGTACAGCGAGTACGGCCGGCCCTTGTCGGCGTAGAGCGTCACCGTCTGCTCGAGCGTGTTCTCGTCGGACGTGAAGGCCCGCGCGTAGTCGGTCTTCCAGAACGGGAAGAAGTCGATGCCGCGCAGGTCGGTGCCGGCGAGCGGGTCGTCGATCGACAGCTTCTTCGGGGCCTCGCCGGTCTTCGCGACGACCGTGCCGTCCTTCCAGGCCAGCGGCGTCTCCGACTTCCAGCCGGTCTCGGCCATCTCGAACGTGACCTTGCCGTCGCCGGCGGGGTCGATCGAGACGTGGGCCTTGCGGCTCGAGCCGTCGACCTCCTTGATGGTCACGTCGGCCTCGACCTTGTCCGCCAGGGTCCCCATCTTCTCGGCGCGCTCCAGCCAGACGGCCAGATCCCCCGCGTGGGCGGGCACGCCGGCCAGGCCAGCCGCTGCGAGGGCGGCGAGGAGGAAACGGGAGCGAACTCGAAGGGACGAGGGGGTCGAAATGCGCATGGCCCCAAGGCTGGGTTGCGGGCGACCCGATTGTCAAGTTGAGGTCTGCCGACGCGGCTTCCTGCGGCTGCGAGGGCGCGAGGCCGGCGGCGACTCCGCGATTTCCCGCGCGAAATCGCGGTTTCCGGGTTGCAAGCTACTGGGGTTTTCGGGCAGTTAGCTATACTCGACGCTCAGCGGGTGGGGACGACCGCGTCTTTCGGGGACGACAGGCGCCGTCAGCGATCGGGTGGCCCCAGCCGGCGACGGGTCCGGTCGCTTCACGTCAGGGAGGTTCTTCGATGGTCCATGCGGGAAAAGCGCTCGCCGCTTCCGGTCTGCTCGTTGTCCTGGGCTCGGCAGGGACGTTGGTCGCCCCGGCGTTCGCCCAGGACGGCGTCTCGGCGCCGGCTCCGGACGTCGCGGAGATCGTCAACGGGATCCCGACCAACCTGCAGCCGACCACCGGCGCGCTGCTGTTCGTCGGCCCCGACACCCGCAACCAGTTCCTCGACTGTTCGGGCGTGCTGATCGGCTGCCGCACGGTGCTGACCGCGGCCCACTGCCTCTGCAAGGCTTCCGACAACTACGAGGGCTGCGTCGACGAGCTTCCGCTCCTGCCGCAGATCGACACCTCGGACCTTCGCTTCTACTTCCAGCACAGCGGCATCCACCACGTCCGCGAGATCTTCATCGACCCGACCTACGTCGAGGGAGTGGGCGGCGACCTCGCGGTGCTGCGCCTGAGCCAGCTCGTCACGGGCATCGAGCCCGCCCGCATCCACGACACGATCCCCGACGGCGCGATCCCGCTCGGCACCGAGGGGACCATCGTGGGCTTCGGCACCAGCGGGGACGACCGCATCGACGCCGCCATCAAGCGCGTCGGCACGGTGGTCGTGGACTCGTGCCCGGCGGGCTCGATCGACGAGCCCGAGAACATCTGCTGGGACTTCGTCGCCCCGATCCTCAAGCCCGGCGACGAGTCGAACCTGTGCCTGGCCGACGACGGCGGGCCGATGTTCGGCGACTTCGGCAAGGGCGAGCGCATCCTCGGCATCCACGGCGGCGGCGGCCCGACCTGCGACGAGGACAGCTTCTCCTGGGACACGAACGTCGTGCGCAGCCGCGAGTGGATCAAGGCGGTCGGCGGACCCGACATCCAGCGCGACCAGTGCGACGCGGAGATCGGCGAGGTCGGCGAGCCGTGGGTCCTCGTGCAGGGCGGCTCGGGCGCGCTGCCGAAGACCCAGGACGAGGCGCGCTTCGCGTTCGACGTGCCGAAGGACGCGCTGCTGGTTCGCGTGACCGTCAACGGCGACACGGTCAACGGCGGCGATTACGACTTCTTCGTCGGCCTCGGTAACAAGGTCCCGACGCGCGAGATCAACGACTGCAAGGTTCGCGGCGCGGGCGGCTTCGGCGCCTGCGAGTTCGACGAGCCCGACACGGGCCGCGTCAACGTGCTGATCCGGCACGTCAAGCCGAACGTCGGCCGCGGCAAGAGCCGCTTCCAGGTCACGGTGACGGCGTGGAAGGAGATCCCGCCGCGCGAGGACCCGCCGCGCGGGCCCGACAACCTGCGCTACAAGAAGCGCGCGTCCGGCTGGCGGGACCTCCTCTGGTACGACGACTCGACGAACGAGGACGGCTTCGAGCTGCAGCGCCGGCAGGGCACCAGCCCGGCGAACCCGTTCACGACGCGCGCGACGATCGGGAAGAACCGCGAGTCGTACCTCGAGAACATCCCGGACAGGAGCGTCTTCACGTACCGCATCCGCGCGTTCAACGCGTGGGGCGTCTCGGAGTGGTCCAACCTCTGCGTCGTCAACCAGCCGCGCGTGCGGCGTCCCGGGATGTTCCGCGCCGAGGAAGTCCTGCCGAAAGCCGTGACGCTGCGCTGGAAGGACCGCAGCGACAACGAAGTGCTGTTCGAGCTGCAGCGGCGGGTCTCCGGCGCGCTGCGCTGGAAGACGATCAAGCTGATCTCGCCGGACAGGACGTCCTACGTGGACCAGGGCGTGGAAAAGGGCGAGAACTACGAGTACAGGATCCGCGCGCTCGGGCAGCAGGACATCTGCATCAAGAACTCGATCTGGACGTCGCCGCCGCTCGAGGTCTCGACGCCGCTCAACTGAGCCCGCGAGCCGGGACGGGCCACCGGGACCGAACGGCTTCCGCATCGCAAACCGCCGAGGCCCCGCACGAGAAGATCGTGCGGGGCCTCGTGGCTTGCGGCGGACTCAGACGCCGACGGCCTTGCGGAATCGCGTGACCACGGCGCTCGCGGAGGACTTCGCGTCGTCCATGACGGATTTCGCGCCCGCCACCACCTCGTGCCAGGACTCGTCGGCGCTGGCGGTCACCTTGTCGAGCATGCGCGCGGCGTTGCGCTGCGACTTCTTCAGGGCCGCGAGCTGCGACTTCGCGTCGCGGCGCAGTTCGGCGACCTTCTTGCGCGCGTCCTTCTCGATCTTCTTCTCCGCGCCCATCAGGCTCTTCTGGATGTCCTTCATCGCCTTCTCGAGCTGCTTCACGCTGCCCTGGATCTCGGCGTAGGCTGCCTTCGCCTCGCGGGAAACCGCCGCCTTCGCGCGCGTCGCGACGCTCGCGGTCTTGCCGGCCGCCTTCTTGCGACGGACCTTCTTCGCGGGCTTGGCCGCGGGCTTCCTGCTGGCGCCCTTGGCCGCCTTCGCCTTCGTCGTTTTCTTCGTTGCCTTCTTGGCCATGATCGCTCTCCTTCGGCGGCGCCTCGGCGCCGGCCTCGCACTTTGGATGCAACGGACTTTTAGCTCCGTTCACGTCGTTGTCACGCGCTGGCCGGTCGAAGCCGCCGATGGGAGGACGCCGGCATCCCTCGAGGTCGGTCGCCGGTCGCGCGGGCGAAGGGCCCGGGCAAGGGGGGCGGACGTCCGCCGGCAGCCGGACGACGGCTTCCGGCGGAGGCGTCCCGGTCACCGGCCTCCCGGCACAGTTCGGCCATTCCCGGCGACGGTCGCCGTGCTAGAACTCCGCGCGTGCGGTTCCTCCACACTTCCGACTGGCATCTCGGGCGCAGCTTCTTCGGCGTCTCCCTGCTCGGCGACCAGGCGCACGTGCTCGACCAGCTCGTCGGGCTGGCCAGTGAAGCCGGGATCGACGCCGTGCTCGTCGCCGGCGATGTCTACGACCGCTCGGCGCCGCCGGCCGACGCGGTCAGCCTGCTCGACGAGACGCTCACGCGCCTCGTCGCCGGCGCCCGCATCCCGGTCGTCGTGATCGCCGGCAACCACGACAGCGGCGAGCGCCTGGGCTTCGGCTCGCGCCTGCTGGACGAGCGCGGCCTGCACGTGGCCGGCACGGCTCCGCTCCGCGTCGTGCTCGGCGACGAGCACGGCCCGGTCGAGGTCCTCGCGATGCCGTTCGCGGAGCCGGCCGAAGCGGCCGGGCGTCACGGCGACGAGACGATCGAGACGCACGAGGCGGCGATCCGTGCCGACATCGCGTCGATGCAGGACGGCGCGGGCGCCCGCCGCCGGTCGAAGGAACGCCGCCGCAGCGTGGCCGTCGCGCACGCCTTCGTGTCGGGCGGCTCGACCAGCGACTCCGAGCGGCCGCTCGTCCTCGGCAATGCCGCGCTCGTCGCCGCCGACTGCTTCGACCCGTTCTCGTATGCGGCGCTCGGCCACCTCCACCGCCCGCAGCGCGTCGGCCGCGCGGAGGTCCGCTACAGCGGCTCCCTGCTGAAGTACTCGTTCGACGAGGCCTCGCACCGGAAGAGCGTCTCGATCGTCGAGATCGACGCCTCCGGCGGCTGCACGATCGAAGAGGTTTTCCTGAGTCCGAGACGCGACGTCCGCGTCGTGGCCGGCACGTTGGAAGAACTGCGGCGCGCGGCCGAATCCGACGGCGCCCGGGACGACTACGTGCTCGCCCGTCTCGCCGACCGCGGCGCGCTGCTGGACGCGATGGGCAAGGTGCGCGCGCTGTACCCGAACTGCCTGCACCTGCAGCGCGACGAGTTCTACCTTCCGGCGGGCAGCGCCGACGCCCGGCGCGCCGATCTCCGCCGCCACACCGAGGCGGAGCTGTTCGACGCGTTCTTCCGGGAGGTCACCGGCGAGGCCGCCAGCGAGGAGGAGACGCGCGCCTTCGCCGACGCGCTCACGGCCGTCCGGCGCGACGCGGCCGCGGCCCGCTGACCCGGCCCGCTGACCCGGGCCGGCCGGTTCAGCGGTATTTCCCGCCGCGCACGACCTCGACATCGCCGATCCACGCGACGATCGCGTAGTCCGCGAACCAGCGCTCGGCGACCTCGGCCATCAGGCGGCTCGCGGTTTCCGCCGCGACGAGCGTCTCGATGCGGACGTTGTCGCCGGGGATCTCGCCGGTGCGCCGCCCCCGGGAGCCCTCGCCGCGGGCGTCCGTCGCCGTGTAGCCGCTGACGCCGACTTCCTTCAGCAAGGCGATGATCGACGCCTCGAGCACCGCTTCCGCGACGATCGTCACGAGTCGGACCTGCGCCGTGCCGGTCATGCTGCACCTCCGAGGGAAACCGCCACCCGATGGTAGAGGGGGATGCCGATCGCGAGGTTGAACGGGAACGTGATCGCGAGCGCGGCGGTAAGGGAATACGTGGGGTTCGCGGTCGGCAGCGAAAGGCGCACGGCCGGCGGCGCGGCGATGTAGGACGCGCTCGCGGCCATCGCGGCGAGCACGGTCGCGCCGCCCGTCGACAGTCCGGCCTCGACGCCGATGGCCGCGGCGATCGCGCCGTGGACGAGCGGGAAGCCCATGCCGAAGCCGAGCAGGAACGGGCCGACGCGCTTGAGGTCGCCGAGTCGCTCGGCCGTGACGACGCCCATCTCGAGCAGGAACAGCATCAGCGCTCCCCGAAAGCCGCTCTCGAAGAACGGCGACACGGCATTCCAGCCGGCGTCACCGGCCAGCGCCCCGACGACGAGGCCGCCGACGAGCAGCACCATGCTGCGTCCGGTGAGGATCTCGTGGACGACCGCGCCGAGCGGCCGCGCGCCGGTCGCGCGCAGCGCGCCGATCGCGAGGGCGACCGCGATGCCGGGGCTCTCGAGCAGCGTGAGCAGTGTCGGAAGGAACCCCTCGACCGGCTCGCCGGCCGACGCGCAGAAGCTCTGCGCCGCGAGGAACGTGACGGCGGAGACCGAGCCGTAGTGCGCCGCGATGCCCGCGGCGTCCGCGACCGCGAAGCGCCCGAGCCGCCGCAGCACCGCGTAGGCCGAGATCGGCGTCACGATGCCGATCGCGATCGTCGCGAGCGCCGGCCAGGCGACCTCCGCGATCGGCGCCTTGGCGAGCTCGTGCCCGCCCTTCAGGCCGATTGCGAACAACAGGTAGATCGAAAGCGCCGAGTAGATGTCGCGCGGCAGCCGGAGGTCGCTGCCGACGAGGCGCGAGGCGACCCCGAGCGCGAACGCGAGCACGATCGGCGAGAGAAGGTTCGCGACGAGGAGGTCGCTCATGACGCCGCCGCCCCGGCGAACGGCGGTGCGCCGCCCTCGTCGAGGGCCTCGCCCAGCGCCACGTCGATCCGCGACAGTTCGTCGAGGTCGCGCGCGCGCACGGTGACGTGCCCGAGCTTGCGCCGCGGCGCCGGCGACTTGCCGTACAGGTGCACGGCGGCGCCGGGGACACGCAGCAGTGTGGGGATGTCGGGCACCTGGCCGAGGATGTTGCGCGAGACCGACCAGCCGAGCGCCTCGGTGGAGCCGAGCGGAAGCCCGGAGATCGCGCGCAGGTGATTCTCGAACTGGCTGGTCGCCGCGCCCTCGATCGTCCAGTGCCCGGAGTTGTGCACGCGCGGGGCGATCTCGTTCATGAGCAGGCGGTCCCCGCACACGAACAGCTCGACGGCGATCACGCCGACGTGGTCGAGCGACTCGAGGATCGCGCGCGTGATCTCGCGCGCCTGCTGCTGCATCGCGGGCGAGACGCCCGGGGCGGGCGCGATCGAGCGTCGCAGCACCCCGTGGCGGTGGTGGTTCTCGACCAGCGGATAGAACGCGATCTCGCCGTCGAGGGCCCGTACCGCGACCTGGGACACCTCGCGGTCGAAGCGGACGAGTCCCTCGAGCACGCACGGCGCGCCGCCGAGCCGCCACCAGGCGCGCAGGAGGTCGCCGGGCACCTTCACGAGCTCCTGGCTGCGGCCGTCGTAGCCGCCCCGGCGGGTCTTCAGCAGAGCCGGGAAGCCGACGCGCGCGAGCGCCGACTCGAGCTGCGTGGCGCCGTCGACGCGCACGAAGGGCGCGGTGCCGATGCCGAGCGTGCGCGCCAGTTCCTTCTCGGCGAGCCGATCCTGCGCGGTCGCGAGCGCACGCAGGGACGGGCGAAGCCTCGTGCGGGACGCGACGAAGCGCGCGGCGCTGACCGGCACGTTCTCGAACTCGACGGTCGCGAGGTCGATGCCGTCGCAGAAACGCGCGAGGGCGTCCTCGTCGTCCCAGGCGGAGCGCAGGTGTTCGGCGACCGCGGCGGCCGGCGCTTCGGCGGCCGGGTCGAGCACGCGCAGCCGGCAACCGAGTCGCATGCCGGCCATCGCGAGCATGCGGGCGAGTTGTCCACCTCCGAGCACCCCAACCGTCGTCATGGCGTTCCCTCCGGGTTCGGCAGTCGTTCGGCGAGCACGGCTTCGGCGCGTTCGCGGCGCCGAAGCCGCAGGCGTTCGCGCAGCGCGGAGTCGTCGCGCGCCAGGATCGCGGCGGCCAGCAGCGCGGCATTGATGGCGCCGGCACGCCCTATGGCGAGCGTTCCGACCGGCACGCCGGCCGGCATCTGCACGATCGAGAGCAGCGAATCGACGCCGCGCAGGATCGACGACTCGACCGGCACCCCGAGCACCGGCACGAGCGTCATGGACGCCAGCATGCCGGGCAGGTGCGCGGCGCCGCCGGCGCCCGCGATCACCACTTCGAGGCCGCGCTGCTCGGCCGAGTTGGCGAACTCGCAGAGCCGCTCCGGCGTGCGGTGCGCCGAGACCACGGCGGCCTCCCAGGGGATGCCGAGCTCGGCGAGCGTCGCGGCGGCGTGCTGCATCGTCGCCCAGTCGGACGACGAACCCATCACGACGGCGACCTTCGGGGCGGTTTCACTGCGCGGCATGACGTCCTCCGTCGACCGGGATCGTGCTGCCGGTCATGCCGCGCGCGGCGTCGCTCGCCAGGAACGCGGCCATCGCGCCGACTTCGTCGATGGTGACGAGCCGGCCGAGGTGCGAGTGGGCGACGGCATCCTGGGAGAGTCCGTCGAAGTCCGGAAGGCCGGAGGCGGCCCGGGTGGCGATCGGCCCCGGCGACAGGGCGTTGACCCGGATTCCGGCCGGCGCGAGCTCGCGCGACAGGTAGCGCACCGCCGACTGCAGGGCGGCCTTGACGGGCCCCATCATCCCGTAGCTCGGCACTGTGCGGTCGGCGCCGCCGAAGCTCATCGTCACGATCGAACCGCCGCCGGTCATCAGCGGTTCGGCGAGCCGCACCATCTCGATCAGCGAGTAGCAGGAGATGGACATCGCCCGGGCGAAGCCGTTGGCCGAACAGTCGACGACGCGGCCGCGGAGGTCGGAGGCCGGTGCGAACGCGATGGAGTGGACCAGGAAGTCGAGCCGCCCCCAGCGCTCGCGCACGGCGGCGAAGACGGCTTCCGTCGCGCCGGGCTGCTCGACGTCGAGCGGCAGCAGCAACTCGGCGCCCAGCTGTCCGGCGAGCGGCTCGACGTGCGCGCGCGCCCGGTCGTTCAGGAAGGTCACGGCGAGGTCGGCGCCGGCCGCGCGGGCGGCTCTCGCGCAGCCCCACGCGATGCTGTCGGCGTTCGCGATGCCGACGACGAGCCCCTTCTTTCCACGCAGGTCGATCAAGTTCGGAGTCCCTCCGGCCGCGGCAGGTCGCCGCCTGCCGGAGGAAGTACGTCGCCAAATACAGGAAGTCAAGTTCGGGTATTGTATTTCGTGAAAACTGTTGCTACTCCTTGCGCATGGCGACCAAGGCAGCCTCCGCCCGCACCAGGGCGTCCTTCGCTCCGGCCCGGTCCATCCGGCCCGCGGCCGCGGCCCAGGCGCCGTGGACCTTCCTGACCAACCACGCCCACGTGCTCATCCACATCGCCGAGGAGCCCGGCGCGCGCATGCGCGACATCGCCCAGCGCGTCGGGATCACCGAGCGCGCGGTGCAGCGCATCGTGCGCGAGCTCGAGGACGGCGGGTACCTCCAGCGCATCAAGGAGGGCCGCCGCAACCACTACCGCGTGACGGCCTCGCGGCCTCTGCGCCATCCGATCGAGAAGCACGTCCAGACGAGCGCGCTCGTGAACCTCGTGCTCGGCGCCCGCTCGGCCTGATCGCCCGCCCGCGGGCGACGACGCGCGAGACGGCGCGGGTTCCGCAGGCCGCGGCTTTGCGGGCCCGGGTGCCGCGGCTACAACCGGCGCGTGCGCCCCCTGCGACTCCGCATGCAGGCCTTCGGGCCGTACGCCGAGCGCGTCGAACTCGACTTTCGCGACCTCGACGGCCGCTCGCTGTTCCTGATCCACGGCCCGACCGGCGCCGGCAAGACGTCGATCCTCGACGCGATGTGCTTCGCGCTGTTCGGCGAGGCCTCGGGCGCCGACCGCAAGGGCAAGGAGTCGCGCAGCCATTTCGCCGATCCCTCGGTGGTCACCGAGGTCGCGTTCGAGTTCGCGCTCGGCGCCGACCTCTGGCGCGTGACGCGCACGACCGAGCACGCGCGCCCCGGCGGGAAGACGATGCGTCCGGCCGAGGCGAAGCTCGAGCGCGTCGACGCCGCCGGCGCCGCGGAGCTGCACGCCGCGAAGGTTCGCGACGTGGACGCCGCCGTCTCGGGCCTGCTCGGCTTCGAACTCGAGCAGTTCCGCCAGGTGGTGCTGCTGCCGCAGGGCGAGTTCCGGCGCCTGCTCGTCTCGGACTCGAAGGACCGCGAGCGCATCCTCGAGACGCTGTTCGGCGCCGAGCTGTACCGGCGCATCGAGTTCGAGCTGAAGCGCGCGAGTTCGTCGCTCGAGCGAGAGGTCGCCGACGGGCGGACCCGCATCGGCGCGCTGCTGGCCGGCGTGCAGGCCGGGAGCGAGGACGCGCTGCGCGAGCGGGCGGCCGACCAGCAGCGCCAGCGCGATGCGCTCGAACTCGCCCGCGAGTCGCTTCGCGAGCGCGCCGACGCGGCCGAGCGCGGCCGCAAGCGGGCCGAGGACGTCGCGAAGCTGTTCGAGGAGCGGGTCGCCGCGCAGCGCGACCTCGAACGCCTCGCGGCCGAGGCCCCGGCGTCGGCGAAGCGCCGCGAAGAACTCGCGGCGGCGCGACGCGCCCAGGCCGTCGAGTCCGTCGCCGAGCGCCACGCGGGCGCGGCCCGCTCGATGGCGACGGCCCTGCGCCAGCGCGAGGCCGCCGCGGCCGGTCTCGAAGCCGCGAGCCGGCGCGCCGAAGTCGCGGCGGCGGCCTTCGCGGCGGAGGAGCGGCGAGGCGAAGAGCGCGCGCGCGCGGACGCGCTTCGCCATCGGCTCGACGCGGCGAGCGTGGCAGCGACGCGCCTGGCGTCGCTCGACGCGGAGATCGGGAAGGCCGAGACCGCCTGGGCCGACGCGCAGGGCGCCGCTGGGCAGTACGGCCGCGACATCGGCTACACCGAAGGACTGCTGAAGACGATCGGTGAGGAACTGGAACGCCTGCGCCCGGTCGCCGCCGACATCGAGCGTCGCCGCGAGCGCGTCGCGGCCGCGACGAAGACGCTCGAGCAGGTCGAGGAACTCGCCGCCGCGCGTTCGCTGCTGCTGCGCCAGAGCGTCGAGGTCGGCGGCGCCCGCGAGCGCATCGCGAAGGCCGAGGCCGCGCACGCGAGCGCGCAGGCCGCCGAAGCCGGGGCGCTGCGCCGCTGGAGCGAGGGGCAGGCCTCGCTGCTCGCGCGCGGCCTGCGCGACGGCGAGCCGTGCCCGGTCTGCGGCTCGGGCGAGCATCCGGCGCCGGCCGCGGCGACCGACGGCGTCCCGTCGCAGGAGGACGTCGAGCGCGCGCGCGAAGCCGTGGCCGAGGCCGCTCGCGCGGTCGAGCAGCGCCGGCGCGAGCTCGTCTCGGACAAATCGGGCGAGCCCGCGATGCGCGCGACGGTCGCCGGCCTCGCGGGCGCGCTGGCCGCGCAGCGCGACCGCGCCGCCGCCGAAGCCGGCGCGGCGCTCGCGCAGGCCCGCGAGCGCCTGGTCGAGGCGGGTCTCGCGTACAACCGCGTGGACGAACTCGAGAAGCAGCGCGCGATGCACGCGCAGGCGCTTGCCGAGGCGACGGCCGAGCGCGACGCGACAGCGACGAACGCGGCGGTCCTCGACAAGCAGCTCGCCGTCGCGAGACGGCAGCGCGAGGAGATCGCGCGCGGCATCCCGGACGGCATCGCGCCGGGCGAAGTCGCGGAGCGGCTGGCCGCAGCGAAGGCGGCCGCTGCGGCGCTGACGCAGGCGCTCGACGATGCCCGCAGCGCCGCGGCTTCGACCGCGGCGGAGCGCGAGGCGGCGGTGCGCACGCTCGCGGCGGCCGAAGCCGCCCATGGCGAGGCGGCGGCCGCCGCCGCCGCTGCGCGGGAAGCGTTCGATCGTGCGCTGGCCGAGGGCGGCTTCGACGGCGAGCAGGACTTCGTGGCGGCGCGCCGCTCGGGCGGTGCGCTCGACGCGCTCGATGCCGAGGTGCGCCGCTTCGACGAGGCGTTCGCGTCGGCGACGGCGCGGGCGCAGCGGGCCGAGGCGCAGGCCGCCGGCCTCGAGGCGCCCGACCTCGAGGCCGCGCGCGCCGCCGCCGCGACCGCGCGCAAGGAGCTCGAGGACGCGCTCGCCGAGCACGCCGGCGTCGCGAAGGCGCTCGAGGCGACCGGCCAGACGATCGCGGCCATCGCCGCGGCTTCGGCCGCGATCGCCGACGCCGAGCGTCGCTACCTTGCGGTCGGCCGCGTCGCGCTCGTCGCTTCCGGCAGCAACGACGCGCGCGTCTCGTTCGCGCGCTTCGTGCTCGGCGCGCTGCTCGACGACGTGCTCGAAGCCGCGACCGAGCGGCTGATCCGCATGACGCAGGGCCGCTTCGCGCTCGTGCGCGCCGGCGGCCAGAGGGACCGCCGCCGCACCGGCGGGCTCGACCTCGAGGTGCTCGACTCGCACACCGGCGTCGCGCGCCCCGCGGCGACGCTGTCGGGCGGCGAGAGCTTCCTCGCTTCGTTGTCGCTCGCGCTCGGCCTCGCCGACGTCGTGCAGTCGCACACGGGCGGCATCCGGCTCGAGACGATGTTCATCGACGAGGGCTTCGGCACGCTCGACCCGGACGCGCTCGATCTCGCGATGCGGGCGCTCGAGGACCTGCAGGCGGGCGGGCGGCTCGTCGGCATCATCTCGCACGTGCCCGAGCTGAAGGAGCGCGTCGGCGCCCGCCTCGAGGTGCTGCCGGGGCGCCGCGGCAGCAGCGCGCGGTTCGTGGTCTGAGCCGGGATCCGGCAGCCGCGCGGCCTGGGCCGATCCCGGTCACGGGGCAAGCGAAGCCGGCCGCAAGAGCCATGCGTGCGCCGACGTTGCGCGACGAAAGCCGGGCCGGCGGCCGCCGGGCGAAAGGAAAACGCTTCGACTCGATTCCGCCCTTTCCCTGGCGGCACGACGCCGGATAGGGTGTCCCTCGTGAACGTCGCGGACAGGGAGCATCGTGCCGGCGCTCGTCTTCGGGCGGATGCATCCTCGGTCGTCGCGAAGATGATCGCGCTCGCGCTGCTCGCTTTCGGCCCCTGCGCTGCCGACGCGCTTGCGGCTGCGAGCTGCGGTCTTCCGCTGTCGGCCGGACCCGCGCCGCGCACCAACGATTGCCTGTTCGTCCTGCGGGCGGCCGTCGGCCTGGAGTCGTGTCGTCCCTGCGTCTGCGACACCGTCGAAAGCAGCGACGTCGAGATTGGCGCGAGCGACGCCCACGCCTGCCTGCAGGCCGCGGTCCGCGACGAGGCGCTGCTCTCGTGCCCGGCGTGCCTCGAGACGACCACGACGCTCGAGCCGCCGACGACCACCACGACGACCATCTCGCCGACGACCACACTTCCTGATCCGTGCCCGTCGATCGTGGAGTGGACGACGCACGCCGGTTACGGCGCTCCCTGCGCTTCGAACGCGGATTGCGCCGCGGGCGCCTGCGACGGCGCGACCGCACGCTGCCGTACGCCCACGGACTTCGATCCGGGCTGGACGGGGTACGGGCACGACCAGGACCTGCACGACGGAACGGTCCATCGACTGCGCGTCGAATGCGACGGCGAGGGGCCGGTTTGCGGCAGCTGCAACGTGGTCGGAATCGACCCGTCCGCCGGCAACTGCCGGTGCGCGGCGGATGTCCGCGTCGCGTGCGACCAGCCGTTCGGCGACGACGCGGATTGTCCGGGCGGCGGCGCGTGCTGGTGCCATGCGTCGGCTCCGCTGCCGATCAGCGCGGGAGGGACGCCGTACTGCCTCGTCGAGCTGTTCGACGCCGAGCCCTCGGGGACCGTCGACGTCGATCTCGGTTCGATCACGATCACGAGCGCGCGACGGACGCGGGTGCACCTCGGAGCGAGCATCTTCGCGCCGTGCCCGACCTGCGGTGGCCGCTGCTCCGACGATCCCGCCGAGCTCTGCGATCGCGAGGACGACTGCGGTCCGGGCGCGACGTGCGAGCTCGACGATGTCGCCGGCGACGGGATTCGCGGCGGCGTCTGCGGCGCGGGGCAGAACCAGGGCCAGTCCTGCGACGTGGGCGCGTACCACTCGTCGTTCCCGGCACGACTGTCCGGCGGCGGAGGAGGAGGGTACAGCATCGACTGCCAGCCCTCGGTCGGGACGAACGTGAGCGGCACGGGGACGCGGATCCGCTTCACGGAGACGACGGGCGCGAGCTCGCTGGCGGCGAACCTGCCGTGCTCCGCGCTCGCGCCGGAGGAGCTCTGTCCGTGCCGCGCCTGCAGTACCGATCCGACGGTGCCCTGCAGCAGCGAAGAAGACTGCGCCGGACTCGACGGAGCCTGCTCCGGCTCGTCGAGGGTGCGGTGCGCGACGAACGGGGATTGCGGCACGGCCGATGGAGGCGCCTGCCACCAGTCGATCCACCGGTGCACGAACGCGACCGCGGTCTCGTGCGAAACGAACGCGGATTGCACGGGGCTCGACCTCGGGACCTGCGTGCCGCCGGGTTGCGCCACCGGCACGGCCGCAAGCCCGCTTCCGAATTCCTGCGAAGGTTTCTCGTGCACGGACGATGGTTCGGGCGAAGCCGGGTGCACGACCGGTCCCGACTGGAAGTTCTGCTCCGGCGTGCTGACGGCGGCGGGCGACGGCGTCGTCGCCTGCGCGACCGACGACGATTGCCTGCCGTGGCTCCTCGACGGGCCGTCGACGTGCAGCCACGTGGAACGGGCGCGATGCTTCGTCGATCCCGTCGCCGCGGAGGGATCGGCGGACCCGGGTGGTCCGTTGCTGGTTTCGACGCACTGTGCGCCGGCGACCACCAAGACGTCGTTCAACGAGCTGCTCGGGTTGCCCGGACCCGTCCGAACGCGGCGCCAGACGACGATGCGCGCCTTCTGCGCGGCCGATCCCGCGAAACCCTACGAACCCGGCGTCGGGGGTTGTTCTCCGTAGCGCGGGGGGCTAAGCGGTTGCGATGGCCTACGCCGCGACCGCGCACGGCACCCGCTGGGTCTTCGACGACCTGAAGGTCCTGCTCGCGAAGGCCTCCCCGGACCGCTCCGGCGACCATCTCGCGGGGATCGCCGCCGAAAGCGCGAGCGAGCGGTTCGCGGCGCAGTCGGCGCTCGCCGACCTGCCGCTCGCCGAGTTCCTCGCGCACGAGCTCGTCCCGTACGAGGACGACGAAGTCACGCGGCTGATCGTCGATTCGCACGACGCGGCGGCGTTCGCGCCGGTCGCGTCGCTGACGGTCGGCGAGTTTCGCGAGTGGCTGCTGTCCCCGCTCGCCGGCCGCGAGACGCTGGCCGCGCTCGCGCCGGGGCTCACTCCCGAGATGGTCGCGGCCGTCTCGAAGATCATGAGGCTGCAGGACCTCGCCGTCGTCTCTGCGAAGTGCGAGGTCGTCACGCGCTTCCGCTCGACGATCGGGCTTTCCGGGCGCCTGGCGACGCGGCTGCAGCCGAACCACCCGACCGACGACAGCCGCGGCATCGCCGCGAGCATCGTCGACGGCCTGCTGCTCGGCGCCGGCGACGCGGTCATCGGCGTGAACCCGGTCGGCGACAGCGTGGCCGACTACGTGCGGATCGTGACGCTGCTCGACGAGGTGCGGCTCCGCCTCGAGCTTCCGGGGCAGGGCTGCTGCCTCGGGCACGTGACGATCGCGATCGAGGCGATCGGCCGCGGCGCGCCCGTCGACCTCGTCTTCCAGTCGATCGCGGGCTCCGAGAAGGCGAACGCCGGCTTCGGCGTCACGCTCGCGCTGCTCGACGAAGCGCACGATGCCGCGCGCTCGCTGAAGCGCGGCACGGTCGGCGACAACGTGATGTACTTCGAGACGGGGCAGGGCGCGGCGCTGTCGTCGGACGGCCACCACGGCGTCGACCAGCAGACGATGGAGGCGCGCGCGTACGGCGTCGCGCGCGCGTACCGTCCGCTGCTGCTCAACACCGTCGTCGGCTTCATCGGCCCCGAGTACCTCTACGACGGCAAGCAGATCCGGCGCGCGGGACTCGAGGACCACTTCTGCGGCAAGCTGCTCGGCGTGCCGATGGGCGTCGACGTCTGCTACACGAACCACGCCGAGGCCGACCAGGACGACATGGACGCGCTGTTCGCGATGCTGGTGATGGCCGGGGTGAACTTCGTGATCACCGTGCCGGGCGCCGACGACGTGATGCTGAACTACCAGAGCCTCTCGCACCACGACGTGCTCGGCGTGCGCGAACTGACGGGCAAGCGGCCGGCGCCGGAGTTCGAGGCGTGGCTCGAGCGCGCGGGCCTCGCCGGCGCGGACGGCCGGCTGCTCGACGCGCCCGATCTTCGCCACTTCGAGGGCGCGCTGGCCGCGATCGGGATGCCGTCGTGAAGCATCCCGCGCGGGCAGGGCAGGGCGCGGGAGCCTCCGCCGTGACGCCTTCGCCGCTGCCGCCTTCCGCGCTCGCGGGCCTGACGCCGGCACGGGTCGGTCTCGGCCGCGCGGGTCCCGGCGTGCCGACGCGCGCGCACCTCGCGTTCGTCGGCGACCACGCGCGCGCCCGCGACGCGGTCTGGACGGCCGTGGACTTCGACGCGCTCGCGCGGGAGCTCTCGGCGCACAGCCTCGAATCGGTGCGGCTCGGCAGCCAGGCCGAGGATCGCGCGACGTATCTTCGCCGGCCCGATCTCGGGCGGCGGCTCTGCACCGCGGCGGCGACCGTCCTGGCCGAGCAGGCGGCGGCTTCGCCGTCGACGGTCGCGCTCGTGGTCGCCGATGGTCTTTCAGCGCAGGCCGTGCAGACGGTGGCCGTTCCCGTCGTCGCCGCGCTGCTGCCGAAGCTCGCGCAGGACGGCTGTGGCGTGTCGCGATCGTTCCTGGTCGAGCAGGGCCGCGTCGCGATCGGCGACCCGATCGGCGAGGCGCTCGGCGCCGAGGTCGCCGTCGTGCTGATCGGCGAGAGGCCCGGGCTGTCGGCCGCCGACTCGCTCGGCTGTTACATCACGTGGTCGCCGCGGGCGGGCACGCCGGATTCGCGCCGCAACTGCGTCTCGAACATCCGGCCCGGCGGCCTTTTGCCGGACGATGCCGCGACGAAGATCGCCTGGATCGTCGGCGAGGCGCGCCGGCGCCGGCTGACCGGCGTCGGGCTCAAGGAAGACGCGGCCGCGATCGCGGCGCCGGAGTGATGCCGCCGCCCTGCGCCGTGGCCGTCGCCGCGAGCGTCCGTGACGGGATCGGCGCCGGCGCGCCGAGCAACGACGTTTCGCCCGGCTGCTACAGATCGGGGCGCAGGCAGGAATGGATGCTCGGCTCTCCCAGGCGTCCGGCCAGCGTCAGGATCGCTTCCTCGGCGCGCTCGAGCGGGAAGTCGTGCGTGTGCATCTTCTCGAGAGGGACGCTGCGCGACTCGATCAGCCGGATCGCCGAGCGGTACGCGTTCGACGTCACGCCGAGCACGCCGCGGATGCTGATCTCCTTGACGACGACGAGGTCGCTGACGAAGTCCGGGACCGCCCGGAAGCCCTTGACGCCGGCCAGCACGATGCGCCCGCCCGGCGCGGCGTAGTGCAGCGACTCGGCGACCGGCTCGGTCGCGTTCGCCGAGACCTCGACGACCACGTCGGCGCCGCGCCCGCCGGTCAGCTCCTTCACGCGCGCCCGCACGTCCTCGTGCTCGACGTCGATCGTCGCGTCGGCGCCGAACTCGCGCGCGAGCGCGAGCTTGGCGGCATCGCGCGCCAGGCCCGTCACGACGATCTTCGCGGCCCCGGCGGCGCGGCACGCGACGACGCTGGCGAGGCCGCGCTGGCCGGGCCCGAGGATCAGCACGGTGTCGCCGGGGCCGACGCCGCCGGCTTCGACGGCCCAGCGAAAGCCCGCGCCGAGCGGATTGAACATCACCGCGAGCTCGGGCGGCAGCGTGGCGTCGACCTTGTGCAGCAGCGTGTTCGGGTCGAGCACCATGTAGTCGGCGTACGCGCCCCACAGGCCCGAGCCGTGCGACAGCGGCACGTAGGCGTAGCCGTACAGGCCGCCTCGCGCGCGGCAGAGCTGGTAGTTGCCGGAGACGCAGTCGCGGCAGTCGCCGCAGCGGATCAGCGTCTCGACGGCGACGCGGTCGCCGGCGTCGACGCCCCAGCGCTTCGCGGCGCGGTCGCCGATCTTCTCGATGACGCCGAGCGGCTCGTGGCCGGGCACGACCGGGAAGCGCACCGGCAACAGGCCGTCGTACTGCTCGACGTCGCTGCCGCAGATGCCGCAGGCCTCGACGCGCAGGATCGCGCTGTCGTCGTCGATGTCGGGGACCGGGATCTCGCGCAGTTCGAGCCGGCGGGGGCCGGTCTGGACGACGGCGCGGCTCTTCAGGCTCGACATCGGGAACTCATTTCTTCGCGCCGGGGGGATCGGAGATCAGCAGCGTCCCTTGCGCGACGCAGGCCAGGCGCCCGTCGTTGGTGACGTCGACGCGCACGACCGCCGATCGGCGCCCGCACGACAGCACGCGAGACTCGGCCACCAGCGTCCCGGACTTCACGGCCGCGAGGTAGTTGACCTTGAACTCGGTCGTCGCGGCCCACTGGCCGGGTTTCATCAGCGGGTACAGCACGCAGCCGAGCGCGTGGTCGACGAGCCCGGCCATCACGCCGCCGTGCATCGCGCCGACCACGGTCAGGAGCTCGTCGCGGACCGGCATCGTCGCGCGCAGGAACCCCGGCGTCATCTCCTCGATCGCGATGCCGAGGTAGCCGGGCAGGCCCCCGAGGCCGGCGCTTGCGGCGATCATCGCGTCGGCGGTCTTGCGGTTGAACTCGGGCAGGTCGGCGGCGG
>CAYYZO010000067.1:0-21518 GCA_964476185.1 uncultured Myxococcales bacterium
TCTGGATCGGCAGCTCGAGGTAGTCGACCGGGCTCGCCGGCGACGCGAAGTGCAGCACCGCGTCGAGGGGCCCCTTCACGTACAGGTAGTTCGTGATGTCCTGCGGCAGGAACGTGAAGTTCGGGTTCTCGAACAGGTGCGCGATGTTGTCGCGGTCGCCGGTCAACAGGTTGTCGACCGCGATGACCTCGTGTCCGTCCGCGAGGTGCCGTTCGCAGAGATGCGAACCGATGAAGCCGGCTCCGCCGGTGATGAGAACCCGTCCCATGCTTTCCTCGTTCCGCTCAGCCGACCGGCGCCGCGCTGCGACCGATCGGGTAGTAGGTGAACCCGCGCCCCGCCATGTCGCGCGGTTCCCACAGGTTGCGCCCGTCGAAGATGACCGGGGTCTTCAGCAGCTGCTTGATCCGGTCGAAGTCGGGGTGACGGAACTCGTTCCACTCCGTCACGATGCACAGCGCATCCGCGCCCGCGAGCGCGTCGTAGTTCTTGGTGCAGTACTGCACCGACTTCCCGAAGACGTCCTTCGCGACGTCCATCGCCTCCGGGTCGTGCACGTTGACCTTGCAGCCGGCCGCGAGCAGCTCGCGCACCAGCCCGATCGACGGGGCCTCGCGCATGTCGTCGGTGCGCGGCTTGAACGCCAGGCCCCAGACCGCGAACGTGCGACCGGCCAGGTCGCCGTCGAAGTGCGCCTGCAGCTTCTCGAAGACGCGCCGCTTCTGCCGGTTGTTGATCTCGTCCACGCTGCGCAGCAGCGTGAAGTCGAGTCCCGCCTCGCTCGCCGTGTGGATGATCGCTCGCACGTCCTTCGGGAAGCAGGATCCGCCGTAGCCGAGGCCGGGGTACAGGAAGTGCATCCCGAGCCGCCGGTCGGTGCCGATGCCCTGGCGCACGGCCGAGACGTCCGCGCCCACCTTCTCGCACAGGTTCGCCACCTCGTTGATGAACGAGATCTTGACCGCGAGCAGCGAGTTGGCCGCGTACTTCGTCATCTCGGCGCTCGCGTTGTCCATCACGAGGATCGGCGCTCCGCCGCGCACGAACGGCGCGTACAGGTCCTTCATCACGTCCGCGGCGCGCTGGCTCGCCGCGCCGATCACGACGCGGTCGGGCTTGAGGAAGTCCTCGATCGCCGCGCCTTCCTTCATGAACTCGGGGTTGGAGACGACGTCGAACGGATGCGAGGTCGTTTCCGCGAGGATCTGCCGGATCTGGGCGGCCGTGCCGACCGGCACGGTGCTCTTGGTCACGACGATGCGATAGCCGTCCATCGCCGCGCCGATGTCGCGCGCGGCCTGGTGGACGTAGCGCATGTCCGGCGCGCCGTCGTTCTCGCCCTGCGGCGTCCCGACGGCGATGAAGCAGACCATCGACTTGCCGACGGCCTCGACGACGTCCGTCGTGAACGAGAGCCGGCCCTCTTCGACGTTGCGCTGGATCAGTTCCTCGAGACCGGGCTCGTAGATCGGCACTTCGCCGGCCTTCAGTCGCGCGATCTTCTTCTCGTCGATATCGACGCAAGCCACGTCGTTGCCGCTTTCGGCAAAACAGGTGCCGGCGACCAGGCCGACGTAGCCGGTCCCGATGACACAAATCTTCACTCGCCCTTCTCCTCCAAGGTGCAGGGAAAAGCCTTTACCCGCGAGGCCTTACCTGCCAGATGCGAAACCCGTACCCTACCCCCAACCCTGCTTCCCGGCAAGCCGCCGTTCCGGCCGCGGCCGAATCGCGCCCATCCTGTCCACTCCGCACACGCGCGTCCCGGAGGCTCCGGATGCAAGGCGAACGACGGCGGACGCGCGCGCAGCGGCGAGCCGTGGGCCTGCGACCGACGAGGCCGAGGCGACCCGCTGCACCGGCCGGGCGCCGCAGGAACCGACCGGCCCTTACGAACGTCCTTCGTCCCTGCGCGGAAGGTCCTCCGCGACGAGATACACGGGTTTGTTCTGGCTTTCGTGATACGTGCGCGCGAGCATCTCGCCGAGCAGGCCCATCGTCACGAGCTGCACGCCGGTCACGACGAGCAGCCCGGCCAGCAGAAGGATCGGACGACCGGCCAGCGGGTGGCCGAGCACGAGCTTCTCGAAGCCGAGGATCGCCAGGACGCCGAGTCCGATCCCGCCGAGCACGACGCCCCACACGCCGAAGACGTGGATCGGACGCGTCGAATACACCGACAGGAACTTGACCGTAAGGAGGTCGAGGACGACGCGCACGACGCGCGAGATCCCGTACTTGGACGTGCCGGCCACGCGCGGCCTGTGGTTCACCACGAGCTCGTCGACGCGCGCGCCGAGGTCCCCCGCGATCGCGGGGATGAAGCGGTGCATCTCGCCGTACAGGCGCAGCTCCCGCGCGAGGCTGCCGCGATAGACCTTCAGCATGCAGCCGTAGTCGTGCACGTGCACGCCGGTGATCGCGCGGATCAGCCAGTTCGCCGTGACCGACGGCAGGCGGCGGCTCACGAAGTCGTCCTTGCGGTCGCGCCTCCATCCGGAGACGAGGTCGAAGCCTTCCTCCAGTCGCGCGATCAGGCGCCCGATGTCGTGCGGGTCGTTCTGCCGGTCGGAGTCCAGCGTCACCACGATGTCGCCGGTCGAGCGCTCCAGCCCGGCCGCGACCGCCGCCGTCTGCCCGAAGTTGCGACGGAAGCGCACCAGTCGAACGTGGGGATCGCCGTCGCGGATGCGCCGCAGGATGTCGAAAGACCCGTCGCGCGAGCCGTCGTCGACGAACAGGATCTCGTAGCTGCGACCCAGCGCCTGCATCGCCTCGCCGAGCTCGGCGTGCAGCGGGACCAGGTTCTCGGCCTCGTTGTAGACCGGCAGCACGACGGAGACGTCCACGGCGACCCCGCTCCGTCAGCTCTGGAAGTCGGTGATCGCCATGAACTGGCGGTAGCGCGCGTCGATCGCGTCGCGCTCGAGCTGCTTCAGGCGGTTCAGCCCGAAGTCCTCGACCGTGAACGAGGCGACCACGGTGCCGTAGACGATCGCGCGCCGCAGCGTCCGGCTCGTCACCTCCCCGTCGGCGGCGAGGCTGCCGAACAGCCCGCCCGCGAAGCTGTCGCCGGCCCCGGTCGGGTCGACGACGTGCTCGAGCGGGAACGCGGGCACCGCGAAGATCTCCTTGTCGGAGAACTGCAGCGCGCCGTATTCGCCGCGCTTGACGATCAGGTGGCGCGGGCCCATCGCCAGGATCTTGCGCGCCGCGCGGACGACGTTCGCCTCGCCAGCCAGCAGCAGCGCCTCCGAGTCGTTGATGCTGAGCAGGTCGACCTGCGCGAGCAGCTCGCGCAGCTCGGTCGGCGCCGAATGGATCCAGTGGTCCATCGTGTCGCAGCCGACGTACTCGGGCGCCACGAGCTGCGACAACACGTTCGTCTGGAGCGTCGGCTGGATGTTCGCGAGGAACACGAATTCGCTGCCTCGATACGACTCCGGCAGCTTGGGCTCGAAGCGCTCGAACACGTTCAGCTTGAGATCGAGCGTGTCGCGGATGTTCATGTTCTCGTGGTAGCGGCCGTGCCAGCGGAACGTCTCGCCGCTGGCCTCCTCGAGTCCCTCGATGTTGATGCCGCGCTCGACGAGGAAGCGCCGGTCGGCCTCGGGGAAGTCGCGACCGACCACGCCGACCAGGTTGACCGGGGCGAAGTAGCTCGCCGCGACCGAGAAATAGCTGCAGGCGCCGCCGAGCACGTCGCTCGCGCTGCCGCCCGGCGTCTCGACGTTGTCGAGCGCCACCGATCCCACCACACAAACCGATTTCGCCATGGTCCCCCGTTACTCCTTGTCCTGGTTTCCGAGCCGCGCCAGCAGCAGCGCGAGCCGCTTGCGCGTCGACGCCGGGATCGCCCCGGGCGCCGTGATCACCGCGTGCTCGAGCGCGCGGCCGCAATCGCAGCCCCGCTGCAGACCCGCGAGGCGCTGCGCGACGAGCGTGACCGCCCGGCGGGCCAGCTCGGCGTTCGCCTCGAGGACCGCGAGGATGTCGGTCACGGCGACCGCCTCGTCCTCGCTGCGCCAGCAATCGTAGTCGGTGGCCAGCGCGATCGTCGCGAAACAGAGTTCCGCCTCGCGCGCCAGCTTGGCTTCCTGAAGGTTCGTCATGCCGATGACGTTCGCGCCCCAGCTCCGGTACAGGTGCGACTCGGCCCGCGTCGAGAACGCCGGTCCTTCCATGCACAGGTACGTCCCGCCCTCGTGCACGGTCGCCCCGGCGTCGCGCACGCAGGAGGCGACCAGGGCGGACAGCGGGGAGCAGAACGGGTCCGCGAAGCCGACGTGGGCGACGCAGCCGTCGCCGAAGAACGACGAGACGCGGCCGCGCGTGCGGTCGATGAACTGGTCCGGGATCACGACGTGCCCCGGGGCGATCTCCTCGCGCAGGCTGCCGACCGCGGAAACCGACACGATCGCGGTCGCGCCGAGCTGGCGGAAGCCGTGGATGTTCGCGCGGAAATTGAGCTCGCCGGGGGCGATGCGGTGCCCGACGCCGTGGCGCGGCAGGAACGCGACGCGCTGGCCGTCGATCGAGCCGACGACGTACGCGTCCGACGGGGCGCCGAACGGCGTGTCGATCTCGACGCCCTGCGCGTCGACAAGGCCGTCCATGCGGTAGAGGCCGCTGCCGCCAATGATGCCGAGAAGTGGTTGCTGGTTCGTCACGTCGCGTCGTCCGCCGTCCTTCCGCTACTTCGCCCCTTCGACCCGGGAACAGGCGTGGTCGCTCCGGCCCGCCAGCCGCGACCTGCCCGCGACGCGGACGCCCGTCCCGCCGTCCTTCGTCCGGCCGGGTCAGCCGCGAACGAAGCGCACCGCAGGACCGGCCTCGACGACGAGGTCGCGAACCGCGGGGAACAACTCCCCGTCCACGGTGAACGATTGCGGCTCGGCGAACTCGATCCGGAAGCGCCGGGCCATGTTGTCATACAGGGTATCCAGGCCCGCGGGAAACCCTCGCCGGAAGCGCGGGAGCCGCGTCAGCAGCTGTCCCGGCGTCGGCGGCCCCGCGAGCACGTGGAAGTATCCTCGCTTGCGCCCGCTCAGGTAGAACGGACGCACGCCCAGCCCGATGTGCCCGACCGAGCTCGCGAGGACCAGCGTGTAGCGCGTGTACGGCAGCGCCTCGCCGTCGCATTCCGCCGATCCCTCGAGGACCGGGACGATGCGCCGGATGTAGGCGCCGCCCGTCAGCCAGGAGACGCCGCAGCGCATCAGCATCCCGGCCGCCTTCGCCGGGCCGGGATCCCGCCCCTCGTAGTACTCCTCCAGGAAATGCGTGATGAGTCCGGCGCCCACGATGGTGCCGTAGACCTCGCCGTTGGCGCGCAGCAGCGGCCGGTCCATCGTCGTGAACGGCCGATGCGAGCGGTAGCTCGACATGACCTTGCCGAGCAGCGACTCGGGACGCGACGGGCCGCCGATCGTTCGCGAGACGTTGTTGATCGTGCCGCCCCGCAGAGCGACGAACGGGGGAAGGCCGTCCTCGCCCCAGAGCTGGACGGCGCGCGAGATCGCGTGGCACAGGGAACCGTCCCCGCCGCTGACGGCGAGCACGTCGAAACCGCGTTCGTGGAACCGGCGCAGCGTCGCGTCGAGCGCGTCGAGGTTCTCGGTCTCGACGACCTCGCCGTCGGCGCCGACCACGGCGGCCAGGCGCGCAGCGGCGCCGCTGCGGCCGCGGTTGCCCGACGCGCGCGGGTTCACGACCACCCCGATCCCGGCCATGGTCCTCAGCGGCTTGCCCCGCCTGGTGCGGTTTGGGCCCCGGCAGCCGACGACCGCCCGGCCTTGCCGGCGCCGTCGTCCGCACGGCCGCCCCCCGCTTTGGCCGCGAGCTGGCCGCAGGCCGCCTGGATGTCTCGACCGCGGCTCGCGCGCACCGTCGTGTGGATGCCGGCCGCGAGCACGCGCTCCTGGAACGCCAGCACGCGCTCGTCCCCGGGTCGGCGGTACGGCGACCCTTCCCACTCGTTGAACGGGATCAGGTTCAGCTTGACCGGGAGGCCGCGCAGCAAGCGCACGATCGCGTCGGCGGCCTCGAGGTCGTCGTTGACGCCGTCCAGCAGCGTGTACTCGAACGTGATGCGCTTGCGGCGGGGAAGCTCGAGGCGGCGGCACGCGCCGATCAGTTCCTCGAGCGGATAACGCCGGTTGATCGGCATCAGCGTGTCGCGCACCTCGTCGATCGCCGAGCCGAGCGAGATCGCGATGTGCACGTCGGTCTCGCGCACGAGCCTCTCGAGCTGCGGGACGAGGCCGACGGTGGATACCGTGATCCGCCGCGGCGAGATGCCGAGGCCCCACGGCGCCGTCAGGATCTCGAGCGCCCGGACCAGCCGGTCGTAGTTCGCGAGCGGCTCGCCCATGCCCATGAACACGTAGTTCGTCAGGGGCTCCGGGCGGGCGACTTCGCGGGCCATCATCACCTGCCCGACGATCTCGAAGGGCTCGAGGTTGCGCACGAGGCCGAGCCTGGCGGTCGCACAGTACGCGCAGTCGAGCGCGCAGCCGACCTGGCTCGACACGCACAGCGTGATCCGCTCGTCGCGGGGGATCACGACGCTCTCGACGACGCGCGCGTCGGCGAGTCCGACGAGCAGCTTGCGCGTCCCGTCCGCCGACTCGCGCAGCAGCGCCTGCGAGGGACGCGAGGTGTCGAAGTCTTCCTCGAGCGCCGTGCGCACGACCGCCGGCAGGTTGTGCATGTCGCCGACGTCGCAGGGCGGACGGTTGTAGAGCCAGCCCGCGACCTGCGAGGCGCGGTAGGCCGGGAAGCCGCGCGCCTCGCACCAGTCGCGAAGGTCGTCCAGCGTCAGAGACCGGACGTTGCGGCGACGCGTGACCGGGCCTTTCGCGTTCCCCGACGCCGCCGGCGGCGCGTCGCGAAGCTCTTCGGGCGCGGTCACGGATCCCCGCGGCCGCCTCAGCGGCCCTGGATCTCGAGTGCGTTGAAGAAGTAGCCGATCTCGAACGCCGCCGTCTCCGGCGCGTCCGACCCGTGCGCGGCGTTGCGCTCGATGTTGGTGCCGAAGAGCTTGCGCACGGTGCCGGCGTCGGCCTTGGCCGGGTCGGTCGCCCCGAGCAGCTCGCGGTGGCGCAGGATCGCGTTCGGCCCCTCGAGCACCGAGACGACCACCGGGCCCTCGGTCATGAACGTGCAGAGGTCGCCGAAGAACGGGCGCTCCTTGTGCACCGCGTAGAAGCCTTCGGCCTGCGCGCGGGTCAGGCGGATCATCTTGGTGGCGACGATCTGCAGCCCGCCGTTCTCGAAGATGGAGAAAATGCCGCCGATCGCGTTTTTCGCGACCGCGTCCGGCTTGACGATGGAAAGGGTTCTCTCAGCCATGGGTCCTCTTGTCCTGGTAATTCGCGAAGCGCGATCAGCGCATGACCGCGACGAGCGTCTCGCCGAGCTCGGCGGGGCTCGGGGCCACCTTGATCCCGGCCGCCTCGAGCGCCTCGATCTTCTCGGCCGCGGTGCCCTTGCCGCCCGACACGATGGCGCCGGCGTGGCCCATGCGCTTGCCCGGAGGGGCGGTCTTGCCCGCGATGAAGCCGGCGACCGGCTTCTTCATGTTCTTCTTGATCCACTCGGCGGCCTCGATCTCGGCCGCGCCGCCGATCTCGCCGAGCATGAACACCGCGTCGGTGTCCGGGTCCTCGTTGAACAGCTTCAGCGCGTCGATGAAGCCCGTCCCGATGATCGGGTCGCCGCCGATGCCGATGCACGTCGACTGGCCGATGCCGCGCAGCGTGAGCTGGTGCACGCACTCGTACGTGAGCGTGCCGCTCTTGGAGATCACGCCGATGCGCCCGGGTTTGTGGATGTAGCCCGGCATGATGCCGACCTTGGCCTGGCCCGGCGTGATGATGCCGGGGCAGTTCGGCCCGATCAGGCGCGACGAGTGCCCGTCGAGCACGCGCTTGACGCGCACCATGTCGGCGACGGGGATGCCCTCGGTGATGCAGACGATCAGCGGGATGCCCGCGTCGGCCGCCTCGAGGATCGCGTCCGCGGCGCCAGCCGGGGGAACGTAGATCACCGAGACGTCGCAGCCCTGCTGCTTCACCGCATCGGCGACCGTGTCGTAGATCGGGACGCCTTCCCACTCGGTGCCGGACTTGCCGGGCTTGACCGCCGCGACCATCTGCGTGCCGTAGTCGCGGCAGCCCTTCAGGTGGAACTGGCCGGTCTTGCCGAGGCCCTGGGTCAGGACTCGGCTTTTCGAAGAGAGTAGAATCGACATCTGCCCCGTCCCCTCAGTGAACCTTGCCGGCGGCGTCGACCGCCTTCTTCGCGCCGTCGGCCATGTCGGCCGCGGTGATGATGCCGAGCCCCGACTCCGCGATGATCTGCTTGCCCTTCTCGACGTTGGTGCCTTCCATCCGCACGACGAGCGGGACCTTCACGCCGACCTGCTTGCTGGCCTCCACGACGCCGGTGGCCAGCACGTCGCACTGCATGATGCCGCCGAAGATGTTGATGAAGACCGCCTTCACGTTCGGGTCCGACAGGATGATCTTGAACGCCTCGGCGACCTTCTGCGTGGTGGCGCCGCCGCCGACGTCGCAGAAGTTCGCGGGCTCGCCGCCGTGGTGATGGATGATGTCCATCGTCGCCATCGCGAGCCCCGCGCCGTTGACCATGCACCCGATGTTGCCGGACAGAGCGATGTACGAGAGGTCGAACTTCGCGGCCTGCCGCTCCTTCGGGTCCTCCTCGTGCTCGTCGCGCAGTTCGCGGATGTCGTCGTGGCGGTACAGCGCGTTGTCGTCGAGCGAGATCTTCGCGTCGAGCGCGAGCGGGCCGCCGTCCTTCGTCTCGACGAGCGGGTTGATCTCGACGAGCGAGGCGTCGGTGCCGACGTACGCGGCGTAGACGCCGTGGAAGAACGCGACCCATTCGTCGAGCTTCGCGGCCGGGCATCCCAGCTGGAACGCGAGGCGCCGCGCCTGGAAGTCGGCGAGGCCGAGCGCCGGGTCGATCGCCACGCGGAAGATCTTCTCCGGCGTGGTCTCGGCGACGTGCTCGATGTCCATGCCGCCGGCCTGGCTCGCCATCAGGATCACGCGGCCCGAGGAGCGATCGAGCAGCACCGACAGGTACAGCTCGCGGCCGATGTCGCAGCCTTCCTCGATGAGCACGCGACGCACCTCGCGGCCGGACGCGCCGGTCTGGCGCGTCACGAGGATCTTGCCGAGCATCGCGCCGGCCGCTTCCTTCGCGTCCGCCGCGGAACGAACGACGCGCACGCCGCCCTTCTTGTCGTGCTTCGGCAGGCCTTCGGTCTTCAGGTTCTTCTCGAAGACCTCGGCCGCCTCGGCCTCGCTGCCGACGACGGCGCCGGCGCCGCGGCCGCCCGCGTGGATCTGCGACTTCACGACGACGACCGGCGTGCCGAGCTTCGTGGCGATCTCGGCCGCCTGCTCCGGCGTCTCGGCGACCTCGCCGCGCGGCACCTTCACGCCGTAGCCGGCGAGCAGCGCCTTCCCCTGGAACTCATGGACGTTCATGGCCCGCTCTCCTCCTTCCTCAACCTTGCCTCAGCCCGCCAGGACCTTGTCGAGCGCCCCGACCAGTTCCGCGACGTGGCTGGCCGAAACGTCGACTTCCTTCTTTTCCTGGGCCGTCAGAGGAATCTCGACGACCTTCTCGACGCCGCCGGCGCCGATCTGGACCGGAACGCCGAGGTAGAGGTCCTTGTAGCCGTACTCTCCCTCGAGGTAGGCCGCGCACGGCAGCACCTGCTTGGTGTCGTGGATGTACGCCTCGGCCATCTGGATCGCCGCCGTCGCCGGCGAGTAGTACGCCGAGCCGGTCTTCAGCAGCGCGACGATCTCGCCGCCGGCCTTGCGGGTGCGCTCCTCGATCTCGGACAGGCGCGCCTCGCTGATGAAGTTCGTGACCGGGGCGCCGCCGACCGTGCAGGCCGAGCGCACCGGCACCATGTCGTCGCCGTGGCCGCCGAACACCATCGCCTGCACGCTGTTCACCGAAACGCCGATCTCGGCGGCGATGAACGAACGGTAGCGGGCCGAGTCGAGCACGCCGGCCATGCCGACGACGCGGTTCTTCGGGAAGCCGCTCTCGCGCTTGAACAGCGTGACCATCGCGTCGAGCGGGTTCGAGATCACGATCACGAACGCATTCGGCGCGTGGGTCCGGATGCCCTCGGCAACCGATTTCATGATCTTCGCGTTGGTCGCGAGCAGGTCGTCGCGGCTCATGCCCGGCTTGCGCGCGAGGCCCGCCGTGATGATGCAGACGTCCGCGCCGGCGATGTCGGCGTAGTCGTTCGTGCCCTTGACCGAGGCGTCGAAGCCCTCGATGGGGCCGGCCTCGAACAGGTCGAGCGCCTTGCCCTGCGGCATGCCGTCGACGACGTCGAACAGCACCACGTCGCCGAGCTTGCGGATCAGCGCGAGGTGCGCGAGCGTTCCGCCGATGTTACCCGCGCCGATCAGCGCGATCTTCCTTCTTGCCACGTTGCGTCTCCTCTCGAAGTTGCGACGGACGTCCATAAGGGCCCATCTGCGACGTTGGATGCGCGACGCTCGCTACGACGTAGCTACGCTACGCCTTCGCTCGCTTACCGCGCATCCGCCTTGCATCTGGACCCTTCTGGCCGCCCGCTGAAATAGTTCCCGCTGGTCGCTTACCGCGACGTTCGCCCCGCGTCCGGCACGTCGGTCACCGGGTCGAGCAGTCGTGCAAGAGCTCGGGGTGGCAAACCGTCCGATGTTGGCGATCGCGAGTGTGGGTCGGGGAATCCGGCGCTGGAGCCCCTTCCTTCCTCAGTTGGCGCGATGCGTCGGCGGACGCTAACGAGGCCTTGGCGGGGAGTCAAAACGCTCCCGGGCGCAAATCCTGCCTGATCGCGCGGGGTTGGCGGGCGTGGGCCGTGCCGGCCGGCCGCCGCCCCCGGGGCCGTGCCGGGAGGCGCGGCCGGCGGCCTCAGCCGGCGGTCTGGCGCTGCCAGTCGGCCATGTCGAAGTAGTCCCGCCAGGCCTTGATCCGGCCGCCCTCGAGCTCGAAGACCCCGGCGACGGGCAGCGCGATCGTGCGGCCGCCGATCACGAAACGGTCGACGCGCTCGGTGAAGACGACGTCGCCCGCGACGGCGAGGTGGAGCATCTCCCACTCGATCGACTCCGACGGCGGCAGGAACAGGCCGAAGACCTCGCGGATCGCCGCCTTGCCGGCGACGGGCGGCATCGGGATGTTGTGGTAGACGGCATCGTCCGTGAAGAAGCCGAGGAGCTCCTCGGCGTCCTTGCGGCTCCACGCCTCGCAGAACTCGCGCACGACCTGTTCGTTGCTTCGTCCCATGGCTTGCTCCGTCCCGCTCCTCGCTCCCCGGCCCGGAGGGCGCTCCCCCGACGCTCGCGACCGCGGACGCACGGAAGCGTCTTCAGATCTCCACCTGCTGCCCGATCTCGATGACGCGGTTGGGCGGCACGCCGAGGTGCAGGTAGGCGCCGTACGCGTTGCGGAACAGGAAGTCGAAGACGTACTTGCGCCACGTCGTCAGCCCCTTCTTCTCCCCGATCACGAGCGTCTCGCGCCCGAAGAAGTAGGTGGCCGCATTGACCTCGCACGAGACCCCCTGCGCGCCGGCGATCGCCAGCACTTCCGGGACGCTCGGGGTTTCCATGAACCCATAGCTCGCGACGAGCCGGATGAAGTCCTCCCGGTAGGTGTGCACGCGCAGGCGTTCCGAGGCGGCGACGTGCGGCACGTCCGCCACGCGCATCGTCAGCAGCAGGATCCGCTCGTGCAGGATCTTGTTGTGCTTGATGTTGTGGAGCAGCGTCCGCGGCACCCCCGTCCCTCGCGCGTCCATCACGATCGCGGTGCCGGGAGCGCGGGGGAGCGGATGCGCATCGAGGTCGGCGAGGAAGTACTCGACCGGCAGCCTCGCGGCAGTCGCGTATTCGTCGAGCAGGTCGGCGCCGCGGCGCCAGGTCGTCATCACGACGAACAGGAAGGCCGCCACGGCCAGCGGCACCCAGCCGCCGTCGGCCACCTTCGTGGCGGCGGCCCCGAAGAACGCGAGGTCGATCACGAGGAAGAACCCGGAAACCGCGATCGCGAGCGGCTTCGACCAGCCCCACCGGCGGCGCGCGCAGACTCCCGCGAGGATCGTCGTGACGACCATCGTCAGCGCGACCGCGATCCCGTAGGCGCCGGCCAGTTCGGTCGAGCTGCCGAAGCTGACGACGAGCGCGATCGTCGCCACGAACAGGAGCCAGTTCACCACCGGGACGTAGACCTGCCCGATCTGGTGGGCCGACGAATGGAGGATCTCGACGCGGGGCTGGTAGCCGAGCTGCAGGGCCTGTCGCGAGAGGGAGAACACGCCGGAGATGATCGCCTGGCTTGCGATCACCGTCGCCGCCGTCGCGAGGGCGACCAGCGGATAGAGCGCCCACTCCGGAGCCATGTTGAAGAACGGATTCCGGATCGCCTCGGGATGCGCCATCAGCAGCGCCCCCTGGCCGAAGTAATTCAGCGTCAGGCACGGGCCGGCGACGGCGAGCCAGGCGATCCGGATCGGTCGGCGGCCGAAATGGCCCATGTCGGCATAGAGCGCCTCGGCGCCCGTCACGACGAGGAGGACGGAGCCGAGCACGAGGAAGCCGTGCAGCCCGTTCTGCGCGAAGAACACCGCGCCCAGCCACGGGTTGAAGGCCTGCAGCACCGTCGGCTCCTGGAGGACCCAGTACGCGCCGAGCGCCCCGAGGACCGCGAACCACACGAGCGTGATCGGCCCGAACACGGCGCCCACCTTGCCGGTGCCGTACCGCTGCACCCAGAACAGCAGGGTCAGCACGACGATCGAGATCGGCACGATGAACGGGTGCAGCAGCGGCGTGGCGAGTTCCAGGCCCTCGACGGCGCTCAGCACCGAGATGGCCGGCGTGATCATGCCGTCGCCGTACAGCAGCGTCGCGCCGAACAGGCCGCAGACGATGAGCCAGCGGTTGCGCCGTTCGCGCCGGCGGTCCGGCGGCACGACGAGGGTCAGCAGCGCGAGGATGCCGCCTTCCCCGCCGTTGTCGGCGCGCATCACGAAGAACAGGTACTTGACCGTGACGACGAGCAGCAGCGACCACAGGATGACCGAGAGCAGCCCCAGCACGGTCCCGGGAGTGATCGCGAGGCCGTGGTGGTCGAAGCACTCGCGAAAGGCGTAGAGCGGGCTCGTGCCGATGTCGCCGAAGACCACGCCGACCGCGCCCACGACGAGCGCGGCGAGTCCGCCGCCCCGGTGCTGATCGGCGGCTTCGCCGGACTGGCTCGATACGGTGCTTCCTTCCATTCGAGTCACCGCGGGGACGGGCCGAGGGCCTCGGCGGCCACGATCGAGGAGCCCACGATCAGATCTCCACCTGCTGCCCGATCTCGATCACGCGGTTCGGCGGCACGCCGAGGTGCAGGTAGGCCCCGTAGGCGTTGCGGAACAGGAAGTCGTACAGGTACTTGCGCCAGGTCGCGAAGCCCTTCTTCTCGCCGATCACGAGCGTCTCGCGCCCGAACACGTACGTGGCTTTCTCGGCGTCGCAGCGCACCCCGCGCGCTTCGGCGAGCTCGAGCACCTCGGAGACGCTCGGGCTCTCCATGAAGCCGTACATCGCGACGATGCGGATGAAGTCGTCGCTGTAGGCGTGGACCTGCAGCCGCTCCTCGTCGGGGACGTGCGGGATGTCAGCGGTCTTCAACGTCAGCAGCACGATGCGCTCGTGCAGGATCTTGTTGTGCTTGATGTTGTGCAGCAGCGTGCGCGGCACGCCGGTCCCGCGCGCGTCCATCACGATCGCCGTGCCGGGAACGCGCGTGAGAGGATGCGCCTCGAGGTCGGCGAGGAAGTACTCCACCGGCAGCCGCGCCGCCGTCGCGTAGTCGTCGAGCAGCGTCGCGCCGCGCCGCCAGGTCGACATCACGCTGAACATCAGCGCCGCCACGACCAGCGGCAACCACCCGCCGTGCAGCAGCTTCGTCGAAGCGGCGGCGAAGAACGCCGAGTCGATCGACAGCATCACGACGCTGAGGAGCAGCACCACCCACGGCGGCCAGCCCCACCGCTTCCAGGCGCACAGGCACGCCAGCGTCGTCGTGATCAGCATGTCGAGCGACACGGCGATCCCGTACGCCCCGGCCAGGGCGCTGGAGGAACGGAACCCGATCACGAGGATGACCGTCGAGACGAACAGCAGCCCGTTGACGACGGGGACGTAGACCTGCCCGATCTGGTGGGCCGACGAATGCAGCACGTGCATGCGGGGCAGGTAGCCGAGCTGCAGCGCCTGGCGCGTGATCGAGAAGACCCCGGAGATGACCGCCTGGGAGGCGATCACGGTGGCGGCCGTCGCCAGGACCACCAGGGGATAGAGCGCCCACGACGGGGCCATGTTGAAGAACGGGTTCTCGATCGCCTCGGGATGCGCGAGCAGCAGCGCCCCCTGCCCGAAGTAACACAGCGTCAGGCACGGGCCTCCCACGGCCACCCACGCGATGCGGATCGGCCGTCGACCGAAGTGCCCCATGTCGGCGTAGAGCGCCTCGGCGCCGGTCACGACGAGGAGCACGGAGCCGAGCACCAGGAAGCCTTCCATGCCGTTCGCGGCGAAGAAGCGCACGCCCAGCCAGGGATTGAACGCCTCGAAGACGGTGGGGTTCTGCACGATCCACCCGAGCCCGAGCACGCCGAGCGTGAGGAACCAGAACAGCGTGATCGGGCCGAACACGGCGCCCACCTTGCCGGTGCCGTGCCGCTGCACCGAGAACAGTCCCGTCAGGATCAGGACCGAGATCGGCACGATGAACGGCGAGAACAGCGGCGTCGCGAGTTCCAGCCCCTCGACGGCGCTGAGCACCGAGATCGCGGGGGTGATCATGCCGTCGCCGTAGAGCAGCGTGGCGCCGAGCAGCCCGAGCATCACGAGCGGGATGTTGCGGCGCTTGCGGCGGCGGTCCGGGGGGATGACCAGCGTCATCAGCGCGAGCATGCCGCCCTCGCCGCGGTTGTCGGCGCGGAGCACGAAGAACAGGTACTTGGCCGTGACGATGATGAACAGCGACCAGACGATCACCGACAGGATGCCGAGCACGTTGTCCGGCGTGATCGCCAGGTCGTGGTGCAGGAAGCACTCCCGGAACGCGTACAGGGGGCTCGTTCCGATGTCGCCGAAGACGACACCGATGGCGCCGAGCACGAGTGCCGCGAGCCGGCTGCTGTGCTCGGAGCCGCCTTCGCGGGACTCACTCAACTGGACATCTCCCTCCCGGCGGCCCGCAGGCGCAGGCGCATCCCGGTTCCCTTCCCGCGTCGTCCGGCCGGCCGCTCAGGCCTCGCCGTCCTTCGTCTTCAACTCGCTGACGATCTTCGCCGTCAGTTGCTCCGGCACCGGCTCGTAGTGCGAGAACGCGATGTCGAAGCTGCCGCGCCCGCTCGTCATCGACGTGAGATCGGACGCGTAGCGCAGCACCTCGGCCATCGGCACCTTCGCACGGATCACCTCGCAGTGGCCGCGCTGCTCCATACCCTCCACCTTCGCGCGGCGCGAATTGAGGTCGCCGAGCACGTCCCCCATGCAGGCGTCCGGGGCCGTCACGATGATCGACGCGAACGGCTCCAGCAGCACGGGCCTGGCCTGCTGGAGGCCCTCCTTGATCGCCATCGACCCGGCCACCTTGAACGCCATCTCCGAGGAATCCACGTCGTGGTACTGCCCGTCGACCAGCGAAACGCGCACGTCCACGACCGGGAATCCGGCAAGGGTCCCCTGCCGGAGCCCCTCGACGACGCCCTTCTCGACGGCCGGGATGTAGTTCCTCGGGATCGCGCCGCCGACGATCCTGTCGACGAACTCGAAACCCGCCCCGCGCGGCAGCGGCTCGATCTCGATCTTGCAATCGGCGAACTGGCCGTGGCCGCCGCTCTGCTTCTTCAGGCGGCCGTGGGCCGGGACCTTGGCGCGGATCGTCTCGCGATAGGGCACCTGCGGGGCCTTCAGCGTCACGCCGACGCCGTACTTGCGCTCGAGGCGCTCGCACGCGACCTCCACGTGGAGCTGGCCGCTGCCGGAGACCAGGATCTGGTGGGCCTCCTCGTTGCGCTCGACGCGCAGCGCGAGGTCCTCCTCGCAGAGCCGTCCCAGCCCCTGCATGACCTTGTCTTCCTCGCCGCGCTTGTTCGCCTCGATCGCGAACGAGATCGCGGGCGAGATCGGCTCGAACCCCGCGACCTCGACGGGGCGCGACGCCTCGGCCAGCGTCTGGCCGGCGTGCGTGTCCTTCAGCTTGGCCACCGCGATGATCTCGCCGACCGTCGCCGACTCGACCTCGCGGGTCTTCCTGCCCTCGAGCTTCAGCAGGTGGCCGAGCCGTTCCTTCGCGCGCGTCGCCGTGTTCAGGATCGGCGTGTCCGGGCGCACGGTTCCCGACATCACGCGGAACACCGACAGCTGCCCGACGTGCGGGTCGCTGATCGTCTTGAACACGAAGCCCGCGAACGGGGCCGACGGATCGGCCGCGATCTCCACCTCCGCGCCCTCCTCGTCCCGGCCGGGCGCGGCGGGCAAGGTCGACGGCGACGGGAACAGGCGTTCGATCGCGTCGAGCAACTGCACGGTGCCGACGTTCTGCACCCCCGAGACGCAGACGACCGGCTGGCAGGTTCCCGCGAGCATCGCCTCCCCGAGTCCCCTCACCATCTCGTCGTGGTCGAGGTCGCCCTTGTCGAGGTAGTGCTCGAGCAGTTCGTCGTCGCCTTCGGCGGCGGATTCCGCGAGCTGGCTGCGCAGCTCGGCGACGCGGTCGGCCAGCGATTCCGGCATGGGCACCGGCTTGCAGACCCCGGTCGCCGCCTCGTACGCGAACGCGCGCTGGTCGAGCACGTCGACGACGCCGGTGATCGTGCCGCCCTCGAGGATCGGCAGCGTGAGCAGCGCCGGCCTGGCGCCGAGTTCCTCGCGCAGCTCCTCGAGCCGTGCGTCGACGTCGGCCTCGCTGCGTTCGCACTTCGTCATCACGAACAGGACCGGCTGGCCGAGGTCGCTCGCCCACTTCCAGACCTTGCCGGCCTCCGCGCGAAGCGGCGTCGCCGCGTCCACGACCAGCAGCACGCCCGCCGCGCCGCGCAGCGCGAAGTGCGCGTCGGCCACGAAATTGCCCTGTCCCGGCGTGTCGAGGATCGTGAACTCGTGCTTGTTCCACGGGAACCCGAAGATCGATGTCGTGATCGTGCAGCGGCGCCGGGTTTCCTCGGGCTCGGTGTCGAACAGGGAGGTTTCGTCGTCGACACGCCCGAGGCGCGTCAGCCCGGCCCCGGTGAACACGAGCGCGTCGGCCAGCGTGGTCTTGCCGGCTCCGCCCTGGCCGGCGATCGCGACGGTGCGAATGCGAGAAGGATCCTGGCTCATGGCCTGCCTCCCTTCGGTTCCCGCCCGGGTCGTGCTCGACGCCCGGGCGTGCTGCGCGCCTCAATTGCGCTCGTAGACCAGCCTGAGACCGTCCAGCGTGAGGAACTCGTCCACTTCCTCGATCGTCGCCGACTGCTGGGCAATTAACGGCGCAAGTCCACCTGTTGCAAGGACGCGACACTTCACGCCCTCTTCCTTCTCGATCTGCCGCACGACCCCGTCCACGAGGGAAACGTAGCCGTGCGAGATGCCGGCCTGGATCGCGTGCACCGTGTTGCGTCCCACCACGCGAGGGGGACGCGCGATCTCCACCCGCGGCAGCTTCGCGGTGCGCGAGTACAGCGCGTCCAGCGAGATCCCGATGCCCGGCACGATCACACCGCCGAGATACTCGCCCTTGGCCGTCACGTAGTCGAACGTCGTCGCGGTGCCGAAGTCGACGACGACGGTCGCCGAGCGCGTGCGCTCGTAGGCCGCGACCGCGTTGACGATGCGGTCGGCCCCGACCTCGCGCGGGTTCTCGTACAGGATCGGCATGCCGGTCTTGATGCCGGGGCCGACGACGAGCGCCTTGCAGCCGAAGTAGTCCTGGCTGAGCGCCTCGACGGTCGCCGTCAGCGGCGGCACGACGCTCGCGACGATGACCCCGCTGACCTTGGGAATCGCGTGGCCGACGGCCTGGAACAGGCTCCACATCAGGATGCCGTACTCGTCCGAGGTGCGTTCGGCCGATGTCGTCAGCCGCCAGTGCCGCGTCAGGCGACTGCCTTCGAACAGTCCGATGACCGTGTTGGTGTTGCCCACGTCGAACGCGAGCAGCAGGCCGTTCAGGGCTGGCATGCGTCGTACCCTCCGGAAATCGTCACGTCGCCGGCGAGGACGCGCCGGATCCCGTCCGCCCCCGCGTCGACGAGCAGCGCGCCGTCGTCGTCGATGCCCGCGCAGCGGCCGTCCAGCGACTGGCCCGGCCCCGAGACTTCCACGCGGCGACCGTCGAGCACCGACAGCGCGCGCCAGCGAGGCGCCACCGCGGCGAAGCCGCCGCTCGACCAGGCGTCGAAGCACTCCTCGAAACGCGCGAGCAGCCGCGCCGCGAACGCCGCGCGATCGGTCGCGCGACCGGCCTCGAGCAGCACGGACGTGGCCCTGCCCTCGAGCTCCGGCGACCAGTGGGCGGCGGTCGCGTTCAGGTTCACGCCGATGCCGACGACGACGAACATCGTCCGGTCGGCCTCGGCCTCGATCTCGGTCAGGATGCCGGCGAGCTTCCTCAGGCCTGCGCCCGTGACCGGCGACGGCCCGGGGGCCGCGCCCCCGGCGTCCTTCGGCGCGCCGACGACCACCACGTCGTTCGGCCACTTGATGCGGGCGTCGACCCCTTCCTCGCGAACCGTCTCGGCGACCGCGACCCCGGCCACGAGCGAGAGCTGCGGCGCGCGCCACGGCTCGACCCGCGGCCGGAGCAGGATCGACAGGTACAGGTTCACGCCGCGGCTCGAGTCCCAGCTCCGGCCGAGCCGGCCGCGCCCCGCGGTCTGCTGTTCGGCGATCACCGCCGTCCCCTCGGGCTCGCCGCGGCGACCGAGTTCCATCGCGTCGCTGTTCGTCGAGCGCGTCACGTCGAGCACGACGACGCGCCGGCCGATGCGACCGCCGCCGAGCCGCGAGCGGATCGCGGCTTGGTTCAGCGTCGCCGGCGGCGCGACGAGGCGGTAGCCGCGCGCGCGCGCGCCCTCGATCTCGTAGCCGCCGTGCTTCAGCGCGGCGACGTGCTTCCAGACCGCCGCGCGCGAGATGCCGAGCCTCGTGGCGAGCTCCGCCCCCGAGACGAAGTCGCCCGCCGCTTCCAGCGCCGCGAGGATGCCGAGACGACTGCTCATGCCAGCAGCGTGACCTCCATGCTGACGTCGGCCGACCGGGCCGAGTGCGTGAGGCGCCCGAGCGAGATCGAGTCGGGCCCCGCCTTCGCATACGCGACCACCGTTTCCATCGTCACGCCGCCCGACACCTCGATCTCCGCGCGCCCGCCGACGAGCCGGACCGCCTCGGCCACCGATTCCGGCGTGAAGTTGTCCAGCAGCACCGCCGTCGCGCCCGCGTCGAGCGCCACCGCGACCTGCTCGAGCGTGTCGCACTCGACCTCGACCTTGACGCCGGCCGGGCTGTCGGCCAGCGCCGCGCGAACCGCCGCGGCGATCCCGCCGGCCGCGACGACGTGGTTGTCCTTGATCAGCACGGCGTCGAACAGGCCGATCCGGTGGTTCGTGCCGCCGCCGCAGAGCACCGCGTGCTTCTCGAGCAGGCGCCACCCCGGCGTCGTCTTGCGCGTGTCGAGGATGCGCGTCGCGCAGCCGGCCTCGCGCACGGCGGCGACCACGCGCGAGGTCTCGGTGGCGATCCCGCTCAGGTGCCCGAGGAAGTTGAGGAACGTGCGCTCGAACGTGAGCAGGCCCCACGCGTCCCCGTCGATCACGCACAGCGTCGCGCCGGCCGACGCGCGCGTGCCGTCGCCGACCCGCTCGCTGACGCGCAGCGTGGCCGCGCCGGCGGCCGCGTCCCCGTAGCGGACGAGCTCCTCGAGGATCGCGTCGAGGAGCCCCATGCCCGCGACGACGAGCGCCTCGCGCGCGACGACGCGGCCGCGGGCCTGCGTCCTTCGCGCGACCGTCGCGCGCGTCGTCAGGTCGCCGGCGCCGATGTCCTCGGCGAGCGCCAGCCGCACCAGCGTCCGCACGCCGGCGTCGTCGGCGGGAGCGGCGGGCAGCGTCATCGCCCCGTCCCCCGGCACGGCGCGGAGGACGCCGATCGCGTCGCCGGCCTGCGGTGGACGCGAGAGCCCGTCATCAGGCCGCCCCGATCGCCTGGATCCGCGTCATGGCCGAGCGCAACGCGTCGCGCTCCTGCTCGGCCGCGGCGAGCTTGGCGCGCTCGGCTTCGACGACTTCTTCCTTCGCGCGCGCGACGAACGACTCGTTCGAGAGCTTGCCGGCCGCGCGCATCATCTCCTGCTCGGCGCGCTCGATCTCGCGCCCGAGCCGCTCGGCCTCGGCCACCAGGTCCACGTGCGCCGCGATCGGCACCGCGAGCTGCGTGCCGCCGACGACCGCCGTCGCCGCGCCGTCCGGGAGCGCGCCCCCGACCGTCACGGCCGCGAGCCGGGCGAGGCGCCGCACCATCGGCTCGTTCTCGCGGACGATCGCGGCCGCGCGCCCCTCCTCCATCCAGAGGTCGAGCTCGATCTTCGGCGCGATGCGCATCTCGCTGCGGATGTTGCGGACGTTGCGCACGACCTCGATCAGCGTGTCGATCTCCTCGTCGGCCGCGGCGTCCGCCCAGTCGTCGTGCGCGTAGGGATACGCCGCCGAGATCAGCAGCCCGTCCTGGCGGCCTTCCTGCGGAAGCTCCTGCCAGAGTTCCTCGGTCACGAACGGCACGAGCGGGTGCAGCAGGCGCAGCAGCGCCTCGAGCGTCGCCGTGAGCGTGGCGAGCGTCTCGTCGCGCTCCTCGCCCCCGGCGTCGAGCAGTACCTTCGAGATCTCGATGTACCAGTCGCAGAACTCGTTCCAGGTGAAGCGGTACAGCGCCTGCGCGGCCTCGTTGAACCGGTAGCCGTCGAGCGCGCCCCGGGTCTCGGCGATCGTCGCGGCGAGCCGCGAGCGGATCCAGCGGTTGACAGCGAGCTTCGGCGCCGCCGGCATCCGGCAGGCGGCCGGCGCCTGCTCGCGCTTCATCGCCGCGAAGCGCGCCGCGTTCCACAACTTGTTCACGAAGTTGCGGTAGCCGGCGATGCGGTCCTCGGACAGGCGGACGTCGCGGCCCATCGCCGCGAACGCGACCAGCGTGAAGCGGAAGGCGTCGGCGCCGTACTCGTCCACGATCACGAGCGGGTCGATCACGTTCCCCTTCGACTTCGACATCTTCTGGCCGTGCTCGTCGCGGACGAGCGCGTGGATGTAGATGTCGCGGAACGGCACCTCGCCCATGAACTTCAGGCCCATCATCATCATGCGGGCCACCCAGAAGAAGATGATGTCGAAGCCGGTGACGAGCGTGGTCGTCGGGTAGAAGCGCGCGAGGTCGTCGGTC
>CAYYZO010000068.1:0-21417 GCA_964476185.1 uncultured Myxococcales bacterium
GGGATCGACGCTCGCGATCAGCCCATCTCTCGAGGCAGCGGCAGCTTCCCGTTCTTCTTCGCCCACCGCAGCGCGACGTAGATCGCCGTGCCGGCGGCCAGGAAGACCGCCCATGCCGGCTCGAGACGGATCCAGCCGCGCTCGAAATACCCGCGCATCACGTCGAGCGCGGTGAACGTGACGACGATCGCGAACAATCCCGAGTACTCGCGTCGCAGAACCATCTTCCACGAGAACGGCAGCGGCGACGGCTTCCAGCCGCGCAGCCGCGGGACGAACGCCGGGGTCCGCGCGGCCCAGTCGCGAAACGCCCCGTGGAAGCGGTCGGAAAGGAACTTCTCCTCGGCGAACATGATGCGCTCGTAGTACAGCGCGAACGCGAGCACGCCGACCAGGGCGACGAGCGCGTCCTGCGGGAACAGCGCGATGCCGAGCCAGGAGAGGAAGTTGCCGAGGTACAGCGGGTGGCGCACCAGCGAGTACATCCCGGTGGTGTTGAGCGTGTCCGCGACCTGTTCGCGCGTGTTGCGGCCGGACGTGCGGTGCGGCGTCCGGCCCACGGTCGCCGCGCGCACGACGAGACCCGACAGAGAGACCGCGAGGCAGAAGACCTCCCAGCCCTCGCCCCAGCGGTCGTCGACGCTCCCGTGCGAGAAATCGCGGAGCGACCAGACCAGCAGCGGCAGGAACGCGAGCGGCAGGTAACTGCGCCACCGGAACAGCCTGGTGCCCGTTCGAACGAACTCGTCCTTCAGTGCCACGCCTCGTCCCGACGGCAGCGCGCGCTGCCGCACGACGGCACCTTGCCAGCCCGCCCGTCCAAACTCGAACGAACACGGCGAAGTCTTCCCTGCGACACGACTCGCCGGTAGGATACCGCGACCATGGCATTCGACATCGCTTCGAACCGTTCCCGACGCGCGGCCGCCGCCGTCGTCACCGTGCTCCTCTCCGCCGCCCTGCTGCCTTGCCGGGCCGTCGCGGAGGAACCGCCGGCCGGCGCCGCCAAGACCGAAGAGAGCCGCAGCTTCCGCTTCACGGCGGAGGGCGCGAAGGAAATCGTCGTCACGCCGAAGCAGAAGGCCCGGCGCGAGGAGCGGCGCGCGAAGCGCAAGGCCCGGCACGCCGCCGAGGCCGCCGAGCAGAAGAAGGCCGCCGCGCCCGGCGACCAGGCCAAGCCGGCCCCCGCGCCGCCGGGCGCCGCACCGAAGCCGGTCGCGCCCGGAGCGGCGGCGCCCGGCGGCCACTGACCTCGAGCGACTTGCCCTGCCGCGCATCAGTCGATGCGCGGCAGGGCGCCAGGCCTTTCCGTCAGCGCCGGAGTCGCGGAAGCCCCTTGCGCGCCTCCTCTCCGGTCAAGAGATCCCACAGCACGGGCGCCACCGACGAATAGCCGCGATGGCCGACGTCGACCTCGACGTTGTCGATGCCGTCGAACTCGAGCTTCGCGAGCCCGGACGGCCGCGCGAGGCGATCGCCGAGCGGATAGAGACGCTCGAGCACGGCGTCGCGTCGCGAAAACACGTGCGTGACGCGCGTGCCCGCCCCAAGGATCGGCTCGACGACGTCGAACGCGGAAGCCGGCGCCGCCGAGGCGGCGAACACGACACGCTGGACGCTGCCGGGCGCGAGCACGCCGGCCGAAATCGCATGGAGCACGACTCTACACCCGAGGCTGAACCCGAGGATCGAGGTCGGCTTGCCGGTCGAGTGCGCGGCTTCGAGCGCGATCGCGAGCTGCGCCGCGCCGGCGGGCACGTTCGCGACGGCCTGCTCCCACGCCTGCGAAGCCTCGCGGCTGCCCCGCACCGCCGCCTGCACCAGTCCGCGCGGCAGGCTCCGCGTCTCGGCGACGCGCCGCGCGACGTCGACGACGGCCCGCGCGCGCAATTCCCGCAGGTCGCCGCTCGGCCAGAAGACGGGCCGAAGGTAGTGAGGCCCGCCGCGCGCGCAGTCGGCCAGCGCCCGGCTGAGCAAGCCGCGCCCACCACCGAAGCCGTGCACGTAGAGGACGTTCATCGAAACCTTCCGGCGCGCTCCCGCGCACCGGCATGACGAGCATGCACCGGGCACACGAGGCGGTCGCGCCCCGGGACCCGGTGCACGCGGAGGGTACACGCGTGGGACATGGCTCGCGAGCTTCGAGCGAAGCCCGGCGCAGCCGCGCGGCACGCCCCGCTCCGCGGCAGGCTCCATCCGCGTCACAGCGGACGTTCGCGACGGCCCCATCGGGTCGAACGGCCCCCCCCTCGACGGATCATGCACTCCGTGGCATCGCGGGCGACCGCGCCCCGTGGTACCCCGCCCCGGTGCCTGCGGTGAACCCGGCTCGAAACGAGGCTGCTCCCGGCGCCGAAGCGCTGCTGGCCAAGCTGAAGGAAGTCTTCGGCTACGACTCCTTCCGCCCGCTGCAGGAGCCGATCGTCGGCGCGACGCTCGCGGGCCGCGACGTGCTCGCGCTGCTGCCGACCGGTGGCGGCAAGTCGCTCTGCTACCAGTTGCCGGCGCTCGTGCGGCCGGGGCTGACCGTGGTCGTCTCGCCGCTCATCGCGCTGATGAAGGACCAGGTCGACGCGCTCACGGCGAGCGGTGTCGCGGCGACGTTCCTGAACTCCACGCTCGACGAGCAGGAAGCGCGCGCGAGGCTGCGCGCCCTCTACGACGGCGAGGTCCGGCTGCTCTACCTCGCGCCCGAGCGGCTGTTCGCCGGCACGTTCTTCCAGAAGCTCCGCGAGTGGAACGTCTGCGCCGTCGCGGTCGACGAGGCGCACTGCATCTCCGAATGGGGCCACGACTTCCGGCCCGAATACCGGCGCCTGGCCGAACTGCGCGACATGCTCCCGGACGTGCCGTTCCTCGCGCTGACGGCCACGGCCACCGAGCGCGTGCGCGCGGACATCCTCGCGCAGCTGCGGCTCCGCGACCCGGAGGTCTTCGTCGGCAGCTTCAACCGGCCGAACCTCCTGTACCGCGTCGTCGACAAGGAGAAGCCGTCCGCGCAGGTGCTCGCGTTCGTGCGCGATCGTCCGACCGAAAGCGGGATCGTCTATTGCCAGAGCCGGCGCAGCTGCGAGTCGCTGGCCGAGCACCTCGCCCGCGCCGGCGTCGCCGCCCGCCCCTACCATGCCGGGCTGTCCGAGCGCGACCGTACCCGCAACCAGGAGGCGTTCCTCCGCGACGAGGTGCGCGTGATGTGCGCGACGGTCGCGTTCGGCATGGGCGTGAACAAGCCGAACGTGCGCTTCGTCATCCACCACGACCTGCCGAAGAACGTCGAGGGCTATTACCAGGAGACCGGCCGCGCCGGCCGCGACGGGCTGCCGTCGGAATGCGTGCTGCTGTTCCGCGCGTCCGACGTCGCGAAGCAACTCGGCTTCCTCGACGAGATCGCCGATCCCGCACAGCGCCGCGTGGCCGAGCTGCAACTGCGGCAGATGATCCACTACGGCGACTCGACCGGTTGCCGGCGTCGCGACCTGCTCGCGTACTTCGGCGAGACGTACGGCGACGCCAACTGCGGAGCCTGCGACAACTGTCTCGAACCGCGCGAGACGTGGGACGGGACCGTCGCCGTGCAGAAGCTGCTGTCGACGGTCTATCGGGCGCGCGAGGGGTCCTCTCGAGGCGACGCGGCGTTCGGTCTGGCGCACCACGCCGAGGTGTTGACCGGCGGCGACACCGAGCGCATCCGCCGCTGGGGGCACCAGCAACTGACCACGTACGGCATCGGCAAGGAGCACACCCGCGCCGAATGGCAGGCGATCGGGCGCGAGCTGTTGAGGCTCGGCTACCTTCGTTCCTCGAGCGGCGAGTTCCCGACGGTCGAGGTCACCGCGGACGGCATGGACGCGCTGCGCACGCGCCGGTCGGTTTCGCTCACGCGGCTTCCCGCGCGACTCGGGACCGACAAGGGCGCGGCACCCGCCGCGCGCCCGGCGAGGGGCCGCGCCGGCGACATCGTCTGCGACGAGACGCTGTTCGAGCTCCTGCGCACGCTGCGCCGTTCGCTCGCCGACGAGCTCGGCGTGCCCGCCTACATCGTCTTCGGCGATGTCACGCTGCGCGAGATGGCGCGGGACATGCCGGTGACGCGCGCGGCGTTGTCGACGGTCACCGGCGTCGGCGCGAAGAAGCTCGAGCAGTTCGGAGACGCGTTCGTTGCCGCGATCCGCGAGTACGAAGGCGGCCTGCGGGGTGACGCGGGAGAGGCGTAGCGACGGCGCGTGACCCGTGGTCCTGGGCGCTGGCGGCGTCCGCGCTCGACGCCCTGGTGTTGTCCTGGCCGCTGACGCGATCGTCGCGCCTGACGCGCGACGGCGAGAGGATCCTGTCGAGCGGTCGCCGGCCGCGCCCGGCGACCTCCGCGCGGCCCCTGGGTTCGTCCCGGCACCGACTCCACCGGCAGGCTTGACTCGTGACGATCGTCACGGCCTCGCCTTGTCGCAGGGATGGACATTCGCCATCGTCGGGGCCGTTCGCGGCGAAGCGTTTCCCCGCCGCGCGAAGGAGCCCGGATGACGTTCGCCAGGTCCCTCCCTTTCCTGCTGACGATCGCGTTCGCCGGCGGCTGCGTCACGGTGGCCGGCAACCGCCTCCCCGACCTCGAGCGCGCCACGCCGGTGGAAGTGCCGCGTGTCGAGCAGACGATCGGCGATTTCTCCTTCCACCTCGACGGCGGGAAGATGATCACGTCGATCAAGGCCGGCCGGATCTTCAACGACGAAGTCCTCGGACGCTGGAGGAAGTGGGGTTACGTCCGCAGCCAGACCTACGTGAAGTCCGGCAAGTTCACCGGCAACGCGGACTACGAGATCACGTTGTCCGGAAAGCAGAACGGGGAGTCGAGCATCCTGCTCCAGATCCTGAGCGGGCTCACGCTCTACGTGCTGCCCCACTACATCGAAGAGCAGTACGACGTGACCTACGAAGTCCGGGACCGCCGCTCCGGCCGCACCTGGCAGGCGAGCGTCAGCGACGACTACAACGTGATCATCTCGTTGCTGCTGCTGCCGGCCACTCCGTTCGCGCAAGGGGGCAGCTCGAAGACGTGGGACCGGATGGCGGCCAACCTGTACCAGCAACTCCAGCAGCAGGGCGCGTTCGCCCAGCCGGTCGCCACGCCGACGCAGCCCTGACGACGCCCCGCGCGGACGGGCGCGAGGCCGCCGGTTCCCGACCCGCGGCCGGCCGAAGCAGCCCAGGGACGGGAGCCTGACGAAGGCGCGGACGAAGTCCGAAGCGCTGGCCGGGGGACGCCGGACCATCGAGGTCCGGTTGGCGAGGACCAGCCCCGGACCCGAACCGCTGGCCGGAAAGTCGGAATCGCCGGCGCCGGGCATCTCCGGCTGACGTTCGGCCCTTCCGAAACGGGTGGCGGGGCACTACACTCGCCCCCCGATGGAGGGTGTTCCCGACGCCATGCTCGCCGCGGCGCTGGCCCCGGACGACCAGCGCGAACCGACCCAGGAGGAGGTCGCCGCCTACCTGGATTCGCTCCCACACGACCCCCTCGTCTCGCGCGCCTCCGGCGCGATGCTGACGATCCTTGCCGCCGTGGTTGCCTACTCCGCGGCCAAGTTCTGGTTCGAACCGGCAACGGGGCTGGCCTGGTACGGGCCGGTCGGGGCGCTCGCGGTGTTCGAGCTGCTGGCCTTGTGGTGGATCCGCTCTCCCCGGAGCGTTCGCCAGATCGAGATCCTGCTGGTCGCGAACGCCGCGGTGGCGTGCGCGGCGGCGACGGCGGCGGGCATCGCGGCCGGACGCACCAACAGCGTGGACTTCCTGCTGCTGGGACTCTGCATGCTGTGCGCCGCCATGTTGCCCTGGCACCCGAAGAGGCAGGCGACGGTCGCGGTGATCGCCGGCGTCGCGATCGTGATCAACGCCTACGGAGTCACCGGCGCGGTCTTCGCGACCGTCGGGTTCCCGACGATGGTGCCGGCCGCGATCCTGCTCGGCGCCTCGGTGTACACGACCTATTCGATGCAGGCGGCGAGGCTGCACACGGCGCGGTCCGACCTGATGCGGGAGCGGGCCGAGGAACGCACCCGCGAACTCAACGCGACGCTGGAACGCCGCGTCGGCGAGCGCACGGCCGAGATCGAGCAGTTCACCCACATCGCAGCCCATGATCTCCGGGAGCCGGCCCGGCGGGTCGCGCTCCTCGCCGACATGGTCCTCGAGGAAGCCGAGGCTGCCATGCCTCCGGAAGCCGTCGATCTCCTCAAGCGCATGCGACGCGAGGCCGAGCGAATGCTGACGGTGGTTTCCGCGTTCCGTGCGCTCACCGGGCTGTCCGGCGGGACACTGCAGCGATCGCCGACGAACCTCGAGGCCGAGATCGCTTCCGCGCTGACGCTCTTCGAAGACAAACTCGCCGCGCGCGGCGTCCAGGTCGAGGTCGAGCCGCTCGGAAAGCCGAACGTCTACCGCGAACTGATCCTGCCCCTGTATCGCAACCTGATCGGCAACGCGTTGCGGCACGGCCCGAACGGGGAATTCCACCTGCGGTTCTCCTCCAGCACGCAGAACGGAGAAACCGTCTACGAAGTCAGCAACACGGGATCGGACGTGCCGGACTCGAAGCTGCAGGCCATCTTCCTTCCGTTCGTGCGGCTGAACGCCGAGGACGCCTCGGGCAGCGGCTTGGGACTGTCCATCTGTCGTCGTATCGTCGAGCGGCACTCGGGGCGCATCTGGGCCGAGTGCGACGACGCGGGATTCCGCGTCCGATTCACCTTGGGTCGGGAGGTTTGACATGGGAACCGTGCTGAGAGGCCAAGGGCCGGTCGTCATGGTCGACGACAACGAGAGCGATGCGTTCATCGCCGAGCGTTGCTACCGCCGCGCGAACCTGCCGAATCCGTTCCTGGTGCTGCATCGGGGACGAGCGCTGATCGAGTACCTCGAAGACGTGCAGTCCGGCAGCAAGCAGATGCCGGCCGCCGTTCTCCTGGACATCAACATGCCGGAAATGAACGGATTCGAGGTCCTCAAGGCCGTTCGCTCCCGACCGGAGTTCCAGGACGTGCCGGTGATCCTGATGCTCACGAACTCCGACAACCCGCGCGACGTCGCCGCGGCCCGCGAGCTCGGGGCAAACGATTTCACGGTCAAGCCGGCGAACCTCGACGACTACACGAACTTCTTCCGCTGCCTCTGCGGGGCGCCCGCCTGAGCCGCTTCCAGGGGGCCGCGACGCGCCCTACGCGCGCTCCGCGCCGAGCCGCCGCACCACTTCGAACAACACCTCCGTCCCGAGCCGGAGGTTCGCGACGCTGAGCCGCTCGTTGTGGCCGTGGATCGTGCCGAGTTCCTCCCGCGTGAGCAGCGCCGGCGTGAAACCATAGGCCTGCGCGCCGGCGTGACGATACGCGTGGGAATCGGTGAAGCCGGGCGACAGCTGCGGCATCAGGAACGCGTCGTCGCCGAGCTTCTCGCGCACGACCTGCGCGGCGATGCTGACGACGGGCGTGTCCATCGACGACATGCCGGAGTCGTGCTGGTAGACGACCTCGACGTCGATGTCCGGGTCGTCGACGATGCGGCGGATCTCGGCGACGAACTCCTCGGAGTTCGTGGTCGGCAGCAGCCGGCAGTCGACGGTGGCCTCGGCGCCCGCCGGGATCACGTTGATCTTCTGGCCGGCGTGCACGCTCGTGATGCTGACCGTGTCGTGCGTGATCGCCGACAAGTGGGCGTCCACCGAGGTCAGCATGGAGAGCACGCCCTCGTCGCGCGGGTCGAGGTCCTCGGGCAGGTAGCCCTTCTGGGCGAGCGTGCGCAGCATCGCCTCGACGGCCGGCGTCAGCACGATGCGCCGTTCGGCGGCTTCCACGCGCGCGAGCGCCTGGACGAGCTTCACCAGCGCGTTCTTCGAGTGGGGCACCGAGGCGTGGCCGGGCAGGCCCTTGGCGCGGAACTTGAGCCAGGCCGGGCTTTTCTCGCTCGGCGCAATGCCGACGATCTTCGCCTCGCGGCCCATGAACTCGCAAAAGCCGTAGGCGCCCTCGTTGAAGACGTAGTCGGCCTGGAGGATCTCCGGGTGGTGCTCGGCGAGGTGGTGCACGCCGTACACGCCGCCCTCCTCCTCGTCGGCGACCGCGACGAACACCACGTCGCGGTCGAGCGGGATGCGGTGCCGCCTGGCGAGAACGAGCGTCATCAGCTCCATGACGCCCATGCCCTTCATGTCGAGCGCGCCGCGCCCCCAGATCACGTTCTCGACGACCGCGCCGGAGAACGGGTCCATCTTCCAGTGCTCGGGCTCGACCGGGACGACGTCGATGTGCGACAGCAGCACGATCGGCTTCTTGCCCCGATGGATCGTCGCCGGGATGCGCGCCGACATCGAGACGCGGCCGCCGCCGGCGTCGTAGAACGTGGACTCGATGCCCTCTCGCTTCAGCGCTTCGCGCAGGAACACCGCGCCGGCCTCTTCGCCGCCGGGCGGGTTCGTGGTGTTGATGCGGATGTAGTCGCCGAGCAGCTTCGTCGCGTGCTCGGTGATCTCGTTCCAGTCGATCGGGAGATCGGAGGTCGGGGTGGTAGCGGTCCCCCGGGGGCGGGCGCTACGGCCGCTCGGCGGGGCGGCAAACCCCCGCGCTCGCCGCGGGCGGGCGCCGGGTTTGCCGGCGGCCGGGCCGTCGGCGACGAACGCCCTCACATCGGCGGCAGCGTCAGCGTGACCTCGAAGTACGCGTAGTCCGCGTCGCGGTTCGTGAAGCTCGAACCGACGGCGTCTTCGCCGAACGCGTGGCCGTAGTAGACGCTCGTCGCCACGTAGTCGTTCCAGGTGTAGTTCAGCTGGGTCTCGAGCACTTCCATCAGGTCCTGGTTGCCGCCCGAGGGACGACCGCCGTAGCCGAAGCCGACGTTGCGCTTCTCGCGCGTCGCGCCGCCGCCGAAGTACCAGAGGTCGTCCTCCTCGCTGAGCCGCATGACGTGCAGGTCCGTGCGCCAGACCATCCCCGCGATCGGCTTCAGCACGACCTGCGCGAAGATGTCCTCGGTGTTCATCATGTTGTACAGCGTCGACAGCGCGTACGGGCGCGGCGTCGGCATCAACTGGAAAAACGACTCGTGGTCGCCGTCGCCGGCGTCATCGTCGCCGGAGCCCATGTTGAATCCCGCGCGGATCCACGGCTTCCACGGCAGGTCCTTCGGCTGCAGGCCGGCCTCGATCGCGAGTGCCCAGGCGCTGTGGTCGAGCTGCCCCCAGTCCCCGGCCTGGTACGAGAACCAGCCGACGAGGTCGACGGGGCCGATGCCGGTCGGCACGAGCTGCAGCACGTCCGCGCCGATCGTGTGGATCGCGATGTCGGCAGTGTCGGCCTGGCGCGCGGCGAGCGCGCGGTTGTCGACCTTCAGCAGCGCGCGGTTGTCGTCGTAGTAGACGTAGAACAGGCGCGCGGAGGTGTTCTTCGCGTACTCGGCGTCGTTCAGGTTCACGGAGCCATAGGCGAGATTGATCTCGTCGATCTGGTCCATGCCGTCGATGTTGAACCCGCCCTGGGTCGGCTTGCCGTAGAAGCCCACGACGCCGATCCCGTCGCGCACGTACGTCGTCAGCGCCGAGTCGAACGAACGGCCCGCGTACGTGAAGTCGAACGGCCCGATCAGGCGTTCGGCGACGCGTTGGCCCCGCAGCCACGCGAGCGACGGGTCGGTCGGCATCACTTCCTTGCCGTCGACGAAGACCTGGCGGCCGCCTTTCAGGGTCAGCCCCTCGACGCCGAGGTTCTTCAGCTTGAGGTTCGCCTGGCGCAGGTAGAACGAAGCCTGCGTCGATTCGTCGTGGTTGTTCGCGCGGTACGCGCCGCCGAGGCCGAGCGGGCCTTCGACCGGCGTGCCGATGGAGTTGTCCGGCAGGCCGCCGAGCAGCACGCCCTGCCCGTCCACGAACACCTCGAACCAGTCGTCCTTCCAGAGCCCGTTCACGTGCAGCGTGTTGCCGGAGTACGCGTACGTGTTGTTCGCGCCGGCCGCGCCCGTCGGCTCGAAGAAGTTCCAGACGTCGAGCCGCGAGCGCAGGCTCGCTCCGATCTTCAGCTTGTCGGTGTCCGGCGCCGCGCCGGAAGCCGGCGCTTCCGCGTACGCGGCGATGGACGTCAGCAGCACGACCCCCGCCGTGCCCGCGATGCAATGTTGCCACATGATTTTTGTCATACGGGTGCCCTCCGTTGGACCGGCTTTCTTTTGTCCCTATCCGTCCGCTTTGTGAATCGTCGACGCTCCTGGTCGAGGGCGTCGCTGGTTCCGGTCCCTGCGTCGGCCCCGCAAGGCCGACGCTTTCCTTCGACGAGCTTATGCGGCCCGCGACGTCCGCTGTTGCTCGTGCTCCTCGAGGAACGCGAGCAGTTCCTCGCGATGATCGTAGTAGCGCTCGTGGTCGAGCAGCATCTTGCGCGTGCGGGGACGGGGCAGCTCCACGTCCATGATCTTGCCGATGTGCGCGTGAGGACCGTTCGTCATCATCACGACGCGGTCGGCGAGCAGGATCGCCTCGTCGATGTCGTGGGTCACGCAGATCGTCGTCACGCCGGTGCGGTCACGGATCTCCATCAGCAGTTCCTGCAGTTCCCAGCGTGTCAGCGCGTCCAGCATGCCGAACGGCTCGTCGAGCAGCAGCAGCTTCGGCGACAGCGCGAACGCCCGCGCGAGACCCACGCGCTGCTTCATGCCGTTGGACATCTCCCCTGGCCGCCGGTCGAGCGCGTCGGCCAGCCCGACGCGCTCGAGGTAGTACTCGGTGATGTCGCGCCGCGAAGCCGCGGTCTCGTGCGGGTAGACGCGGTCGACGCCGACCGCGACGTTCTCGCGAGCGGTCAGCCACGGGAGCAGGTTCGGCGCCTGGAACACCACGCCGCGGTCCGGCCCGGCGGCGACGACTTCGCGGCCGTCGAGCACGATGCCGCCGTCGGAGACGTCGGTCAGCCCCGCGACCATCGACAGCACCGTCGACTTGCCGCAGCCGGAGTGCCCGATCAGCGAGATGCACTCGCCGCGCGCGATGTCGAGGTCGAGGTGATCGACGACCGTCAGCGGCCCCTTCGGCGTCGGGTAGATCTTCGTGACGTGGAACAGCTCGACGAACTTCGCCGCATTCTCCGCCGGGCGCGCGTGGGTCGCCTCGCGCACCGCGGCAGGAACCGCCGGTGCGCCGCGGGAGGACGAGCCGCGGCGTGCGACGATCTCCTTCGGCACGGCGGTCGGCGCGACGCGCGTCTCGTCGGCGGACGCGGCGCGAGAGCCGCCGAGGTCGAGCAGGTACTCGGTGATTCCGGCGCGCAGGCGCCGATAGACCGGGTCGTGGTTGATCGCGAGCCGGTCGCGAGGACGCGGGATGTCGACGACGAACTCCGGGCCGAGCGTCGCACCCGGCGCTGTCGTCAGCGGGATCACGCGGTCGGCGAGCAGCAGCGCCTCGTCGACGTCGTTGGTCACGAGCACGATCGTGCGGCGCTCGCGCCGGCGGATCTCCTCGAGCTCGTCCTGCATGTTCGCGCGCGTCAGCGCGTCGAGCGCCGACAGCGGCTCGTCGAGCAGCAGGATCTCCGGACGGATCGCGAGCGCCCTGGCGAGCGCGACCCTCTGCCGCATGCCGCCCGAAAGCTCGGACGGCCGGCGCTCGGCCGCGTGCGAGAGCCCGACCATGCCGACGAAGCGCGCGATCTCGGTCGCGCGCCGCTCGCGGGTCAACTCCGGCGAGCGCGCGTCGACGGCCAGCCCGACGTTGCCGGAGACCGTCAGCCACGGGAACAGCGAATAGCTCTGGAACACCACGCCGCGGTCCAGCCCGGCGCCGCCGAGCTTCCTGCCGCGCAGCAGCACCTCGCCGCGGTCGGGCTCGAGCAGCCCCGCGATCGTCGAGACCAGCGTCGTCTTGCCGCTGCCCGAATAGCCGACGATCGCGACGAACTCGCCCTCCTCGATCGCGAGATCGATGTCGCGCAGCACCTCGGTCGTCCTGCCGCCGCGACGGTAGCTCTTGCCGATGCCTCGCAGCTCGAGAAACGCCATGCCCCCTCCTCAGTGCTGCGCGCCGTAGCTGAACATCGACTGCAGCGTCATCATCACGCGGTCGAGCAGGAAGCCGATCAATCCGATCGTGAAGACCGCGACCATGATCAGCGCGAGCGAGTCCGAGCTGCCGTTCTGGAACTGGTCCCAGACGAACTTCCCGAGCCCCGGGTTCTGCGCGAGCATCTCGGCCGCGATCAGCACCATCCAGCCGACCCCGAGCGACAGGCGAAGCCCCGTGAAGATCAGCGGCAGGGACGACGGCAGCACCAGCTTGAACAGCCGCGTCTTCCAGTCGAGCTGCAGCGTGCGCGCCACGTTGACGAGGTCGCGGTCGATCGACGCGACGCCGAGCGACGTGTTGATGACGGTCGGCCACAGCGAACACAGCGTCACCGTGATCGCGGAGTTCAGGAACGACTTCTCGAACATCGGGTCCTCGCTGACGTAGAGCGCGCTGACCACCATCGTCACGATCGGCAGCCAGGCCAGCGGCGAGACCGGCTTGAAGATCTGGATCAGCGGGTTGAACGCGGCGTTCATCGTCGCCGACAGCCCGCACACGACCCCGAGCGGTATCGCGATCAGCGTCGCGATCAGGAAACCGACGAACACGGTCTTCAGGCTCGTCGCGATCTGGTCGACGTAGGTCGGCTTGCCCGTGTACGCGCGGATCGTGATCTCGGCGTTCGGATCGGCCGCGAGCTTCTCCGCGTTGCGCGCGTCCTGCCGTTCGTAGAACGCCGCCGCGTCCGCGCGACCGGCCTTGTGCGCTTCCCAGAGAACCCCGGCCTGCGCGGCCACCGCCATCGGCCCCGGGATGCGCCCGAGGCTCGTCTCGATGCCGGCCGAGAGCCGGCTCCACAGCACCAGGAACACCGCGATCGACACCAGCGGCACGCCGAGCGTCTGCCAGAGTTCGCGAAGCTGCTCGCGCGGGTCCTCGCCGCGCGCCAGGCGGACGATCGGCACGACGAAGCCGAGCCCGACCATCGACAGCCCGCGCAGCACGGAGTCCAGTCGCACGCGGCGCACCGGCGCGGCCGGCTTCGGCTCGCGGGCCGCCGAAGACGAAGCGTTTCCGGCGGTCGCGACGGGACTCAGGATCTTGATGTCGGCGTGTCCACTCACGTCTGGATGCCCCCGTGTCAGTTCGCGGCCGCCGCCGCGGTCGCGCCGCCGTCGCCCTTCAGCCCGATCGCGAACTTCGCGAGGTAGGCGTTCGGGTGGCGGCCGTCGTACTCGATGCCGTCGATGAAGTCGGAGGTCGGCGCGCGGTAGCCGTCGCTTCCGGACGGGAAGTCTTCCGCCTTCGCCTTGCCCTCCGCGACGAGCGCGGCCGCGGCTTCCCGGTAGACGTCCGGGCGGTAGACCTTGCGCGCGATCTCGTCGTACCAGGCGTCGGGCTTCGACTCGGGGATCTGCCCCCAGCGCCGCATCTGCGTCAGGTACCAGACCGCGTCGCTGTAGTACGGGTACGTCGCGAAGTAGCGGAAGAATACGTTGAAGTCCGGGATGCTGCGCTTGTCGCCGCGCTCGAACTCGAACACGCCGGACAGCGCGTTCGCGATCACCGCGTTGTCGGCGCCGACATACTCGGGGCGCGACAGGATGCGCGAAGCCTCCGCGCGGTTCGCGCCGCCATCGGCGTCGAGCCAGATGCCGGCGCGGATCAGCGCCTTGACGACCGCGACGTGCGTCTTCGGGTTCTTCTCGGCCCACGCCGCGGTGACGCCGAAGACCTTCTCGGGGTTGTTCTTCCAGATCTCGACGTCGGTGACGACGGGTACGCCGACGCCCTTCGCGACCGCCTGCTGGTTCCAGGGTTCGCCGACGCAGTAGCCCTGGATCGTGCCGGCCTCGAGCGTCGCCGGCATCTGCGGCGGCGGCGTGACCGACAGCTGCACGTCGGCGTCGACCTGTCCGGACGTGTCGGTTGCCGTATAGAGGCCCGGGTGCAGGCCGCCGGCCGCGAGCCAGTAGCGCAGCTCGTAGTTGTGCGTCGAGACCGGGAAGACCATGCCCATCGGGAAACGCTTGCCGGCCGCGCGCATCTCGTCGACGACGGGCCTCAGGGCGTCGGCCTTGATCGGGTGCTGCGGCTTGCCGTCGGGGCCGGCCGGGATGTGCGCTTTCATCTTCGACCAGACCTCGTTCGAAACCGTGATCGCGTTGCCGTTGAGGTCCATGCTGAACGCCGTGACCACGTCCGCGCGCGTCCCGAAGCCGATCGTCGCGCCGATCGGCTGCCCGGCCAGCATGTGCGCGCCGTCGAGCTCGCCGGTGATCACGCGGTCGAGCAGCACCTTCCAGTTGGCCTGCGGCTCGAGCGTCACGTAGAGCCCTTCGTCCTCGAAGAAGTGCTTCTCGTAGGCGACCGCGAGCGGCGCCATGTCGGTCAGCTTGATGAAGCCGAACTTGAGTTCTTCCTTCTCGAGGGACGCGGCGGCTGCATCCATCGGCGTTGCCACGATGCCGCCGGCGATCGACAGGGTCCCGGCGAGGCCGACCGCGGCGGTGAACGCGCGGCGGGCAGGCGCTCCGCGGTCCGGTGCGCTCGCGCGCTTTTCCAGAAGTGAACTCGCCGAACCAGCCATCTCGCAACCTCCGTCGTCCCTGCTCCGCGCCGGCTGACCAGCCGGGCGCGCTCCCCAAAAAAAACGCCGACCTGGCCGTGCTGCGCATGCGAACATGCGTTTCACGATCGGTCGGCGTCGCTGCCGCTTGGCGCCGTCGTGGCGCCGTTCGCGAGCGATCCGGGACCGCTCGCGTGGCCAGTGCAGTGCAACGCGTGTGCCAGCGTGCGTCATCGCGACCACTGCGAGCGCGGTCGCGGACTTGCGGCGCAGTGCGGCATCGGGCAACCGACGGCGGCGCGCGTGCGTGCCCAGCGAACGTGCAGGCAGAGCGGGCGGGCTGCACGAAATCCGGGCAAGCGGGAGATTTCCGGCGGAAGATTCCGCGGAGCCGTGTGCCGGCGAACGCCCGGTGTCGACTTGCCCTCTTGGTCGCCGCCGCTCCTGCGTTCTCTACGCCGCGCTCCGGTCGCGAAGTCGATTCGACCGGCGCGCGGCCAGCAACGACCGCCTGGCGAGGAGAGCCTTCGAAGTCGGCTGCGTCCGCTGGCCGAGAGATCCGTGCGGCCGAGATTCGTTGTAGTCGAGGCGCCAGCCTGCAATCTCGGTCTTGGTTTGTTCGAGCGTCTCGAACCAGTGGGCGTTCAGAGATTCCTCGCGCAGCCGCCCGTTGAACGACTCTGTGAAGGCGTTTTCTACAGGTTTGGCCAAGCCTTCAGTCGCGCCAGTACACGTCGCCGCGAAGGCGCATCAGCGGCGGCTTGCCCGGTCGGCAGCCAAGCTCCCAGGTCAGATCGTCCGGTGCACGGCCATGAACGCGGATCGTGCCGCGATGGATGAACTCACGGTGATGCTCGTCGCAGACCGCCGTCAGGTTCGACGCGAAATCCGGGCCGCCGTGGGAACGGAACACGATGTGGTGAGCGTGCAGCGGGCCGCGGCGCGTGCAGGCCGGCACCTGGCAGCGGTAACCGTCGCGCTCGAATACCGGATTCTCGTGCGGCGGCAGCTCCGTCCAGGTCAGGTAGGCATGGGCCAGGATGCGTTCGAATCCTCGCCAGCGCGGCTCGACGGCGCGGCGACAGCCCTCGATCGCGTCTTCGACGAGCGAGGCCACGCTGGCAGGCAGGAAGACGGCGATGCGCGCGCGGACACGGCGGCTGAAGCTGCGGAGGTCGGCCGCGGCGTGCGCACGCATCTGGACTTCGGCCAGGTCCACGCGATGAAGCGCGTCCGCTGCAGGATCGCAGTCCAGGGGCGGTGGCGGGCCCGGATGGCCCAAGTCGTGGTCGTCGTCGGCCCGGTCGAGCGCCCAGCCGACGTCGGCGACGAGGCGGCGCAGCGTCACGGCGCCGGCGCGCGCGATCCACTGCTCCTGCTCTTCCGGGCGGCCGCCGAGGACCGGCACGAGCGTGCTCGCGGCGAGCCAGCCGATGCGGCCGTCGCGGTAGGCTTCGAGCAGAGGCGGCGACCGGCGTGCGCACTGCCGCTCGAGCCGGACGAGCGCGAGCGCCTTGCTGCCGCAGAGGCCGAGGCGCGCCTCCGCGTAACGACGAAGATCGGCAAAGCCGAGCGCGCGGTGCAACCTGCCGTCGGCGATTGCGCGCAGCGTGGGGCCGAGCTTCGCGTCGATCCGCTGCATCGCGGTCACGGCGCTGCGAAGGCGGGCGTCGACGTCGTGCGCGTCGGCGTCGGACAGGCCGTCGAGCAGGTGCTCGAGCCCGCACGCCCGCGCCTTCTTCGGCTGCGCCAGCCAGGCGAACCCCTCCGAGGCGCCGATACGCTGCGTGGTGGAAGCATCGCGGCGGCGGGCACCAGGCGGCAGCGGCGGACCGGGCGGATCGCAGAAGGGCGCGCTCATGGCTTCGGCCGCGACGGCTTCAGCGACTTGCGACGGAGGAGCGTCGGAGCCGTTCAGCCGCGAAACGAGCTCGACGAGCGAACGCCAGAGTTTCCGGCCGGCGCGCGTCGTGACGATGTTCCAGCGGACGATCGGGTCGTCGTCTGCGGGTGCGTCGTCCGCACATCGCGGTGCATCGACTCCCCGCGATGCTTCCGGCGACACGCCTGATGATTCTGCCGGTGACGATTCCGGCGATGCGCCTGGTGCGCACGCATCTGGACCCTTCTCCCTGGCCGGAGCGGCATCGCCGTGACGGGCCGTCTTGACGAGATCGGCCAGTTCCCGCGTGGTGGCCGTCAGCGCCATCCGCAGCCAGCCCGCTTCGGTCTCGCCCGTCGCGACGCTCGTCAGCAGTCGGAGATGGGTCCACCGGATCACGCCGTCGAGGAACGCCCGGCGGATCGCGGGCAGCGCGACGAGAGCGCGAATGACGCGCGCATCCTCTTCGAGACTTCGTCCGCTCGTGCCGAGTCGTTCCGCGGCGTAGTCGCGCAGGCGACAGAAACCGAGCGGTCGCCAGAGCCTTCGACGCGCGAGCTCGGCAACGATCTGCGCGCGGATCCAGCGGCAGTGCACCTCGAGAGCGGCCGTAGCGCATGCCTCCTCGTCGTAGCGTTCGGCTTCGGCGCGAACGCCGACAGCCGCCCGCTCCTGCCGCGTGCGTTCCACCGGCTGCCGCACAGAGGGCTGCCAACCGCATCGCTCGGTCGCAGCCCGCATGCCGCGCAGTGGCAGCCGTCCGGGCCGCGCGAACAGGCCGGCCAATGCCTCGGATTCCTCGGGAACCACCGGGCGAACATACTACGAAAACCGTCCGCGGCACAAGGCCGGAACTCGGGTTTTTCTCGGCGTTTTCAGGCGATCTGGCGGCGCGACCGCCGCTCCTCTCCCCAGCACTTCCACAGCTGGTCGGCTGGAGTCGAAGCGAAACGCGTGGTCGCCCCGTGAGCGGAGCTCGAGTCGCTTCCGCCCGGTGTACCATGCCCGCCACTGTCGTCGCCGCCGCTGCACGTGACGCCGCGACTCGCGAGCGACGCTGCGGCTGCGCGTGAATTCCTGCGGGTTCACGAGACTGGCGTACACCGCCTCGACGAGCCGTCGGGCTCGCGCGCCGCGGGCCCATCCCGTTCATTGCATAGCCGAACGCGAGCCGCGCGTCCGGGTCGTCCGCGCCTGGCATCGCGGCAAAGTACGGGACCGATGGGTGTGGACGGGCCGGGCGTGACGTTCTGCGCGACGCTGCAAGGGTCCCCGGCCAACGACAGGTGAGGACGGAGGTCTTCCTCGCCCCCTCGCCCCTCGCCAGCCGGTCGCCCTGAAACCGATCAGCCTTCCGCGCGACGCGAACCGATCGTCGCGAGCAGATTCTCCAGCTTCCCGATCGCCGGCGCCGCGAGTTCCATCAAGCGACCGGCTCCCTCCATCAGCACGACCGGGTCGACGCCTTCGGCGAAGGCAGCGTTCAGGTCGAGGCGACAGCCCGCGAGCCATTGCACGATCTCGGCATCGCTGTTCCAACGCTCGCCGTTCCGGAGGTCGGCGAGTTCGTTGCGCAGCCAGTCGTGGTGGCTGTCGGGGTGCGGCACGGGGACGGCGAACTCGTTCTTCTCGTCGTCGCCGCGGCCCGAGGCCTCGAGGTGGCCAAGAAAGGCAGCGCTGAAGACCTGCTGGCACGTGCGCACCGACTGCAACGTAATCCGAGAGCCTTCGAAGACGGGGCGCGGCGGTCGGCGCTCGAGGCCGTCCGCCGTGCAGTCGACGTGCACCGTGTCCGGCGATGTCGGGACGCTGCCGGCGTCCAGTTCGATGCGATCGCGCCCGACGCGCCTCACCCTTCCCATGCGCAGGACGTTCTTCACGCGGCGCAGCTGATCGAGCTCGGCACGCGAGACGGTGGCGCAGCGGTACATGGTGGGCTCGACGGCCGGGTCGAGGCGAAGCAGTGCCCCGCGCGCGTCGAGGCGCGCGAAGAGGTCCGGCACCGAGTCGGCTTCCAGCACCGCCTCGAGGTTGTCCACCGCTCGGCCGACGGAAGCTTCGAAGAAGTCCGCGCCGGGCTGGATCTGAGCGCGGTCGAGCATCCACGAGTCGCGCGGCATCACCCAGCGGATGCGATCCGGATCCAGGCCGCGCCCGAGCAGCCACAGCACCGCGTCCATCGCCGTCTTGCCGGCGCCGACCACGACGAAGGCCTTCGGCGAAGCGGTCAATCCGAACAGGGCGTTCGGCGGCACGACGCACGCGCCGTCCTCGACCGCATAGGCCGGCGGGCGCATCGCGGGCACGTTCACGTTCATCCACGTAGCGTCCACGATCTTGCGTGCGCGAACGGTGCGTTCCTCGCCGGTGACGAGGCAGCGCAGGCGGCCATCGCCGAGATGTTCGGTCTTCGCGGCGAACTCGAAGCGGCCGGTCGGCAGGAACTGCTGGTAGAGCAGCGCGTCGAAGTACGCGAGCACCTCCGCGCCCGACGCGAGTTCGAACAGGCCGCGGTTCCAGCCCGTCGCGTCGCGAACCCCGCTGCCGAGCGCACGCGACGGCACGCCGTAGAAGCGAGACGGCTGGTGCAGGCGAACGAACGGGTAAGCGTCGTTCCAGTGCCCGCCCGGCCGGCCTCGACGGTCGGCCATCAGCACGGTCGCGCCGGTCTCGGCGAGGAGCACGTCGGCGAACGCAAGCCCCATGGCCCCGCCGCCGACGACGAGATAGTCGCAATCGGTCATGTCCGCTCCTCCCGCGCGCAGCGTCTGCTTGCGTCCAGGGGTCGTATCGACGCGCCGGGGCTCAAGCAATGACGGCGCAGAGGGAGCGCGACGCGGAAGGACGTTCGGAAGTCCTACGGGTCCGCCTCGTTGCCTGCGTTCCGGCTGGCAGCGCAAGCTTCGCCATTGCGCACCCATTCCGAAGCTGGACTTTACGGTTCAGGGCCGCGCGGCAGGACGTGGGCTGGAGGTACGCCTCGGAGCCCGTCGTGCGGCCTCGCCCGTCAGGTCGGGGATCGCGTGCGCCCCGCTCCTCACCCGCGGCGACGATCGAAGAACCCGCCACCCTCGAATCGCAGCGTCCCCTTCGACGACCGCACCGACACCGCCGCGTCGCTCTCTTCGCGCACGTCTTCCAACGGCACGTCGACGTCGAGCGGCGCGAGCGCGGCGCGATAGAGATCCGGCCGATACGTGCCCGCGGCGAGCGCGCGTTGTTCGTCCGACGCGGTCGCCTGCCCCCACCGGACCATCTGCGCATGGAACCAGGCGGCGTGGCTCACCCACGGAAACGTCGCGGCGTCCGCGAACGGTTCGTAGAAGCCTTCGATCGCGCTCGGCGGCTCGCCGCGCGAAAGAACCGGGCGACCGGACAGCGCGCGGTGGAGAAGCTCCGCCGGCTCCCCGACGTAGCGTTCGCCGGCGAGCAGCGTCGCGAGTTCCCGATGGTTCGCCGGATCGCCGCACCACTCGGATGCCCGATACACAGCGCGCACGAGCGCGGCCACGGCGTCGGCGTTGCGCTCGGTCCACTCGGCGCGCAGGCCGAGCACCTTCTCCGGCGCGCGTTGCCAGATCGCGCTGGTCGGAAGCAGGATCGTGCCGGCGCCGGCCGCCGCGGCGACGCTGTTCCACGGCTCCCCGACGCAGAAGCCGTCGATGTGGCCGGCGCGCATCGAATCGTCGAGCAACGGCGGGGGAATCACGACGAGCTGGACGTCGTGGTCGGGATCGATGCCGCTCGCCGCGAGCCAGTAGCGCAACTCGTAGTTGTGGCACGAGAACGGGTAGACCATGCCGAAGCAGAGCGGCGGCCGGCCCTGCCGGGCGCGCGCGTCGACGAGCCGGCGCAGCGCCTGCCCGGCCGTCGCCGGGTCGCTCGCGCCGCGGCGGTGGGACGCAAGCGCGGGCTCGAGCTCGAGCAGCTCGTGGTGGACGACCGTCGACACGGTGATCGCGTTGCCGCCGGTGCCGAGCGCGATCGGCGCGACCAGCGGCACGCGGATGTGCCCGACCCCGATCGTCGACGCGACCGCCATCGGGCCGAGCATGTGGGCGGCGTCGAAGTGCCCGACCACGAGCCGGTCGCGGATGTTCGCCCACGACGATTCGCGCACGAGCGAGAGCGTGAGGCCCTCGCGCCCAGCGAACCCGAGCTCGTGCGCGACCGCGAGGCTCGCGCAGTCGAGCAGCGGGATGAAGCCGACGACGAGCTCGGTCATGGAATCGCCTCCAACGGAGTCGCCTCCGGCGCGCTCGCCGCGACGACCCTCACCGCAGCAGCCTCGAAGCCGTGACGAGGCTCTGCGCCACGTCGCCGATGCGGCGGTTCTCGTTCATCGCGGCCTTGCGGATCGCGTCGTAGGCCTGCTCCTCGTCGAGGCCGCGCGCCTTCATCAGGATGCCCTTGGCGCGCTCGACGATCTTGCGCTCCTCGAGCGCCTGCTTGGTGCGGTCGAGCTCGTCGCGGAGCCGGCTGAACGCGTTGAAGCGGCTGACCGCGGTGTCGAGGATCGAGCGGACGCGTTCCTTGCGAAGCCCGTCGACGACGTAGGCGCCGACGCCGGCCTCGATCGCGGCGGCAATGGTACCGGTGTCCGACTGGTCGACGAACATCGCGACCGGCCGGTGGACGACGCGCGAGACCTGGAACATCTGCTCGAGCACGTCGCGGTTCGGGTTCTCGAGGTCGATGAAGATGACCTCCGGGTCGGCCTCGACGATGCGCCGAAGGAGGTTGTCCATCTGGCGCAGCACGGTCACGTTCGCGTAGCCGGCCTCCTTCAGGCCGTCCTCGAGGATCGACGCGCGAACGGCATTCGGGTCGACGACGAGGATGCGCAGCGAGGAATCCGTCATGAAACGCCGGCCGTCGGCGGTCGCCACGCGCACGCGCGCCCCGTCCCGGCGTCACGATCGAGCAACGTCCGTGCCA
>CAYYZO010000069.1:0-6223 GCA_964476185.1 uncultured Myxococcales bacterium
ACACCCTTCGACCGCACGGTCACGTCGGGGTTGAGCTGCCAGTTGAGCGGCTCGGGGAACTCGTAGTCGAACCAGTTGAACCGGCGCACCTTGTACGGGCAGTTGTTCGCGCAGTAGCGCGTGCCGACGCAGCGGTTGTACACCATGTCGTTCAGGCCCTCGCTGCTGTGGTTGGTCGCGTTGACCGGGCAGACCACTTCGCACGGGGCCTTCTCGCACTGCATGCACGGGACCGGCTGGTTGTAGAGCACGGGGTTGTCGAGGTCTCCCTCGAAGTACCGGTCGATGCGGATCCAGTGCATCTCGCGACCGCGCGCGCACTGCTCCTTGCCGACCACCGAGATGTTGTTCTCGGCCTGGCAGGCGATCGCGCAGGCGTTGCAGCCGATGCAGGCGGCGAGGTCGATCGCCATGCCCCATGCGTAACCGTCGTAGCGCCAGTTCTCGTAGATCGAGGCGTCCGGATGCGCGTGGTGGTCCCCGGCCGGGTTCTTGCGGAACGAAGCGACGTCGCTGACGCGGTACAGGTCGCGTCCTTCCATGCTGTGGTGGGTCTGCGTGGTGACCAGCGTCGTGAACGCCCCGGTCTTGCGCAGGGCGACGCCCGTCCGCGCCCACGGCGCCTTGCTCGTGCGCAGCCGGTACGCGTCGAAGCCGACCGCGCTGCCGACCTGCCCGGCGTTCGCGCGTCCGTAGCCGAGCTGCACCGAGACCGTGTTCGCCGGCATGCCCGGCTGGACCCAGACGGGCCCTTCCACCGAGGCCTCGCCGACCGTCAGCGTGACGACGTCGCCGTTCGAGAGCGACATCTTCTCGGCCATCGCCGGCGGCACCAGAACCGCGTTGTCCCAGACCAGACGCGACCAGGGACGCGGGAGCTCCTGCAGCCAGGCGTTGTTCGCGAAGCGGCCGTCGTAAGCGCTCGCGTCGGCGCGGAACGCGACTTCGACCTGGTCGCCGCCGGTGTTCACGGCGGGAAGCTGGGCGAGATAGGTCTGGAAGTCGGCGCGAAGCGAGAGCCCGAGGTCCCCCCTGCCCGTCGCGGGAACGAAGCCGTCGTGCAGGGCGCGGTTCCAGAACGTGTCGAAGTCCCCGCCGGCCGTCGTCGACTGCCAGTGCGCGCGCACGCGGTCGTAGTCGGTCTTTCCCGACTCGCCGGCGAACAGCGCGGCCAGCTCGAGCGCGGTGTGGCCGGTGTACAGGGGATCGATCAGCGGCTGCAGGATCGTGACCGTGCCGTCCCAGGTACGGGCGTCGCCCCAGCTCTCGAGGTAGTGGGCGGCCGGGACGTGCCAGAGCACCCGGCGGGAGGTCTCGTCCAGATGCGACGACAGGTGGACCGTGAACGGCACCTTCGCGAGCGCCGCGCCGACGTCGAGATCGCCGGGAGCCGAGTAGACCGGGTTTCCGCCGAGGATCACGAGAGCCTCGACCTTGCCCGCGTTCATGTCGGCGACGAGGCCGGCAAGGCCATCGGCCGCCTTCGGCGCGATCTCCTCGAGCGGCTCGGTGTACTGCACGGTACGGCCCGCGTTGCCGAGCGCGGCGTTGATCGCGTGGGCCACCGCGTGCGTCGCGGCGTCCTGGGTCGGTCCGACCGCGACCACGCCCGTGCCCTTGTGCGCGGCGAGGTCCTTGGCGACGGCCTTGATCCACGCCGCGGTCTCGGCGTCGAGTCCCTTCGGCCGCGCGACGTCGAGCCCGAGCTCGGCCGCGAGCAGCCGCGCCGCCGCGGAAACGCCGGTCGGCGACAGCGGGAGCCGGTGGTCGGCCTTGCCGCCGGTCACCGACGGCGTGCTCTCGACGACGTAGAGGCGGTTCATGCGCGCGGACGACTCGTCGACGCGGCGTCGCGAGACGAAGTCCTTCGCGTAACGGAGCTGGCCGGCGCCCTCGTAGAGGAAGTCGTCCTCGAACGAGACGATGACGTCCGCGGCCTTCAGGTCGTAGCGCGTGTCGACGACGCGGCCGAACGCGAGCTCGGCGCCCTCGCGCACGTTCTCGTGCCCGACCGGCTCCCACTGGTGCCAGCGCGCCTGCGGCAGCGCGGCCAGCACCTTCTTCATCGTGGCGGCGAACGTCGGCGAAACCGACGGCTCCGAAAGGAAGCGAAGTCCCGCGCCCTGCTTGGCCTTCTGCTTGTCGACGAGTGCCGCGACCTCGCCGGCGAAGTTCTCCCACGGCATCGGCTGGCCGGCGCGGGAGATCGCCCTCGAACGGTCGGGATCGTAGAGGTCGAGCACGCTGGCCTGCGTGCGCGAGGACGTCGCCCCGGCGCTGGCGGGATGCTCCGGGTTGCCCTCGACCTTGGTCGGGCGGCCCATGTGGCTTTCGACGAGCACCGGGAATGCCGAACGGCCGAGCGGGAACGCCGTCGCGAAGTAGAGGGGCTGCCCCGGGAGAAGGTCCTCGGGCTGCTTGACGTAAGGGACGATCTTCTCGATCGGCTGGCGCGTGCACGCCGCGAGCCCCGACATCGCGAGCGACGCTCCCATCAGCTTCAGGAACTGGCGCCGGTCGAGGCTCGTCGTCAGCGAATCGACGGCGGCCGGGAACTCCGCGTTCAGGAAGTCGCGGAACTCCGGCGTATCGGCCACTTCGTCGAGGCTGCGCCAGAACGTCCGGCCGCTCTGCTTCGAGAGCTTCTCACGGATCTCGGTGAGATCGTACTCGGGTGCTGTGGGGTCGAAACCCATCGTATTCCCTTTTGGGCGCTCGGCGGATTCGCATCGGCCTGCCGTCGCTCGTCGCGTCGTCAGCCTTCCGTTTCGAATCCGCTTCGCCTCCTCGGTGATCTGTTGCTCGCCCGGTCTGAGTGCCGGCCGAACCGCGTCCTCATCCGTCGTGCGTTCGCGTTCCACTCGTCCGTCGGCGACCGGCGCCGTCGGTGCGACCGCCGCTGCCCGCTTCACGCCTCCCGACAGCTCCTATCGATGACAGGTCGAACAGTCGGTGCGCGGCTCGACGTGGTATTCCTCGACCAGCTTCGCGCCGAGCGCGAGTTGGTCCTCGGCAACCCAGGTCGTGTCGAACAGCTTGTCCTTCGGACGCACCGCGCTGGCCGGATTGCGATGGCAATCCAGGCACCAGCCCATCGTCAGCGGCGCGACCGAATACGTGAGGTTCATCTGCGTGACGTCGCCGTGGCAGCTCGCGCAACCGACGCCCTTCGCGAGATGCGCGGCGTGGTTGAAATAGGCGAAGTCCGGGAGGTCGTGGATGCGCGTCCACTCGAGCGACTCGCCGGTGCGGTAGCTCGCGCGAACGGGCTCCAGGATGGGCGCGTCCTTCCACATCTGCGAATGACAGTTCATGCAGATCTGGGTCGCCGGGATGCCGGCGAACGAGGCATCCTCGACCGAGGTGTGGCAGTAGCGGCAGTCGATGCCGAGTTCGCCGTTGTGGTGCTTGTGGCTGAACTGCACCGGCTGCTCGAGTGCCTCGTAGTTGCGAGTCACGAACGCCGAAGAGTTGAAGCCGTAGAGCCCCACGAGGGCGAGTCCCGCCACGATCCCGCCGGCGCGGATGATGAGCAAGGAATAGGTGTTGCTGCTCGGTTTGAAGACCTGGGCCATGGAATCCGCACTAATGCCGACCGTTGGGGGCAACGCAAAACGCTGCCTTAATCCGCCTGCGACAGTCTTGAAGGAGGCCTTATGCCTGCGGGCCGACCTCCCGTCCCCGGAGTGTTCGGTCCCCCACGCGCCGGGTTCATCCCCGCGCGACGCGCCTCCATAGAGAGTTCATGCGAAAGGGTCGAATGATTCCTGCACATTTTTGCGGATCGGATGGAAGGTCGGTGGGAAGCCGTCGCCAGGCCACCGAAGCCCGTGCCTTGCAGGCGAGCCTCCGTTGGTCGCCTGCCCCCGGTCGGGAGGTGCCCGGTGGACAGGGATCTAGCGCGAGGGCCGGAAGGGCGACCTCTGAAATGGAGGAAGCCGCCCAACCGCACCGACCACGGTGCAGCGTTCCGGCGACGCCCGCCGGAAACCGCATCCTCCTCGGGCTGCCCCCCAACCGCACCGTCGCCCGACGGCCGGCTGACCGCCGCCCGGGCCGTGGACACCGGCAAGTATCTGGTTTTACTGGTTTTTCACTTCACCCGAAGGCCAATCAGCACGCCGGGAGGGCCATCGGCCTCGCGCGGCCCGAGCTCGACGCGAGCAGCGGGGATCTCGCGGGCGACCAGAAGGTCGCGAACGGCTCCGGCCCGGGCCCGGGCCAGAGCATCGAGGCGGTCGGCGGGGATCTCGACCGCGTCGATGTAGCGGTCGAGCAACGCCTGGTCCTCCGGGGAAACGGGCTCGGCGTCCCTGCGTGTCTTCTCGCTCGCGCGTGGAGACCGGGCCAGCAACTCGCGGCCGAGCCGGCGTCGCGCGAGGAACCCCGCCCCGTCGAGGTCCGGCAGGCCGTCCCCCGCCTCGAGTCGCTCGATCAGGATCTGCTCGGCCACGAGCGGCCGGTCCTCGTTGCCGACACGGCCGCGCAGGACCACGCCCATGGCCGGGCGCTGCTCGAGCAACTTCGCGAGGCCATCAGCACGCTCCGAGCCGTCGGACGCCGGCGCCGGCTGCCCCGGCAAGGCGGCGATCGGCTCGATGGCCAGGCCGCCGTCGCCGCCGTCGCCTGGGCTGAACACCGCGCCGAGCATCTTGAGCGGCGCCGTCAGCGCTCCGACCAAGGCGGCGCGAAGGGCGCTCGCCACGATCGCGCCCGTCGAAACCCTGGCGCCACCCTTTTCGTCGATCGCCACCGGAATCCCGAGGCGGATGTCGCCGGCCGGATCGCGCAGCAGTGCGAGCGCAAGGTCGATCGGCATGCCGAACTCCCGGCCGAACGACGACGGATCGCGCAGCGACACCCCGAAACGGCGCAGCACGAGGTCGTTGTCGAGCTTCATCGCGCCGCCGCCACGCAACTCGACCTTCGTGGTCAGCGTGGCCTGTCCGGCGTCGAGGCTCGCGCCGGCCACCGCCGCATACGGGCTGAAGGTCGGCAGGTCGAGCGTCTTCAGCGTCACCGTGAAGCGCCCCTTGATCCCCGGCTCCAGGGTTCCCTCCACCGAGAGCGTCGACGAAGTCGGCAGCTCGGCGCTCAGCCGGATGTCGCTCGCCGACGGGTCGGGGAAGTGCACGTCGCGCGCCGAGACGTCGAGCCGGCGGACGAAGGAAGTGACCGGCGGAGCGACCGTCGTGTCGACGACCTCGACATCGCCCGCGACGAGTTCCAGCGAGGCGATGCGCACGTCGACGGGCGCCGCCGCGTCCGGCGCCGCGCGAGCATCGTCCACGCGGCCGCCGGCGACAACCGACGTCGCGAGCCCTGCCTCGTTCGTTGGCGCGGCCGATGGAACTCCGGCGTCCGACGCATCCGGCTCCCCGGACCGCGCCTTCGTGTCCGAATCGCCGGTCGCGGGCGCCGGCTGGATGCCCAGCAGTTCGTTCAACGCCGGAGACGGATGCGTGTAGCGGATCTTCGGCTCGGTGAGCCGGACGTGATCGAACTCGGCGACCGTCGTCCGCGCGGGCTTGCCGGCCTCGGGCAGCGGAACGAGGAACTGCTTCATCGCGACGTCGAGCCGTTTCCAGCCGAGCGCGACTTCCTCTCCCCGGGGATCGCCGATGTCGAGTTCGTCGACGGTCGCCTTTCCCGACATCTTCAGGGACGGCGGTCCGTTCCTGCCCGCGATGTCCGCGTCGAGCCGCAGGTCCCCGGTCGAGTTCGCCGAACGAAGCCACTCGGCGAGCTCGGGCAGCGACGCCAGCAGCAGAGGCGGGAACGGGAGCCCGCTCCACGACACGCTGCCCGAATAGGAAGGAGGAAGGATGCCGACGTCGCCGGCAAGCGCGATGCGCCCGTTCTCGACCTCGAGCCGGAGGTCGAGCGGGAAGAGCTTGCCCTCGTCCGCGGAGATGTCGCTCGCCTTCAGCGCGAGCGCGACGTCGAGCGGACCGCGCTCGGTCACCCACGTGAACGTCGCGCGCGCGATATCGATCTTCTCGATGCGATAGCCGGCCGGTTCCGCCGTCGCGGCCGCATCGCCCGGGGCGGCGTCTTGCGCGGCAGGAGGCGCGGCCGCCTCCTTCGTGGATTCGGACGAGGGCGCCGGCGCCGCCGGCCCCCCGGTCGCGGCGGGCTTTTCCTCGACGGCCGGCTTCTCCTCGACGGCCGGCTTCTCCTCGACGACCGGCTTCTCCTCGACGACCGGCTTCTCCTCGACGAC
>CAYYZO010000069.1:6323-10008 GCA_964476185.1 uncultured Myxococcales bacterium
CCGGCTTCTCCTCGACGACCGGCTTCTCCTCGACGACCGGCTTCTCCTCGACGACGGGCTTCTCCTCGACGACGGGAGCCGGTTCGGCGGGCGCCGCCGAGGGCGCCGTTCCGGCCGTCCGGGGAGCGGCCAGCACGAGGTCCCGGCGCACGCGCAGCACCGGGCCTTCGATGCCGACACCGCCGAGCGCAACCTGGGAACCGTCGACGGAGATCCCGTCGAGCGCGAACTTCTCGAGCGAGAACTCGATCATGGATTCGCCGCTGGGCTGATCGACGACGACGACGTTCGGAGACGTGAACGTGAAATGGTCGACGAGCACGGGCCACGGCTCACCCGCTTCCTCTTCTTCTTCGACCTCGTCTTCGAAAGGCGGCGCGAGAGGTCTCGCGTGCCGCAACGGATCGATCACGCCGTCGGCTTCGCGGATCATTCGCACCGACGGCGCCTCCAGCGCCAGGTCCGTCACGCGCACACGACCCGCGCGCAGGTCCTGCCACGACAGGTGCAGCACGATGCGATCGAGGTGGAACAGGGCGGAAGCTGCGTCGATCGGAGGCGGGGAAAGGGCTGCGTCGGTCGGCTCGACGTCGTCAGGGGCGGCTCCGACGCTGACTCCCTCGAGCACCACGACGCCATCGAGCAGCTCGAAGTCCGCGTTGTCGATGCGGGCCGGAAGCCCGATCCAGTGTCGCGAGCCGTACGCTGCGCCTCGTTCGACGATACCCGGCAGCGCGGCGCGCAGGCCAACGGCCGCCCCGACGAGCAACGCCAGCACGACCCATGGCCATCGCCGCCGCCGCTTCGGCTCGACCTCCGCTGCGGACTCGTTCACGGGCTCTCCGTCCACGCGATCAGGCTAGCGCGGAACCGGCGCGACCGGTACCGGTTCGCGCCGCCCTGGCACGTTTTCCTCGGGGGAACAGGATGGCGCGTGCACTTCACGGGCGCTTGCACTCCACCGGATTTTCCACGAAGGGCGCCCGGGTGCGCGGAGGTACCACGATGGCGATCTATCCCTCGCAAGAGCAGTTCTCGAAATTCCTCGAAGACGACGACGGCCAACCGGTCGTCATGGTGAACCTCCTGCGGTTCAGGGCGCGCGCCGATGCCCCGCACGAAGGGTCGAGCGGGGAAGACGCCTACCGTCGCTACGGCGACGCGATGATCCCGTTCGTCGAATCGAAGGGCGGACGGGTGATCTGGTCCGGTCGCCTGACGTCGCAGGTCATCGGCACCGGCGGCGAGGAGTTCCACACGATCGCCCTCGTCGAGTATCCGTCGCGCCGCGTCTTCGTCGAGGTCGCGATGGACCCGCACGTCGCCGAGATCGGCGTGCATCGCGCCGCCGGCCTCGAGATGCAATGGTTGCTCGCCGCGACCTCCGAGCCGGTGGGAAAAGGAAGCCCTTCCTGACGCCGCCGCCGCCAGGCTATGGTGGGCGTTCCGGCACGGGGGATCGTGCCCGGGGAGGAGCCGTCATGGGGGGATTGCGCAAGTTCCGTTCGCTGCTGCTGGCCGGCGCGCTGTCGGCCTCTCCGGCAACCGCCGCGCAGGCCGCCGTCCTCGAGGTCCCGGCCGGCTTTCCGACGATCCAGGCGGCCGTGAACGCCGCCGTCGCCGGGGACACGATCGAGGTCTCGAACGGCGTCTACAACGAGTACGTCCGCTTTCCGTCGAGCGGGACGGCCGGGAACCCGATCACGCTGACGGCGAAAACCGGTCATGCTCCGGTGATCGACGGCACCGGGCTGGCCACCACCGACATCGACGGCCTCGTCTTCGTCGAGGACCGCTCGTACATCACGGTGAGCGGGCTCGAGATCCGCAACCTCTCCGCCTCGTCCCCAAGCCACTTCCCGGCCGGGATCTGGGTGCGCGGCACCTCGCACCACGTCGAGCTGCGCGACAACGTCGTCCACCACATCGAGAATGCCGGTTGCTCGAACTGCGGCGCGCACGGCATCGCCGTCTACGGCACGAGCGCGAGCGGGTCGATCCACGACCTCGTCATCGACGGCAACGAAGTCCGCGACTGCGTGCTCGGCTGGAGCGAGTCGCTGGTCGTCAACGGCAACGTCGAGGATTTCCAGATCACCGACAACGTCGTCCACGACAACAACAACATCGGCATCGACGCGATCGGATTCGAGGGCGAATGCTCCGGGTGCGGCGACGCGCTGGACCGCGCCCGCGACGGGCTGATCGCCGGCAACCACGTCTACAACATCGATTCCCTCGGCAACCCGGCCTATCACGGCGGGCGTTCCGCCGACGGCATCTACGTGGACGGCGGCACACGCATCGTCATCGAGCGCAACGTCGTGCACGACTGCAACATCGGCATCGAGCTCGCGAGCGAGCACGGCGGCAAGTCGACGAGCGAGGTCACGGTGCGCAGCAACTTCGTCTCCCGCTCGCACGCCATCGGGATCGCGATCGGCGGCTACGACACCAACCGCGGCAGCACCGAGGACTGCGCGATCGTCCACAACACGCTCTACGACAACGACCGGGACCAGTCCGGCGGCGGCGAGCTGCTGATCCAGTACGACGTGCGCGACAACCGGATCGAGAACAACGTGATCCACGCCGGCGCGCAGAACCAGTTCGTCGCGAACGAGTTCGACGCGACCAGCGGCAACGTGATCGACCACAACCTCTACTACAGCAGCGGTGGGGCGGCGTCCTCGACCTGGGCATGGACCGGCGACCCGTACAGCGGGTTCGCCGCCTGGCAGGCGGCGACCGGCAACGACGCGAACTCGACGTTCGCCGACCCCCTTCTCGTGAACCCGGCGGCAGGCGACCTGCACCTCGGCCCCGGATCGCCGGCGATCGGGGCGGCGGCGCCCCTTCCGCCGGGCGTGGCCGGGACGCTCGACATCGACGGCACGCCGCGCGTCTCCGGCGCGGCCGCCGACCTCGGCGCCGATGAACTCGCGTGCGGCAACGGCGCGCTTGACGGCGACGAGGAGTGCGACGACGGCAACCTCGTCGACGGCGACGGGTGCGACTCGAACTGCACGCTGACCGCCTGCGGCAACGGCATCGCGACCACCGGCGAGGACTGCGACGACGGGAACACGAGCGGCGGGGACTGTTGCAGCGCCGGGTGCGCGTTCGAGGCGAACGGATCGGGGTGCGACGACGGCGAGGCCTGCACGTTCTCCGACGCGTGCGACGGCGCCGGCGCCTGCAGCGGCGCGGCGGCGGTCGAGCCTGCCTGCGCGCTGCCCGACGCCCTTTCGGAAGGCTCGCGGCTCCGGCTTCGCGACAACGGCTCGAGAAGGGACAAGCTCGGCTGGTCGTGGGGACGAGGGCCGGCGATCGCGCTCGCGCCGCTCGGCGATCCGACGGCGACGGACGACTGGGCGCTGTGCGTCTTCGTCGACGACGGCGTCGCGCCCCGCGTCCTGCTCAGCGCGCTCGCGCCGGCCGGCGGTTCCTGGGCGTTCTCGGGCGACAAGGCGCTCCAGTACAAGAACAAGTCGCTCGCGCCCGACGGCCTCCAGCAACTCCAGTTCAAGGTCGGGGACGCCGGTCGCGCCAAGATCAAGGTGAAGGGCCAAGGCTCCGCGCTCGGCATCAGCGGCCTCGGATTCGGCGCCTCGACCGTGTCCGTCGAGTTGCGCAACGTCGCGAACGGAACCTGCTTCGCTGCAACCTACTCCGGCCCGTTCCG
>CAYYZO010000069.1:10108-19095 GCA_964476185.1 uncultured Myxococcales bacterium
CCGCAGCCACGCGTTCGGCGGTATGTACCCGAACGACCAGCCCTCGGGATACTGCTGGACCTTCACGCCCGCGGGATGGCCGGTGCGCCTGGCGCTGTCGAGCGCCGGCAGCGCCGCGCTCCACTTCCGGTCCGCGCCGTAGCGGTCCACCGGGAAGCGGTGCAACGACGTCGCGGCGACGACGAAGAAGAACGCGGCGACCAGCAGGCGGCGCGTCCGCGGCGGCCAGGTCCGGTTGCCGACGGCCGCCATCCACCAGACGAGGGCGACGAACGAAACGGCGAACGCGTATCGATTCGCGTAGAGCCGGTCGTCGTGGATCGATTGGAGGATGAAGAAGGCTCGTGGCCGGACGCGGCTCGCGAGCAGGGTCCAACTGCTGGTCGCGAGTCCCCAGACGGCCAGCAGCGCCGGCCAGCGAAGGCCGCGAGCACGCCACGCGGCCAGCCCGAGAACCCCCGCGAGAAGAACGGCGAGCGCCGCGTACAGCCGCGGATGACCCGACATCAGTTCCAGCGTCGCGCGGTCCCCGAGCCACGGCGTGACGATCGCGAGTTGCCCGAGGTGGGTCCGCCACACAGGCAACATGTCCGCCAGCGGGACGGGCTCGAACTCTACGTTCGGCGGTCCGCCGACCGCCAGCGGGGGCAGCACGCCAACCACCAGCACGATCGCGAGCACGACGGACTCGCGCACCCGCCGGTCGACCGAGCCGTCCTGTTGCCACGCGAGAAACGCTCGCCACGCGAAGATCGGCGCCAGCAGCACGACCGTGCCCATCGACAGCGCGACGAGGACGAGCATCGCCGTCTCCATCCACGAAGGCGGCTTGCCGGGATCGCGCAGGCCGAGGAACGACACCCACGCGAACAGGATCCAGTTCGTGTTGCAGAGGTTGCCGAGCATCTCGGAGAGGCCGGGCGCGAGGCACAGCAGCACGGCCAGTCCCCAACGCGACCCCTCGTCGGGAAGCATCCAGGCGAGGTCGCGGTGCGCGAACCGGGAGAACACGAAGGCCGTCAACAGGAGGCTCGCGGACGCGATGACGGTCGGCAGCCAGGCCAGCGGCAGGAAATGCACGGACAGCACGACGACGAGCCGCTGCAGCACGAAGAACGATCCGTGCATCGGTCGCCAGACCGACTCGAAGCCGCTTTGCAGGGCCTGGGCCGTGTAGATCCGCCCGTCTTCGCCCCACAACTCCGCCTCGAGGAGTCGAGGCCAGGCCCGTGCGACCAGGATCGCCAGCGTCAGGGCGAACGCGCCCACACAGGACCATCGTGCAACCGATGGCGACGCGGTCGGCGGACTCGAAACGCTCATGGGGGCGACGCGATGCGTTTACGTGACCCGCGCGACCGAGAAAAGGCCAGGGGCGGCAGCGGGGAACGCGGACCCGCCGGCGGACGACCGGGCCGCAGGACGGAACGGCGCTGCTCTCGACGGTCGTTCGCCGAAGGCGCGGGCGGCAGCGTGCACGTCGACACAGCGAGCCCGGCGGCGCGGGACGCTTCGTCGACGCCGTCCGGACCTGTATCGACCCCTGCAACCGCTTCGGGTAGAACGCGGTACGTGAGCACGCACCCTCTGGCCGGAAAGCCCGCCCCTCGCGAGATCCTCGTCCACGTGCCGCGCCTCGTCGCCGCCTACTACACGCTCGAGCCGGACCCTTCCGATCCCTCCCAAAGCGTGGCCTTCGGCACGTCGGGGCATCGCGGCTCGGCGCTGAAGCAGTCGTTCAACGAGGCGCACATCCTCGCGGTCGCGCAGGCCACGTGCGAGGTACGCGCGGCCGAGGGCACGACCGGGCCCTGCTACGTCGGCATCGACACGCACGCGTTGTCGGACCCGGCCTTCATCACGACGCTCGAGGTCTTCGCGGCCAACGGCGTCACGACGATGCTGCAGAACGGGTTCGGCGCCACGCCGACGCCGGTCGTCTCGCATGCCATCCTGACGCACAACCGCGGCCGGACGAACGGCTTCGCCGACGGCGTCGTCATCACGCCGTCGCACAATCCGCCGGAGGACGGCGGCTTCAAGTACAACCCGCCGAACGGCGGCCCCGCCGACACCGACCTCACCCGCCGCATCGAGCAGCGCGCGAACGAGCTCCTTCGCGGGAAGCTCGCCGGGGTGCGCCGTGTGTCGTGGCAGCGCGCGCTCGCCGCTCCGACGACCCACCGGCACGACTTCGTCACGCCGTACGTGACCGACCTCGAGCACGCGGTCGACCTCGAAGCGATCTCGAACAGCGGCATCCCGATCGGAGTCGACCCGATGGGCGGCTCGAACGTCGACTACTGGGACCCGATCGCGAGCCGCTACGGGCTCCGGATCACGGTGGTCAACCGCATCGTCGACCCGACGTTCTCGTTCATGACCGTCGACAAGGACGGCAGGATCCGCATGGACTGCTCGTCGCCTTCGGCGATGGCGAGCCTCGTCGCGCTGAAGGACCGCTTCCGCATCGCGTTCGGCAACGACGCGGACTCCGACCGCCACGGCATCGTCACGCCCAGCGGCGGCCTGATGAACCCGAACCACTACCTCGCGGTCGCGATCTCGTACCTGTTCGCGAACCGCACCGGGTGGAAGCAGGAAACCGCGATCGGCAAGACGCTCGTCTCGAGCTCGATGATCGACCGCGTCGCCGCGGGACTCGGGCGCCGCCTCGTCGAGGTTCCGGTCGGCTTCAAGTGGTTCGTGCCGGGGCTGCTCGACGGATCGATCGGCTTCGGCGGCGAGGAAAGCGCCGGCGCGTCGTTCCTGCGCCGCGACGGCAGCGTCTGGACGACCGACAAGGACGGCATCCTGCTCGACCTGCTCGCCGCCGAGATCACGGCGGTGACCGGTCGCGATCCGTCCGAGCACTACCGCGACCTCGAGCAGGAGCACGGCTCCCCGGTCTACGAACGCGTCGACGCGCCGGTCTCGCCCGAAGGAAAGAAGAAGCTCGCGGCGCTGTCGCCCGAGTCGGTCCGCGCGACCGAACTCGCCGGCGAGGCGATCCAGGCGAAGCTGACGCGCGCGCCCGGCAACGACGCCGCGATCGGCGGCCTCAAGGTCACGACGAAGAACGGCTGGTTCGCCGCACGCCCGTCCGGCACCGAGGACGTCTACAAGATCTATGCGGAGAGCTTCCTCGGCCGCGACCACCTGAAGCGCATCCAGGAGGAAGCGGCCGCGATCGTGACGGCCGCGCTCGCGTAACCGCCAATCGCGTCGCCGAACGACCGGAGGCCGTGCGCCTCAGGGCGCGAACATCTCCTGGAGGATCGCCAGGACTCGGGAAAGCGCGGCGGATCCAGCTGGCCGCACGGCTGCCCCAAACGGCCGGCCCGCGACCGCTCCACCCGGGAAGCGGCCACGAGCCGCGTGCGTCAGGCCGCCGCCGTCTCGCGGTTCGCGCCCATCGTCGCGATCAGCATCTGCACGATCTCGGGCGACGCCTTCGACGGCGCGCCGCAGTCGAACGGCGGCTTCGGGTCGTACTCGATGCCGAGCTGGATCGCCTTCGCGAAGTCGTCGCCGCACTCGGCCGCCGCCAGGGTGAGCCCCAGGTCGATGCCGGCCGAGACGCCGGCGCCGGTGACGATCCTGCCCTGGCGCACGACCCGCTGCTCGGTGTAGCGCGCGCCGAACGACTCGAGGCGCGCCGCGCTCGCCCAGTGCGTCGTCGCGTCGAGGCCCTTCAGCAGGCCCGCGGCGCCGAGGATCAGCGCGCCGGTGCAGACCGAGGTCGTCCACTTCGTCGTCTCGTGCGCGCGCGCGATCCAGTCGGTGATCTCCGCGTCGGCGAGCGCGGCTTCGTCGCCGGGGCCGCCGGGCACGAGCAGGATCTCGGGCTTCGGGAAGTCCCGCAGCGCGCCCTCGGCGACCACCGTGAGCATGCCGGTGTCGGTCGTGACGGGCCCCGCGTTCTTCGCGAGGAAGCGCAGGCGCGCGCCGGGGATGCGGCTCAGGATCTCGTAGGGGCCGATGCAGTCGAGGGCCGTGAAGCGGTCATACAGGACTACGCTGATCTCCATGTTCCTTCTCCGTCCGGAACCGGGCGCGGTAGGCGCTCGGGTTGGTGGCGAGGCCGCGCAAGAACGCGCGCCTCATCGTCTCGGCGGTGCCGAAGCCCGCGGCGGCCGCGATCTCGTCCACGCCGGCGCCGCTTTCCTCGAGACGCCGGCGCGCCGCGCCGATTCGCGCCTGCTCGACGAAGCGCGCGGGCGTCATGCCGACTTCCTTCGCGAACGCGCGCGCGAAGTTGCGGGGGCTCATGCCGGCGCGCCGCGCGAGCGTTTCCACGCGCAGGTCCTCGTGCGGATGCTCGAGGATCCACGCCTGGAGGTCGCGCAGCGGTTCGCGCTCGGCCATCTGCGCGGCCAGTTGCGCGCTGAACTGCGACTGCCCGCCGGGCCGCTTGAGGAAGATCACCAGCATGCGCGCGGTCGCGAGCGCGAGCCGGCGGCCGTGGTCTTCCTCGACGAGGGCGAGCGCGAGGTCCATGCCCGCCGTGATCCCGGCGGACGTCCAGACGTTGCCGTCGCGGACGTAGATCGCGTCCGGCTCGACCGTCGCGTCCGGGTTCTCGGCCGCGAGCGCGTCGCAGAAGCGCCAGTGCGTGGTCGCCCGGCGACCGCGCAGGAGGCCGGCCGCGCCGAGCATCCGCGCACCGGTGCAGACCGAAGCGACGCGACGCACGCCGGAGGCCGTGCGCACGAGCCACGACACGAACCGCGCGTCGCGCATCGCGACTTCCACGCCGGCGCCGCCGGGAACGATCAGGGTGTCGATGCCGCCGCGCAGCGACTTCAGGCTGCGCGAAGCGACGATCTCGAGGCCCGACTCCATGCGCAGCGGCCCGGCCGTCTCCGCGGCGACCTCGACCCGGTAGGCCGGCCCGCCGGGTGCCTCCGCGGTGACCGCGCCGTCGCCGCGGTACGCGAGGATCCTCGAAGCCACGGAAAAGACCTCGAGGGGACCGACGACGTCGAGCATCTCGGCGCCCGGGTAGGCGGCCATCACGACGTGGCGGGTGGTCGAGGCGGACCGGGACATCGGCGCGGAGTATGCGCGCCGGGCCGGATGGCCGCAATGACACAGGCCCCACGGATCCTGCCACACGGCCCCCGCAGGCCGCCAGGGCCGACCAGTTTCCCCGGACCAGGGCGGCCTCCCGGGACCCTACTTCGCGGGCTGCGCCGCCTTCATCTTCTCGAGCCCCTCGCGGAACTTCTCGCAGGGATCCTCGTCGTCCGCGCGCGGCGTGAAGACCACGTAGTCGAACGGCAGCCGCTCGACGCCGAGCGCGCCGGCGTACTCCGGGGCGGTCGTCAGCCCGGGGATCACCTCGAGGAAGCCGATCGAAACCACGCGGAGCCCGGGCGCACGCTCGAGCAGGTACAGCGGAACGCCGAGGTCGCGGCGAGCGTGCCCGAACCCCGCGACGAGCACCGCGCCGCCGGGTGTCGAGGCCTGGTCGACGACGCGCGCCATCGCGTCGTCGCGCCGCTGCTGCGCATCGATCATCGCGGCCACCATGCGCTCGTTCGCGTAGCCGCAGTGCGACGCCTCGATCTCGGCCGCCAGTATCGCGCGCTGCGCGGCCGTGAGTTCGACGCGCGGCGCGGCCCCGGACGTCCGCAGCCCGCCGGGCGTGGAGTGCGAGAGAACGTGCGACATCGCCTGTCTCGACAGGTTCGCCGCGCGGATGTCGAGGTCCGCGGCGAGCGCGACCTCGAACACCGCGCGGTAGTCGTCGAACGGCGGCCAACCGCTCTTCTTCCATTCCACGCGGTCGGCGAGCCTCGTCGCGAGCGTCGCCGCGTCCGCGGCGCCGCGCTCGCGCAGCACCGCGTCGACCGCCGGCTGGTCCTCGAGGTCGAGTTGCTCGAACGCGACGGCCGGGCGGCGCCCGGCTTCGACCAGGTCCCGCAGCACCGCGGCCTGCAGGCGATGGTGATCGGCGTTGTCGTGCTGCTCGCCGAGCAAAACGACGTCGGCGCGAAGCGCGGCGGCGCCGAGGTCGCCCGCGCCGACCGCCCTGCCGGCGGCGACGTCGAACGTCCGGCCGACGAGCGGGTGGTCCTTCGCGATCGCGGAGACCCACTCCTGCGGCCCGGGACCCTCCCCCGCGGGCCCGGCCCCCGGCTCCGCGCGATGCGCCGAGCATCCGGAGCTGCCCAGCAGGGCCGCGCAGGCCAGCAGCAGCGCGAATGGCGGAAGACGACGGGTCATGGAACGCTCCGCGCATGGTCTCGCACGACGACACGACCAAGCAAGGCGCGCACGGCGCCGTTCCGTCGCCGGATGGCAACGATCGCTCGCGAACGTCCCCCGGGGACGCGGGCGAGCCCGCCACGGGCGGTGGCCGCCATCGCGTCGTGATCGTCGGCGGCGGCTTCGGCGGGCTGGCCGCCGCGCAGGCGCTGTCCGGCGCCGACGACATCGACGTGACGATCGTCGACAAGCGCAACTTCCACCTGTTCCAGCCCTTGCTCTATCAGGTCGCGACCGGCGCGCTGTCGCCGGGAGACGTCGCGGCCCCGCTTCGCGAGGCGCTGCGCCGCAGCCGCAACGCGAGCGTGCTGCTCGGCGACGTCGTCGACATCGACGTCGAGGGACGCTGCGTCCTGGTCCGCCAGTCCGCCACCGGCCGGGCCGCGATCGAGCACGAGGCCGAGGACCGCCGCCTCCCCTACGACACGCTCGTCGTCGCGACCGGGCTGGTCAGCAACTACTTCGGGCGCGACGAGTGGGAACCGCTGGCCCCGGGCCTCAAGTCGATCGAGGACGCGACCGAAGTGCGCTCGCGCCTCCTGCTCGCGTTCGAGGAAGCCGAGCGCACGGACGACCCCGCGCGGCGCCGCGCGCTGCTGACGTTCGTCGTCGTCGGCGCCGGCGCCACCGGAGTCGAGATGGCGGGAGCGATCACGGAGATCGCCGAGGACACGATGCCGGTCGAGTTCCGCCGCATCGCGCACGAGACGGCCCGCGTCGTGCTGCTCGACGCGGGGCCGCGCGTGCTGCCCGCGTTCCCCGACAAGCTGTCGGCGGCGGCCGAGCGCGACCTCGTCCGCATGGGCGTCGAGGTCCGCACCTCGACGATGGTGCGCGAAGTCGACAGGAACGGCGTCGTCCTCGAACGGCGCGACGGCGGTCGCGAGCGCATCGATGCACGCCTCGTCGTCTGGGCGGCCGGCGTGCGCGGGACGCCGCTGGCGGCGCGACTGGCCGAGGCCGCGGGCGCCGCGCTCACGCGACAGGGCACGATCGTCGTCCAACCGGACCTGTCGCTGGCCGGGCATCCGGAGATCCGCGTGATCGGCGACACGGCGAGCTTCGCGCACGACGGCGGGAAGCCGCTGCCGGGCGTCGCGCAGGTCGCGATCCAGCAGGGGCGCTACGTCGCGCGCTCGATCCTCGGGCGCGCGGTCGGCGCCGCGTCCGCGCCGTTCCGCTACGACGACCGCGGGTCGATGGCGACGATCGGGCGCGCCAAGGCTGTCGCCGACCTCGGCTGGATGCACCTGACCGGGTTCGTCGCCTGGGTCGCGTGGCTGTTCGTGCACCTGCTGTTCCTCGTCGGCTACGAGAACCGCATCCTCGTGCTCACGCAGTGGGCCTGGTACTACATCTGGCGCCGACGCAGCGCGCGGCTGATCACCTTCCGGCCGAACGACTCGCCGTGAGGCGTTCCTCGCACCCGGCGCCGCAAGCACGAACGGCCCGGGGATCGTGATACCCCCGCCCATCGTGCGTGCGGCCGCGCGTTCGGGTCAGCGCCCCCGCGCGAGGGTTTTCCCGGTGGAGGTGTCGACGCGGATGCGCTCGCCTTCCTTGACGAACGGCGGGACGTTCAACTTGAGGCCGGTCTCGAGCGTGGCCGGCTTCGGGCTGTTGGAAGCGGTCGCGCCGCGCATTTCCGGCTGCGTCTCGACGACCGTGAGCTCGATGATCGCTTCCGGCTTGATGCCGATCGGCTTGCCGTCGTAGGTCTCCACCTCGATCTCGGAGTTGTCGACGAGGTAGTAGATGTTGTCGCCGAGCGCCTCCGCGTCGAGCGTGATCTGCTCGTACGTCTGCGTGTTCATGAAGTGGTAGTCGTCGCCTTCCTTGTACAGGTACTGCATGCGGTGCTGCTCGAGGGAGACGCGCTCGATCGATTCGGTCGAGCTGAAGCGGACCTCGGTGGCCAATCCGGTCAGCAAATTGCGGATGCGGGCCTGCACGAACGCCCGCAGGTTGCCCGGCGTGCGGTGCTGGAACTCGAGCACGCGGTGCGGCGTGCCGTTGTAAAGGATGACGATGCCCTTGCGGATTTCGCTGGCGTTCATGGAAACGGGGACTCTCCTGGACGATTTGGCGCGGGGCCGCGAAGGGGCCTCGCAAAACGCGAAGGAAGATAGCCCAGCCGCGTCGCAGCCGGAAACTCTCCGCCCCTGCCGCCGCCACGCCGGCGGGATCGCGTCGGGACTCGCGACTCCCGTGTCGGCGCCGCACGCGGCTTCGCCCCGCCTGCCGGAGATGCTTGCGAAGCGATTTCTCGTCGGACCCGGCCGAGTGTCGCAACGTCCCGCCAAGCCCCCGAAATCGCGGCTTTCTTTCCTCCTTCTCGCGCGAAGGCGTCCTTGCGGCCCCGCTTGGCGGATCGTTGGGCGATCCCGTCGTTCCCGGTAAGGTGCGCGCCATTCCAGGGTCGAGTCCCCCGCGGGGCCCTTCACGGCAGCGCGGGCGTCCCGGCCGGAGACCCCGCGCATGGTTGAATCACCGATCGAACTCCACCAGTTCTCGCACTCGCACTTCAACGAGAAAGTGCGCTGGGCCCTCGACTACAAGGGCGTGCCTCACGTCCGCATCGACTACCTGCCCGGGCCGCACGTGCCCCGGATCCAGCGCATGACCGGCCAGGCCCAGGTGCCCGTGCTCCAGGTCGACGGCCGGGCCGTGCACGGATCGGCGACGATCCTCGACCTGATCGAAGAGCGATTCCC
>CAYYZO010000069.1:19195-21295 GCA_964476185.1 uncultured Myxococcales bacterium
GTCGATGAACATCACGCCCGAGACGGGCCGGCGCGCGAAGGAGCGCGTGGACGCGCTGCTCGACTTCCTCGCGGAGAAGAGCGCCCCGACCGGCTACCTCGTCGGCGATTCCTTCACGGTCGCCGACCTCACCGCCGCGGCGCTGCTCGGCCCCGTGCTGCTCGTCGACCATCCCGACATGCGCCAGCCGGAACCGAGGCCGCCCCGCTACGCGAGGCTCTGCGAGGAATGGGCTGCGCATCCGGCGGTGCAGTGGGCGCGCGGCATCTACGCGAAGCACCGGCCGCCCCGGCGCGGGGTCGTGATCGCCTGAGCCTTCGCCCGCGCTCCAACGGCGAGCCCGCGCCGAGGGAGCGCGCGGGACGACGAATCACCGCGTCAACGAACGACGGCCGGCGCCCCCACGGAGCGCCGGCCGTCGTCGTTCAGGCTCCGGGTGCTGTGGTCAGCCCTTCAGCTGGGCGCGGAAGTATTCCCGCTGCAGGACCTGGATGTGTTTCGTCGAGATGCCCTTCGGGCAGACCGCCTCGCACTCGCCCTCGTTCGAGCACGCGCCGAAGCCCTCGGCTTCCATCTGCTCGACCATGCGCACGACGCGGCGCGCGCGTTCGGGCTGGCCTTGCGGCAGGTAGCCGAGGTGTGCGACCTTCGCGCCGACGAACAGCATCGCCGCGGCGTTCCTGCAGGCCGCGACGCAGGCGCCGCAGCCGATGCAGGCGGCGGCGTCGAACGCCTTGTCGGCGACGTCCTTGCCGATCAGCATCTCGTTGCCGTCGCGCGCGGCGCCCGTGTTCGCCGAGATGTAGCCGCCGGCAGCGATGATGCGGTCGAACGCGCTGCGGTCGACGACGAGGTCCTTGACGACCGGGAAGCCCTTCGCGCGGAACGGCTCGACGGTCAGCGTGTCCCCGTCCTTGAAGACGCGCATGAACAGCTGGCAGGCGGTCTTGCCGCTGCCGGGTCCGTGCGCGACGCCGTTGACCATGCAGCCGCACGATCCGCAGATGCCCTCGCGGCAGTCCGAGTCGAACGAGACGGTGTCCTCGCCCTTCGCGACGAGTTGCTCGTTCAGCACGTCGAGCATCTCGACGAACGACATGTCGGGCACGACGTTGGGAACGGTGTAATCGACCAGCTTGCCCGGCTTGTCGGGGCCCGCCTGGCGCCACACGCGAACTTTGACGGTCATCGATCCGGTGCTCATCGTCCTTCCACTTCCTGCTTCGCGGCCGGCTCGCGGCTCACTTGTAGCTGCGCTGCTTGAGCTCGATGCTCTTGAACTCGAGCGGCTCCTTGTGGAGTTCCGGCGTCTCGTTGCGGCCCTTGAACTCCCACGCGGCGACGTACGCGTACTCCTCGTCGTTGCGCCGGCATTCGCCGTCCTCCGTCTGGTACTCCTCACGGAAGTGACAGCCGCAGGACTCCTCGCGGTCGAGCGCGTCGCGAACCATGATGTCCGCGAACTCCATGTAGTCGTCGACGCGCAGCGCGTACTCGAGCTGCTTGTTCACGTTGTCGCCCGGCCCGACGACGCGCACGTTCTGCTCGTACTCGGCGCGCAACTCGGTGACGGCCTGCAGGGCCCCCTTCAGGCCGTCGCGGTTGCGCGCCATGCCGACGTGGTCCCACAGGATCCGGCCGAGCGAGCGGTGGTACTCCTTCACGCTCTTGTCGCCGTTGGTCGCCAGCAGCCGCGCGATGCGCGCGTCCACCGACGCCTCGGCTTCCCGGAACGCGTCGTCGTCGGTCGAGACCTTGTCGAGCTTCACGCCGCCGAGGTAGTTCGCGAGCGTGTACGGGACGACGAAGTAGCCGTCGGCCAGCCCCTGCATCAGCGCGCTCGCGCCGAGGCGGTTCGCGCCGTGGTCGGAGAAGTTCGCCTCGCCGAGCACGAAGAGCCCCTCGAGGTTGCTCATCAGCGAGTAGTCCACCCACAGGCCGCCCATCGTGTAGTGCACGGCGGGATAGATGCGCATCGGCTGCTTGTACGGGTTCTCGCCCGAGATGTGGTGGTACATGTCGAACAGGTTGCCGTAGCGGTCGCGGATGACGTCCTCGCCGAGGCGCTGGATCGCGTCCGCGAAGTCGAGGTACACCGAG
>CAYYZO010000070.1:0-4182 GCA_964476185.1 uncultured Myxococcales bacterium
GCCGGCACGTGGCTCGCGGCCTACGTCGGCCTCGTCGTCCTGCCGCTGGCGGTCGCGCTCGGCGGCTCGCGCCCGGCCGGCGGAGGATGGTGGTGGGATTTCTCCCTGGCGCTCGGCTACGCGGGGCTCGGGATGATGGGAGTGCAGTTCGCGCTGACCGCCCGTTTCCGGCGCGCGGCGGCGCCGTTCGGGATCGATCTCGTCTACTATTTCCACCGCGACCTGGCGACGATCGCGTTCGTCCTGCTGGCGCTGCACGCGGCGATCATCGCGGTCCGGCATCCCGGCGCGCTCGGCGGCGTCGACCCGCGGACGGCGCCGCTCCACCTGAGCGTCGGCTGGCTGGCGCTGATCGGGTTCGGGGCCGTGCTGGTGACCTCGTGGTGGCGACGCGGACTCGGCATCGAGTACGACCGGTGGCGTCGCTGGCACCTCGCGCTGGCGATCGCGTCGATGGGGCTCGCGGTCGTGCACGTCGAGGGCTCGGCGAGCTATCTCGTCTCGCCGGTGAAACGCACGGTGTGGCTCGCGTTGCTCGGCGCGTGGGCGGGACTGGTCGTCTGGGTGCGCCTGCTGCGGCCGTGGCGTCTCACTCGTCGGCCGTGGCGCGTGGTCGAGGTGCGACGCGAGCGCGGGCGCAGCTGGACGCTGGCGCTCGTTTCCGAACGCGCGCAGCGCTTCGCGTTCGATGCCGGGCAATTCGCGTGGCTGACGCTGGGGGCGTCCCCGTTCGCGATGCGCGAGCACCCGTTCTCGATCTCGTCGTCGCCGGCCGAGAAGGAACGGATCGAGTTCACGATCAAGGAACTCGGCGATTTCACCGAGACGATCGGCAGCACGCAGGTCGGCGAGCGCGCGTACGTCGACGGGCCGTACGGCGCCTTCTGCGTGGACCGCCACCCCGGCGCGAGCGCTCTCGGGTTCGTCGCGGGCGGCGTCGGCATCGCGCCGGTGATCAGCATGCTGCGCACGCTCGCCGCCCGGGGCGACCGGCGACCGATGCTGCTGTTCTACGGCAACCGCTGCTGGGACCGGGTCGTGTTCCGCGAGGAACTGGAGTCGCTGCGCGCGCGCCTCGACCTGGCCGTCGTGCACGTGCTGCTCGAGCCGCCGCCGGATTGGCAGGGCGAGAGCGGCTACGTGACGCGCGAGGTGATCGCGCGCCACGCGCCGTGCGACGAGCCCGCCCGCCACTGGTTCGTGTGCGGCCCGAATCCGATGCTGCGCCTGGTCGAGTCGGCGCTCGCGGAACTCGGCGTGGATCGCGCGCGGGTCCACTCCGAGCTCTTCGACCTCGCGTGACGGAGGACGATCATGCGTGAACGCTGGGCCCGCCTTCTCGCGATCTGCACCGCGGTCGTCGTGCTGCTCGTCGCGGCCGTCTTCGCGACCCTCCAGAACCCGTCCACGCGCGCTCCCGCGCCCGGCTCCTTGGCCGGCGAGGAGCGGGCGTCCGCGCCGAGCGACACCCCGGAGGTCGACGCGGTGCGGATCGCGCGCGGCCGGGCCGTGTACGACGAGGAAGGCTGCGGGGCGTGTCACTCGATCGCCGGCGACGGCAATCCGGGCAATCCCCTCGACGGCGTGGGCGAGCGTCTCGACGACGTTGCGATTCGCGACTGGATCGTCGCCGCGGAGTCGGTGCGCGAAAAGCTGCCTCCCCGCGTCGCGCGGGCGAAGCAGGGCTACGCCGGGCTTCCCGCCGGGGATCTCGATGCCCTGGTGGCGTATCTCGCTGCGCTCGGTGCGTCCGGCGAAGGGTCGTAGCCCGGTTCCGACGTGATCCTCCGCACGCGCGGCCGGATTCTCTCTCCGATCGTTGGCGGAACGACGACGCTGTGGCACAACGTCCATCGTTCTTCTCCCGTGGACGGGCCGGCGGCCGAAAGCAGGGCCGCTTCGTCCTCTTCCCCCGTGCCGGACGCGCCTCGCCAGGCGCATCGTGTGCAGGAAACGAGCTTGGGGGACATCTCGCGGGAGCGCGAGCAGGGAAACGACCGCATGAACGGAGTCTACGATCTCGGCGGCATGGACGGCTTCGGCCCGGTGGAAGTCGAGAAGGACGAACCCGTCTTCCACGAGCCCTGGGAGATGCTCGGGTACGCGCTCGGCATGGCCGGCGGTTTCGGCTTCGACGAGGCCCGCCATGCCATCGAGCGGATCGAGCCGCGTCTCTATCTCGCGTCGTCCTACTACGACCGCATCGTGATCGGCGTCGCGACGCTCTACGTCGAGAAGGGCATCGTGCGTCTCGAGGACCTCGAGCGCCGCGCCGGCGGTCCCTTTCCGCTGGCCCGCCCGGTGCTCGACGGCGCCGGCCGGTTGCCGGATGCGGACGCCGCCGCGCTCGCGCCCGGCGACCGCGTGCGCGTGAAGGACGAGCATCCGCCGGGACACATCCGCGCCCCGCGCTACGTGCGCGGGCGTCGCGGGGTGGTGGTCCGTGTGACGCGGCTGTTCCAGTATCCCGACGCCGAGGCGCACGGGCTCGCGCACGGGCACGAGCCGACCTGCCACGTCCGCTTCGACGCGCGGGAACTCTGGGGAGAAGGCGCGGAGGAACACTGCAGCGTCGTCGTCGACCTGTGGCGAAGCTACCTCGTCCGCGAAACACGCGAACCCGGGGAGGCACGATGAACGACCCGCGCCACCCCGTGCAGCCGGCGCCTGCCGCTGCCCGCGCCGAAGCGCTCCGCGACGAACTCGACGCCAAGGGCCTGATCCCCGCGGGATTCCTCGACCGTTTCCACGAGACGGCCACGGCCGAGTGGCATCCGCGCAACGGCGCCCGCGTCGTCGCCAGGGCCTGGACCGACCCGGCGTATCGCGAGCGGCTCCTGGCCGACGGCACCGCCGCGTGCGCCGAACTCGGTTACGCCGGTCTCCAGGGCGAGTACATCGTGGTGCTCGAGGACACGCCGTCCCTCCACCACGTGATCGTCTGCACGCAGTGCTCGTGCACCGCGTGGCCGGTGCTCGGCCTTCCGCCCGACTGGTACAAGAGCTTCGAGTACCGAAGCCGCGTCGTGCGCGAATCGCGCACGGTGCTTCGCGAGATGGGGCTCGAGCTTCCGGCCGAGGTGGAGCTTCGCGTGCACGACACGACCGCCGAGACGCGCTTCCTCGTGCTGCCGCTTCGTCCTTCCGGGACGCAGGGGTGGAGCGAGGAGGAACTGGCGGCCATCGTCACCCGCGAAGCGATGATCGGAGTCGCGATGGTCGAGGTGCCCTGAGGTTCGGCGCCGGACGGGAAGGGGACTTTCCGGATCGAGACTTCGCGGGCGGGAATTCTTGGACCGGCCGGCGGGGATGCCGCGGGGCGGGAGGCGCGCGGGTCCGCGGATCGTCAGGCGGGAATGCTGAAGCGGAAACGGGCGCCGCGGCCGGGCTTTCCCTCGGCGGATACCCGTCCGCCATGCCGTTCCACGATGCGCCGCACCGTCGCGAGGCCCACGCCGGTTCCTTCGAACTGGGGGTCGGCGTGCAGGCGGCGGAAGAGCTGGAAGAGCTGGCCGCTGTGCGCGGAGTCGAAACCGACCCCGTTGTCCTCGACGATGAAGCCGGATTGCCCGCCCGCGAGCGTGTCGCGCCGCAACTCGACCACCGGCGCCGCGACTCCGGTGGCGAACTTGCGCGCGTTGGACAGCAGGTTCTGCAGGACGATGCGCAGGAGAGCCGGGTCGCCGTGGGCGCGCAGGCCGGGCTCGATCCGCCAGTCGACGGCGCCGGAGGAGGGCGAGCGCTCCAGCTCGCGCACGACCGATTCGGCGAGCTCCGTCACGTCGACGTCCTCGATATCCAGTTCCGCTCGCGACACCCGCGCCAGCGCGAGCAGCGCATCGATCATCCTGCCCATTCGCACGCTCGCCGCGCGCACCCTCGCCAGGCTGCCGCGGCCCTGCTCGCCGAGCGATTCGCCGAAGTCCTCCTCGATCTGCTGGCAGAAGCCGTTGATGCTGCGCAGCGGCGAGCGCAGGTCGTGCGAGACGCTGTAGCTGAACGAACGCAGCTCCGAGACGACGTCCTCGAGCTCGGCCGTGCGCGAGCGCACGCGCTCCTCGAGCTGGACGTTGAGGTCGCGAAGGGCCCGCTCGGCGCGCAGCCTGCCCAGTTGTTCGCGGGCGGTGATGACCTGGCTGCGCGCCAGCTCCCACGCCAGGTGCGCGCTGGCGAGGATGATCG
>CAYYZO010000070.1:4282-14734 GCA_964476185.1 uncultured Myxococcales bacterium
CCGGCTGGGGCGGATCGCGGATTCCGAGGGAGGTTTCATGAAGAAGGCGCTGGCGATGTTCGCCGTCACCGTTGGGTTTGTGTTCGCTGCGCAGGTCGCGGCGGCCCAACCTTGTTCCCCTGGCTACTTTAACGGCAGCACAGGCGAGGAGCCCTGCAGTCCCTGCTCCCCGGGCTTCTTTGCAGCCGGGAGCGGGTCCCTCTTCTGCTCGCCGTGCCCGGCCGGCACCTACGTGGACACGGCCGGCTCGGCGTCTTGCTCTTCGTGCTCGGTCGGGACGTTCCAGAGCTCCAGCGGCTCGACGACGTGCCAGTCTTGCAGCGTTGGGACGTTCCAGAGCTCCAGCGGGTCGACGACGTGCCAGTCGTGCAGTGCCGGCTCTTACGCGTCGACGACGGGCTCGACGACCTGCGCGCAGTGCGGCGCGGGCACGTGGAGCTCGAGTTCGGGCGCCTCGGCCTGCCAGGACTGCGCGGCCGGAACGTTCAGCACGGCCACCGGCGCGACGACCTCGTCCACGTGCACGAATTGCCCCGCCGGCAGGTACTCGTCCGATCCGGGTTCGACCGTGTGCCCGAACTGCGCCCCCGGCACCTATGCGAACGCCTCGGGCTCGACGGCCTGCCAGGCGTGCGGCGTCGGGACGTTCCAGAGCTCCAGCGGCTCGACGACGTGCCAGTCGTGCAGCGTCGGTCAGTACGCGTCGACGACGGGCTCGACGACCTGCGCGCAGTGCGGCGCGGGCACGTGGAGCTCGAGTTCGGGCGCCTCGGCCTGCCAGGACTGCGCGGCCGGAACGTTCAGCACGGCCACCGGCGCGACGACCTCGTCCACGTGCACGAATTGCCCCGCCGGCAGGTACTCGTCGGATCCGGGTTCGACCGCGTGCGCGAACTGCGCCTCCGGCACCTATGCGAGTTCCTCGGGCTCGACGGCCTGCCAGGCGTGCGGTGTCGGGACGTTCCAGAGCGCCAGCGGCTCGACCACGTGCCAGTCGTGCAGCGCCGGCGAGTACGCGTCGACGACGGGCTCGACGGCCTGCGCGAATTGCGCCCCAGGCACGTTCAGCGCCAGCGCCGGCTCGGCAGCGTGCGATGCGTGCAACGCCGGGACCTACAGCGCCTCGACGGCGGCCACCGCGTGCGAGAACTGCGGCCCCGGCACGTTCAGCGCCAACGCCGGCTCGGTCGCGTGCGACGCCTGCGTGGCCGGAAGCTACAACGAGGCGACGGCGGCGACTTCGTGCACCGATTGCAGCGCCGGAACCTACGGCACGGCCGTCGCCGCGACGACCTCGGCTGCGTGCCAGGATTGCGCCACCGGGCAGTATCAGGACAGCCCGGGCGCGACGAGTTGCCTCGATTGCGGAGCCGGCGAATGGCAGCCGGAGACCGGCGCGGCCTCCTGTCTCGTCCGCAACAGCCGTCGTTGCTGGAAGGCGAAGGACCTGAAGAACCCGGCCTTCGTGAAGCAGCAGGGCGTCGCGATCGTCGACGAACTCGCCAGCGGCGCGACCGACCTCGTCAAGCCCGCGTACTTCTGTTCACCGGCCGGCCTGGGCGGCCAGCCGGTCGCCGATCCCGATCCGAGGCAGTGTTGCTACAAGTCGAAGGGAGCCAAGCTCGCGTCGCCGCAGGCCGTGCAGGTAGAGGGAGCGACGGGCGGCGTGCTGCAGCTGTCGGTCAGCAAGCCCGCCTTCGTCTGCGAGCAGTGCGCGGGCACGCCGCTCGAAAGTCCCACCCAGTGCTACAAGGCGAAGGACCTGAAGAGCCCGGCCTTCGCGTCGCTCGAAGGCCTCGCGGTCGTCGACGGACTCGCCAGCGACGCGGTCGACGTGACGAAGCCCGACCTGCTCTGCCTGCCGGCGGGCCTCGGTGGCAACCCGGTCGCGGATCCGGGCGGCGCGCAGTGCTGCTACAAGGCGAAGGGCGCGAAGCTCGCGGCGGCGGTGACGGAGTCGGTCTCCGGCGACGTCGGCGGCCCGCTCGACCTCGGTGTGCAGCAGCAGGCGCTCGTCTGCGAGCCCTGCACGGCCAGCCCGCTGCCCTGAGCGACAGGTTCGAGTGCAGCCGTTGGAGGACGTCACGCAGGCCGCGCGTTCGGTGCCCGGCGGGGAAGGACTCGCCTACCGGCGCGTGCTGTTCCTCGTCTGTCCGACCGGCGCGTTCTGTCGCGAGGACCGCTGCCAGTCCTACTTCAGTCCCGACCTGATCCCGTCGATGCGACCGCCGATGGAGGAGTGCGAGGCGGCGGGCGCGCTGCGCGCGGCCGGTGCGCAGCCGTTCGTGCTCGACGCGCCGGCACGCGGGCTCGATGCCGAGGCGACGCTCGCCGAGGTCGCACGGATTTCCCCGGATCTCGTCGTGCTCGTCGTCACGTTCGGCACGCTCGAGGACGACCTCGGCTGGGCGCGCCGTCTTCGCGCGGCGTTCCCGTCGGTCACGATCGGCGTGCGCGGCGCGCCCTGCTACGTGCTTGCCGAGGACATCCTCGCGCGCCACCCGGACGTCGATTTCTGCGCGCGCGGCGAGTACGAGCTGGTCTTCGACGCGGTCGCGCGGCGCGGCTACCGCGACGCCGTCGGCACCGTGTTCCGCGACGGCGACGGCATCGCCGCGTCGCCTCCGTCGGGACTGGCCGCCGACCTCGACGCGTTGCCGCGGCCCGACCGTTCCGTCGTCGACGCTTCGCTGTACCGCGTGCGCGGCCTCGGGTTCCCGCAGGCCACCGTGCGAGTGCAGCGCGGCTGTCCGTTCCCCTGCACGTACTGCCTCGTGCACACCGTCAGCGGCGATCGGGCGCGTCACCGCTCGCCCGCGAGCGTCGCTGCCGAGATGGCCGAGGTCCAGCAGGGCGGCACCGATTTCTTCTACCTTCGCGCGGAAACCTTCTCGCTCGACCGCCGCTGGGCGATCGAGACCTGCGACGCGATCGCGGCGCGATGTCCCGGCGCACGCTGGGTCACGACCACGCGCGTCGAGTGCGTCGACGACGAGGTGCTCGCGGCGATGGCGCGCGCGGGCTGCTACGGCATCAGCTTCGGCATCGACGCCGCCAGCCGCGCGATCGGCGAACGGGTTCGCAAGAAACCGGACGCGTTCCGCGCCCGCGCGGCGATGCGCGGCTGCGACGCGCACGGCATCGTCTCGCTCGGCTACGCGATGATCGGCTTCGTCTGGGACACCCCGGAGACGATCGACGAGACCGAGGCGTTTCTCCGTGACGTGCGCCCGGACCTGCTGACGATCCATTTTGCGCACCCGTACCCCGGCACGCGCTACTTCGACGACGTGCAGGCGCACGGCGCGGCGATCGCGTCGCCTCGCGCCCAGGCCGAACCGGCGCTCGCGGCGGCCGGCCGCGTCACGCCGGAGTTCCTCCAGAGCCGGGCGCGCGAGATCACGCGGCGCCACTACCGGCGGCCGGCCGTGCTGGCCTCGCTCGCGCGCAAGTCGGCGGGGCTCGGGCGACGCCTGTGGCGGCGCCCGGCGCCGGTCGACGTCGCGGCGCACTGGGCGGCCACGGCCGGACGCGGCTGATCCGCCCTCATCGTCCGGCCTCGCGCGCCGCGCGGACCCTGGCGAGGCGCGCCTGCGCGATCGGCGATTGCGGGGCCGCCGTCAGCGCGCGGGCATAGGCTTCTTCGGCCTCGACCAGCCGTCCCTGCCGTTCGCAGAGTTCCCCGAGGGCGGACATCGCGTCGAAGTAGAGCGGGTCGAGTTCGACCGCGCGGCGGTAATGCGCGATCGCGCCGTCGACGTCGCCCATCTGCGACAGCGCGGTGCCGAGGTTGTTCTCGGCCTTCGCGAAGTCCGGCCGGATGCGCAGCGCCTCGGAGAACCGCGCGGCGGCTTCGGGAAGCTGCCCCTGCCACGCGTGCGCGATGCCGGCGTTGTTCAGCGCCTCCGGCCAGGTGGGGTTCAGTCGCGCGGCCTCGAAGTAGTGGCGTGCCGCCTCGTCGCGCCGTCCGGCGGCTTCGAGCGCCACGCCGAGGTTGTTCTCGACGAGGTAGTTGCCGCTCGTCACCGACAGCGCGTGCGTGAACAGCGAGATGCTGTCCGACCAGTGGCCGAGCTGTGCGCGCGAGACCGCGGCGAGGGCGGCGAGCGGCAGCAGCGCGGCAGCGATCCTGGCGCGGACGTCCCAGCCGGAGGTGCGCGACGCCGCTTCCCACGCGACCGCCAGCGCCAGGCCGACGTGCGGGATGTAGGTGTAGCGGTCGGCCATCGACTGGCCGCCGAACTGCACGATGCCGCTGACGGGCACCAGCGTCCCGGCGAACCAGAGCCACCCGACCAGCAGCCACGGCCGCCTCGTGCGCTCGCGCAGCCCGACGACGGTGATCGCGGCGATCAGCAGCGCTGCTCCCGCCGCGTCGGCGACCGAGGCGTTGCGCAGCGGATAGAAGATCGCGAGGTCGAACGGCCACACGGTCGCCGCGAGGTAGAGCACGACGTTCCACAGCGCGTTGGCGGCCCGCACCGGCAGCGTCAGCGCCTCGTTGTCCATGACCGCGCCCGCGGCCCGCTGCGCGGCCCAGGTCTGCGCCAGCGTGAGCGCGGCCAGCGCGAAGAACGGCAGCTTCTCGGCGACGAGCCAGGCGACGCTGCGCCGCGCGCGCGCCGCTCGTCCGGCGTCGATCCCGGCCGCAGGGGACCGCGCCGCCCGGGCCAGCGGCCACCAGTCGAGCAACAGCACCGCGCACGGCGCGACCGCCACCGTCGGTTTGGCCAGCAGCGCGAGCGCGAACGCCACGATCGCGAGCACGTAGCCTCGCGGAGTCTCCCGCCGCGTGTAGCGCGCCCACGCCCAGAACGTCGCCATCAGGAACAGGCCGCTCAGCACGTCCTTGCGCGCGGCGATCCACGCCACGGACTCCACGCGCAGCGGATGCAGCGCGAACAGCGCCGCGGCCAGCGCGCTCGCGGCGGTGCGGCCCGTGGCCTCGCGCAGGGCCAGCAGCAGCAGCGCCGCGGCCAGCGCGTGCAGCAGCACGTTGACGGCGTGGGACGCGCGGGGGTCGAGCCCGAACCAGTGGACGTCGGCGGCCAGCGAAAGCCACGTGAGCGGGTGCCAGTGGCCGGAGTGGTACGCCGTCAGCGCCCACTCGACGCTCTGCGCGCCGAGGCCCGAGCGCACGGCGGCGTTCTCGAACACGTACTCGTTGTCGTCGAGCTGGATGTACGGGAAGTGGCGGACGGGCGCGTACAGCACGACCACGGCGAGGCCCAGCGCGAGGGCGAGGCCGGCCGCGGTCCGGCGATCGGGAAGGCTTGCGCGCATGCCGTCGGCAGGTATGCCTTCCCCTCGCCGCAGGCACTAGCCGATCGCACGAGTGGCGGTCCGGGATCGGTGATCGTTCGTCGCCGCGACCGGCAACGTCGTTCGGATCGGCGGCGCGGGAAGGCGACTGTTGCGGTCCCCGGCAGGTCGCGCGACCGCCGCTCCCGGGGCGAGCTTGATCCTTGGGCGGTTTCCTGTGCATTCGGGCCCCGGCCCAAGCGCTTCCGGGAGAACGCCGCCTCATGCCCACCGGCCTCGTTGCCCTGCTCGACGACATCTCGGTCATCGCCCGCGCGGCCTCGGCGTCGCTCGACGACATCTCGGCAGGCGTGGCCAAAGCCGGGAGCAAGGCCGCGGGCGTCGTCATCGACGATGCCGCCGTCACGCCGGGGTACGTCACCCGCTTCTCGCCGGAACGCGAGCTGCCGATCATCTGGAAGATCGCCAGGGGGTCGCTTCGCAACAAGCTCCTGCTGCTGTTGCCGGTCGCGCTGCTGCTGAGCGCCTTCGTTCCCGCTGCGATCACGCCGCTGCTGATGCTCGGGGGGCTCTACCTCGCGTTCGAGGGCGCGGAGAAGGTCCTCGAGAAACTCGGGGGACGAAAGCACGGCCCGACGCTCGACGATCCGATCGCGGATCCCGTCGCGTTCGAGAAGGAGCGCGTGACGGGGGCGATCCGCACCGACCTGATCCTGTCGGCCGAGATCATGGCGATCGCGCTCGCGGAAGTCGCCGACGCGTCGCTGTTCCCGCGCGCGGCGACGCTCGCGATCGTCGGCATCGCGATCACGATCGTCGTCTACGGCGCGGTCGCGTTGATCGTGAAGATGGACGACGTCGGGCTTCACCTGGCTGCGCGGGAGCACCCGGCCGCGCGTCGCAGCGGCCGCCTGCTGGTCGGCGCGATGCCGGTCCTGCTCGCGCTGCTGTCGAGCGTCGGGACGATCGCGATGTTGTGGGTGGGCGGCGGGATCCTGCTGCACGGGCTCGAGGAACTCGGGGCGCCGCAGCCCGCGCACTTCGCGCACGAGCTGTCGCACCTCGTCGAGGCCGCCGCCGGACCGTTCGGCGCGGTGCTCGGCTGGCTCGCGTACGCGGTAGCCAGCGCAATCGTCGGCCTGCTCGTCGGCGCGCTGGTCGCGGCGGTGGTCCACGGGATCTCGAGGTTTCGTTCCGCGTCGCACTGAGGCCGCCGCACCCGGGTCGCGCCGGTGGCCGCCGGCGAACGCATCCGGGATCGCGGACGAGTCCGTCGCTGCCCGGGAAGGACTCGACGACGCATTCGCAGCCGGTTGCCCGGAACCCGATTCATGCGATCCTGCGGGGGATGAGGTCAGGGGGGACCTTCGTTGGCGCGGCGCTCGCCGCGTTGTTCGTCGCGGTCGGCCGCGTCGCGGCCGAGGAGTCGACCGACCCGGTCCCGAGCGCGGAGGCGCCCGCGTCCACGGACCAAGCGACGACCGGCTCGGTGCTCCAGCCTCTCGTCGTCGAAGGCCGCGCCGAAGCGCTCGTCGGCCTCGCGCGCTCCGGTTCCGAAGGCGCCGTCGGCAGCGAACAGCTCGAGACGCGGCCGATCCTTCGCAACGCCGAGCTGCTGGAAGTGATCCCCGGCCTCGTCGCCACGCAGCACAGCGGGAGCGGCAAGGCGAACCAGTACTTCCTGCGCGGCTTCAACCTCGACCACGGCTCCGACTTCTCGGTGCGGATCGACGGCGTGCCGATCAACCTTCCGACGCACGCGCACGGGCAGGGCTACCTCGACCTGAACGGCGTGATCCCGGAGCTCGTGCGCACCGTCGACTATCGCAAGGGGCCGTACTACGCGGAAGTCGGCGACTTCTCGTCGGCCGGCAGCGCGTCGATCGAGCTGTACGACCGGCTCGAGCGCGGCTTCGCGCAGCTGTCCGGCGGCATGTACGGCTACGGTCGCGCTCTGCTCGCGAACTCGTCGGAAGTCGGCGGCGGCGACCTGCTCTACGCCGGCGAGGCGCTGTACTACGAGGGGCCGTGGAACGTCGACGAGGACGCGGTTCGCGGCAACGCGCTGCTCAAGTGGACGCGCGGCGACCGTGCCCGCGGTGTGCAGCTGTTCGCGTCGGCGTACACGGCCGACTGGACCGCGACCGACCAGATCCCGCTGCGCGCGGTGAAGGACGGATCGCTGTCGCGCCTCGGGACCGTGGACCCGACCGACGGCGGCGACACGACGCGGGTGACGGCGGCGGCCGCCGCGTGGCGGGCCGGCGCGAATTCGCGGACGCGGGCCGAGGCCTACGGCGTCTACTATGCGCTCGACCTGTTCTCGAACTTCACGTTCTTCCTCGAGGACGAGATCGACGGCGACCAGATCCACCAGCACGATCGCCGCGGCATCTTCGGCGGCGACGTCGTGCACGAAGTCTTCGGCAGGGTCGCCGGCTTCGAGCACCAGACGCGCGTCGGCCTGACGCTGCGGCACGACTTCATCCCGTCCGTGGCGCTGCGCCGGACGACGTCGCGCGACCTGCTCTACACGGTCCGCGACGACCGCGTGAACGAGACGCAACTCGCGTTCTGGACCGATTCGACCGTCGAACTGACGGACTGGCTGCGCGTGGTGCCGGGTCTGCGCCTGGACGGCTATCGCTTCGACGTCGAGTCGGACGACCCGGCCAACTCCGGCGACGAACTCGACGGCATCGTCTCGCCGAAGCTCGCCCTGGTGGCCGGACCGTGGCGGGACACCGAGGGGTACTTCAACTTCGGCACGGGCTTCCACAGCAACGACGCGCGCGGCACCACGATCCGGGTGGATCCGGTTTCGGGCCTGCCGGCCGACCCGGTCGACCCGCTGGTCCGCTCGACCGGCTACGAGATCGGCGTGCGCACGGAGGCGGTCGACGGCCTGTTCTCGAGCATCGCGCTGTGGCTGCTCGACCTCGACTCGGAGCTCGTCTTCGTCGGCGACGCCGGCACGACCGAGGCCGGCCCGCCGAGCCGCCGCTACGGCGTCGAGTGGGCGAACTGGTACGAGCCGACCGAGCACACCGCGCTCGATCTCGACGTTTCGTACACGCACGCGCGCTTCGACGACGCGCCCGCCGCCGCCGACGAGATTCCCGGTTCGATCCCGCTCGTCGTCTCGGCCGGGATCACGCAGCGCCTGCCGTGGGACTTCTACACGTCGCTGCGGGTGCGCCACCTCGGCGACTACCCGCTCACCGAGGACGGCAGCCAGGACGCCGGCTCGACGACGCTCGTGAACCTGCGCCTCGGCTGGGAGCGTTCGTCGCGCGAGGCGTCGGCCGAGGGCGGATGGGCCGCCTACGTGGATTTCCTGAACCTGTTCGATTCCGACGATCGCGACATCGCGTATTACTACGAATCGCGGCTGCAGGACGAGGCGACCGGCGTCGAGGACATCCACTTCCATCCGGTGGAGCCGTTCGGCGTGCGCATCGCGATCGAACGGCGCTTCTGAGGTCGTTCCGGCGCGCGAACGCCGGACCCGGCCGGCGTGGAACGCGGTCGCGACGCCGCGAGATCGAGCGCGCGGCCTCCCGGGAAGATCGGAAAGACGAAGGGGCCGCGTCCGTGAGGAAGCGGCCCCTTCGTTCGTGCGTCGGGCTCGCCCCGCGACTCAGAACCCGGTGAACGGGGCGTGCGTGAGCAGCGCGCCGAGGCGCACCTGCACTTCGCGTGCGCCGCCGAGGAACGTGCCGGTCCAGTTGGTGCCGACGCCGATCTTGAAGCGGTTGGCCCCGGGGCAGAACACCGTGCCCGCGCCGACCACTCCCGGCGAGATGCGGCACTGCAGCCACTGGCTGTAGAACAGCACGTTCTGCGGGACCAGGCCGTCGAGCGCGACGCGCGCGCCGTAGCCGAACTTCAGGCGGCCGTCGGTGACGCGGACCATCAGCACGTCGCTCGCGTTGCCTTTCAGGTTCAGCGTCGCGCCGTGCGAGACCTTGAGGTAGGCGAGGTCGACGACCGCGACGCCCTTGCCGGTGACGTCGATCGTCGCGCTCGCGCCGACCGGCACCTTGAGCGGGTTCGGGACGGACAGCGACGGCGTGGCGAGCATGCCGTCGAGCGCTGTCGCCGCGAGCGGCAGCAACGCCTTGTCGTCGAGGCAGACGTCGACGAGCGCGTGCCCGCCGGTCGTGTCGACGACGCCCGAGGGCATCTTCGGCGCCATCATGCCGCCGGGCACCTGCTTCACCTGGGTGCCGGGGACGACGAGGTAGAGGTTCGCCGCGACCGAGCCGCCGCCCGTCGCGATGTCGCCGTCGACCTCCGGCGGTCCGTAGAAGCGGATCGCCTCTCCCGAACTCTCGATGGCCACGTGGCTCGCGGAGGTCTTGCCGGCCAGCTTCGCGCGGTCGCTGCACGTGTTCGCATCGAGCAGCGAGTGGCGGCCGCTGCGCAGGCGCACCGGGTCGGGCGTCAGGCCGCCGCCGACGATGATCCAGCGGCAGCTCGGGGAGAGCGTCGTGCCCTCGCCGGCGCAGACGCCGCCCAGGCAGACGCCGGAGCCGTCGGCGATGCAGTCTCCGCTCGCCTCGCAGGCGGTCCCGTCGGGCAGGGGATCGGCGACGCAGGCGTCGACCTCGACGTCGCAAACGCCCTCGGAGCACTGGGTGTCGAGGCCCGAGCAGTCGGGAGCGACGTTGCTCGCGAAGCAGCCTCCGGCCCCGTCGCAGTAATCGGCGCCGTTGCAGAAGATGCCGTCGTCGCAGGGGGTGTCCTCGACGTCGAGCGTGCAGCTCGAGGAGCAGCAGTCGCCGTCGAGCGTGTTGCCGTCGTCGCACTCTTCCTCGAACGCGATCACGCCGTTGCCGCAGGGCTCGCACTCGGCGCTCTCGATCGGGGAACAGAGCGACGGGCCGAGCGTGCCGTAGCATTCAGCCACGGGGATCGACGAAGTCGGGACGAAGCTCTCGTCGCACTGCCAGCAATCCTGCTGCTGGCAGTTCACGCAGCCGTCGGCGTCGTCGGTGTTGGCGTCGTCGCAGGTCTCGCCCGGCTCGACGCAACCGTTGCCGCACGAGTAGCAGATCTCGGTCATGTTGCAGTTCGTGCCGTCGCCCTGGTAGCCGCCGATCATGTCCTCGCAGGCGGCCATCGTGACGTCGTAGCAGCCGTCGTTCGTGCAGCAGGCGCCCGTCGGGATCGTCGTCGTGGTCGTCG
>CAYYZO010000070.1:14834-21237 GCA_964476185.1 uncultured Myxococcales bacterium
CCGGCGACGAACAGGAAGCCCCCCAGAACCCAGTACAGCCCGATGGTGCGAATCGACATCATGCTCCCCTCACTCTGAATCGCGACGCCGAGCGGCCTTCCGCTCCCGTGCAGACAGAAACACCGGGCGGCCCTCCGCCGGCCCGACGACGACGGCACGCTACCGCCCCGCGTTGCGGCTGGCAAGGCGGGTGAGGCCTGTCGATCCAGGGAGGGCAGGGGCGGTCGAGCCACTACCGGCGAGGCCCGTGAATGGACGGAGGGCAGGGCCCTTCCGATCGGCGCGGGCGAAACCCGTTGAGACGGCGCGGCGACCGTTGGACAAGGTCGGGCGATGCGGCGGCGCGAACTGGATGGCCTACGGGCGTTGGCCGCGACGATGGTCGTCCTGTTCCACTGCGCGGTCGCGGTCGGGAGTCCGCACCCGGTCACGGCCGCGATGCGGCTCGGAGTGCCCGGCGCGCTGGCCAACGGCGCGTCGGCCGTGGTCCTGTTCTTCGTCCTGAGCGGGCTGGTGCTCACGGAATCGCTTCAGCGCGCCCCCGGCCCGGGCGGGGCGGTCGCGTTCCTGGCCCGGCGCCTCCTGCGGCTCTATCCCGCGTGGCTGGCCGCGCTGTTGGCGACCTGGGGCGCTTCGTTCCTGTACCCGGCCTTGCCGCTCGCCGGCGGTCTCAGTCCTTCGATGCGCGGGAGCCTCGCGGTCCACCTCGATTGGCAGCAACTCCTTTCCAGCCTCGCGTCGCCCGGCACGGCGCACGGCCAGATGCCGCAAGGCTGGACGCTCGCGCTCGAACTGCAGCTTTCGTTCTTGTTACCGGCGCTCGTCGTTCTTGCCCGCCGCCTGCGACCACCCGTCCTGCTCGGGCTCGCGGCGACGGGACTCGTCCTGTCGGACGTGCCGCTGATCCAGTACGCGTTCCCGTTCACGCTCGGCGTCGTGCTCGGCATCGAGCGTCGCGAGCGGCCGGAACTCCCGGGAGCGGTCGCGGCGGCTGCAGGGGGACTCGCGGCGGCCGTGTTCCTGCTGCCGCCGGGTTGGCTCTGGCCGATCTCGCCGTCGCTCGGCATCGCGACCGCATCGGCGGGAGCGGCGGTGCTCGTCCGGCTGGCGGGACGTCCGGGCCGGCTTCGGTCGTTGCTCGCGTCGGCGCCGCTCGTGCGAGTCGGCGAAGCGTCCTACGGGCTGTACCTCCTCCACTTCGCGGTGGTCTGCCTGGTCGCGCCGCTGCTCGTCGGGGACGGGCCGGCCGCGAGCCTGCCCGTGGCCGTCGTGCGGTGGCTTCGGCTCGCGGCTGTCGTGCTGCCGGTCTCGGTGCTGCTCGCGATGGCGAGCTGGCGCTGGATCGAACGGCCGGCGATCGCGCTCGGAAGGCGAATCCCGCGGCGCGAAGGGCGCTTTCCCAACGGAACGTGAATCCGGCCGGCGGTCGCGCCGCGCGAGCGCCGTTCGTCCGGTCGCTGCGTCCGGTTGGTCGTTGCGCCGGGAAGGATCCGCCGCGAAGCGGATCGTCCCGGCGGGCCCGTTCCGCTTCGTCAGGGCGCGCCCTTGGCGCGCTCGAGCACGATCGTGCCGAAGTCGTCGGTGATCGTCGCGCCGACCGCGAGATTCTCCTGCTCCGTCAGCGTCGGCGGCACGGTGAGCTTCGCCTGCGCGACTCCGCGGACCGGCGGCATCCGGTCCCAGACGAACGAGTTGTTCATCGCCCACGAGACGTCCTCGGGCTTGAACATCATCGGGTCGAGGATCGACGGCAGGTTCAGCGAGACGATCGGCGAGCCGACGATCGTGCGGTAGCGCAGGCGCACGGCCGCGGTGCGCCCGCCGCGCGCGAAGCGCTGGGTCTTGAGGAAGGCCTGGCCGCGGGTCGCGGCCGGCGACTGCTGGATCTGCGTGCGCGACAGCACGCCGATGTCGCGGCCGGTCTTGACGATCATCTGGTCCGACGAGTCGAGCACGGTCGCGTCCATCGTGATCACGCCGGCTCCGTTGTCGGGCCCGCTGAACCCGATCAGCCCGCGGACCTTGATGACACCGCGCGACTTGAGGCCTCGCCACAGCCAGGTTCGCGATCCGTCCGGCGCGGTGCCGAGCGTTTGCGTCGCGACGGGGTTGAACGACGTCGGCGTGAAGTTGCCGGTGATCGAGAGCTTCAGCGAGCTGCCCGGGGGCAGGTCGCGATAGCGCACTTCGTAGAACGGCCGGGTGTCCACGATCGAGCGGATCGGTCCCGTCATGCGCAGGAACGAGCGCTTGACCGCCAGTCCCGACGGGTCGCGCACATGGCTGGAATCGGTGGCGATCAGCGAACGGGTCGCGGCGTCCTCGAGGCTGGCCGTGCTGACGATGTCGGTGCCCGGGACGACGGCGCCGTCGATCCGGGCGCGCACGAAGGCGGCGCCGATGCGTCCCGGCTGGATGTCGCCGACGTCGAGGATCACGCGCTCGTGGTCGCCGGCCTGTTCGACGCGGTAGGAGAGCACGTCACCGCCGCTCGCCGACACGAACGAGAGGCCCGGCGGCAGCTCCTGCGTGATCGTGACCGACGGCGCGACCTCGCAGGCGTCCTGCCACAGCAGGCGGTAGACGAACTCGCCGCCCGGCATCGCGATGCCCATGCTGCGAAGGCGCATCGCAAGTCCGCAGTCGGTCCCGGCGGCCGAGACGGCAGCGACGACGCTGCCTTCGGCGACGAGGCCGGCGCTCGCGACCGTGCCGGGGCCGGTCGCGCCGGCCGCGGATGCGACGTTCTCGAGGAGCGTCCCCTGCGGGAGCGTGTCGCCCGCCTCGGCGTACACGAGGAAGGATCGCGACTCGCCGGCGGCGAGGTCGCCGATCGACCAGTCGAGCGCGCCTCCCGAAACGGCGTCGGGAGTCGGGGACGCGTTCCAGTAGGTCGTTCCCGCCGGCAGGTCGTCGGACAGCCCGACGCCGTAGGCCGTGGCCGGCCCGGCGTTCGACACGAGGATCGTGTACGTGAGCAGCGCTCCGGGTCGCACGGATCCGGGCGACACGGTCTTCGTGACCGTGAGGGCGGCGTGGTCGGCCGCGTCCTGTCGCACCGTGGTCGTCTCGTCGGCGTTGGCCGGGACCGCGTGCGATCCGTCGAGCTGGGCCTGCAGCAGCAGGCTGTCGCCGTCGACCGTGCCGCCGCTGACGGCGACGTCGACGACGATCTGCCCGCTCGCTCCCGGCGACAGCGTGCCGAGGTACCAGAGATTGTTCCCGAGGCTCGGCGCCGTCGACGACGTGTCGAACGTGGTGCGTCCGTCGTACGTCAGGGTCAGCACTGCGTTCGCGATGTTCGACGTTCCCGCGTTCGAGTACGAGACCACGTACTGCAGCGTGCCGCCGGACAGGACCGCGTCGGGCGAGTCGGTGATCGCGAGCGAGAGGCCCTCGAGGCTCGGCGCCTCGACGTCCGTCGGTTCGGTCGCGGTGTTGTTCGAGGCGTCCGGGTCCGGCTCCGCGCCGGCCACGGAGGCGCTGTTGCAGATGTCCTCGGTGCCGTCGCACGGGCCGACCCGAAGCGTCCCGTCCACGGGGGCGTCGTTGCGGACGTTGACGGTGACGGTGAACGATGCGGAAGCGCCGGCCGCGAGCGTGCCGACGTTGCAGGTGAGCGTCCCGGCCGAATGGCTGCAGCCGCCCGTGTTCGACACGTACGTCGTCTGCGCGTCGAGCGTGTCGGTGACCACGACGCCCGCGGCGTTGCTCGGGCCGAGGTTCGTGACCTGGATCGTGTAGACCTCCGGCGATCCGACCTCGACGGGGTCGGTCGCGTCGGACTTCAGGATCCTGAGGTCCGCGCTCCTCGTGACGGTCGTCGAGACGGTGTCGGAGTTGTCCGAGCCGTCCGGGTCCGTCGCGGAGGACGAGACGGTCGCGGTCGCCACGATCGGCGACGGCGTCGTGTACGACGGCGGCACCGTGTACGTGGCCGTGATCGTGCGCGTGCCGCCGGCTTCGAGCGTGCCGAGGTTGCACGGGAACGCGGTCACGCAATCGCCGCCGTTCGACACGAACACGAGGCCGGGCGGCGTCGGGTGCGCGAGCGTGGTGGACGCTGCGTCCGAGCTGCCGTTGTTCTCGACCTCGAGCGTGTAGACGAGGGTGGTCCCGGCGACCACGGACGCGGCCGCGCTGCTCGTCACCGCCAGGTCCGCGCTCGGCGAAACCGGGGTCGACGACGTCGAGCTGTCGTTCGCCGGAACGGGGTCGGCCGCGGACGACGAGACGGTCGCGGTGTTCACGATCGGATCCGGCGTCGTGTACGAGGCCGGCACCGAGTACGTCGTCGTGATCGTGCGCGTGTCGCCCGCCGCGATCGTGCCGAGCGCGCACGGGAACGCGGTCGTGCAGTCGCCGGCGTTCGACGAGAACGCGAGGCCGGGCGGGGTCGGATCGGCGACCGAGACGGACGGCGCGTCGGAACTGCCGTTGTTCGTCACGACGATCGTGTAGACGAGGTCCTCGCCGGGCGTCGCGGAAGCCGGGCCGGTCTTCGCGACGGCGAGGTCGGCGCTCGGGACGACCGCGGCCGAGCTCGCCGACGAGTTGTTGGAGCCGTCCGGGTCGCTGGTGGCCGACGACACGGTTGCGGTGTTCACGATCGGGTCCGGCGTCGTGTACGAAGACGGCACCGAGAACGTCGTCGTGATCGTGCGCGTCGCGCCCGCGGGGACGGTCCCGAGCGCGCACGGGAATGCCGTCGTGCAGTCGCCCGCGTTCGAGACGAAGCCGAGCCCGGCCGGGGTCGGGTCGGCCACGACGACCGACGCGGCGTCCGAACTGCCGAGGTTCCGGACCGTGATCGTGTGGACCAGGTTCTGTCCCGGGGCGACGGAGGCCGGGCCGCTCTTCGTGATCGAGACGTCCGCGCTCTTCGTTACGGTCGTGTTCGCGGACGCGCTGTTGTTCGACCCGTTCGGGTCGTTCGTCGAGGACGAGGCGCTGGCGGTGTTCACGATCGGGTCCGGGGTCGAGTACGACGACGGCACCGAGAACGTGCTCGTGATCGTGCGCGTCGCGCCCGCGGGCACGGTGCCGAGCGCGCACGGGAACGCGGTCGCGCAGCTGCCGGTGTTGGAAACGAACACGAGGCCGGCCGGGGTCGGGTCGTCGACCACGACCGCCTGCGCGCCGGACGGCCCGTCGTTCGTCAGCGTGATCGTGTAGACGACGTCCTGACCGGCGACGACGGAGGCCGGGCCGGACTTGCCGAGGACCAGGTCGGCGCTGCCGACCACCGGCGTGTCGGCCGAGGACGTGTTGTTCGCCCCGTTCGAGTCGCCGACGTTGGAGGTCACGAACGCGGTGTTGCGGATCGGGTCCGGCGTCGTGTAAGCGGCCGGCACCGCGTAGGTCGTCGTGATCGTGCGGGTCGCGCCCGCGGGGACGGTGCCGAGCGCGCACGGGAACGCGGTCGTGCAGTGTCCCGAGTTCGAAACGAACGTGAGGCCGCTCGGGGTCGGGTCCGAGACCACGGTCGACGGCGCGTCGTCGGGGCCGTGGTTCGTCACGACGACCGTGTAGACGAGGTTCGTACCCGGCACGGCCTGGGCCGGCCCGGTCTTCACCAGCTCGAGTTCCGCTTCGAGGGTCGTCACGTCCGTCGACGAGCTGCTCGAGTTGTTGGCCGGGGTCGGGTCGCTCGTCGACGAGGAGACCGACGCCGTATTCACGATCGGGTCCGGCGTCGTGTACGACGGCGGCACCGCGTACGTGGACGTGATCGTGCGCATCTCTCCGCGCGCGACCGTGCCGAGGGAGCAAGGATACGCTGTCGTGCAGTCGCCGGTGTTCGAGACGAACGTGAGTCCGGGCGGTGTCGGGTCGGACACCGTGACCGTCCGGGCGTCCGAGTCGCCCGCGTTCGTCACGACGATGGTGAAGACCAGGTCCGTCCCGGCGAGCACCGCCGCCGGCGCCATCTTCGTGATCGAGAGGTCGGCGCTCGTCGTGACCGTCGTCGAGACAGACGATGTGTCGTTCGCGGGCACCGGGTCGGGGGTCGAGCTGCTGGCGGTGGCGGAGTTCTGGAACGGACTCGGGGCCAGGTACGAGGACGGCACGGCGAAGGTCGCCGTGATCGTGCGCGTCGCCCCGGCGGGCACCGTGCCGAGCGAGCACGGGAACGCCGACGTGCAGTCCCCGCTGTTCGAGACGAAGACGAGTCCGGCCGGCGTCGGGTCGGCGATCGTGACGGCCTGGGCGTCGGAGACGCCGCCGTTCGTGACCGTGATCGTGTAGACGACATCGTTGCCCGCCACCACCGTCGCCGGTCCGGTCTTGGAAACCGCGATGTCCGCGCTGGTGACGAGCGGGGTGCTGGTCGTCGAGCTGTTGTTCCCGGCGACGGGATCGGTGGTGGAGGACGACACGGTGGCCGTGTTGCCGATCGGGT
>CAYYZO010000071.1:0-20974 GCA_964476185.1 uncultured Myxococcales bacterium
CGCGGCGACGGGTCGTTGAACCCCTCCTGGAAGCCGTCCGCGTTGTGGACGGTGATCGTCACGGCCGACGCCGGCCCGGCCGGCGCGAGCGCGAAGAGGACGGACAACACGACGAACCGCACGGCGGTCCGCCGCGCGAACGACTCGAGCATCACTGGCTTCATGGCAGGGACCAGACCTTAACAGATCCCGGCAGCCTCAGCAGCAAGGATTCCGACACGACATGCCGGCGCGGTCGGGCCCGTCGCCCGCGCCGTCTCCAGCCGGTGGCTTCGGACGGACTCAGCGCAACTCGGCCGCGAACAGGTCCTTGACCCTCGCCCACGCGTCGGACGCCGCCGCGGCATCGAAATCGGCGCGCTCGTCGCAGAAGAAGCCGTGACCGACGCCCGGGTAGACGACCACCTCGTGCCGTGTTCCGGCCGCCTCGAGCGCGGCCCGGATCCGGTCGACGGAAGACATCGGGATGTAGCCGTCATTCTCGCCGAAGAAGCAGGCGATGCGGCCCCCGATGCCCGAGGTGAGGTCGACGGTGGCCGGACCGTCTCCGCCCATCCCGGCGATCCCGCCTCCATAGAAGCTGGCCGCGGCCGCGATCGGCAACAGGCAGGCCGCGCGGTAGGCGACGTGGCCGCCGAAGCAGAAGCCGATCGCGCCGATGCCCTTGCCGCCGACGTCCTCTCTCGCGCGCAGCGCATCGTACGCCGCCGTGACGTCCGCCAGGATGTCCTCCGGCTTCAGCGCCGTCACGAGTTCGATGCCGCGCGCGAGTCCCGCGGGATCGTAGTCGAGTTCCAGTCCCGGCGCCTGGCGATGGAACATCTCGGGGGCGAGCGCCACGTAGCCTTCGGCCGCGACGCGATCGGCGACCGAACGGATGTGGCGGTTGACGCCGAAGATCTCCTGGAACACGAGCACGCCGGGGTGCTTGCCGCCGGTCTTCGGGCGTGACAGGTACGCAGGCAACGATGCGCCGCCCGCGGTGATCGTGATCCGCTCGCTGATGGTTTCCATGTCCGCTCCGCTGGCACGTCAGGCGGCTCCGGACGGACGCCGCGCGTGCGGCGCTGCTCCTAACATGCGGGGCGGCTCAGGCGAAACACCGGCGCACCCAGCCCGACGGATCCGACGGGACCGTCCACGGAGATTCCTCGCGATGGAACGAAGGCATACGAAGTACGAAATCGACCGCGGGGTCGGCATCCTGACCCTCAACCGGCCCGACCGCATGAACGCGTTCACGAACACGATGCTGAACGAGATGATCGACGTCCTGCGCGAGGCCAATCGCGACGACGCGGTTCGCGCGATCGTCGTCACGGGCGCCGGCAAGGCGTTCTGCGCCGGGGCCGACCTCGGGGGCGGCGGCAAGACCTTCGACGCGGAAGCCGGCGGCGAGGACGTCGGCCTCACCGGGCACCGCGACGGCGGCGGCCAGGTCACGCTCGAGATCTTCGCGAGCCGGAAGCCCGTGATCGCGGCCATCAACGGCGCTGCCGTCGGCGTCGGCATCACGATGACGCTCGCGATGGACATCCGCGTCGTTTCCGAAGACGCGAAAATCGGCTTCGTCTTCGCGCGCCGCGGGATCGTCCCGGAGGCGTGCTCGTCGTGGTTCCTGCCGCGCATCGTCGGCATCTCGAAGGCCGTCGAGTGGTGCGTGACGGGGCGGGTGTTCCGCGCGGGCGACGAGGCGGCCTCGGGGCTGTTCAACCACGTGGTCCCTGCCGACCAGGTGCTCGCGAAGGCGATGGAGATCGCGCGAGAGATCGCCGACAACACGAGCGCGACGTCCGTGGCGCTCGCGCGCGCGCTGCTCTGGCACGGGATGGCGCAGCCCGACCCGCAGCACGCGCACATCATCGACTCGAAGTGCATCTTCTGGGCCGGCCGCAATGCCGACGCCTACGAAGGGGTCCAGAGCTTCCTCGACAAGCGCCCCGCCAGGTTCACGATGAGCGCCTGGACCGACCTCCCGGATTTCTACCCCTGGTGGATCGAACCGAAGGTTTGATGTTCGCGATTCAACAGCGAGGCGGACGACGATAGCGGCGCATCCGCCGCGTTGCGCGCTCGCTCCTCACTCCGGCGTACAGGAAGTACGCCTGCGTTCGTCGTCTTCGCGCGCGCCTTGCGGCTGCACACTCTCGTCGCCCGCGCATGGAGCGCTACGGGAACGAAACGTGCCGTTGAGCCGCAGGGGCGGGGCTGTGCGTGCGAGCGACTCCGCAGGGAGCGAAGCGAGCGAGGACCAGCGAGCGCGCATTGCCCCGCCCCGGAGGCGTGTTCCGGAAGCGGGGCGGACGCCGCGCGCCTGAATTCCGGGTCACCCCTTGCACTCAGCCGATTCGGAAATCTCGCGGAGCCAGTCGTAGGAGTACATTCCGGTGGAGTGGCCGTCGGCCCAGAGGAAGCGCAGCGCGTAGCGGCCGATGCCTTCGACTCCGGTCGGGCGCGGGTTCGGCGCCTCGACGAACTTCGTGTCGGTCGAATGCCCCTGGCAGGTCGCGCACGGGCACCACCCGCGAAGGCCCCCGAACGTGTACGTCGTCGTCCTGCCGTCGGTCCACGCAATCGCGACCGACTTCGCTTCGTCGTCGATCTTCACGTCCGTCGGCTCGGGGCCGTAGAGGTCCTCCCTCAGGTTCGCGAGGCTCTTCTCCACCGCCGCGGCGAGATCGAGATAGGCCCTGGCGGCCGGCGACGAGGAATCCGCCGCGACCAGCGGCCTTCCCGCATCGCCGCTCTCGCGAACGGCCTGTTCGATCGGGAACTCGGCGAGCACGGGCGCGCCGATCTCCTGCGCGATGCGCTCGGAGGCGTGCGAGCCGAACAGTTCGTCGCGCGTGCCGCACTTCGGGCACGTGTAGCCGGCCATGTTCACCGCGACGCCGAGGATCGGCGTGTTGAGGCGCCGGAACATCGCGACCCCGCGCGTCACGTCGGCGAGCGCGACGTCCTGCGGCGTCGTCACGATCAGCCCGCCGTCGAGCGGGACTTCCTGCGCGAGCGTGAGCGGGATGTCGCCGGTTCCCGGCGGCAGGTCCACGATCAGGTAGTCGAGTTCGCCCCAGTCGACGCCGCGCAGGAACTGCTTCGTCGCGCTCATCGCCATCGGGCCGCGCCAGACCACCGGAGCCTGTTCGTCGAGGAAGAACCCCATCGACATGATCTTGACGCCGCACGCTTCCAGCGGCGCGAGCAGCCGCGAGTTTTCCGAAGGATGCGGCAGCTCGTGGATCCCGAACAGGATCGGCGCGCTGGGGCCGTAGATGTCGACATCGGCCAATCCGACGCGCCGACCGAGCGCGCGCAATGCGACCGCAAGGTTGGCCGCGACGGTCGACTTCCCCACCCCGCCCTTGCCGCTGGCGACGGCAACGATGCGGCGAACGCCGTCGATCGGGGGCTGGCGCGAAACCGTGGACGGACGCGGATCAGGCATGGCCGTGGACCTCGCGCGAAGCCCCCACGGCATCGGCGACCGACTCGGCAAGCCCGCGGAACGCGCGAGCCGCCGTTCCCTCCGGCTCCGAGACGACGATCGGCGTGCCCTCGTCCCCCGACAGCCGGACCGGCTTGGCGAGCGGGATGCTGCCGAGCACCGTCAGCCCGAAGCGATTCGCGACGCGAGCCGCGCCGCCGTCGCCGAAGATGTGCGCCCTGTCGCCGCACCCCGGACAGATGTGGAAGCTCATGTTCTCGATGACCCCGAGGATCGGCACGTCGGCCTGCTGGAACATCTTGACCCCGCGCTCGACGTCCGCGAGCGCCACGTCCTGGGGAGTCGTCACGATCACGCCGCCGTCGAGGGCGACGGACTGCGTCACGGTCATCTGCACGTCGCCGGTGCCCGGAGGCAGGTCGATCACGAGGACGTCGAGGTCTCCCCAGGCCACGTCGCGCACGAACTGGTGCAGGGCCTTGGTCAGCATCGGTCCACGCCAGATGAGCGGCGCCCCTTCGGCCACGAAGAATCCCATCGACACGAGCTTCACCCCGTGGCGCTCGACCGGAAGGAACCGTCCGTCCTCGTCGCTGCGGCCGGCCTCGCGGCGGTCCACTCCGAACAGCAGCGGAACGCTCGGTCCGTAGATGTCGGCGTCGAGAAGCCCGGTCCGCAGGCCGCGCCGGGCCAGGGCGACGGCCAGGTTGGCAGCGACCGTCGATTTGCCGACGCCACCCTTTCCACTGGCCACCGCGACGATCCGGGCCACGCCGGGGACCTGGGCCGGCCCGCGCCCCATGGCCTTGGCCGTCTCCCGGGCCTGGGTCCCCCGGTCCGCGGCAGGCTTCTCGACGACGACGTCGACGTGGCCGAGTTCCGGGGTCCGGGCCAGCTCCGCCTCGACATCCGCGACGATTTGCCGCACCACGTCGCGATTGTCGCTGAGAATGCTCAGACGCACCTCGCAGCGGCCCGGCTCGACGGTGATCGACTTGACGAGTCCGAAGGACACGATGTCCCTGCTGAAGCCGGGGTACTTGACCCCCTTCAAGCGTTCTTTGATCTGTTGTTCCGACATGTCCTGGGGGGTCCGTCCGGCACGTTCTCGCGTCGGCGGTGGTTTCCAATGGTCAGGAAATCTGCAATGCTCGCCGGGACGTTAAGGGACGTTGGTCGCCAACTGATGTCAAACAGTTCGGCGAGATCGTCCGCGGGGGGCGCGGGTCAGTCGGGAGGTCGGGTGCCTCCTTTTAGAACCTTGACGAAGCCTCGGTATGGAAGCTAACGTCGGCGCGGGCTTTTTGCTCCGCGCTGCGGCGGGACTCCGGGATCAGGGATAGACACAGAATGGCATTGCTGCGCTCCTTTCGTACCACCGCGCTCGGGCTCTCGATTCTCGCGCTGGCGCCGGCCCTGGCGGCAGCCGACTGCCCGTCGGGGAGCGGGATCGAGTTCCCCCGCCTGACCGACAGCGAATACGCCTGCCAGCGCGTGAGCCTCAACGCCACGGTCAGCTACTTCTACGACTTCATCGGCGCCCGGCAGGATTGCTTCACGAAGGAGATGACGGGGCAGTATCCGCCGAACACGCTGCACTGCCTGGCCCCGATCACCGACGAGGGCCCGACCACGACGGGAGACTCCGACACCGACCGCCGCCTGCGCGTCGCCGAGTCCCAGCTCACGGCAGCCGTCCTCAACGCCTGCACCAACGTCTCGCTCAGCAACCTCGGCTACCCGGGCTTTTGCTCGGACGTCACCCCGAACACCCCGTACGACGCGTTCGACCACGTCCAGTGCCTGCTCGGCAAGTCCAAGCAGTTCGGCTTCTACATCCTGCCGACCGAGCACCCGCGCCCCTTCCCGAGCCTCCAGTTCAACGAGCGCACCTGCCAGGACAACCTGGCCCGCCTGTCCTCGCGCCTGACCAGCACGGAGTTCGACCGCCGCGGCCACTGCGTGTTGCGCCAGTCGCGCCAGGATCTCCCGCTTCCGCCGGAAGTCGACTGCCGCCGCGAGGTGGACCTGCAGGACCCGATGACGGGCCGCAACCCCCTCGACGACGACATCGTCGATTCCCACAACCACGTGCTCGTCTACCTGCCGAACGCGTGCCCGGCCATCAACCTGGAGAACCTCGGGTTCCCGTGGATGTGCGACTCGCCGGACAACAACTCGGTCTTCTCGTTGCCCGAGCTGACCCAGTGCATGTTCGACTTCCACCACTACAACGTCATCCGCTTCGTCGACGTGATCTTCCCGTGCAGCACGAAGTGCGGCAACGGCTACCTCAACACCGAAGAGGACTGCGACGACGGCGACACCGAGTGGATGCGCGGCGACTTCTGCCGCAACGACTGCAGCCAGGTCGAGTGCGGCGACACCGACGACGACGGCGACCAGGACATCGTGGACGCCCTCTACGTGCTGCGCTCGGCCGTCGGGCTCGAGCAGTGCACGCTGCTCATCTGTGACGTGACGGGCGACCTCAGGATCCGCGCCTCGGACGCGCTGCGCCTGCTGCAATGGTCCGTCGGCCTTCCGGTCGTCCTGTCCTGTCCGGACGTCAGCACGACCTGCGGCAACGGCTACCTCGAGGCGAAGGAAACCTGCGACGACGGCGACAGCGTCTACGAGGACGGCGATTACTGTAACTCGGCCTGCCTGCTCGTCCTGTGCGGCGACACGGACGACAGCGGCTCGGTGACGATCCTCGACGCGCAGTACATCCTGAACGCGAGCGTCGGCAACGTGCCGTGCGACGATTCGATCTGCGACATCACCGGCAACGGCCTCGTCAACTCGACGGACGCGCTGCGTGCCCTGATGTCGGCCGTCGGCCTGCCCGTCGTGTTCGACTGCCCGGCGCCGCCGGAGACTCCGGTCGCTCCGCCGATCGAGTAGGCGGGACCGCCGATCGTGTCCTTTCGAAAGGGCGTCCCTTCCCGGGACGCCCTTTCGTTTTTCGGACGCTTGACCTTCGGCGGCCCCTCGCCGATCTTCGCCCGCCGGAACGACCAACCACCTTGTCGCGAAGTCGGTCGCGCCGCGCCTTCGGAGAAGCGGCGGCTCCGCGACGTGATCCGGAAGGAGCCTCATCGACGATGGATCTCGGGCTGAAGGGCAAGAGTGCGCTGATCACCGGCGGGGCGTCGGGACTCGGCAAGGAAACCGCCGCGACGATGGCCGCCGAAGGCGTGCGCGTGATGATCGCGGACGTGAACGAGCAGACGCTCGAGGCCGCCCGTCTCGAGCTCGCCGCGGGCGACGCGGAAGTCGAGGCCGTCCGCCTCGACGTGCGCGACATGGACCAGTGCCGCGCGGCCGTCGCCCGCGCGATCTCGCGCTTCGGCCAGCTCGACATCCTCGTGAACTCGGCGGGCATCGGCGGCCCGATCTCGTTCTTCGCCGACACGGAGCCCGCCGACTGGCAGGACATGCTCGCGATCAACCTCGTCGGCGTAATGAACTGCTGCCGCGCCGTCACCGACCACATGACCGGGCGGCGCTCCGGGCGCATCGTCTCGATCGCCTCGGAAGCCGGCAAGGCCAACGAGAAGCGCATGGTCGTCTACGGCGCGACCAAGGGCGGCGTGATCTCGTTGACCAGGGGACTGGCGGCCGAGCTCGGCCGCTTCAACATCTGCGTGAACGCGGTCTGCCCTGGCGTGACCCACACCCCGATGACGGCCTACATCGACGAGGCGATGGAGCGGCAGTCCGAGCGCTTCTACCCTCTCGGCCGGCTCGGCCGCCCGGACGACATCGCGCCGATGATCACGTTCCTTGCCAGCGAGCGCGCTTCGTGGATCACGGGGCAGGCCATCAGCATCAGCGGCGGCTTCGGCAGGAGCTGACGACGCCGGAGGGCTGGCTAGGCCTTGTCGGACCTGGGGGAACGGGCCTTGCGGCCGTGGGTCCTGGGGGCGGCGCCGAGGATCTGGCTGCAGAAGAGGCGGACGGCGCGCAGGTAGCGCTCGCGCTCGGTCCTCGAAAGGCCGGGGTTCTCCTTCTCGAGGCTCTGGCGGAACTTCTCGACCTGCTCGTCGAGCAGGAGCCGAAGCAGCGTACGGTCGAGGTCGGTGGCGGCCATGGCGGCGTTTTATAGCGGTCCGCGTCGCCCAGGAAAGCCCCGGCTCAGGAGCCGCGCCGGAGCAGCCACGACGCGAAGAACCCGCTGACCGCGACCAGCACGATCGCCGCGCCTGCCCCCACGTCGTACAGGAACGAAAGATAGAGGCCCGTCGCGGCGCTCGCGGCGCCGATCGTCATCGACAACGCGACCTGCCGGCGAAAATCGAGCGTCCACAGCGCCGCGGTCGCGGCCGGCACCACGAGCAGGGCCTCGACGAGCAGCACCCCGACGACGCGCACGCCGGCCACCACCGTCAGCGCGAGGACGACGATCAGGATCGCGTCCATCAGGTCCACGCGCCTCCCGTAGGCGCGCGCGACTTCCTCGTCGAACGCGACGAACAGCATCTCGCGGAAACAGGCGGCGATCACCAGGACGAGCACCGCGGCCAGCGCGCAGAGCATCGCGAGATCCGTGGGGGAAACCGCGAGCAGGCTGCCGAACAGGTACGCGAACAGGTCCTGCTGGTAGCCGTGCTGCATGCCCGTCAGCAGCAGACCGAGCGCCATCGCGCCGGAAAGGAACACGCCGATGATCGCGTCCTCGGTGAGGCGACGGTCGCGCGCGACCCGGTACATCCCGAGCGCGACGATGACCGAGAAGGCCGCCGCGCAGACGGCAGGATCGAGGCCCAGCACCAGACCGAGGGCGACGCCGCCGATCGCCGAATGCGAGATCCCGACGCCGATGAACGCGAGGCGCCGCAGCACGACGAAGAACCCGAGCAGGCCGCACAACAACCCGACGACCACGGCCGCGACGAGCGCGCGTTCGGCGAAGGCGTATTCCAGCATCAGCGGGCGCCGCCCGGTCCGTGGGGAGGATGGTGCTGCTCGTGGTGGGCGATCTCGCCCGCCAGGAAGTCGAACTCGCACGAGTACGCTTCGCGCAGCGCGTGGCTGTGCACGACTTCCTCGGGATTGCCGTGGACGTGCATGCGCCGGTTGATGCAGATCAGCTCGCTCGCCTGGCCGGCCAGCGCGAGCAGGTCGTGGGAGACGCAGACGATCGTGATGCCGCGCTCGCGCTGCAGGCGGCGCAGCAGGCCGTAGAACTCGAGCTCGGCGGGCAGGTCGAGGCCGACCGTCGGCTCGTCGAGGACGAGCAGCCGCGTTCCCTGGCACAGCGCCTGCGCGAGAAGCACGCGCCGCACCTCGCCGCCCGACAGCCGGCCGATCGGGCGCCCCGCCAGGTGGCCGATGCCGATCTCGTCGAGTTCCGCGCGCACGCGCTGCCAGTCGGCCGCGCGCGCCGGCCGCAGGCGACCGTAGCAGCAGACGCGGCCCATCATCACGACGTCGGCGACGGTGGCGGGGAAGTTCCTCGGCACCGCCTGCCGCTGCGGCACGTACCCGATCGCATGGGCGTCGGCGCCGTGCTCGCCCGGAGCGTGCCCGAGGACCTGGATGCTGCCGGACGCCACCGGGACGAGGCCGAGCATCGCGCGAAGCAGGGTGGTCTTGCCCGCGCCGTTCGGGCCGATCACCCCGAGGAACTCGCCCTCGGCGACGCGAAACGAGATGTCCTCGAGGACCGGGCGGCCGTCGAGTTCGATCGTGACGCGGTCGAACAGCGCTGCATCCATGAGAACGGGACCACCTCGGCGGGCGCCGGCGACGAACGGCGCCCTGCGGCGACGCAAAGGCCGCGACTATGTTCGCTGCGGGACGGTCAGGCAAGCCGTCCCACTGGTCCGGCACCCGACGCTCGGCTACAAGCGTCACGATGGGTCGCAAGGCGCGGGACAAGAGGTCGCGGCCGGAGCGGCCCGAGCCGTCCCCGGACCGCGACGCGCGCGCGTCGCGCCCGGAACCGGCGCCCGTTCCACCGCGATCCGTTCCCGTCAGGCCCGGAGCGCGCGCGCTCGGCTGGGCGGCGACCCTCGTGCTCGCGACAGCGGCCGCCTACGCGGGCGCGCTCGAGAATCCGTTCCTGCTGGACGATCCGGTCAACATCACGAAGAACCCGACGATCCAGAAGCCGCTCGACGTCGGCGCGCTCGTCGCCGACCCGCGCGCCGCGGTCACGCTCAGCCTGCGCTGGAACTGGCTGGCCGGCGGACCGGACGTCGCCGGCTACCACGCGCTGAACTTCGTCGCGCACGCGCTCGCCGGGCTGCTCGCGTTCGCCCTCGCCCGCGCGACGCTCCGGCTGGACGCCTTTCGCGGTCGCTACGCGCGAAGGGCGGATGCGCTCGCCGGCATCGCGGCGCTCGTCTTCCTGCTGCACCCGATCCAGACCGAAAGCGTCACCTACGTGATCCAGCGCGCCGAGATCCTTGCCGGCGCCGCGCTCCTCGGCAGCCTGCTCGCGCTCGCAGCGATGCGCGACGGTCCGCGCCCCGGCGCGATCGCCGCGCTCGCCGGCTCGTGCGTGCTCGGCATGTACTCGAAGCCCTCGTTCGCGATCGCCCCCGCGTTGCTGTTCGCGTTCGACCTGCTGCTGGTCGCCCGCGGGTCCTTGCGGCCGATCGCGAGCCGATGGCCGGCCTATGCGCTGACGGCGATCGCCGCCGTGGCCACGTTCGCGATCACCCGGGCGCACGGAAGCTTCCAGAGCGAGACGGCCGGCTTCGGCATCGACGGCATCACGCCGCTCGGGTACCTCTCGGCCCAGCCCGGCGTGCTCGTGCAGTACCTGCGCGTCGCGTTCTGGCCGTCCAGCCTCTGTTTCGACTGCGGATACCGCGGGCCGTGGCCGGTCCTCGCGACGTTCCTCGGCGACTCGGTCGTGCTGCCCGCCGCGATCCTCGCGGTCATCGCGGGGGCCGCGCTCCGGTGGTGGCGTCGCCGGCCGCTCCTCGCGTTCGCGATCGCCGGATCGGCGATCGCGCTCGCGCCGACGTCCAGCGTGGTTCCGCTCGCGGACTTCTACGTCGAGCACCGCCTGTACCTTCCGATCGCGTTCCTCGCGATGGCGGTCGTGCCGGCCGCCGACGACGTGCTGCACGCCCTCGCGGCGCGACTCGGCGCGCCGGAGCGTGCGGTGCGTGTCGCCGGCGCTGCGCTCGCCGCGGTCGTCGTCGCGGCGCTCGGCGCGACGACCGTCCGACGCAACGAGCTGCTCGCGGACCCGATCGCGCTGATGCAGGATGCCGTGCGACAGGCGCCGCAGAACGAGCGCGCGCACTACAACCTCGCAAACTACTACAAGCGCGCCGGCCGCCTCGAGGAGGCGATCCCGCACTACGAGGCGGCGATCCGCCTGCTGCCGAACGTCATCCGCTCGTACCAGAACCTCGGTTCGCTTTACCTGCAGCAGCACCGGCCCGAGAAAGCGCTCGAGGTCTACCTCGCCGGCGCGGCAGCCCAACCCGAGGTCGCGATGGCCCACCGCAACGTCGCGAACACGTACCTCCAGCTCGGACGGCCGACCGAGGCGCTCGAGGCCGCCGAGCGCGCGCTCGCGATCGAACCGCGAAACGCGAACGGCCGGCGCCTGGCGGGAGACGCGCTGCTCGCGCTCGGGCGTCCTCGCGACGCCGCCGCGCAGTGGCGCGCGGGACTCGAAGCCGCGCCCGGCGACCCGACGCTCGCGCGAAGGCTGACTGCGCTCGAACCGCGCTGAGGACCAGGGCCCCTTCGCGGGGAGGCACGCGGAATCCCGTGCCGTGGCGCCGCCGCAGCCGACCCGCCGGTGAAGCTTCAGCGGCAGGTCGACGACGCCGGCGAAGCCGCAGCCGGCGATCCTGCCTCCCCGTCGTCTTCGTCGTCTTCGTCGTCGAGGACGCCGAGCGCGCGGGCGAACGCATTCGCGTTGAACAGCATCATCAGGCGGTACGTGGAGCGTTCGAGGCTCGTCGGATCGCCGAGCGGGTCGACCAGGACGACCGCCACCCCGAGCTCGTCGGCAAGCACGCGCGCCTGCCGCGCCTCGACCTGCGGCTCGACCAGCACCGCGCGCACGCCCGCCGCGCGCGCCGCGCGGATCGCGTCGATCATCGCGCGCACCGAAGGTTCTCGTCCGGCGACTTCGCCGACGCTGCCGATCGAGTGCAGGCCGTAGCGTTCGGCGAAGCGGTCCCAGGCGGGGTGCCAGGCGAGGAAGCTGCGCGTGACGGCCCCCGCGAAGGCGCTGCGGATGTCGTCGTCGAGGTCCGTCATCGCCTCGGACACGCGGCGCGCGGCCTCGCCGTACTGCGCGGCGCCGGCCGGGTCGGCATCGGCCAGCGCGCGCTGCAGCGGTCGCACCGCGTGGTCGCGCACCCACAGCGGATCGAGCCAAACGTGCGGGTCGTCGTGGTGCCCGGCGTGATCGTGGTGGTCGTCCGCGGCGACATCGCCCTCGCCCGCGTCGAGCCGGACGACGGCAGCCCCGCTCGACGGCCCGATCGCCTTGCCGATCCACGAATCGATCGGCGAGCCGAGCACGACGATGACGTCGGCTTGCGTGATCGCGAGCGCGTCGGACGGTTTCGGCTCGAACGTGTGCGGATCGGCGCCCGGCGGCAGGATGCTGCGCACGGCCACGCGCCGGCCGCCGAGGTCGGAGACGATCATCGCGAGCGGCGGGATCGACGTGACCACCCGCAGCGCGGGATCGGCCGCGTGCGCGTCGGGCCGGGCGAACGCGAGTCCGAGCAGCGCCGCGCCCACGAGCAGGACAGGGAGGAAGCAGCGTCGCCGCATCGGCGAAAGCTACCGGAGCGGCGCGCGCAAGCCGAGCGCGGGCCGCGGATGCGATCCGGTCACTCGACCGCGAGATCGACTCGCACGTGTGGCGTTTCGGGGGTGACCGTCGCTTTCGCGTGTGCGCCGCCCGCCTCGAGCCCCCTGGTCCGCAGGCGATACTCGAGCCCGGGCTGCAGGCGGCAGAACGCGAACAGGCCGTTCCGGTGCGTCCACCGCCGGCGGTTGCGCTGCCCCGCGGTGGCGAGCACGACCCGCGCGCCGCCGAGCGGCTGGCCGTCCTTCGTGACGAACCCGTACAGGCAGCCGAGCCTCGTCGAGTGGATCGCCGCCGCCGCGTCGAGGTCGAACCCGCCCTTGGTGCCCGCGAAACTGTCGTCGCCGGGATCGCGGATCTCGCCGCCGACGTCCGTCAGGCGCAGGTAGCGCGCGAACCCGAGCCCGACGTCCGCGAGGTCGAAACGGTCGCCCCCCGAGGCCGGGTCGAGCGGATCCTGGCCGTTCGTCGAGTTCGCATGGACCGGCGCTCGGCCGGCCAGACCTTCGCCCGTCTGCGCGTCGTACGGGAACGCGTGCCAGTTGCGCCCGTCGGCGCTGACCTCGACGTAGGCGAGTTCGGCGAACAGCAGCGGCCCCGACCAGAACGCGTTCTCGAACACGACGAGGTCGTCGCCGGGACCGTCGACGACGCCATTGTCGTCGAACGAGACGACGATGCGTCCGCCGTCCCCGAGCGAGACGACGTCCGTCGAGCCGGCCGCATCGCCGAGACCCTCGGGCCCACCGAGCACGATCGTCGGAAGCTGGTCGGCGCCGAAACCGGCCGAAGCACCGGGCTCGAACGAGCGCACGCGATCGAGCCAGGGATCGCCGAACGGCTCGCCCGCACCAGCCGGCCCCGCGGCGGCGAACGCCGCGAGGCCGGTCAGTGCGCTGGCCAACATCGCCGCGCGCAGCATCACTGCGCCGGCACGCACACGAAGCGCAGCGCGTCGGTATCCGCGCGCGGCTCGGGATCCCCGCTGACGGCGCGGAACTTGACGCGCGCCTTGCCGGGACGCGCGCCCGCGTCGCGAAGCTCGACGCGCAGGCCTTCGCCGAACACGCAGCCGCCATCCACCGCCGGCATCGCGGCCTCGACCGCAGCGGCGAGCGCCTCCGCGCCGATCCCGGCCGGCTTCACGCGAACCAGGTCCACCGTGGCCACCGAGGTCGGGGCGCACTCGGGAACGCGCGCATCCTCGACGTTGAAGCAGAGCCCGAGCGGGAACGTGCAGCCGCCGTCGACCGCGCCGTCGGCGTCGCAAGACGCGCCGTCCGTGCAGACCGCGGCGCGCGCGGGCCCCCCTTCGCGGCGCGGCACGAGCTCGATCCCGTAGAACTCGATCGCGCAGTCGGTCTCGAGCCGCCCGGTGCCGCGCACCAGGCGGTCGACCGGGACGAGGCGATGCACGCTCCTGTCGTCGTCGTCGCCGGTGAACGACGACGCGAGGAAATCGATGCGGCCGGTGAATGGGTCGACCGAGACGCCGCCGCCGAAGGCCGGGAACGCCCCGCCCCCGACGAGGCCGGTGACGAGCGGCGTTGCCGCGCCGTCGCCGTCGATCGCGACGATCGTCGAGCCGCCGGTCGCGAGCACGCTGCCGTCGACGGCGATCGCGAGGTCGTTGGAGCCGTGCGCGTACGTCGGCCCCGAGAACACCTCTTCGAACGTGCCGTCCGACGAGTAGGCATAGATCGCGCTCTCGAAGCTCGGGTCGATCGCCTCGCTGACGAGCACGCGATCGCCGTCGACGGCGACGCCTCCGGTGTAGTCGAAGCCGTCGGCGAACGTCGTCGCGACCGGCTCGACTCCCGAGAGGTCGATCTCGACAACGCTGCCGACTCCGCCGCCGGTGGCGTCGGAGACGAGCAGGCCGCGTTCGGTCAGCGCGATCGAGAACGCGTACGGGAACGTGCCGGACTCGAGCAGCTCGTGCCCGTCGACCGGCTCGTCCTCGGCGTCCCCGGGGATCGCGAACACGGTGTCCCCGGTCGTCGCGCCGGAGAACTCCGCGCCGCTGTCGGTCACGTACAGCGTATCGGTGATGGCATCGTACGCGCAGTCGGCGATCGCGTTGAGGCCGGTCGCGACGGTGCGCGCACCGCCGCCGTCGGCGACGAACAGGATGCTGCGCGTCGCCGCGGGAGCCGGGAACGCCAGCGCCGGCCCGATGCCGACGTAGACACCGCCCGGCGCGTGCGCGACGCATCCCTCGGTCAGTTCCGCGAGCACCTCGCGCGCGTACAGGTAGCCGGGCGCGGGCGTCGTCTGCGCCGCGGCCGTGGAGGAACAGGTGAACAGGACGGCAGCCGCCGCCAGGACGTGGTTTCGCATGGCTCGATCCCCTTCCGGCCCTCGCCGGGGTCGTGGGGAAGAACCTCTCGTGGCAGGGTCGGAAGCGGGACGTGCGCGCGCCCCGGACGGACGCGGCATCGGTCGCTCCTTTCCCTTCGAAAGGTTCAACCCGTGCGAGCCGCGTCGATATCCTGACTCGGGGATCGTCCGTTCGTCGCGCCTTCCCAGGAGCAGACCTGCTCCCAGTGGCTTCGTGCGACGTTCGTCCCCCCTCACAGTTGCGGGGCAGTCGAGGAATTCCACCTCGTTCCCGACGCAGGGCCCCATGCCCTGGTTCGGCTCGCGGCGCGGCTTGTAGGAGTCGCCACCCCGCATGTCAATCTCCCCGGAATCGCCGACGGCGACCGCACGCGGGGCCCCTTCCCGAAGCGCGCAAGCGAGCGATACGGCCGTCCTTCCGTGCGGTTACAAGCCGGCCCGGACCCGATCCCGGAACCTGCCCGCGGAAGTCGCCTTGTTTTGTATCGCGCTGACGGTATACCCACCGCTCCCGCGGGTCGCGGGAATTCCCGCCGGCTGCAACGCCGCGAAATCGATCGGAGAAAGGAAGACACGATGGACGGTGGAAAGCTGGTAGCCCGGGCGCTCAAGAAGGCGGGCGTCGACTGCATCTTCACGCTCTCGGGCGGCCACGTCATGGCCATCTACGACGGCTGCCTGAACGAGGGCATCCGCGTGATCGACGTTCGCCACGAGCAGGCCGCCGTGCACGCGGCCGACGCGTACGCGCGCCTGCATCCCGGCAAGGTCGGCGTCGCGGTGCTCACGGCGGGCCCCGGCGCGACCGACGGCGTCACCGGCATCGCCAACGCCTGGCGCGCGAACTCGCCGATCCTCGTGATCGGCGGCCAGGGACCGCTCGCCAACCTGCGTCGCGGGTCGTTGCAGGAGATGGACCACATCTCGGTCATGCGACCGATCACGAAGTGGGCGAACGCCTGCTACGCGCCCGACCGCCTCGGCGAGTTCTGCGAGGAAGCGATCCGCTTCGCTCTCGCCGGGAACCCCGGCCCGTCCTACCTCGAGGTGCCGATCGACGTGCTCGGCGGCCCCGTCAACCTCGACACCGCGTACTGCCCTGCCCCGATGGCGGCCCCGCGCATGCGCCCCGAGGACGACACGATCCGTTCGGCGATCGCGCTGCTGAAGGACGCGAAGATGCCGATGGTGATGGCCGGGACGGGCGTCAAGTGGTCGAACGGCGCGGCCGCGCTGAACCGCTTCCTCGCCGCGACGAAGATGCCCTGCTACTGCAACGGCATGGGGCGCGGCACCGTGCCGCACGATTCGCCGTACTTCTTCAACCGCACGCGTCGCGACTACATGGAAGCGACCGACTGCGTGATCCTCGCCGGCTCGCTGCTCGATTTCCGGATGCGCTTCGGCAAGTCGATCCCCGCCACCGCGAAGATCATCCAGATGGACCTCGACGCGACGCTGATCGGCCAGAACCGCCGCGCCGACGTCGGCATGGTCGGCGACCTCGGCCTGATGTTCGACGCGATGCTCGACCTCATGAAGAAGGACGACGTCAGCCTCGACTACACGTCGATCGTGAACGAGTGGCGCGCGAAGGAAGAGGCCGAGGAGGCCGCGCTCGCGGCGAACCTGACCTCCGACGAGACGCCGATCGACCCGATGCGCCTGTGCAAGGAGATCGCCGACTTCGTCTCCGACGACATGATCCTCGTCGGCGACGGCGGCGACATCGTCGCGAAGGCCGCCAAGGTCGTGCCGGTGCCGAAGAACGGCCTGTGGATGGACCCGGGCCCCCTCGGCACGCTCGGCGTCGGCATGCCGTTCGCGATCGCGGCGCAGCTCGCGAACCCGGACAAGCGGGTCCTCATCATCTACGGCGACGGCAGCTTCGGGTTGAACGGCTTCGAGTACGACACGGCGATCCGTCACAACCTGCCGATCGTCGGCATCATCGGCAACGACGCCGCGTGGGGCCAGATGATGCGCCCGCAGGTCATGATGTACGGCCGCGAGCGGTTGGTCGCGACCGAGCTCGCGCCGACGCGCTACGACAAGGTGGTCGAGGCTCTCGGCGGCTACGGCGAGCTCGTCACCGAGCCGCACGAGATCCGTCCGGCCCTCGAGCGCGCCTACGCGAGCGGCAAGGCCGCCTGCATCAACGTGATGATCCGCAAGGACTTCGACTTCATGGGCGGGATCTACATGTAGGTTGCCCCCGCCGGGCAGAACGGTCCGCGAGGAAGTGACGCCGGAGCCCCGACCAGGGTTCCGGCGTTTCCGTTTCAGCCGCCCGGCGACGTCGTCTTGCGGTGGTCCCAGCTCGAGGTCTTCCCGGGGTGGAAGACGAGCGCGACGCGCTTGCGGACGTAGTAGCGCAGCGCGGCGCCCGCCGTGTCCTCGTCGAGGCCCTGGTACTTCTTCGCGGACGCGACGGCGATGCGGTAGCAGAGGTCCTGGTCGTCGACGATCTCGAAGCGGCCGCGCTGGAACACGCCGCGCAGCTTGTCGTACTCGGTGCCGTCCTCGACGAGGATCGAGCCGCGCGCGTCGCGCTCGATGTTCCTGACCTTCTGCGACGTGCGGTACGTGTGCATGTGCACGAGCCCGTCGAGCACGCTGTACCACATCGGCACGAGGTGCGGATATCCGTCGTGGTTGATCGTGCCCATGATCACCGTCCTGCTCGACTCGAGGAAGTCGCGGATCTCGTCGTCGGTCAGGCGGATCTGGTCGCGGACGTTCGGCATCTTCACCAATCTCCATCGTCGCCGGCTTCGTCCCGGAAGCGCTGGTCGTCCAGGTCGAGCGGCGACGGCTCGTCCTCTTCCCGAAGGCCCGCCGGTTCGTCGACTTCCGGCTCGAGGACCGGCGCGAAGTAAGGGTCCGGGTCCGGCGCCGCGGCAGGCGGCGCCGGAGCTTCCTCTTCGTCGACATCCTCGCCGTGCTCGTCCTCGGGCGGCGGCGCGGGACGCCGATCTTCCTCGGCGAACGGATCGACCTCGTCCTCGTCGGGAGCGACGGCGGCCGGCGGCGCTCCCTCGCCGGGCTCGGGCATCGGCCACGACCGGTCGAGGACGGGGTCCGGCAGCACCAGCTCGTCGTCGTGCGGCGCGTCCGGCTTCAGGCCGAACTCGTCGCGCTCCTGCGACAGGGCCGTGCCGGCCGCGGCCAGCAGGACCAGCGCACCGAGGCTCGCGCGAATCCTCATCGGCGATCGTCCGGCGTCTGCTCGCGCTGGCGCTTCTCGACGATGTCGAGGAACCATTTCCGCGGAAGGAATCGCGCCGCCAGCAGCGACAGCCGGTTCTCGAGGCCGGGAACGACGACCGCCCGGCGGCCGAGCGCCGCCAGCGACTCCGCGACGACGTCCTCGACGCTCGACCACTTCGTGGACATCTCGCCGGCCGCTTCCTGGAAGCCGGTCTTCGTGTCGCCCGGCGCGAGCACCTCGATGTCGACGCCGGTGCCTCGCATCTCGATCGCGAGCGCCTCGCCCCAGTTCTGCAGCAGCGCCTTCGTGCCGCTGTAGACGGCGTAGTACGGAAGCGGCACGAGACCGCCCATCGAAGACACGATGATGACGCCGCCCTTGCCGCGACGCTTCATCGCCGGCAGCAACCGCGCCGTCAGCTCGACGTGCATCTCGCAGTGCAGGCGGATCAGCGGCGCGTGGTCCTCGGGCCGCTGCCGGTCGAAGCGGCCGATCCAGCCGGTCCCGGCGTTGGCGACGAGCAGCCCGACCTCGAGGTCGGACACGGATTGCGCGAGCCGCGCGGCGGCGCCGGGCTCGGCGAGGTCCATCTCGACGACGCGGCACGCGACGCCGTGCTTCGATTCCAGTTCGCCGCGGAGCGACTCGAGCGCCGCGCGCCGGCGGGCAACCATCGCGACGCTCAGGCCGTCGGCGGCCAGGCGCCGCGCGAACTCGTAGCCGATCCCGGAGGACGCGCCGGTCACGAGCGCCCACGGCCCGTACCGTTCGCTCAGCGGGGTCGAACGCGCGCTCATGCGACGAAGATGGAGTTCGTGCTCCAGTCGGGCTTCATCATGCCATTCTCCATGTTGACGGCCGGCAGGTAGTTCCGGAGGATCCTCACCCGGCCGAGCAGCCGGATCGTCGAGATGTCCTCGATCGAATCCTTCCCGTGGTTCTTCTGCAAGGACGGCACGATCTTCTGCTGGAAGCTCTCGACGATGTCGGCGTCGGACGTGCCCTCGACGACCATCACGAGCGCGACGCGGCCGTCGATCTCGGCGATGTGCGATTCGCGGATCAACTCGGTGAAGACCGTCACGACGTTCGGCTCGTTGCGGATCTCGTCCTGGATCTGGCTGACGGTGACGCCGACCTTGAAGCGGATGATGTACATGTGGCTGCACGGGAAATAGCCCGTGCCCTCGGCCGACATGTCGACCTCCGCGAAGTAGCGCAGCAGTCCCTCCCGTTCCATGCGCGCGCGCTTGCGGCTGACGGTGCGGACCGGAATGTCGTAGAGTTCCCCGAGCCGGTTGTCGGAGAGCCTCGGATTGCGCGTCAGGGCCTTCGCGATCTTCAGTTCCTGTTCATCGAGCTTCCGCATTGTCCACCTTCAGGCCAAAGATCGGCCATACGGTGCCGATTTAGGCCAATCGAAAGACATATGCAACATTCCTTAGGCCTTCCGAACCGCATAAGTTGACATCTTTAGGCTTCTTCCCTAAAGGGGTCGGCCGCCTTCCGGACGACAAGCGCCAACAGGCGAGAGGTACGAAGCCATGACACAGCACGGAAGCCCCCAGCGGGGCCTGGCATCCTCCCTGGTCGAGCGCGACGCCTGCGGCGTCGGCTTCGTGGCCAACATCCGCGGCGAAGCCAGCCATGAGATCGTCCGCACCGGGATCGAGGTCCTGAAGCGCCTCGAGCACCGCGGCGCGTGCGGCTGCGACCCCGAGACCGGGGACGGCGCCGGCGTGCTGATGCAGGTGCCGGACCGGCTCCTGAGGACGCGGGCGGCCGAGCTCGGGATCGAGCTTCCGGCGGCCGGCGCCTACGGCGTCGCGATGACCTTCCTTCCCCCCGCCCCCGCGGACCGCGAGTGGGTGCAGCGCGCGATCGAGGCCGCCGCGGTGCGGCACGGCTTCCGCGCCCTCGGATGGCGCGACGTGCCGGTCACCGTGGTCGACCCGGAAACCGGGGTGCGCTGCGTGGGCCGCATCGCCGACGCCAAGCGGCCCCACATCGCCCAGTTCTTCGTGACGCCCGCCGGCGAAATGGCCGACGACGAGCTCGAGCGGCGCCTCTACGTCGCGCGCCGCGACGCGGAGAACGTCATCGCCGCCGAGGGCGGCGACCGGGCCTACCACTCGTACTTCTGCAGCTTCTCGGCGCGCACGATCGTGTACAAGGGCATGCTCGTCTCGTCGCAGATCGACGGGTTCTTCCCGGACCTGCGCGACCCGGCCTGCGAGAGCGCGATGGCGATCATCCACTCGCGCTTCAGCACGAACACGCTGCCGACGTGGCGCCTCGCGCACCCGTTCCGCTACGTGGCCCACAACGGCGAGATCAACACGCTGCGCGGCAACCAGAACTGGATGACGGCGCGCGAGGGCCGGTTCACGTCCCCGCTGTACGGCGACGACATCCAGCACCTGCGGCCCGTGATCGCCCCGGGGCAGAGCGACTCCGCGTCGTTCGACAACGCCCTGGAGCTGTTGCTGCGCACCGGGCGCTCGCTGCCCCACGCCGTCACGACGATGATCCCGGAGGCCTGGGAGAAGCACGAATCGATGCCGCGCGAGCGGCGCGCGTTCTACCGCTACCACTCGGCGCTGATGGAGCCGTGGGACGGCCCCGCGTCCATCGCGTTCTCCGACGGCCGCGTGATCGGCGCGATCCTCGACCGCAACGGCCTGCGTCCGTCGCGCTACCTCGTGACGCGAAGCGGACTCGTGGTGATGGCCTCCGAGACCGGCGTGGTCGACGTCGAGCCCGGCGAGATCCTCGCGAAGGACCGCCTGCAGCCCGGCCGCATCTTCTGCGTCGACATGGTCGAGAAGCGCATCGTCACCGACGAGGAGCTGAAGCTGAAGATGTCGGCGCGCCAGCCCTACTCGCTGTGGCTGGAGGAGAACGCCGTCGCGCTCGACGACCTTCCGCCGGCCGAGAGCATCGAGTGGCACCTCGAGGGCGCCGAACTCGAGCGCCTGCAGAACCTGTTCGGGTACTCGCGCGAGGACCTGTCGGTGCTGCTCGCGCCGTCGGCGCTCAACGGCCAGGAGCCGGTCGGCTCGATGGGCACCGACACGCCGCTCGCGTGCCTCAGCGACCAGCCGCAGCTCGTGTTCAACTACTTCAAGCAGCTGTTCGCGCAGGTGACGAACCCGCCGATCGACCCGATCCGCGA
>CAYYZO010000072.1:0-20772 GCA_964476185.1 uncultured Myxococcales bacterium
TCGACGAGCTCGATGCCCATCTCGTCGGCGAGGAACGAATGCTCGTAGTAGGCGCTGTTGTACTGCCCCGGCGTGAGCAGCACGATCGTCGGCGCGTTCCGGCAAGCGGGCGGCGCGACCTCGGACAGCGTCTCGAGCAGCAGCTCGGGGTATCGCGAGATCGGCGCGATCCGGTGCGAGGCGACGAGGCCGGGGAACAGCCGCAGCATCGCCTCGCGGTTCTCGAGCATGTACGAAACGCCCGACGGCGTCCGGCAGTTGTCCTCGAGCACGTGGAACTCGGTCTCGCCGGTGCGCACGATGTCGATGCCGGCGATGTGCGTGTAGGCGCCGGCGGGCGGCCGGAAACCTCGCATCTCCGGGCGCAGGCCTTCGTTGCCGTCGATCAGCGCGGCCGGGATGCGCCCGGCACGCACGATCTCGGCGTCGTGGTAGGTGTCGGCCAGGAACGCGTTGAGCGCCTTCACGCGCTGCGTGAGTCCGCGTTCGAGGAGCTGCCAGGCCTTCTGGTCGAGGATGCGCGGGATGATGTCGAACGGGATCAGCCGCTCGGGGTCGCCGCCTTCGGTGTAGACGGCGAACGTGATGCCGATGCGCCGGAACAGCACCTCGGCTTCCCGGGCCTTCAGCCGCCGCGCCTCCGGAGTCGTGCTGGCGAGCCAGTCGGCGATCCCCTTGTACGCCTCCCGGACCGTCCCCGAGCCGGAGCCCGGCGCGGGCGCGCGATACCGTCCGGGCTGGGAGCCGGGATCGACGAACATCTCGTCGAAGGCCGCTTTCGGGTTCTGCGCGGACGAATCGTCCGGCGGCAGGTTTGCCGCTTCAGTGAACATGGTCCTCGCCCCGGCCAAAGCAGGGTTCGTGCCACGGGCGAGACCGCGGATTCCCGGGATGTCCGGGCGGAATCGCGCGCGGGCGGACGACCCCCCATGCCCGTCCTGCGAGCAGTGCCTGTCCGGCAGGCGCGGCGGCGGCCTCCGCTGCGGTCCGGGGCCTCAGGACGCCGGCAGCGCGAGAACGGCGTTCATCGACCGCATCAGGCTGGCCGGGTCGTGCTCGTTGTAGAAGTAGCGGTACTGCTCGCGCTGCTCGGTGATGTCCGCGAGCAGCGTGCCGTCGCTCTTCAGGAAGTACGTGCGCGGGATGTAGTCGCCGTCGGGGGCGTATTTGGCGCTGATGGCCGGGTTCTCGTCCTTGTTGATCCGGATCATCACGAACTTCTGGCTCAGCTGGATCAACGCCGGGGTGTCGAACAGCTGGTGGTAGTTCTTACAGTGCGGGCACCAGTCCGTGTAGAAGATCAGGCAGACCGGCTTGTTCTTCGCCTTGGCTTCGGCGAGCCCCACTTCGTAGGTCTTCCACGAAACCGCCTTGGCCGGTTCCTCGACCGGCGGCGGCGGAGCCTCGCTCCGGCAGCCGGGCAGGAACGTCCCGGCGGCGACCACGAAAGAAACGACGACTCCGAGGGCGCGGGACTTCCAGGACATGGACGGGGACTCCTTGGGGACCGGCGATGGCGCGGGCCTGGGCGAAGCGGCGACCGGCCGCCGTCTTCGCGGCCGATTCGCCGCCGGGCGAATCTGGCCCAGTCCGGCGATTGAGTAAACACGCGGGCTCTGCGAGGGAACCGGGACTTCCGCATTCCACGCGCGCCGCCCCGCCCGGCGACGCAGGCAGGTTCTGGTCCATGTCCGACACTCCCGAGAAGCCTACCGATCCGATGCCCACCGAAACGGCCGCGTCGGCCGCCGAGGGGGAGACACCACCGCGGGGCGACGCGCCCGCTGCCGCGCCGGCCGAGACGGAGGATTTCGCGGCCCTGTTCGAGGCCAGCGAGAAGCGGGACAAGGGACCGCGCAAGAAGAGCGCCGAACGCGGCGACCTGATCTCGTGCCGCGTGATCGCGGTCAGCGCGTCCAGCGTCTTCGTGCAGGTCGGCGACAAGGCCGAGGGGACGATCGACCTGGCCGAGTTCCGCGACGCGGCCACGGGCGAGATCCACGTGCAGGTGGGCGAGGTCATCCAGGCCACGATCGTCGACGACGGCGGCGAGTCCGGCAGCGCCGTGCTCACGCGCATGCTCGGTCGCGGCGGCCACGCGGCCGCCGAGCTCGAGCAGGCGCAGGCGCTCGGCGTGCCGGTCGAGGGACTCGTCAGCGGCGAGACCAAGGGCGGCTTCGAGGTGCACTTCGGCGCGGTGCGCGCGTTCTGCCCCGGCTCGCAGATCGACTTCCGCCGCGGCGGCGAGCGCGTGCCCGCGTCCGAGTACGTCGGCAAGCGCTTCCCGTTCCGCGTGACGAAGGTCGAGAAGGACGGCCGGAACGTCGTCGTGTCGCGCCGCGCGCTGCTCGAGGAGGCGGCCCGCGAAGAGGCGGCCCGCGCCTGGGAGAAGATTCGTCCGGGGGCGATCCTCGACGGGACCGTGAGGTCGATCCGCGACTTCGGCGCGTTCGTCGATCTCGGCGGCGTCGACGGCATGGTGCACGTGAGCGAGCTGTCGTACGCGCGCGTGAAGCACCCCTCCGAAGTGGTCGAGGTCGGCCAGCCCGTGCGCGTGCAGGTGCTGCGCATCTCCGAGCCGGACAAGAAGAACCGGCACCACCAGATCGCGCTGTCGATGAAGGCGCTCGCGGAAGATCCCTGGTCGACGCTGAAGGACCGCTTCCCGGCGGGCACGAGCGCGCAGGGCAAGGTCACGCGCGTCGAGCCCTACGGCGCGTTCGTCGAGATCGCGCCGGGGGTCGAAGGCCTCGTGCACGTCTCGAAGATGTCGCTCGACCGCCGACTGTCGAGCGCGCGCCAGGCCGCCGAGGTCGGGCAGGACGTCGCCGTCACGGTGTTGTCGGTCGATCCGGCCGAGCGGCGCGTGAGCCTTTCGATGGTCGAGCAGGGCCGCCAGGCGCGCGAGGCCGAGGAGGCCGCGGATCGCCGCGAGCACCAGCGCGTGCTCGGGGAGCAGAAGCGCGGCCGGTCGCTCGGGACGTTCGGGGATCTTCTCGCCGCGGCCCAGCGCGAGCAGAACGACAAGAAGAAGCGCTGAGCGCGGCGCTCAGGAGTACTGGAGCTCGAGCGCGCGGCAGATCGGGTTCGAGGAATCCGCCGCTTCCTTCTTCAGCTCGGCCTTGTCGAGCGTAACCCTTCGCAGCGAGACGCTGACGCCCGTGGAGTCGGCCTCGACGACGGCGTACTCCGCGTGCGGCAGGATCTCGGGCGCGCATCCGTTCGCGAACTGGCGGAACGGCATGCCGACGCTCCCGGGATTCGCGATCAGGATGCCGCGATGCTGGCGCAGCATCTGGAGATGGGTGTGTCCGCCGGCCATCACGGTCGCCGAAGTCCCGGCGAGGCACTCGTCCACCTGCTCGGGCGTCAGCGTCGCGAGCAGGTCCTCCATGTGGGAGCGCGGCGTGCCGTGGTACCAGAACGCGCTGATCCCCGGCGCGAGTTCCATCGGGATCGACGTCCGGAAGCCGGACAGGAACTCGAGATCGGAAGCGGAGAGGCGGTCGCGGCACCAGTCGACGGCCTCGACGACGATCGGCACTTCGGTGTAGGTCCGGATCAGCTCCGCGTCGAGCATGAACGCATCGTGGTTCCCGAGGACGCAGCGGCAGCGCTCCCGCTGGAGCCGGTCGATCACGTCGGCCGGTCGGGGTCCGAGCGTCGCGACGTCGCCGAGGCAGATCGTCTCGTCGACGCCGTGCCGATCGATGTCGGCGAAGACGGCGGCGAGCGCGTGGTCGTTGCCGTGGAGGTCGGAGATCAGGGCGATGCGCATGGTGGGGATGACGGGCTGGTCGGCGGGATCCGAGCGCGGGCCATTCAAACCCCGGTCCCGGGGTTTGTCGAACAGAATCGCACGGCCCCCGGGGAGCGTTCCCCGTCGCCCTACCGCTCCGTCGCGGGACCGCTTCTTCAGCCGGCGGCCTGCGCCAGGTGCTCGTCCGGCCGGCCGCGGGACGCCGCCTCGAGCGGAATCGGCCCCGGCCGGTCGCGGGCCGTCGACACCGATTCGTCGGCCAGCCGCGCGAAGCGGATCGCCGCGGCCGCCAGCGCGCTGCGCAGCTGCCTCGCCGCGTCCACGCAGTTCGCGTCGACGTGGAAACCCCAGGTCAGCGTGCGGTCGTAGCTGAACACCGCGAGGCCGAGGCCGTGGCCGCGCAGCAGCGGCACGAGCGGGCAGACGCCCGTCATCCGCCGTTCGAACAGGTAGAGAGGCACCGGCGGTCCCGGCACGTTCGTCAGGATCAGGTTGAAGGCCTTCGTCGCCCCGGAGAGCGACTCCAGCCGTGCGAGCAGGTTCGGCGTGAGCGTGTTGGCGAGCTGCTCGAACAGGAACGTGCCCTCGGCCGCGCGCGACGCCTTGGCTTCCCGCGACGCGGCGATCACCCGCTTCCAGCGCGCGCCCAGGTCCGGCGTCTCGACGGGCAGGTCGAGGAACATGCCGGAGACGTTGTTGCCGAGCGTGACGCTCGAAGCGCCGGCCACACCGACGGGGCAGTACACGCGCAGGTCGCGGCCGGGGATCCTCGCGGCCGAGGTTTGCGCGAACGCCTCGCTGACGAGCGCGAGCGCGACCTCGTTGACGGTGCCGCCGAGGCGCCGGCCGATGCGCCGGATGTCGTCGAGCGAGACGCTCCACCAGAGGTAGCGACGGTCGGTGCCCGTCGGCTCGTCGAACGCGGTGGTCGTGGGCGGGCGCAGCGTCGCCTGGGTCAGCGAGCGCGCGGCTGACAGCATGCCGCCGGCGCCGCCGGCCATCGCTTCCGGGGTGGACAGCGCGGTCCGTACTGCGCTCGCGGCGAGGGCGGCGGCGCCGCGCACCCGCGTGTCGATCGCGTCGCGCAGCAACTCCGCGGCGCTCGGGAGCGGTCGCGGGCGCCAGAGGCGAGGAGTGTCGGGGCGCGAGAACGGCTCCGGACCGAGGATCGCGGCGAGCAGGGCGGCGCCGGCCAGCCCGTCGGCCAGGCAGTGGTGCGTCTTGCAGGCGAGCGCGAAGCCGTCGCCGGCGAGTCCTTCGATCAACCAGACTTCCCACAACGGCCGGCTGCGGCTCAACGGCTGCGACAGGATCCACGAGACGGTCTCCTCGAGATGACCGGGCGAGGCCGGCGCCGGCAGCGCGACCGCCCGCACGTGGTCCGAGATGCGAAAGTCGTGCGAATCCACCCAGACCGGGTGCCCCTCGAACGGGACCCGCATCAGCTTCTGTCGATAACGCGGGATCCGGGAGAGCCTGGCCTCGATGTGCGCGCGCAGTCTCTTGAGCGTCACGCGGCGGTCGCCGGGCGCGGCGCCGTCGAACAGGCAGACGCAGCCGATGTGCATCGGCGCGGTTTCGGTTTCGGTGTCGAGGAAGAAACTGTCGAGGGCGCTCAGCCGGTCGAATCCTGGTTCCACGGTGATCCTCCTCGCTGGTGTCGGGTCGCGGTCCTGACATCGTCTACGTGCTCCCGAAAGCGGTCGCCGTAAAGTCGGACCGCCGCTGCGCGCTCGGGCATTCGGGATCGGCCGGCACGATGCGGCGCGGTGTCGAGCAGGATGCGTGCCACGGCCAGATGCGCTCGTGTCGCGAAGGAACGGCAGGTTGCGGCGTTTCGTCGAAGGGAACGAGGCGTGCACGTGTGCAAGGACGCCCGAAAATCCTGCGTGCGCGCAGCGCCGTGGTGCTTCCGTCGCGCGACTCGCGACCCGCGATCGCGCCCGATCGGGCGAGCACTCCGCGAGGACGCGGGATTCCCCGCGGCGGGGGTGCGGCGGGAGTCCCTCAGCGCAAGGCCATCTCGAACGGGAGCCGCGCGTAGATCCCCTGGGGATCGTTGAACTCGTCGAGCGTCTTCAGCCCGCCGAGCACGCGGCGGACGAGCGTGCCGGACAGCGCCGATTCCTCGGGCTTGCCGCGCTCGAGCATCTCGGTGAGGGCGTCGACGAGACGGCGGCGGCGCGGGTACTCGACGACGGCGAACTCTTCGCCGACCGAGGCCTTCGCGGCGGCCCACGCGACGGCGGCATCGAGCCCCCCGATTTCGTCGACGAGCCCGAGGCGCTTCGCTTCGGCGCCGGACCACACGCGTCCCTGGGCGATCTCCTCGACGGCTGCCGGTTCGAGGCTCCGCGATTCGGAAACCTTCGACAGGAACTGCGCGTAGATCCAGTCGACGTTCTTCTGGATCAACGCGAGTTCTTCCGGGGTCTTCGGCCGCGTGATCGTCGACGCATCCGCGAAGCGGCCCGTCTTGACGGTTTCGAACGAGAGGCCGAGCGTCCCCGTCGCGAGTTGCTCGACGTTGAAGAGCAGGCCGAAGACCCCGATCGATCCGGTGATCGTCGTCGGCTCGGCCCAGATGCGGTCGGCATACGTGGAGATCCAGTACCCGCCCGAGGCCGCCATGCTGCCCATCGAGACGGCCACGGGCTTCTGCTTGCCGATCAGCCGGATCTCGCGCTGGATCTGCTCGGAGGCCGAGACGCTGCCGCCGGGGCTGTTCACGCGCAGCACGAGGGCCTTGACGCTGGTGTCGCGCCGGATCTCGCGCAGGTCGCGCGCGACGTTCGCCGCCCACACCATGCCCTGGTCCGTGCCGCGGCCGTCGACGATCGCGCCCTCGGCGTAGACGATCGCGATCTTCTCGTGCCCGGACGGCATCGGTTCCGCGGCTTCCGACCGCCGCCGCGCAGCGAGGTTCGCCGACGGGACCAGCCGCGCGTAGTTCTCGATCGTCACCTGGGGGAAGCTCTTCTTCGGGGTTTTCTCGCCGGCCTGCTCGCGCAGTTCGTCGAGCACTTCGTCGGCATAGGCGACGCGGTCGACGAGTCCGGCCTCCTTCGCGAACTCGGGACGGATCAGGCCGTCGCGGTCGACGACCTGCTGCAGCGCGCCGGGCGCGAGCCCTCGCGATTCCTCGACCGCTCGCGCCAGGTCGCCCCAGAGGTCGTCGAGCAGCTTCTGCGTCTGCGCGCGGCTCTCGGGGCTCATGTCGGTGCGCGTGAACGGCTCGACCGCGCTCTTGTACTTGCCGACGCGCGTGACCTGCACGCCGATGCCGAACTTCTCGAACGAGCGCGCGAAGAACACGGGTTGCGTGGCCAGGCCGGGAAGCAGGATCCCGCCGAACGGGTCGATCGCGACCTCGCCGGCCGCCGACGCGAGGTAGTACTCGCGCGTGCCGGCCCAGGTCAGCCAGGTGCGAACGGGCTTGCCGCTCGCACGGAACCGCGAGATCGCGTCGCGGATCTCGGTCAGCGCCGCGAACCCGCTGCTTCCGACGGACGGCTCGAGGCCGGACAGGTAGAGCCCGGCGATGTCCTCGTCGGCCGCGGCGGCGTCGATCGCGCGCGTCACGCGCCGCGACTGCAGCACGCCTCCGCTGCGCTCGTCGAGCGCGCGGGCGATCTGCTCGAGCCCGTCGTCGCGCACCGGCGAGTCCTGGAAGTTGTCGCTGAGGTCGAGCACGAGCCACGATCCCTTCTCGATCGCGGCGGGCGCGGCCTTGTACGTGGTCAGGCCGCTGACGAGGACGGCGAGCCCGAGGGCGGCGGCGCCGACGAGCACCGCCAGCGCGGCGAGGGTGCCGAAGAACGATGCGAAAAAGCTCCTCATGCCGCGACGGTGTCTGCCGCGTCGAGGAATGTAAACCTCGCCTGCGTCCGGTTACGGTTCGGCGGACTGCTCGAGGTAGGCGCGCACGAGGCGAATCACGTCGCGTCCGACCTTGTCCCGGTCGTCCTCCGAGAAGCCGGTCGCGGCGAGCAGCCAGGGCTCGAAGACGAGCCAGCCGAACGCCACGGCGCCCGCCATCGCGGCGACCGTGCGCGGGTCCTCGCCGGGCACGCCCCGGCCCTTGGCCTGCATCTGGCCGACCAGTTCGAGAACGCGCGACATCGTCGGGAACGTGTGCTGCAGCCGGTCGACGGGCAGACCGTCGAGCATCGTGCGGGCGAGCAGCCTCCAGTAGATGTCGCGCTCGCGAACGGACTGGAAGAGCCGCAGCAGCACGTCGGTCTCGCTGCCGCTCTCGTCCACGGCCGAGATCTCCGAGCTGAGGCCCTCGAGCACTTCGCGCAGCAGCGCGTCCTTCGTGCGGAAGTGGCGGTGGATGAGGCCGTTGTTGACGTTGGCCTTCGACGCGATCTCGCGCGTCGAGACGGCTTCGGCGCCGCGCTCGGCGAACAGCGCGGCCGCGGCCGTCAGCAGCGCGTCCCGGGTGGCGACGCGCTGCAGGCTCGTGGTGTCGTGGTCCGAGACGCTCATGGCCCTGCTCCTGCGGGATCCCTCCCTGGACGGCGCGGAGGAAACACGATCGGCCGGGCTGCGGCAAGAACCGCGACGGGGCCGCGTTGCCGTCGAGCTCAGCGCCCGAGTTGCGAGAGCGCGTCCCGCGCGGCCGCGAAGTCCGGCTGCAGGGCGAGCGCGGCCTCGAACTCGCGGCGCGCTTCGCCGGGGCGATCCGGATGGAAGCGCGCGAGGCGCTGGCCGTTGCGGTAATGCCGGCGCGCGGGGTCCACTTCGGCTTCGGCCGCTGCGACGAACTCGGCTTCGGCTTCGGCCGTGCGGCCGAGCCTGGCGTAGACGCGCCCGAGGTTGGCGTGCCCGACCGCCTCGAGTCCCTGCGCGATCGCGGCCTGGTAGGCCCGGATCGCATGGTCGGCGCGCCCGAGCCGGTCGTAGACCACGCCGCAGTTGTTGAACAGCTGCGCGCTGCGGCCCGGCTGGTCGAGTTGCGAGTCGCAGGCGGTCGCGGCGTCGTCGTAGCGGCCGGCGGTCGACAGCGCCGAGACGTACAGGCGCCAGCCGTCGCCGTTGTCGGGGGCGGCCTCGACTTCGGCGCCGAACAGCCGCACGGGGTCCTTCCACTGTTCGTTGCGCTGCATCGTCAGCGCGAGGCCGGCCAGGATCGGCGCCGCCGCGACGGCGGCCGCGACGGCGACCCCGCGCCGGCGCACGAGGTGCGCGAAGCCGGCGGCGAGCGCGATCGCGATCGCGATCGAGGGCAGGTAGGCGACGCGTTCGCCGACGAGCAACGAGTTCTTGAGCTCGACGAGCGCCTCGCCGCCGAGGCGAAGCGACTCGCCGAGCGCCGTGAACACGCGCGTCGACGGCAGCAGCGAGACGTAGAACCACGCGACCGCGAACGTCGCGAGCGGCGCTCGGCGGAGCGCCCAGGCCGCGCCGGCCGCGAGCGCGGCGTGCAGGGCGAGCGCGGCGACGAGGCCGTCGCCGGTGAAGTCCTCGTACGAGATCCGCAGCGGGTGGGGACACACGAGCATGCGTGCGTACTCGCGCAGCGTCGCGACGGAGTAGAGCACGCGCGAGGAGAAGTCGTCGCCGCCGGCCGCGCCGAGCGCCGGCGCGGTGCCCTGGACCTGGGTCGCCAGGGCGTGCTGGCGCAGCACGAAGTACTCGGCGAGCGCGATCGCGAGGAAGCCCACCGGCAGGACGCGCTGGAGCCGTGCGCGCCACGGTTCGTCCGCGTGCACGAGCCACAGCATCGCGGCGGCGAGCACCGGCAGCGTGACGGCGCTCTCCCGGCACAGCAGCGCGGCGAGGTAGAGCACGGTCGCCGCGGTCCACGCGAGCGCGGGCTTGCGGTCGTGCCAGCGCAGCACGGACAGCAGCGCGCCGACGACGCCGATCGTCGCGAGGACCTCCGAGCGGTTGAACACCGAAGCGACGGCCTCGGTGTGGATCGGGTGCGTCGCGAAGACGCCCGCGGCGAACGCCGCCGCCCACCCGAGAGAGGTGGTGTCGTGTCGAGTTTCCGCCGGCGGCGCGGAGCGCAGCAATTCCAGCAGCAGCAGGAACACCAGCAGGCTCGCGAGGGTGTGCAGCGCGACGTTCGTCCAGTGGTACCCGGTCGGGTCTCGGCCGTGGAAGGCGCCGTCGACGGCCAGGCTCAGGATCGCGAGCGGCCGGTACGTGCCGGCCGGCGACCCGGTCGAGGCCCAGGTGTCCTCGCTGAAGATCTGCGCCACTTCCGACAGCGACAGCGTGTGCCGCGCCGGGACGAAGAACTTGTCGTCGTGCACCGTCACCGGCGCCGCCGAGTTCGCGAAGGAGAGGAACGCGAGCGCGGCGACGGCGAGCGCCGGCAGCAACGAACTGCCCGTCAGGAAGGAACGGCGCTTGCGGTGGCGCGACATCGAGGGAAGCGCGCCCTGGCGCGCCCGCGGAGCATACGGCGATCCCGTTCCTGTGACCAAGCGGCCGGTGGCGTCGCGGCGGCAGGCCCGCGGCGATTGCACGGCAAGGCGGACGCGCTAAGCAGGCCGGCGGTGGGGGACCTGATGCGGAACACCATGGCGGCAGTCCTGCTGCTCGCGTTCGCTGTGTTGGCCGGCTGCGCGGACGAGGGACGATCGCGCAGCTTCGACGGACCGTGGGCGCGCCACACGATCGACGACGCGCACCGCGGCGCCGACGGCGTGCGCTTGGCCGACGTGAACGGCGACGGCCTGCCCGATGTCACCACCGGCTGGGAGGACGACGGCATCACGCGCGCCTACCTGCACCCGGGGTACGGCGCCGTTCGCGAGCCGTGGCCGGCGGTCACCGTCGGCCAGACGCCGAACGTCGAGGATGCGGTCTGGGCCGACGTCGACGGCGACGGCAACATGGACGTGGTCAGCAGTTCGGAAGGCGCCACGCAGAGCGTGTTCGTGAGTTTCGCTCCGGCCGATCCGACCGACTTCCTCGATCCCGACGCATGGACGACCGGTGCGTTCCCGGCGACGGCCGGCCGCAAGTGGATGTACGCCGTCCCGATGGACGTGGACGGCCGTCGCGGCGTCGACCTCGTGATCGGGGGCAAGCAGGCGGGCGCGATCCTCGGCTGGCTCGAGAGTCCCGACGACCCGCGCGACCTCGCGGCGTGGACGCTGCACGAGATCTCGAGCGCCGGCTGGGTCATGTCGATCGACACGATCGACGTCAACGGCGACGGCCTGCTCGACCTGCTCGTCAGCGACCGTGCACGCACCGAGGCCGACGGCGTGCGGTGGCTCGAGCAGCCCGCGGACCCGCACGCGCGCGTCGGGCCGTGGCAGCCGCACCTGATCGGCGCGCGCCGGCGCAGCCCGACGTTCGTCGCTCCGATTTTCGACCTTCTCGGCGTGCTGACCGCCGTGGTCGTGCCGAGCGGCGGCGAACGCCTGACGCTGTTCGAGCGCGAGAACGACGCCGGCACGCTCTGGAGCGAGTACCAGCTCGGCTACCCGCACCGGCTCGGCACGCCGAAGGCCGCCGCGGTCGGCGACATCGACCTCGACGGCCGGCTCGACATCGTCGTCGGCACGACGAACCTGAGCGGATGGGAGGAAGGCGTCGTGTGGCTGCCGGCGGCAGCCGAGAAGCACGACTCCGACACGGCGAAGGAGAGCATCAGCGGGGCGCAGGGGCAGAAGTTCGACCGCATCGAACTCGTCGACCTCGACGGCGACGGAGACCTCGACGTGCTGACCACCGAGGAGATCGAGGACCTCGGGGTGCTCTGGTACGAGAACCCGCTGTTGCCCGAGACGATGCCGGGGATGTGATCAACGCACGGCCGGCCGCGCCGCGCCATGGCGTCGCCGCCCCCGCAATGCTTTAGAACGCGCGTGGCCACGCGCGCGAAACCCACGACCGAGTACGCCTGCCAGGATTGCGGGCACCGCCAGCCGAAGTGGGCGGGCAAGTGCCCGGCCTGCGGCCGGTGGAACTCGCTGCACGAGGAGTCGCGACGGCCGGAGCCGGCCGCGAAGGGAAGGCAGGCCGCCGGCATCGTCGGCGCGGTCTCGGCGCCGACGCTCCAGCCGCTCGCGGACGTCGAAGGCGACGCGGCCGGCGAGCGCTTCGCGACCGGGATCGGCGAGCTCGACCGCGTGCTCGGCGGCGGCCTCGTCGCGGGATCGGCCGTGCTCGTCGGCGGAGAGCCGGGCGTCGGCAAGTCGACGCTCGCGATCCAGTTCGCGGCGGGCCTCGCGCGGCTCGGCCGCCCGGTGCTCTACATCAGCGGCGAGGAGGCCGCGCTGCAGGTGCGGCGGCGCGCCGAACGTCTCGGCCTCCCGCTCGCGAACATCCTCGTGCTCGCGGACATCGACGTGGACGCGGTGCTGCGCGCGATGCGCGACGTGCGGCCCGCGGCGGTGATCGTCGACTCCGTGCAGACGATCCGCACCGCGCGCGTCGAGTCGGCCCCGGGCTCGGTCTCGCAGCTTCGCGAAGCCACCGCCGAGCTGATCACGGGCGCGCGGATGCTCGAGTCGGCGCTGTGGCTGATCGGCCACGTGACGAAGGAAGGCGCGGTCGCGGGGCCGCGCATCCTCGAGCACATGGTGGACGCCGTGCTCTACTTCGAGGGCGACCAGCACGGCGCGTTCCGGATCCTGCGCGCGGTCAAGAACCGCTTCGGCCCGACCGGCGAGCTCGGCGTCTTCGAGATGCACGGCCAGGGCCTCGTCGAGGTGCCGAATCCGTCGCAGGTCCTCGCCGGCCAGGGAGGACGCGAGGCGCCGGGCTCGGTGATCTCGGCCTGCATCGAGGGCAGCCGCCCGCTGCTCGTCGAGATCCAGGCGCTCGTGTCGCCGAGCCACCCCGGCGCGGCGCGGCGGACGACGGTCGGCGTCGACCACGCGCGCGTGGCGATGCTCGCCGCGGTGCTCGAGAAGCACCTCGGCCTTTCGATGGTCAGCCAGGACGTGTTCGTGAACACGGCCGGCGGCGTTCGTCTCGACGATCCGGGCGTGGACCTGGCGGTCGTCGCGGCGCTCGCGTCCAGCTACCTCGACCACGCGATCCCGCGCCGCACGCTCGTGCTCGGCGAGGTCGGCCTGACGGGCGAGGTGCGCGCCGTCGCGCAGGTGCGCGCGAGGCTGCGCGAGGCCGCGCGGCTCGGGTTCGAACGCGCGGTGGTCGGCGGAGAGGATCCTTCGCGAACCGGCGGCCTCGGACTGGAGGTGGTCGTCGTCGCGAGCGTCGCGGAAGCGTGGGACGCCCTGCGCTGATCGCCGCCGTCCCGCACGCCCAAGCCTTGGGCAGCAGCGTGCCCTCGAAGCGGGCAACGCGCGCACGCGGGCTGCGCCGGGTCCGCGGCCGCTGCCCGCGGGGCAGCGGCTAACTCGAGGAAAAACAGGGAGATCCGTGCCGCGTGCGATGCTGGCACCGATTCTGCTTCATGCCGGTCGCGAACGGACGTCTCTGCGCGAGGCCCGCACGGGCGTGAGCGAGGTTTTCGGCAGGGACGGAAGGCACCCACCCGATGCCGGTGATGTGCCGCGGTGCGGTTGCTTGGAAGGCAGCCGCCGCATCGATGGCCCATCGTGTCCCGGTCTGAGGTGGAAGCGGCGCGCCGGCGGAATGGTCCCCCGTCGGCGCGCCGTCGCATTTCCGGCGCCGGATCCTACTCCAGCTTCGCGTCGCCGAGGATCGGTCGCAGCTGCGCGAGGTCGTAGCTGATCCGGTCGTCGGCCTGCAGCTCGCGCTTGCGCGCCTCGATGAACATCTTCAGGGCTTCCTGCTCGCGGGCGTTCTCGAGGCGGCGGATCTCTTCTTCCTTGACCGTGTCGAACGTCTCGCGCGCGGCGTCGGTGACGCTCTCGCGAACGAACACGAACGCCTTGTTGCCGCTGACGAACGATCGCGCGAGCGGCTCGCCGTCCTTCGTGGCCGCGAACGCGACCTCGGCGAGGCCGGGGATCTGGCCGACGCCCGCGATGAAGTTGGAGCCGCCGCTGATGTCCTCGGCCGTCTTCACCTCGAGCCCGTGCTGTTCGGCGAGCGCGGACAGCGCCTTGCCGCCCCTGGCGGCCTCGAGGATCTCGTCGGCGCGCGCGCGCGCGGCGTCGATCGCCTTGTCCGCGCGGTACGCCTGCTCGACCGCCTCGCGCACCTCGGCGAACGGCGGCACCGTGCTCTCCTTCTTCTCGACGAGGGAGACGAGGAAGTAGTCGCTCCCGACCTTCAGCGGCGGCGAGACGTCGCCCGGGGTCTCGAGTGCGAACGCGGCTTCCGAGACGTTCGGCGCGGTGCCGATCCCGGGGACGACGGCGCCCTGCGGGAACGACGGCGTCTCCTCGACGATGAGGCCGCGCGCGGAGGCGACGTCGTCGAGCTTCCCGCCGTTCTCGAGCTTCGCGGCGTCCTCCGCGCTGTATTCGAAGGCGAAGTCGAGCGCCTTCTTCTCGGCGACCTTCTGGCGGATCTGGTCCTGCACTTCGTCGAACGGGGCGACGCCGGCCGGCTTCTTGTCGTAGACCTGGATGATGTGGAAGCCGAAGTCGCTCTCGACGATGTCGCTCGTCTGCCCGGGCTCGGTCGAGAACGCGACGGCCTCGAACGCGGGCACCATGCGGCCGCGCGAGAACAGGCCGAGGTCGCCGCCCTTGGTCGCGCTGCCGGGATCGTCGGACTCGGAGCGCGCGAGGTCCTCGAAGCCCTCGCCCGCCTTCAGGCGCGCCTGCACGTCCTCGATCGCCTTGCGCGCGGCGGCCTTGGCGTCGTCGCCCTCGCCGTTGACCTTCTTCAGGATGTGGCGGGCGGCGACCTGCTCGTCATGCCGGAATTCGCTGTTCTTGTTGAGCTCGTAGTACTCGTTGAGCTCGACCTCGGTGACCTCGACCTTGCCGGCCAGCGTGGGGACCTTGTAGGCGACGTAGCGCAGCTGCACCGTCGGCGGGACGCGGTAGTCCTCCTTGTGGCTCTCGTAGAAACCCTCGAGCGCGGCGTCGTCGACCGTGACGTCCTTCTCGAGCGGTTCCGAGTCCACGGCGACGTACGACAGCGTGATCTTGCGGTTCTGCAGCTGGTAGGCCTGCCAGGCCTCTTCCTCGCTGACGTGCGAACCGCGGCGGATGATGTCGGCGAGCTGCGCCTCGAGCAGGTCCTGGCGCACCGTCTCCTCGAAGGCGCCGGGCGACATGTTCTGCGCCCGCAGCGTCTCGCGGTACAGGGCCGGCGAGAATTTCCCGTCCCGCTGGAACGCCGGCACGCGCATCAGCTGCTCGCGGATCGCCTCCTCGGTGATCACGAGGCCGATCCGGCCCGCTTCCTCGCGCAGCACGGCGCCGTCGACGAGCTGGTCGAGCGTCATGCGCGGGACGTTGAGCGATCGCAGCATCTGCTCGCTCACCTGGCCCTGGAACTGCTCGCGGAAGTAGGCCTCGTTGCGGCGCTCGGCCAGGTCGAACTCGGGACGCGTGATCTGGATCTCGCCGACCGTCACGAGGGCCTTCGGCCCAGCGCCGATCTGCCCGCCGCCTCCCATGAAGAAGATGAACACGAGGATGATGGCGGCGAGAGCGGCCTTGATGCCCCAGGAGCGGGCGTTGCGGCGCATGAAATCGAGCATGACGGGTTCGGTCTCCGCGGAGGAAATGTGTCCCTGGCCGAGGCAAACGGCCGGGGACGCGTGCGGGCGGCTCCGGGGAGCCGCCGTCGGGGTCGCGGTCAGGCCGCGACGTTGTCGAGGGCCTGGGCCAGCTTGCTCTTCGGCACCGCGCCGATGATCTGGTCCGCGACCTGGCCGTTCTTGAAGACGAGCAGGTTCGGGATGCTTCGCACTCCGAACTGGCTCGCGTAGGTCTGGTGGTCGTCCACGTTGATCTTCACGATCTTGACGCGCCCCTGGTACTCGCCCGCGAGCTCCTCGAGCAGCGGCGCGATCGCGCGGCAGGGGCCGCACCAGGGCGCCCAGAAGTCCACGAGCACGGGCACGTCCGATTTCAGCACTTCCTGGTCGAACGTGGAGTCGGTCAGTTCCTTGATCTTGCCCATCGATGTTCTCCCTGACGGGGTCCGGGCCGTGGCGTGCCCCGAAAGTCTGGTGCCGGAGGTCGGACTCGAACCGACACGGAGTTGCCTCCACCGGATTTTGAGTCCGGCGCGTCTGCCAATTTCACCACTCCGGCGGATTCAAACCGCAGGTATTAGTCACGGGGGTCCGCCGAGTCTATCCGGCGGGCGTGGTCCGGGCGCCCCCGGGCAGTCGCCGCCGGGGTCCGGGCCGGGCGGCCCAGGGCCGAGGGAACCGGCGATCAGCGCTGCGCGGCTTTCTGGGCTGCTTCCTGCTGGCGGGCCAGGCGCTTCTCGAGCTCGATCAGGGTCGGCTGCTCCACGGGCCGTGCCGTTTCCTTGATCTCGATCTTGACGAGGGCGTCGGCGACGAGCCGGTCGAGGTCGGTTCCCGGCCGGGTTCCCTTGAGCGAGGCGACGCGCCCCTTGGAGCCCGGGTCCCCGATCTCGCCGAGGGCGAAGACCGCGCGGCTTGCCAGGTCGGGGTCGTCGATCGTGGCCGCGTAGATCGCGAGCCTCTCGCTGGTGGTCGGGTCGCCGATGCGGCCGAGGGCCGTGAGGGCGCGCAGCTTCTCCTCGCGGCCCACGTCGGACAGGAACAGCAGCTGCATCAGGACCGGGGTGGCCTCGGTGGCCCGCATCGTCCCGAGGAAGTCGATCGCCCGCGTCCGCACGCGGTAGTCGGCGTCGGCCGTGGCCTCGATCAGCGGACGGATCGCGTCGTCGCCGCCCTTGGTGCCGAGCGAATCGACGGCGTCGAGGCGCGTGCGCACGTCGGGGTCGTTCATGCGCCTCTTCCATTCCTCGACGTTCGCGCCCTTGGCGCTGCGGTTGTAGCGCTGGACCGCCGGGTGCGTGCGGGACTGGTCCTGGGCGAACGCGGATCCCGCGAGCAGCGCGGCGTTCGCGGCCAGAGCGGCGCCGGCGGCGAGGACGGGGAAGCGGAGACGGCGGAGGATCATGATGGTCCGGGGCACGCGAAAGCCTACGGCGGGGGAAGATGCGCGGCAAGTCGGGGTGGCGCGGCCGGCCGGACCCACGAATGACAGGCCGCCGGGTCGTGCCTAGGAAAGGGCCAGTGAAGTCGCGTGCGTCGCGGCTGCGGCGCAAGGAGGACGAATGAAGACCCGACCGGCACGAAACACGAAGACCGCCACCACCGTTGCGAAAACCGCGGCGCGAGACCGCCGCGGCACCCGCTCGAGCAAGGCCCCGCCGTCCGACGCCGCCGGCGAGTACCGGGACCCGAGCGTCTGCGAGTCGTGCACGGCCGTCTACTCGAAGCGGACCTGGCGCCGCAGCGACCGGCCGCTCACGCACGCGCTGCTCGAGAAGGCCGAGTGGGCGAAGTGCCCCGCCTGCCTGCAGAAGAAGAAGGGCCTCGCGTACGGTCGCGTGCTCGCGAAGGGCGAGTTCGACGGGCGGCGCCTCGGGGCGATCGAGCGCCGTGTCGGCAACGTCGTCGAGCGCGCGAAGTTCACGCAGCCCGAGCGCAAGATCGTCTCGATGGACCGCGTGGACGGCGGGCTCGACATCCTGACCACGTCCCAGAAGCTCGCGCATCGCATCGTCGCCGAACTGAAGAAGGCCTTCGGCGGACGCGCGCGCTACACGTGGGACGATCGCGACGGCTCGCTGCTGGCGGTCTGGAACTCCTGATCCCACCGACTCCGCCACTGCCACGCCCGCGCGCGGTAGTAGAGGATCGGGTAGACGACGAGCTCCATCGCGAAGCTGACGAACAGCCCGCCGATCATCGGCGCGGCGAGCCGCCTCATCACGTCGGCGCCGGTGCCGTCCGCCCACAGCAGCGGCACGAGGCCGATGAACGTCGTGCTGACGGTCATCGCCTTCGGGCGGATGCGCATCACGGCGCCGTCGTGCACCGCCGCCCACAGGTCGTCGGGGGATCGCATCTTCCCTTCCGCGACGTGGCGCTCGAAGCTGTTCTCGAGGTACAGCAGCATCACGAGGCCGGTCTCGGCGTCGAGGCCGGCGAGCGCGATCATGCCGATCACGACGGCGAGCGACAGGTTGTAGTCGAGCAGCCACAGCAGCCAGAACGCGCCGATCATGCTGAACGGGACGGCGAGCATGACGATGCCGACGCGCAGCCAGCTCCCCGTTGAAACGTAGAGCAGGAAGACGATCGCGAAGACGGTCAGCACGCTGGCGGTGACGAGCCGCGGGATCGTCTTCTCCCAGAACTCGAACTGGCCCGAGAACACGATGTTGTACCCGGGCGGCATCGCGACCTGTTCGGCCACCACGCGGCGCGCCTCGGCGATGTAGCCGCCGAGGTCGCGCCCCGCGATGTCCACGAAGACCCAGGCCGTCGGCTGCGCGTTCTCGGACTTGATCATCGGCGGCCCCTGGTGGATCGCGAGCCGCGCCACCTGGCCGAGCGGGACCTGCGCGCCGGCCGGCGTCTGCACGAGCACGTCGCGCAGCGCGGGCAGGTCGTCGCGCAGCTCGCGCGCGTAGCGGACGTTGAGCGGGTAGCGCTCCAGTCCCTCGACCGTCCAGGTCACGTTCATGCCGCCGATCGCGGTCCGGACGACGTCCTGCACGTCGCCGGTCGTCAGGCCGTAGCGCGCCGCCTCGACGCGGTCGATGTCGAAGTCGAGGTAGTAGCCGCCGAACGTGCGCTCGGGATACGCGCTGATCGTGCCGTCGATCGTGCGCATCGCGTTCGCGACGCGCTCGGCGATGTCGCCGAGGGTCTCGAGGTCGGGTCCGAGCACCTTGACGCCGACCGGCGTCTTGATGCCGGTCGCGAGCATGTTGATGCGGTTCTCGATCGGGAACGGCCAGGCGTTGGCGACGCCCGGCAGCGACACGCGCGAGTTCAGGCCCGGGTGCATCGTGCCGTCCGCGTCCTGCCAGCCGTACTTGAGCTCGTCGGTCGTGATCGTGCGCTCGAGCGGCAGGAGCCATTCGAACGGCGCCCGCAGCCAGCCCGGCCACGCGGAGAAGAAGCGCCGCAGGGTGCGCGTCCTCCACTTCGCCTTGTCGGGTTCGAGCTGGATCACGCTCTCGATCATCGACAGCGGGGCCGGGTCGGTGGCCGTGTCGGCCCGGCCGATCTTGCCGTGCACCGACGCGACCTCGGGGAACGTGCGGATCAGCTTGTTCGTCTGCTGCAGCAGTTCCTTGCTCTTGGTCACGCTGATGCTCGGGTCGGTCGTCGGCATGTAGAGCAGGTCGCCCTCGTCGAGAGGCGGCATGAACTCGGTGCCGATCCTCGCCGCCGGCCACGCGGTCGAGAGCATCGCGGCCGCGGCCAGCACGAGCACGAGCGTGCCGTGTCGCATCGCGCCGCGGAACACGGGGTTGTACACCGCCTGGAGGACGCGGCTGATCGGGCTGCGGTCCTCGTGGACGATGCGCTGCGGGATCAGCAGCATGCCCGCGAAGACGGCCCAGCCGAACGCGATCCATCCGCGGTGCGCCGCCGTCGCCTCGAAACGGCCGGCGACGAACCAGAGCAGGACCGCCGGAACGAGCATCGAAGCGAGCGTGATCGCGGCGTTGCGGCGCGCGCCCCACTCCTTCGGCAGCACGCGCGCGGTGATGAAGTAGACCATCAGCACCGGGATGATGGTCACCGCGAGGAACGACGAGGCCGCCATCGCGAGCGTCTTCGTGAAGGCCAGGGGCCGGAACAGCCTGCCTGCCTCGCCGCCGAGCACGAACACGGGCAGGAAGCTCACCGTGATGATCGCGAGCGAGAAGAACAGCGTCGGGCCGACCTCCTGCGCGGCCTCGAGGATGATCGCGGCGCGCGGTCGCGGCTCTGCCTCGACGCCCTCCTCTGCGGCGCGATGGATTCGCTCTTCCTCGCGGTCGAGGTGCTTGTGCGCGTTCTCGACCATCACGATCGACGAATCGACCATCACGCCGATCGCGATCGCGATGCCGCCGAGCGACATGATGTTCGCGTTGATCCCCGCCAGGTGCATCACCAGCAGCGCGACCAGCACGCCGGACGGGACCACGAACACGGCGACCAGCTCGCTGCGCGCGTGCAGCAGGAACGCGATGCAGACGAGGCCGACGACGACGATCTCCTCGACGAGGGTGTCGCGCAGCGTCGCCACCGAGCGCTCGATCAGCGCGCTGCGGTCGTAGGTCGGGACGACGAACACCCCGGGCGGCAGCCCGTCCTCGAGCTCGAACAGCTTCTCCCGCGCGTCGCGGATGACCTTGTAGGCGTTCTCGCCGAAGCGCGCGACGACGACGCCGCCGACCGCCTCGCCGGTGCCGTTGTACTCGCCGACGCCGCGCCGCGCCTCGCCGCCGACCTCGAGGGTCGCGACGTCGCCGAGCAGGATCGGCGTGCCGCGCTCTCCGACGCCGACCGGCACGTCGGCGATGTCCTCGAGCCCGCGCAGGTAACCGCGGGAGCGCACCATGTACTCGTTCTCGGACATCTCGACGACCGAGCCGCCGACGTCGTCGTTGGAGCGCTCGAGCGCGTCCGCGATCTGGCCGACCGACAGGCCGAACGCCTGCAGGCGCTGCGGATCGAGCACGACCTGGTACTGGCGCACGAAGCCGCCGATCGAGGCGACCTCCGAGACGCCCTCGACCGCGGTCAACGGGTAGCGCAGGTACCAGTCCTGCAGGCTGCGCAGGCTCGCGAGGTCCTGGCCGGACGACACGAGCGCGCTGCCGTCGAGCGGGCAGGCGCCCGGCTCCTCGAACGCGCGAACGCGCTCGAGCGACCGGCGGCGGTCCGCGGGAGCGTCCTCGGGCGACGCGTGCCAGTGCTCGGCGCCTTCGCGGCGATCGCGCCAGAGGCCGCGCGGATGGTTGGCGCAATAGTGCCCGGGATACAGCACGTACTGGTAGACCCAGCCGACGCCGGTCGCGTCGGGGCCGAGCTTCGGCTCGAGGCCCCTCGGCAGCCGGTCGCGCGCGAAGTTCAGGTACTCGAGCACGCGGCTTCTCGCCCAGTAGATGTCGGTGCCGTCCTCGAACAGCACGTAGACGAACGACTGCTC
>CAYYZO010000073.1:0-13541 GCA_964476185.1 uncultured Myxococcales bacterium
GCTGCCGCCGATGTTGCCGGTGTCGGCCTCGACCGCGCGGAAATCGAGCCCGCAGCGCCGGAAGATGCGCGAGTACGCGTCGCGCATCACGTGGTACTCGCGGATCGTGTCGTCCTTGTCGGCGTGGAACGAGTAGCCGTCCTTCATCACGAACTCGCGGCCGCGCATCAGGCCGAAGCGCGGGCGGATCTCGTCGCGGAACTTGGTGCCGATCTGGTAAAGGTTCAGCGGCAGGGCGCGGTAGGAGCGCACGTCGCGGCGCACGAGGTCGGTCATGACCTCCTCGTGCGTCGGGCCGAGGCAGAAGTCGCGGTCGTGCCGGTCCTTCAGGCGGAGCAGTTCCTTGCCGTAGAAGTCCCAGCGGCCGCTCTCCTGCCAGAGCTCGGCGGGCGAGACGATCGGCAGTGACACTTCCTGGCAGCCGACGCGGTCGAGTTCCTCGCGGACGATGCGCTCGACCTTCTTCAGCGTGCGCTTGCCGAGCGGCAGGAAGTCGTAGATGCCGCGCGCGACCTGCCGGATCATGCCGGCGCGCACCATGAGCTGGTGGCTGACGGTCTCGGCGTCGGCCGGGACTTCCTTCAACGTGGGAATGAGGAGACGCGAGTATCGCACGATGTCCTGCCTGCCGTTTCGGGCTGCCGCGGGTCGCGCCCGCGGCCCGCGAGGCGCGCACCGCAACGGTCGGTGGCGACGCCGGGGGACACGCGCCGCACGCTGCCGCGACGTCGTGTCGGTGGTTTCCTGGAACGGCGCGGCTGCTTCAGCCCGCCGCGTGCTTCTCTTCCGCCGAAGACGGAGCGTCCTCGGCCACGAACGCTTCGACCGCCGCAACGAGCGCGTCGACGAGTTCGCCTTCCTTGTACTTGCCGATGGTCTTGCCGGCGCGGATCAGCAGGCCGCCGTTCTTGCCGCCGGCGATGCCGATGTCGGCCTCGCGCGCCTCCCCGGGCCCGTTGACCGCGCAGCCGAGGATCGAGACCGTGATCGGCTTCTCGATGTGCTTCAGGCGTTCCTTGGCCTCGTCGACGAGCTTGAACAGGTCGACCTCGATGCGCCCGCAGGTCGGGCACGCGACGATCAGCGCTCCCTTCGCGCGGATGTTCAGCGTGCGCAGGATGTCGAACCCGGCCTGCACTTCCTCGACCGGATCCGCGGTCAGCGACACCCGGATCGTGTCGCCGATGCCCTCGGCGAGCAGCATGCCGATGCCGATCGCCGACTTGACGAGCCCGCCCGGGGGCATCCCGGCCTCGGTCACGCCGACGTGCAGCGGGTAGTCGCAGGCGGCGGCGAGCTTGCGGTAGGCCTCGACCATCAGCGGGACGTTCGACGCCTTGATCGAGATCTTGATGTCGGTGAAGTCGAGGTCCTCGAGGATGCGCACGTGGCGCATCGCGCTCTCGACCATGGCCTCGGCCGTCGGGTACCCGTAGCGGTCGAGCAAATCGTCCTCGAGCGAGCCGGCGTTGACGCCGATGCGGATCGGCACGCGTCGCGCCTGCGCCGCTCTGGTGACCTCGCGCACGCGCTCCTTCGCGCCGATGTTGCCGGGATTGAGCCGGATGCAGTCGACGCCCTGGTCGAGCGCCATCAGCGCGAGCCGGTAGTCGAAATGGATGTCGGCGATCAGCGGCACCCGCATCTGCGAGCGGATCTTGCCGAGCACCCTGGCGTCGCGCTCGCGCGGGACGGCGACGCGGATGATCTCGCAACCGGCTTCCTCGAGGCGGTGGATCTCCTCGAGCGTGCGGACGACATCCTCGGTCTTCGTCGTCGTCATCGACTGCACGGCGATGGGAGCGTCACCGCCGATCGGGACGCCTCCGACGAAGATCTGCCGGCTCTTGCGCCGTTCGATCATGTCAGTCGATCACCACCTTGATGGTGGGCGGCGGGTCGACCGGCTCGAGGTCCGGGCTCGACGAGTCGCGCACGGTGACCTGGAAGTCGTCCGGCTTCGCGTCGCCCTCGAACTTGCAGTCGCTGACGCGCAGCGGCCCCTGGAACCCCTTCACCGAGACGAACGCGGCACGCAGCGTCTTGTCGCCCGGGATGTGATTGTAGCTGCTGAGCGCGCCCTCGATCTTCGTCTCGCAGGCGACCGCGTCCGCGTCGCCGACGAAGCGGCCGTTGCCGGTGTAGACGACGTCGTACTGCAAGGCGCCGACCGGGTTCGGCTCGACGAGCTCGAAGCCGATCGTGCGGGCCGGTCCGCCCGCCTTCGCGGGCTCCGCCGCAGCGGGCGCAGCCGCCGCCGCGGGCTTCTCGCCGGACGTCGTCGTGGTGGTGTTGGGCTTCTGTTCGCAGCCGGCGACGAGCAGGGGAGCGAGCACGGCAGCGACCATCGTGATCCTGGATGACTTCAAGACGAACCTCCGTGTGGGAACCAGCGATTCTAGGCCGAAACGAGCGCCGCTCTCAACGGCGGGACCGGCGCTCCTCATCGGCGAGCATGCCGAGCCGGGCGGCGCCGATCGCGCCGGCGAGCGGCCCGCGCGAGGCGGGCACGAGCTTCAACGCTTCGACGGGACGGGCGAACAGGTTCGCGGCGGCGGCGGCGCGCAGCCGCTCCGCGCGCGAGAGCACGCCGGGGGCGATGCCGCCGCCGATCACGATCGTCGTCAGGTCGACCACGTTGACCATCGAAGCGATCCCGGCGCCGAGCACGTCGACCATGCGTCCCGCGATGGCCTCGGCCTCCGCGTCGCCGGCCTCCCCGAGCTCGAACAGCGCCTGGGCATGGCCGCCGCCCTGCCCGGCCCGGTGTTCGGCAACCCTCGCGCGCAGCCCGGCCGGGGCTTCCTCGACCTGGCGCGCGGCCGCCGTCTCCGAGATGTACGCCTCGAGGCAGCCGCGGTTGCCGCAGCCGCAGCGCCGGCCGCCGACCTCGACCATCATGTGGCCGAGTTCGCAGCCGTGGCCGCTCGCGCCGGCTCGAAGACGACCGCCCAGCACGAGGCCCGAGCCGACGCCGGTTCCGATCGTGATCAGCAGGAAGTCGGCCTCGCCGTCGGCCGCGCCGCCCCAGCCCTCGGCCATGGCGGCGCAGTCCGCGTCGTTGTGCACGACGACGGGCACGCCGAGCCGCGACGCCAGCGTCGCCGTCACCCCGACGCCGATCAGGCGGGGAAGATGCGGCGCGCCGCGCAGCGTGCCGCTGCGGTCGAGCGCGCCCGCCATGCCTACGCCGACCCCGCCGGCTTCGGGCGCTTTCCCTTCCGCGAGCAGTCGTTCGCGCAGCGTGGCGATGGCGTCGCCGAGCCCGTCGGCGTTCGTCTCCTCGCCGGTCGGCGCCGTCGCCTGCGCCAGCACGTCGCCGGCGGGCGAGACCAGCGCGGCCTTGATCGATTGTCCGCCCACGTCGAAGCCGAGGCTCGGCGGCGCGGTGCTCACAGGACGTCCTCCGCCGGCTTCTCGCCGGTGAACGCGCCGTGCGCGAGCGCGAACGCCAGCACGGTCGGCACGATGAAGTAACAGAAGCGGTAGAGGAAGATCGGCAGAAGCGAGTCGGCCAGCGGCACGCCGAGACCCGCGAGCGTGCCCGCCAGCGCCCCTTCCATCACGCCGGCGCCGGCCGGAACGAACGTGACGAACGACGCCACCGACGAAACGGAGAACGCGATGGCGACCACGCTGAAGCTGACCGGAAATCCGGTCGCGTAGAACGCGAGCCAGAGCGCGCCCATCATGAACAGCCAGTCGAAGAAGATCCACAGGCTCGGCAGCAGCATCTCGCCGGGCCGCCCGGAGAACAGCGCCATGCCCTCCTCGATGTGCACGAAGAAGCGCTGCGCGCGCCTGCCCCAGGTTTCCCGCCGCCCGATGCGGTCGAGCACCGAATCGGCCAGGCGCGCGCCGAGCAGCAGGACCTTCTGGCGGACCGGCGCCGACCAGATCATCGCGAGGAGCACGCCGAACCCGACGGCGAGCAGGCCCGTGGCGATCGACGCGGCGACGAGGCTCCCGCCGTCGATGCGACCCGTGGCGAGCAGGCTGACGAAGCCGTAGACGACGAACAGAACGAGCATCAGGTTCGTGAGCAGCGTCTGCGTGAACGAGATCGCGACCGACGTCCCCGGCGAGATCCCGCGCTTGGTGAAGAACACCAGCCGCAGCGCGAAGCCCGTCAGGCCGCCGCTCGGGAAGATGTAGTTCGCGGTGTTGGCGACGAGCGTGATGCGGAGCATGTCGCCGGAGCCGATGCTCGCGCCGGCGGCGCGCACGATGCCCTCGTACGAGAGCGACATCGTGACGTAGCTGATCAGGGTGGCGAAGAGCGGCAGCGTCAGGAAGTGCCACTCGAGCCGGCGCCATGCCTCGCCGAGCTGGTCCACCCCGGCGATCTGCGACATCGCCGCGTACGCGACGACCAGCAGCACCAGGACCAGGGAGGCCCCGCGCTTCAGGCTCGTCGCCTGGGCGCCGGGCTTCGCAGGCTTCGGCTCGCTCACCGGGGATCCGCGTCGTTCAGCCGAAGTGCTCCAGCGTCCGCGCCCGCTGCGGGTTGCGCAGCTTTCGCAGGGCCTTGGCTTCGATCTGGCGGATGCGCTCGCGGGTGACGGCGAACTTCTGGCCGACCTCCTCGAGCGTGTAGTCGGTGCGTTCGCCGATGCCGAAACGCATGCGCAGGATCTGCTCCTCGCGCGGGGTCAGCGTGGCCAGCACCTTGCGGGTCTGCTCCTCGAGGCTGAGCGCGACGGCCGCGTCCGACGGCGAGACCGACTGCCGGTCCTCCACGAAGTCCCCGAGCGAGCTCTCCTCGTCGTCGCCGATCGGCGTCTCGAGCGAGACCGGCTCCTTCACGATCTTCAGCACCTTGCGGATCTTGTCCGCCGGCATCTCCATCTGCCCGGCGATCTCGTCCGGCGTGGGTTCGCGGCCGAGCTGCTGGACGAGGTAGCGCGAGGTGCGCAGCACCTTGTTGATCGTCTCGATCATGTGGACCGGGATGCGGATCGTGCGCGCCTGGTCGGCGATCGCGCGGGAGACCGACTGGCGGATCCACCAGGTCGCGTACGTCGAGAACTTGTAGCCGCGCTGGTACTCGAACTTGTCGACCGCGCGCATCAGGCCGATGTTGCCTTCCTGGATGAGGTCGAGGAAGCCGAGCCCGCGGTTCGTGTAGCGCTTCGCGATCGACACGACGAGGCGCAGGTTGGCCTCGATCAGCGCCTTCTTCCCGAGCATCGCGCGCTCCTCGCCGCGGCGGATCACGCGCAGGAAGTGGTCGAGGTCGTCGAAGGACATGTGGACGGCCTTCTCGATCTCGGCGATGTGCTTCTTCGAGTCCTTGATCGCGGAGGCGAGTTCCTGCGCGGCGTCGACGCTCATGCGCAGGTTCCCGGCGGCCTTGCGCTTGGCGTTCGCGTTGCCGGAGGAGACCTGCTTGACGACCTCGAGGATCTGCTTCGCGTCGCGCTTGGTGCGCTTCTCGGCACGGCGGATCACGCGCTCGTAGTCGCGCGCCTTCTCGCGCGCCTCCTTGAGCTTCGCGACGATGTTGTTGATGTGCTTCTCGCCGAGGCTCATCGAGATGAGGTGCTGCGAGACCTTCTCGCGCGCGGCGGCGAACTTCTCTTCCTTCGGCGTCGGCTTGCGCGGGGTCTTGACGGTCCCGGGCAGCGGCGGCGACAGGCGCGAGGGGATGTACTGCTCGTAGCTCTTGTAGAGGCGGCGCAGCGTCGCGATGTCGTGCAGGAACTGCTTGAGGCGCTTCTCGTCGCGCTCCGGCGTCGCGCGCTCCTCATCGGTGTCGTCGCCGAAGATGTCGCGCGGCTCGATCTCGCCGTTCTTCAGCATGTCGGCCAGCCCGAGCACGTACAGCGACGAGATCGGCAGGCCGTAGACGCAGTTGCGGACCTCGTGGAGGCCGCTCTCGATCTCCTTGGCGATCGTGACTTCCTGCTCGCGCGACAGCAGCGGGACGCTGCCCATCTCCTGCAGGTACATGCGCACCGGGTCGGTGCTGTCGGCGCTGTAGTCGCGGCCGGGCGCCGGGACCTTGGCGGCGAGTGCCGCCGGCTGGGGCTCCGGCTCGGGCTCCTTCTGGTCCTGGTCGTCGTCGCTGGTGTCGAGGACCCAGTCGTCGTCGTCGGAGAAGAACGTGTCCGGATCGACTTCCTCGCTGCTCTCGCCCTCGGACTCCTCTTCCTCGGAGCCGCCCTGGAGGATCTCGACGTCGTTTTCCGTCAGGAGGTTGATGAGGACCTTCAGGTCGTCGGGCGACGCGTCCTCCGGGGGGAACAGCCGGTTGATGTCCGCGTAGGTGACGAATCCCTGCTCGCGGCCGAGCTCGATCAACTGGGCGACGACCTTCTCGGTGGAGACGGCGTCCTTGTCCGAGGAGGCGTGGGAGGAGGAGCTGGCGTTCTTCGAGCTTGCTTTCACTGGTCCAACGGTGTGCACCCGGGCGCACGGCTTGGGAGTCCGGCTCGGCGCCGGACCCGCTGGAAACTGGCGATCTCTTCGTCGGATCGAGAAAGCGGCCGGGTTGTTCGGAGGAGAACCTCGAGCCGCGGACGAGCGCGGACCCTACGCATCCGAGGATAGGCAGTCAAGAACAGGGTTGGAGGGGTGACGAACACGAGCCACGGGGTGCCGAGAAACACCCGTAAAGTCAGACGGTTGCAGACCGTCATCCGCAGCCTGGCGGGGACCGGTCGGACTGCCGGGGGGCCGAGGATTTCCCACTCGGGTGGGGGGTGCCTTGCTCAGCGCGTCATGCTGTGCCTCGGGCTGGCCCTCGCCGGCCCCCTCGCCGCGGGCGGTTGCCGCGGCGCCGACCGACCGCCATCGGTCCTGCTCGTCGTCGTCGACACGCTGCGCGCAGACCACGTCGGGGTGCTCTCCGGGCGCCGCCCGAGCCCGACCCCGAACCTGGACCGCTGGGCGGGAGGCGCCGTCCGGTTCCGGCGCGCCACCACCCCGGCCCCGTTCACGATGCCCGCGATGGCCGCGATGCTCGCGGGGGTCTATCCCGACCGCTGCGGCATCGTCACGCACGTTCCCGGGACGACCTTCGCCGCGTGGCGCGGCGACACGCTCGCCGAGGCCGCGCGCCGGGCCGGCCTCGCCACGGCTGCGGTCGTCGCGAATCCATGGCTGGTGCGGCCCGGCCCGAGGTTCGACCGCGGCTTCGACGTGTTCGAGCGGCTGCACGGTTCGGGCAGGGGCGGTCGGACGAATTCGGCAACCGACGTGACGAACGCGGCGACCGCGCTGCTGGAACGGATGGGCGACCGCCGCTTCCTGATGTGGGTGCACTACTTCGACCCGCACATGCCCTACGAACCGCCGCCGGCGTTCGCGTCGGCCGCCGGCGCCGAGGGCCCCGAGAGTCCGGTCATGCGCGACTTCCGTCGCAAGGATCGCGACCTCGCCCGCATCTTTCGCGGCGACGGTTACGACGAGCCGACCCTCGACCACGCGCGCCGGCTCTACGAGGGGGAAGTCCGCTACGTCGACGCCGAGATCGACCGGCTGCTCGCGCGACTCGACGAGCTCGGGCGCGCGCAGGACACGATCGTCGTCGTCGCGTCCGACCACGGCGAAGCGCTCGGCGAGCACGGGCTCTGGTTCGCGCACGACTACACGCTGTACGACGAGCTCCTGCACGTCGCGCTGATGATGCGCGGCCCCGGCGTTCCCGTCGGGGCTCGCGACGATCTCGTCTCGCTGCTCGACGTCGCGCCGACCGTTTGCCGGCTGGCCCGGCTGCCCTGCGGCGCGGACGACGAAGCCCCGTTCGACGGCCGCGACCTGTTCGCGGCAGCTCGCGGCGGGCGCACGCTGTTCGCCGCCGCGACGCCGATGCGCGGACGCGGCACCGCGTACCCAAGGCTGGAGGTCCCGGGCATCGAGGGACGCTGGACCATGGCCGAGGACGACGCGCACAAGTTCGTTCATGCGCCGACGCCGGGCGGGGCGACACGGGAGTTCTACGACCGCGCCTCCGACCCGCGCGACACGTCCGACGTCGCGGCCGCGCACCCGAACGAAGCGGAGCGGCTCGCCGAACGACTCGAAGCCTGGCGCCGGGAGATGGACGCCGCGAGAACGGCGACGGCGGACGCGCCCGCCGTTCCCGCGGGCGGCGGACGACGGGACGAGCGCACCCTGCGCAGCCTCGGCTACCTTCAGTAGGCGCGCGGGCGAATCAGAACGGGTGGACGGGGACGCGGAACTTCTGGCCGGTCCACCGGAAGTCGACCGACTCGGGATGGATCGTCGAGACCTGCAGGCCCTCGACGTACTCGCCCTCGTGCACGACGCTGAGGCCGCCCTGCGCGACGCGCATCGAGACGAGACGGTCGGCCGGCTCACGCGACCAGGCGACGAACAGGATCGACACGACCGGCGCTCCGGCCGGAGGCGTGTCGAGCACGAGTTCCGCGGCAGGCGTCGCGGCGTCGCCGTCCCCGGCGGGCGCATCGTCGAGGACCGTCGCGGGCGGCGAGTCGGCGTCCACGGGCTCGGCATCGGCCGGCACCGCGGGAGCACCGGCAGCCGATGGCGACACGGCTTCGCCGGCGACGATCGTCGGGGCGGCGGGCGTTGGGGCCTTGGCGGCCTCCGGCGTTGCGGGGGCCGCGGGCGCCGGAACCGCCGCGACGGGCTTGGTCACGGCCGAGGACGGCTCGCCGGTGACCACCACCGCGGTCTTCGGATCCGCCTTCTCGTCGGTCGCGGGTGATGCGGACCGAACGGGCGCCGCCGCCACCGGACGCGCCTCCGCTGGCTGCGGCTCCACTGGCTGCGGCTCCGCCGGAGGCGGCTCGACCACGGCGGCGGCGCGAGACGCCGTGGCAACCGGCTGTTCGACGACCGGGGACGGGTCCTCGGTGCCGGCCACGTCAGGCTGTTCGGCGGCGGGAACGGGAGCCGCGGGCGCGGCGGCTGCCGGTTCTTCCGGGGGCGGAGCCGGAACTTTGGCCCGGCCCACTGCCGGTTCCTCCGGCGCGGACGCCGGAGTGTCCGGCCTGGCCGTCGCGGCGGACGGCGCCGGAATCACGAGCGGTCGCGGCGGCGTCGGAGCGGTGGCCGCGACGGCGTCCCTCTTCCTTTCAGCAGCCTTGTCGGCGCGCTCTTCCCGCCGGGCCTTCGGCCGTGGCGTATCCTCGGCCTTCGGCGGCGTCGCGACGGCGACCTCCGGCCCCTTCGCTTCGGCGCCGGCGCCCGCGCGCATCTGGACCTTGTCGGTCAGCATGTCGTCGACGGCGGGATCCTCGCCGCCGCCGAGAAGGCGCGCGGCAGCCGCACCGAGCACGACCCCGAACACGACGACGATCGCCGCGGAACGATAGCGGCCCGGTCCGCCGGCCGGGCCCGAAGACGGCGGCGGCGGCGGTGGAGCGGCCGGCATGTTGCCGGAGCGCGAGGCGTCCTTGCTGACGGCGTCGAGGATGCTGCTCACGTGCTTCCCTGGTTCGGCGCGGCCTGGCCGCGCGGGATCGCGACGGCCGCCGGGGTGAGTGTAGGCCGCTCGAAGCGTGCGAGCGAGTTGTAGAGCAGGATCTGCGTGATCGGCCCGGCGACGCCGTCGATCGTCACGTGGCGCGACTCCTGGAAGCGGCGCACGGCGTTCTCCGTCAGGTCGTCGTACAGGCCGGTCGGGTTGCCGTCGAGCATGCCGGCCGAGACGAGCATCGTCTGCAGCTTGCGGACCGACGGCCCGCCTCCGCCCGGCGCGAGATCGTAGCGCAGCGCCTCGGGGTCGCGGAACACGATGTGCGCCTTCCCGTTCCACGCGGCGGTGAACGCGCCGAGGCTCATCGAAAGGGAGTTGCCGACGCGCACCGTGCCCGTCGTGCGGTCCATCGTGCGCAGCAGCACGTAGCGCACGCCTTCGGCCGGCTGCACCGCCATCTCGACGATCGCGGGCAGGTCGAGCACCGAGAGCAGCGCGTCGTTCAATTCGACGGCGAAATAACGAAGCCCGCGCGACTCGGCGATCGACTGCAGGTTGAGCGATCCGCTCGCGAGGTCGGCATCGACGACCGGCTGCGCGCCCCAGAGCTGCAGCAGCCGAGAATAGTCGGCGACCGCGGCGTCGAAGACCGCGCCGTTGGCCAGCGCGGCCATCGTCGCGGCGTCGCTGGCCGCGGGATCGGCAGCCGGCGTCGGGACAGCGGCAGGCGCCGGTTCGGGAGCGGGCGGCGGCGCGGGCGCGGGTTCGTTCCTGGCGGGTTCCGCGGCGGCCGCAGGCGCAGCCGCCGTCTGGGCCGGCGCCGGCGGCTGGCGGCGCGACCGTGCGGCCGACCGCAGGTCCTCGTCGGACGCGGGAGACAGGAGCAGGTAGGCGACGACCGCGGCCGCCCCCGCCGCGGCGACGCCGCCGAGGATTCGTCCCCAGGCCGGAGCGCGCGCGGCGGCGACCTGCGGCACGTAGCCGAGCTCGCGCGCCGCTGCGGTGACCTCCTCGGCGCCGACGCGGCCGCGGCTGCGCGTGTACGCGACCAGCAGCGAGCGGTGGCCGAGGATGTTGAGCAGGCGCGGGACGCCGTCGGTGAACCGGTAGACCAGCTCGAGCGCGGCCGGGTCGACGAGTTCCGTGTGCGCGCCCGCCACCCGCAGCCGATGGCGCACGTACTCCATCGCCTCGTCGCGATCGAGCTTGTCGAGGTGCCAGCGCTCGGTCACCCGCTGGTTCAGCTGGCGCAGGTCGTGCCGCTGCAGGATGCCCTGCAGCTCGGGCTGGCCGACCAGCACGACCTGCAGGAGCTTCTCGGTCTCGGTCTCGAGGTTCGTCAGCAGCCGCAGCTGCTCGAGCACGACGGGGTCCAGGTTCTGGGCCTCGTCGACGATGATGACGGTGCGGCGACCCTTGGCCTTGTTCTGCTTCAGGAACGCCGCGAGCTCCTCGGTCAGTTCCTTGCGGCTCGTGCTGCGCGACGGCAGGCCCAGCTCCGCGTTGATCGTCTGCAGCAGCTCGGTCGAGGTCAGGACCGGGTTCACGATCGACGCGACCGTCACGTCCTTGGCGTGCTCGGCCAGCAGCGCGCGGATCAGCGTGGTCTTGCCGGCGCCGACCTCGCCCGTGATGGCGACGAAGCCGCTGCCTTCGCTGATCCCGTACACGAGGTGCGCGAACGCCTCGCGGTGCTTCGCGCTCATGAACAGGTACTTGGGATCCGGCGTCAGGCGAAAAGGAAGATCGCCGAGCCCGAAGAACGTCTCGTACATGAAGGTTGGCCAGCATCCCCCGGCGCACCCCGCAATTCAACTCGGCCGCGGCGGCTCGGCGACCCGGCGACGCGCACTTCGCCGCGCGATCGAGACCGCCGCCACTCGGCCCGATCGAACCGCATTGCCTGTCCGCGGGGGCCTCGCTAGACACCCGCGATGCCTGCCGCCCGCTCGCCGATCCCGCGCGCGTTCTTCATCGTGTCGGCGGCCAATTTCCTGTCGTTCCTGAACCTCGCGTTCTTCTTCCTGCTTCCGCTGTGGGTCACCGCCAAGGGCGGCGGGGCCGAGCTCGCCGGACGCGTCGGCGCCATGCAGGGATTCGCCGGGCTGCTCGCGCTGCCGTTCATCGGCTACCTGCTCGACCGCTTCGGGCGGCGCCGCTTCCTGATCAGCGGGGTCGGCCTCGGCGCCCTCTGCTCGATCGCGTTCCTGTTCATCGACGAGGTCGGCCCGGCGCTGTGGGTGATCCGGGCGCTGCAGGGCGTCGCGTTCACGAGTGCGTTCACCGGCGCGCAGACGCTGGCGCTGCTGTTCGCGCCGGTCGAGCGCCGTGCCGAGTCGATCGGCTGGTTCGGCATCTCCACGATCCTCACGCACGCGATCAGCCCGGCCATCGGAGAGGAGATCATCCTGCGCTACGGCTTCCCGACCATGTTCGCGGTCGGCGCCGTTCTCGGCGTCCTGGCCTTCGGGATGGCCTGCCTGGTGCCGCGGCCGCCGGAATTCGTCGCTCACGTGCGCAGCGGCGCGATCAACCCCCGGCAGGCGCGTCAGGCGGTGGGGACGGCCACCTTCGCGATGCTCTGCTACGGCGTCGGGTTCGGGGCCACGCAGACCTTCGTGCCTCTGCTGATGCAGCACTTCGAGATCGGCCGCGTCGGCCCGTTCTTCACCGCCTGGAGCCTCGCCGCCGTCAGCGTCCGCGTGCTGCTCGGACGCGTGTCCGATCGCATCGGACGCCGCGCCGTGCTGGTGCCGGCGATGGCCGCCCTCACCATCGCGGTCGGGATGCTCTCCATCGTGCGCTCGATGCCGCTCGTCGTCGCCATCGGCGCGGTGTTCGGCTGCGGACACGGGATGCTCTACCCGACGATGAACGCGTGGATCGCCGACTGGAGCAGCCCGAAGAACATCGGCCGGACGCAGAGCCTGTTCAGCGGATCGTACAGCCTCGGGATCTCGGGGTGCGCGTTCCTGTTCGGCACCGTCGTCGAGCGCTTCGGCTACTCCGCGATGTTCTCGCTCGCTTCGGCGATCTCGATCGTCGGACTCGCGGTGTTCCTGACCGGACCGCGCGACCTTCCGGGAGAGCCGGCCGTCGAGCCGGCCGTGGGCGGAACGAGCGACGTTTGACGCGAGGGACCGCCGCCGCGGCCAAGGGCCGGGGACGGGTCGCGCGCCGTCAGATCGAGAAGAACTCCTCGGCGTCCCCGCTCGTCACGGTCACCTTCTCGATGTGTCCGTCGCGCAGGACTTTCAGGTCGATGTCGTCGCCGGGCTTGCGACGCCAGATTTCCTCGTAGAGCTGCAGGCGACCGGTGACGGGCTCCTCGCCGATGCGCACGAGGACGTCGCCGACGGCGAGGCCCGAGCGCTCGCCGGGCGCGCCCGGGATCAGGCCCGCCACGACCGTGCGATCGGGCAGGGAGTAGCAGAACATCCCGACCCAGGCCCGGGTCGGCCGCGACGTGCGGCGGCCCTCGCGCAGCAGCTCCTCGGCGTGGTCGTAGTAGTTCTCCGACGGGATCGCGAGCGTCGCACGCCCGATGGAGCCGAGGTTCAGCGACACCACGCCGACGAAGTGGCCGTGGGCGTCGCACAGCGGCGCGCCGCCGAGGCCGGGGTTGATCGCGCTGACCCAAAGGGCGCGCGACAGGTAGTACTCCCAGTATGCGTCGAACGCGTTGGTCGCGACGAGGTAGCCGCTCGCGCTGCGGCGCTCCGTCGCCCCGACGCTCGAGACCAGGAACACGTCCTGGCCCGGGTGGACCTCGCGCGAGTTGCCGCGTCGCACGGGCGTCGAGGTGATGTCCCCGGTGCCGATCACGGCGATGCCGGACGCGAAGTCCTGCGCGATCAGCCGCGCCGGCACGCGACGGCCTTCGACGTCCGTGACCGTGACGCGCTGTGCCCCGAGGACCACGTAGTTCACGGTCACGATGGTTCCGCTGTCGTCGACGACGGTGCCGGTGCCGGCACGGGAAGTGCCCAGCACCGCGGCCGACGGGTGCCCCTCGGGGATCTCCGCAGCCACGGTCACCGTCGAAGCGGCCACCTGCTGCAACAATCGCACATGCGCATCCACGAGGCGGGAGCCTAAGGCGCGCACAGCGCGCCGTCCAGCGGCCCGCGCG
>CAYYZO010000073.1:13641-20653 GCA_964476185.1 uncultured Myxococcales bacterium
CGCGCCGGCCAATCCCCGTCGTCACTGTGTCTCGGGCCCCGCTCCTGCTAGGTACGCTGCGATGTCCGCCCCGGAGCAGTGCCCCGCTGTCGTCCCGTGGCGGTTCTTCGAAGCGCACCGGGGACGCCCTTTCGCGTTCTTCCTCGACCGCGGACTCTCGGCGCTTCCTTCGTTCGCCGGCAGTCGCCCGCGCGAACAGCTCGTCGTCGAAGCCGACGCGTCCGTGCGGCTCTGGCGAGGCGGCGAATGGACGCTCGAGGCCGGCGATCCGATCGCGCACGTCGCGTCGTTCGTCGAGAGCCGCCGCGCGCGGCCGGCCCGGGTGCCCCCGTGGCTCGAGGGCGCGACCCTGCCGCGCACGGTCGGCTATCTTTCCTACGAGCTCGGCCGCTGGGCGGACGGCCCGCGCGCGTCGACAATTGCGTCGACAAGCGCGTCAAGAGGATCGGCGCCGCGAGCCCGTATCGGGACGCCGCTCGCCGTGCTGTCCGCGTACGACGAGATCGACGCCTGGGATCCGCGCGGGCTGCGCAGCGAGCGCATTCGCCTGTGCGATGCGTCGGCATCGGCGTCGGCCGACCCGCCGCCGCTCGCCGCGCCGCCCGCCGAGGACTGGCTCGCCACCGGTCGCGAGGCGTACCGCGCCGCGTTCGGGCGGATCCGCGACGCGATCGCGGCCGGCGACATCTACCAGGCCAATCTCTCGCGCCGCTGCGTGTTCGAGCTCGACGAGGACCCCGCCGGCGCCTACGGGCGACTGCGCGAAGTGCAGCCGGTGCCGTGGGGAGCGTTCCTCGACTTCGGCGGGTTCGCGTTGCTGTCGAACTCGCCGGAATGCTTTCTCGAGCGCCGCGGCCGGCGGATCGTCACGCGGCCGATCAAGGGAACGAGGCCGCGCCGCGGCGATCCGGCCGAGGACGCGTCCGAGCGCGACTCGATCGCGGCCGACCCCAAGGAAATGGCCGAGCACCTGATGATCGTCGACCTCGAGCGCAACGACCTCGGGCGCGTGGCCGAGACCGGCAGCGTCGAGGTCCGCCGCTTCGCCACGGTGGAAAGCTTCGCCACGGTGCACCACATGGTCTCCGAGATCGGCGCGACGCTGCGCGAGCCGACCGGCCTGGCCGCGCTGCTGCGCGCGACGTTTCCCGGCGGGTCGATCACGGGCGCGCCGAAGATCCGCGCGATGGAGATCCTCGAGGAAGTCGAGGGCACGGATCGTGGCCCGTACACCGGGGCGATCGGTTGGTTCGACGGCGGCGAGCGCCTCGACCTCGCGATCGCGATCCGCACGGCGATCGTCGCGAAAGGGCGCGCGTTGTACTCGAGCGGCGGCGGCATCGTCGCCGACTCCGACGTGGACCGCGAATGGGACGAAACCGAACTGAAGCGCGAGGCGCTCCGGCGCGCACTCGCCGGCGCTGCGCCGGGCCGGCCGGCCGCCGCGCTTCGAACAGGAACAAGGGCATGAAGGCGATCTGCTACCTCAACGGCCGTTTCGTCGACGTCGCCAAGGCGACCATTTCCCCGCTCGACCGCGGATTCCTGTTCGGCGAGGGGCTGTTCGAGACGTGGCGGACCTATCGCGGGCGGCCGTACGGCCTGCGCGACCACCTCGCGCGCATGGCCGGCAGCGCGCGCGCCATCGGCATCCCTTTCGACCCGGACGAACCGTGGGAAGAGCGCTGCGCGGAGCTCGCGCGACGCAACCGCATGCTCGACCGCGACGGCGCGGTGCGCATGACCATCACGCGCGGGCACGGCCCCGTCAGCCTGCTCGTCGACCAAACGGTCGCGCCGACGACGCTGATGCTGTTTCGCCCGCTGGAGTCGACGCTCGGCGACGCCAAGTCCAGGGGCGTCTCCGTCCACCTCGTCAGCGTCGGCACCGGCGTGTCGGAGAAGTGGCGCCAGGTGAAGTCGCTGAACTACCTGCCGGCGATCCTCGCCAGGCGCGAAGCGAAGAAGCACGGCGGCTTCGAGGCGATCTACCACACCGAAGGACGAGGCGGCGGCACCGTGCTCGAGGGCACCACCAGCAACGTGTTCGTCGTGCGCCGCGGCGTGCTTCGCACCGCCCCGATCTCGGCGGGCCTGCTTCCCGGCGTCACGCGCCGCAAGACGCTGCGCCTCGCGCGACGTCTCGTCACGGTGAAGGAGGAGCGCTACACGGTGCGCGACCTGCTGGCCGCCGACGAGATCTTCCTGACCGGATCCGGGATCGAGGTCGTTCCCGTCGTGCGCGTCGGCCGCACGCGCATCGGGAGCGGCAAGCCCGGCCCCGTCGCGCTCGCCGTCCAGCGCATGTACCGCGAGGAAGTCGCCCGAAAGCTCGGCGTGGCGATCGAAACGCTCGGCGACTGACCCCGCGACCGCGAAAGCGCGGAGCGGGCCGCCAGCCGGCGTCCGGCCCGGAGGCGAGGCGAAAGCGGTGAGCGAGCGCAGCCGCTCGCCGGGACGTCGGGATCTCGCCGGCTCGCGGCTCGCGCCGCCTATCCGCCTCCCGCTCCCAGGTCGAAGACGAACATCGACCCGACCCGCGCGACCGGCTTGTAGCCGCGCAGCCACTCGTAGGTGCGCGACGGCACCCAGCGCATGCGTCCGCCGAGGTACCAGAAGTAAGGTCGCCCCATCAGGAAGCTCGCCGAAACCACCGCCGTCCCGCGCGAGACGCCGCGCTCCAGCGGCGTGAAGCGGATCCCGTAGACGCGCGGATCCACGCGCCCGAAGTACGCGAGCGCGACCGAATCGATGCCGTTCGCGTCCATGTACTCGCGAAGGCGGATCAGGTCCTGCCCCCAGTCGATGTTCGAGTCGATCAGCACGCGATGCCCGCCGTCGGGTCCGCCCGCCCGCTCGTTGAAGAACTGCAGGTAGCGCGGCGCGACGGCGAGCGTCCCCGCAGCCGTCCACGCGAGCACCACGGACGCGGCGACCGTCGGCGCCCACGCGCGAGCGAGCGCGAGCGCCCTGGTCGCGGGGGCGGCGTCCGGCCCCTGCGGCGACGCTCGGCGCCAGGGCCGTTTCGCCAGCCCGCCGGCGATCCACGGGGAGACGGCGACGAACAACAGCGGATAGGCCGCGAGCACGTGGCGTTCGCCGATGTACAGCGAGTTGAACGCGGCGTTGGCCGCGAACAACAGGGCGACCGGCACGAACAGCGCGTACTCGCGCCGGCCGGGGCCGCGCCCGGCCGCCCACGCCGCGGCGGCGAACAGCGACGCGAGAAGGACCGGCAACGGGCACTTCGCCGCGAATGCGGCCAGATGGTAGTACCACCAGCCTTCCGACGAGAGTTCGCCGTTCAGGAAATAGGAAGGCTCGTGGTTCTTGCCGACCTCGAGCGCAACGTCGATCCCGTCGAGGAAATAGCGCGGCAGCGGAAGGCGCAGCCACGGCATCGCCTCGGCCAGCGTCGCGAGCTTGCCGCCCGGCGCGAGCGTGCACTCGCGCAGCAGGCCGAAGGTCCCCTCGAATCCGTAGCCGGCGTTGACCGTGAAGATCGCGATCGCGCCGGCGACCGCGAGCAGGCCCGCCCAGCGCGAGAGCGGCAGGCGCTGCCGGGGTTCGGCGACGATCCGGATCGCCCACGTCACGAGGATCATCGCGACCAGCGCGAGGCCGGAGATCTTGAGCAGGTTGGCCACCCCGATCGCGAGCCCGAGCCACGCCGCGCGCCGGATCGAGGGCGCCTCGAGCAGTCGCCAGTTCGCGTACAGCGACAGCAGGAAGCCGAGCGTGACCGCCATGTCGAGGGTGATCAGGTGGCCGTGGGCGAGCAGCGACGGGCAGAACGCGAACAGCGCGAGCGCGACGAGCGCCGGCCCCGCGCCGTACAGGTCGAGCGCCCACTTCGCCATCACGACGGCGGCCAGCAGCGACAGCACGACGATCACCGTGCGCGTCTTCACGAACAGCGAGTGGTAGCGCTCCGGGTTGCCGGCCATCAGGTACTGCCCGAGTCCCCACGAGATCGTGCCGGGCGGAGGCTCGAAGACGGGCGGATCCGTCAGCAGCGGCGCGGCGGCGAGCATGCGCACGACGTGGGAATCGACGGGATCCTGGCTCAGGTCCCCGGTGTGCAGCGCGTTCAGGCCGACGCCCAGGTGCAGGTACTCGTCGATCGTGACCGAGTCGCGGCGCGCGGCGACGAGCGCCTGCGCGGCGAACACGGCGAGCAGCGCGACCGCGACGACGAGCTGCTTCGCGCCGGCACGCCGGGAGTCCGCCACGATGCCCGGCCGCGGGAGCGACGTCGCCGCGGCGCTGGCCGCGGCCGCCTCGCGCGCCGCGCGGCGCGCGGCCTTCTCAGCGCGAGACGCCATCGAGCTTCGAGAGCATCGCGCGCGTCTGTTCGTTGCCGGGCGCGACCTCGGCGGCCTTCTCGAGTTGCAGGCGCGCTTCCGCGAAGCGGCCCGCGGCCGCGTGGTACTGCGCGACGCGCTGGCGCGTCTCGACCTCGTAGTCGGGCGGCAGGCCGATCTCGAGCGCTTTCTCGAACGCCCACTGCGCGCCCTGCCGATCGCCCATCGTCTCGAGCAGGCGCCCGTACGCGATCGCCGCGGTGTAGCGGTCGATGTTCCACTGCCACGACGCGGCCCGCCACGGTCGCTCGAGCTTCTCGCGCGTCTTCTGGTGCCACGTCCTCGGGAACGCCTCGCGCGCGGCGGCCGCGACGTCCGGATGCTCGCTCGCGCGCACGAACGTCGCGACGGTCTCGTCGTAGTACACGATCCGCCACTCCGGCAACGAGCCGAGCGCCTGGAGGAAAGGATGCCGGTTGCCCCAGCGGTGGAAGATCATGACGCTCTGGATGCCGCGCGCGTCGGCGTCGCGGCGCCAGGCCTGCAGGTTCGAAAGGCTCGACAGGTAGGCGCCGAAGAACGGCGTGTCGTAGACCTCGAGGCGGCCGTCCACGTACACGCCCCGGCCGGTCGGATCGTCCCAGGTCAGGTAGCCGCCCGCGGTCATGTCGTTGAACGTCGGACCCGGCAGGTTCAGCTCGCGGAAGAACTCGACCGCGCGCGGCTGGAAGTTCGACTCGAAGATCCCGAGCCCGAACTCGTGCGTCTCGCCGGTGACCGCGTACCAGTGGTTGGTGACGACGAGTCCGCCGATCGCGGCCGACGCGGCGACGACGCCGAACGACGCCGCGCGCATCGGCAGGGCCGAGGCCGCCTGCCAGGCGCGCGGCAGCCTCGCCGCGAGGATCGCGACGCAGGCGCCGACGAACGGCACCGCCCCGATCGCGAAGATGCCGACGTTGCGGCGCGCGAGCAGCGAAAGCCACGCGAGCGCCGCGGCGAACGCGAGCGCGCCGACGTCGAACGCCGGCGCCGGGCCTGCCGCCGCGCCGGGCTTCGGTCCGCGAGACGTCGCGCGCACGAGTCCGGCCACGATCGCGACGGCGACGAAGAAGAACACGAAGACCTGGTAGGAACCGATCGCGAACGTCAGGAAGTAGCCCGAGAACGGCGGCCGGAACTCGCCGATCGCGGCGTACACGCCGCTCGAACCGTCGATGCGGGTCATCAGCTCGAGCGGGAACAGCAGCGCGCGGTGGAAGTACGGGTTCGCGAGCGTCGCCGCGACGGCGGCGGCGCCCCAGGCGACGAGCTCGCGCCGCGCCGCGACCGGCCACGCGCTGTCGCGGCGCCACGCCGCCGGGAGCAGCGGAAGCTCGGCGACGAAGGCTCCGGCGACCGCGCAGCCGATGGCGGCGACCCCGAGGATGAACAGCGAGTGCATGTTCGCCCAAAGGATCATCAGCGGCACCAGCCAACGCAGCCGCGCCGGGGCGGAGCGTCCCTCGGCTAGCACGAGCTGCACGGCGGCGAGCAGCGGGAACGAGGCCATCTCGGGTCGAATCAGGAAGCGCTCGTTCACCATCGTCGCGACCCAGAGCAGCATCAGCGTCGTGACGAGCGCGCCGGCGTGCAGCCGGAGGTGCCGCGCGAGCAGCGCGAACGTGCCGACGAAGCAGGCGGCCGACGAGAGCACGAGCGCGTCGGCGCCGCCGAGGGTCCAGAGGCCGTACAGCAGCGCGTCGTAGAGCCACTGCAGGTTGACCCACTCGTTGCCGGGCACCGTGAACGAAAGGACGTCGGTCCGGGGGATCGCGAAGTTGCGCACGATCCAGCGGCCGGACGCGAGGTGCCACCACGTGTCGAAATCGTCGAGGCGCCGGATCGCGAACAGCGCGACGACCAGCAGCGCGCACCAGGGAAGCCGCGCCGCCACGACGTCGAAGAAGGATCGTCCCGCGGCGCGGGCCGGCGCGGCGGCCGACGTCGCTGCGGGATCGGGCGCGGCCGGGCGCGCGGCTTCGGCCGGAGATCGATCGGACGCGGCCGCCGGCTTCGTGTCTTCGGGGCGCGGCTTCGCGGCTTCGCCCGGCGGCTTCGCTGCCTGGCCCTCCGGCTTCGCGGCTTCGTCCTGCGGCCGGCGGCCGCGGCGCGTCTTCTTCACGAGGCCGCGCGAGCCGCGCGCCAGGCGGCGGCCTCCTGCCGGGCCCACGAGTCGGCCGCGAGCAGTTCGGCGATCGAGTCGCACGCCGCGCCCTGCCACGCGTCCATGCAGGCGGCCACGGTCGAGGCGATGTCGGGAAACGGGATCTCGCCGGCGAGGAAACGCGCGACCGCGACCTCGTTCGCGGCGTTCAGCACGGCCGGCATCGCGCCGCCGGCGGCGAGCGCGCGCCAGGCCAGCCCGAGGCACGGGAAGCGCTCGAGGTCGGGGCGCGTGAACGTGAGCGTGCCCGTCTCGGCGAGGTCGAGGCGCGGGAGGTGCGCGAGCTCGAGCACGTCCGGCCACGCCAGCGCGTACGCGATCGGGATCGTCATGTCGGGAAGCGCGAGCACCGCGACCACCGATTCGTCGCGATATCGCACGAGCGCGTGCACGATGCTCTGCGGGTGCACGAGCACCTCGATGTCCGCGGGGGGAACGTCGAAGAGCCAGCGCGCCTCGATCACCTCGAGCCCCTTGTTCATCAGGCTCGCCGAGTCGATCG
>CAYYZO010000074.1:0-5266 GCA_964476185.1 uncultured Myxococcales bacterium
GCAGCAGCACGCGGCCGGCAGGCCCCTCGGTGACTTCGCCGATGCGGCGGGCCGCGGCGCCGGCCGGCAAGGAGGCGAGCGCAGCCAGCGCGCGCTCCGCGTCATCGGCGGAAACGATCGCGAGGAAACGGCCCTCGCAGGCGACGTAGAGCGGATCGAAGCCGAGCAGTTCGCAGGCTGCTCGAACCTCGGGCCGCACCGGAACCGCGGCCTCGTCAAGCAGCATCCCGACGCCGGAGCTCGCGGCGATCTCGCAGAGCGCGGTCGCGAGTCCGCCGCGCGTGGGATCCCGCAGCGTGCGCGCGTCCGGCGCCGCGTCGAGCAGCGCGCGCACGAGCGGCAGCACGCACGCGGAATCCGAGACGACCGCCGTTTGCAGGTCGAGCCCGCTGCGCGCGGCCATCACCGCGATGCCGTGGTCGCCGACCGGGCCGGACACCAGCACCTGGTCGCCCAGCCGGGCGCGTTCGGGCCCGACGCGCACGCCGTCGCGCACGCGGCCGACGCCGGAGGTGTTCACGTAGATGCCGTCGCCCTTGCCGCGGTCGACGACTTTCGTGTCGCCGGTCACGATCGGAACGCCGGCTTCCCGCGCCGCCTCGGCCATCGAAGCGACGACGCGGCGCAGGTCGGCCATCGCGAATCCTTCCTCGATCACGAACGCCGCCGACAACGCCAGCGGTTCAGCGCCGCACATCGCGAGGTCGTTGACGGTGCCGTGCACCGCGAGCGAGCCGATGTCGCCGCCCGGGAAGAACGCCGGCTGCACGACGAAGCTGTCGGTCGAGAACGCGAGCCTCCCGCCGCCGGTCTCGAGCACCGCGCCGTCGCCGAGCTGCTCGAGCGCGGAGCTCGAGAACGCCGGCACGAACATCCGTTCGACGAGGTGCGCGGTCTTGCGCCCGCCGCCGCCGTGCGCGAGCTGCACGACCTCGTCCTGGTCGAACGGGAGCGGGCACGCCAGCGCCGCGGCCAGCGCGTCGAACGGCCTCGTGCCGCCCGCCTTCATGCGACGGCCTCCGCGCACGACGCGGTCCCGTCCGGCACGCCCTCGCGCCCGTAGTGGAAGTACGCCGCGCACGCGCCCTCGGCCGAGACCATCGGAGCGCCGAGCGGGCGGTCCGGCGTGCAGCGGCGGCCGAAGTTCGGGCACGCCGTCGGCACGAGCCGGCCCTGCAGCACGAGCCCGCTCGGGCAGTCGTCCGGTTCGTCGACGCGCAGCGACTCCAGCCCGAAGACGCGCTCGGCGTCGAGGTGCGCGTACTTCGGGCGCAGGCCGTAGCCGCTCGCCGGGATCTCGCCGAGCCCGCGCCACTTGCGGTCGCGCACCTCGAAGACCTCGCGCACGCACCGCATCGCGGCGTCGTTGCCGTCCGGCGACGCGACGCGCGCGTAACGGTTGTCGACGCGCGCGTCGCCGCGGGCGAGTTGCTCGACGACCGCGAGCACGCCCGAGAGCAGGTCGAGCGGCTCGAAGCCGGTCACCGCGATCGGGATGCGGTGGCGCGCCGCGAGGTGCTCGTAGTCGCGCTGGCCGGTCACGACGCAGACGTGGCCCGGGGCCAGCAGGCCGTCGATCGCGCAGCCGTCGGCCGCGAGCAGCGCCTCGAGCGCGGGCGGCACGAGCACGTGGGAAACCAGCATCGAGAAGTTCGCGAGACCGCGACGCTGCGCCGCGAGCGCCGCCATCGCGTTGGCCGGCGCCGTCGTCTCGAAGCCGACCGCGAAGAACACGACGCGGCGGCCCGGCTCGCGCGCCGCGACCTCGACCGCGTCCAGCGGCGACAGCACGATGCGCACGTCGGCGCCGCGCGCCTTCGCGACGAGCAGGTCGCCCGACGAGCCCGGCACGCGCAGCATGTCGCCGAACGAGCAGAACACGACGTCCGGCTCGGCCGCGATCGCGAGCGCACGATCGACCTGCTCGAGCGGCGTCACGCAGACCGGGCAGCCCGGTCCGTGGATCAGCCGCAGCCCCGGCGGCAGCAGCTCGTCGAGCCCGAACTTGAGGATCGCGTGCGTCTGCCCGCCGCAGACCTCCATCAGCGTCGCGGGCCGCGCGAGCGCTTCGGCGATGCGGTCGAGCACGCGCCGGATCGCGCTCGGGTCGCGGTATTCGTCGAGGTGGCGCATCAGCCCGGCCCTCCCCTCGACTCCCCCGGAGACGGCGCGGCGGCGGCCAGCGCCTCGAGCTCGGCGAGAGCCTCGAGCGTCTCGCGCGCGACGTCCTCGTCGATCGTCGCGATCGCGAACCCGACGTGCACGAGCACGAAGTCGCCGACTCCGGCTTCCGGCACGAAAGCGAGGTTCGTCGCGCGCGTGACGCCGCCGAAGTCGACGTCGCCGGCGCGCAGGTCGCCGTCGCCGACCACCGAGACGAGCCTGCCGGGGATCGCGAGGCACATGTCAGGCGACCTCCGGCGTCGTCGCGTCGCGGCCGAGAGCGCACGCGCGCCCGCCGATCGCCGCCGCCGCCACGACCGCCTGGCCGAGCGCGATCCCGCCGTCGTTCGGCGGGACGCGCCGGTGGCGCGCGACGGGCGTGCGGCCCGACAGGCGCGCCGTGACAGCGTGCAGCAGCCGTTCGTTCTGGAAGCAGCCGCCGCTCAGCACGACCGGCAGCCGCCCGAAGCGCCGCTCGCCCGCGGCCACCATCTCGTCGGCCACCGCGGCCAGCGTGGCGTGGAAACGCGCCGAAACGATCGCGGCCGCCACGCGGTCGACGAGGTCCGCGACCAGAGCGCGCACCGTCGGGCGCAGGTCGACGACGCAGGGCGGAACCCCGCCGCGCGCCTCGAGCGCGATGTCGAACGCGTACGCGCCGAAATCCCCCGGCGCCGCGGCGAGGCCGAACGCGCCCGCTACCTCGCCTTCGTAGCGCGAGACGCGGCGGCCGAGCGCGAGCGCGCCGAGCGCGTCGAACCACCGCCCCGCGCCGTGTGCGAGCGGGGCGTTCACGCCGCCGCGAACCATCGCGCGCACGAGTCCGACGTGCGTGGGGTCGATCGCGTCGAACAGGCGCAGTTCGTCGAGCGGCGGATCGCCGTCGAACGCGTCGTCGAGCGCGGCGAGCGCGAGGCGCCAGACGTCGCGGATCGCCGCGTCGCCGCCGGCCAGCGCGAGCGGCCGCAGCGTCGCGACGCGCACGAAACCGGCCGTGTCGGCCGCGAGCAGTTCGCCGCCCCACGCCGTGCCGTCGCCGCCATCGCCGGTTCCATCCCACGCCAGCCCGAGCACCGGGCCTTCGACGCCGGCGTCGGCCATCGCGCTCGCGACGTGCGCGTGGTGGTGCTGCACCGCGACGCAATGACCCGCGCCCGACGAGCGCGCCCAGCGCGTCGTGAAGTAGTCCGGGTGCCGGTCGTGCGCGACGACCTCGGGCCGGACGCCGACGAAGCGCGCGAAACTCGCGACGCTGCGCTCGAACTCCGCGCAGGCCTCCTCGGTCTCGAGGTCGCCGACGTGCGGCCCCATCCACGCCCGCGCGCCGGCGCCGACGCAGAAGGCGTTCTTCAGGTGCGCCCCGCACGCGAGCACCGGCGCCGGGAACGCGGCAGCGCCCTCGATCGACGCCGGGACCCAGCCGCGGCCGCGCCGCAGCACCACCGGGGCGCCGTCCAGCACGCGCGCGACCGAGTCGTCGCAGCGCGCCGCGACCGGCCGGTCGTGCCGCAGCAGCGCGTCGGCGATCGCGCCGCCGAGCCGCCGGAGCGCGTCGCCGTCGTCGGTCGCCATCGGCTCGTCGCTCGCGTTGCCCGAGGTCATCACCAGCGCGCCGCCGAACTCGCGCAGCAGCAACTCGTGCAGCGGCGTGTACGGCAGGAAGACGCCGACCAGCGTCGTGCCGGGCGTGACCGACGGCGCGAGCGGCGCGCCGTCCCGGCGAGGCACGAGCACGATCGGGCGCGCCGGCGATGCCAGCAGCTCCCGATCGGCGTCCGTGAGCACCGCCAATCCTGCCGCGTCGGCGAGCGACGGCGCCATCACCGCGAGCGGCTTCGCGTAGCGGTGCTTGCGCCGGCGCAGCCGCGCGACGGCTTCTTCCGAACCGGCATCGCAAGCCAGGTGGTAGCCGCCGAGTCCTTTCACCGCGACGATGCGGCCCGCGCGCAGCAGCTCCGCGGCACGCTGGACCGGACGCATGGAGCCGGCTCCGCGACGCGCGCCGACCTCGACGAGCTCGAGCCGCGGCCCGCACACCGGACACGCGTTCGGCTGCGCGTGGAAGCGCCGGTCGGCCGGGTCCTCGTACTCGGCGAGGCAGGCCGGGCACATCGGGAAGCCGGCCATCGTCGTGCGCTCGCGATCGTACGGGACGCCCGTCGCGATCGTGTAGCGCGGCCCGCAGCGCGTGCAGTTCGTGAACGCGTACCCGAACCGCCGGTCGGCGGGATCGAACAGTTCGCGCAGGCAGTCCGGGCAGGTCGCCAGGTCGGGAGGAATCGCGGGGCGGCGATCGACGCCGCCGGTGCTGTCGACGATCGAGAAGCCGCGGGACGGCCTGGGCGGGATCGGATCGGCGCGCAGCGCGGCGATCCGGGCGGCGGGCATCGGGGGAGACTTCAGGACCTGCAGGAACTCGCGAAGGTCGGCGGCATCACCGAACGCTTCGATGGTGACGTTGCCGCCGTCGTTCCAGACGCGGCCGGCGACCGAGCGGCGGGTGGCCAGCGCGTGCACCCACGGGCGGAACCCGACTCCCTGGACCGATCCCTCGATCCGGATCCGCAGCCCGTCGGTCGTGCGCGCGTGCTGGTCAGGCACCGGCGTTCCTCCCGGGACGCACCTCTCGCGGCGTCTCTCGGGAACCTCGATGCATCTTTCGCGCCAGCACCGCCCGCGTAGCCGAACGTAACGGTTCCGCGTGCGGGGTCGCGGCGGATTCCCACTTCTGCAGATCGAGGGAGAGCGGTCGTCAAGTTCCGGAACGCCTCGAGGCGGCCTCGCCCGTCCGCCCCGACGCGCCCGGGCCATCCGGCCGGCAGGCCGCCGGACCCGCCGGCGCGAACGCCGCCGCCGTCGCTTCGTGGACGGCCTCCGCGAGCGTCGGGTGCGCGAAGACCGTGGCGAGGATCTCCGCCTCGGTGGCTTCGAGCGTGCGCGCGAGCGCGAACGTCGCGACGAGTTCCGTCACGTGCGGGCCGACGAGGTGCGCGCCGAGCAGCTCGCCCGTGTTCGCGTCGAAGACCGTCTTCACGAGTCCCGCCGTGTCGCCGAGCGCGCGCGCCTTGCCGTTCGCGACGAAGGTCGCGCGGCCGACGCGCAG
>CAYYZO010000074.1:5366-10860 GCA_964476185.1 uncultured Myxococcales bacterium
CCTTCGACGTTCGCCTGGATGCCGGTCGCGACGAGCAGGCGCCCGGCGACGACGGTTTCCGTGCCGCTCGCGGCCTCGACGGCGACGCTCACGCGATCATCACCCCGTTCGAGCGCCGCGACCGTCGCGCCGGTCAGCACCCGCACGCCCTGCTTGCGCATCGCGCGCCGCATCGCCTCGGAGATCTCCGTGTCCTCGGCGGGCAGGATGCGGTCACGGGCCTCCACAAGCGTGACCTCGGCGCCGAGCGTGCGGAAGAACGACGCGAACTCGACGCCGATCGCGCCGGCGCCGACGACGACGAGCGACGTCGGCATCTGCCGCGGCGCGAGCGCCTCCGCATACGTCCAGACGAGCCTGCCGTCCGGCTCGAGCCCGGCGGGCACGCGCGGCCGCGCGCCGGTCGCGAGCACGACGTGGCCGGCCTCCAGCGTGGTTTCGCCGCCGTCGGCCGCGCGGACCGCGACACGGCCGCGGCCGGCGAGCCGCGCGGCGCCTCGCAGCAGCGGCACGCGCGCAGCGCGCAGCAGCGCCTCCACGTTCTGCTCCATGCGCGCGGCCGTCGCGCCGGCGCGTTCGACGACGGCCGCGAGATCGAACGACACGTCACGCGCGACGACGCCGAACGTGCCCGCTTCCTTCACGAGCGCGTAGACCTCGGCCGAGCGCAGCAGCGACTTGGTCGGGATGCACCCGCGGTTCGCGCAGACGCCGCCGGCGCGCTCGCGCTCGACGACCACGGCCGACAGGCCGCGGCTCGCCGCGCGCAGCGCGGCGACGTAGCCGCCCGGGCCGGCGCCGACCACAACGACGTCGTATCGCTGCTCTGCCGCCGCCATCACGCGCCCGTTCAGGCGAGCATCCGCGCCGGCTCCTCGAGCAGACGCCGGACCTCGGCGAGCAGCCGGGCGCCGGTCGCGCCGTCGAGCACGCGGTGGTCGGCCGACAGCGACAGCGTCATCACCGTGCCGGCCACGACCTGCCCGGCCTCGACGACGGGGCGCGGCTCGGCGGCGCCGACGCCGAGGATGCAGGCCTGCGGCGGGTTCACGATCGCGAACATCTCTCCGACGCCGTGCATTCCGAGGTTCGAGATCGTGAACGTCGCGCCGTCGTACTCGTGCGGCGCGAGCGAGCCGGCGCGCGCGCGCGACGCGAGGTCGCGCACCGCGGCCGAGATCCCGGCCAGCCCGAGACTCCCGGCGCCGCGAACGACCGGCGTGACGAGGCCGTCGTCGAGCGCGACCGCGACCGCGATGTCGATGCGCGCGTGCCGGACGATGCCGTCGTTCCACGACGCGTTCGCCTCGGGCACGCGCCCGAGCGCGATCGCGGCCGCGCGCACCACGAAGTCGTTGACGGAGACGTCGACGCCGTCGCCCTTCAGCACGCGGCGCACGTCCAGCAGCCGGTCGACGCGGCAGTCCACCGACAGGTAGAAGTGCGGGATCGTCGCTTTCGCGCGGGTCATGCGCTCGGCGACGGTGCGGCGCACGCGCGACATCAGGACGACCACGTCGTCGGTGCCGGTCGCCGCCGGCGCCGGCGCACGGGACGGAAGCACGGCGACCTTCGACGCCGCCGCGCCGCCGAGCGCGGCCTCGACGTCGGCCTTGCAGACCTTGCCGCCGATGCCGGTCGGCGCGAGCGACGCCAGGCGGATGCCGGCCTGCGCGGCCATCCGTCGCGCGAGCGGCGTCGCCGCGACCGCCTCGTCGTTCCGCGGCGCCGTCGCGGGAGCAGCGGCGGACTCGGCCGACAACGCCAGCGCGGCGACCGGCGAGGCCGCCTTCGACCGCTCCCGCGTCGCTGCTTCGCCGGCCGCGCGAGCCTGCGCCGGCGCGACCGCCTCGGCGGGGACCTCGCGCCCGGCGCGCGCCGCCGCGAGTGAAACGGGCCCGCCGCGCGTCGCCGCCGCGCCTTCGGTCTCGATCTCGGCGAGCAGAGCGTCGACCGCGACCGCCCCGCTGCCGGCAGCGACGGCGATGCGAGCGAGCACGCCGGACGCCGGCGCCGGCAGGTCGACGGTCGACTTCTCGGTTTCGATCTCGGCGATCGCGTCGCCTTCGCGAACTTCGTCGCCTTCGCCGAGGAACCACGCGGTGACGGTTCCCTCCGTCATCGACTCGGAAAGGCGCGGCATGCGGACTTCGACCTTCATCGTCCAGCCTCCAGCAGGGCTCGCGCGGCCGCGTCCACGATGGCGTCCGTGTCGATCCCGCAGATCCGGTAGAGGTCGACGACGTCGCCGGACTGGCCGAAGCGCTCGTTGCCGAGCGGCACGATCCGGTAGTCCGCGACGCCGCCGAGCCACGACAGCGTCGCCGGGTGCCCGTCGATCACCGACACCAGCGAAGCGCCGGGCGCGAGCGCCGCGAGCTGGCGTTCGATGTGGCTCGTCGCCGCGGCGTCCCCGGCGCGACGGGCCCGCGAAGCCGCCGTCCAGTCCGCGTGGCAGCGGTCGGCCGACGTCAGGACGAGCAGCCCGGCTTCGGGCACGTCCTCGCGCAGCAGCTCGAGCGCGCGGCGCGCGTCGTCGGTGACGACGCCGGCCGAGACGACCGCCAGGCGCGCGCCGTCGCCGGGCGGCTCCAGCCAGTACGCGCCGTGGACGATGTCGTGCTCGAGCGCCGCGTCGATCTCGCGCGCCGGCTGTTCGAGCTGCCGCGTCGACAGCCGCAGGTAGACCGAGGAACCGTCGGGCCGCTGCAGGTGCCCGAACGCAAAGCCGAGGATCGTCGCGAGCTCGTCGACGTAGGCCGGCTCGAACGACACGAGGCCGGGCTGGCCTAGCCCGATCAGCGGCGTGCTGACGGACTGGTGCGCGCCGCCCTCCGGCGCGAGCGTGACGCCCGACGGCGTCGCGACGAGCAGGAAGCGCGCGTCCTGGTAGCAGGCATAGTTCAGCGCATCGAGGCCGCGGCAGATGAACGGGTCGTAGACCGTGCCGATCGGGATCAGCCGCGCGCCGAACAGCGAGTGCGACAGGCCGAGCGCCGCGAGCGCGACGAACAGGTTGTTCTCGGCGATGCCGAGCTCGACGTGGTGGCCGGACGGCGAGGCGACCCAGCGCTGCGTCGTCGCGATGTTCTCGTCGACGAACGCATCGCGCTGCGGCAGCCGCTCGAACAGCCCGCGCCGGCCGATCCACGCGCCGAGGTTCGTCGAGCTCGCGACGTCCGGCGACGTGGTGACGATGCGGTCGGCGAGCTCGCCGCCGGTGCGCGCGAGGTCGCCGAGGATGCGGCCGAAGCCCTCCTGCGTCGACATCCGCGCCCCCTGCCCCGCGGCGGCCTGCGGCACCGGCAACCGGGCCGGGACCGCGATCGGCGGCGCCTCGTAGCGGCGCGCCGGGTGGCGGTAGAGGGGGTTCGACTGCACGAACGCGTCCAGCACGCCGGCGTCGAGCCGCGATCCTTCCCACGGCTCCCACTCGCGGCCCTCGCGCACGCCCATCGACTGCCGCAGCGTCTCCATCTGTTCGGGACTCATCAGGCCGGCGTGGTTGTCCTTGTGCCCCGCGAACGGCAGGCCGAATCCCTTGATCGTGTACGCGAGGAAGCAGGTCGGCGTCTCGTCGGTCGACGCGCGGAACGCGTCGAGGATCGACTCCATGTCGTGGCCGCCGAGGTTCGTCATCAATCGCGCCAGCGACGCGTCGTCGTGCTCGTCGAGCAGCTCGGCGATCCCGCCCGTGCCGGCGAGGTCGCGCACGAGGTGCTCGCGGAACGCCGCGCCGCCGCGGTAGACCAGCGACGAGTACAGCGAGTTCGGGCAGTTCTCGATCCAGCGCTGAAGCGCACCGCCGCCGCGCCGCTCGAACGCGGCCGTGAGCAGGCGGCCGAACTTCAGCGTCACGACGCGCCAGCCCATGCTCTCGAACAGCGAGTCGATGCGCTGGAACAGCCGGTCCTCGACGACGAGGTCGAGGCTCTGGCGGTTGTAGTCGATGATCCACCAGAGGTTGCGGACGTCGTGCTTCCAGCCCTCGAGCAGGCACTCGAAGATGTTGCCCTCGTCGAGTTCCGCGTCGCCCATCAGCGCGATCATGCGGCCCGGCGCGGGCTCGGTCGCGAGCTTCTTCGCGTGCACGTAGTCGCGCACGAGCGCCGCGAAGCTCGTCATCGCGACGCCGAGCCCGACCGAGCCGGTCGAGAAGTCGACGTCGTCGCGGTCCTTCGTGCGCGACGGGTACGACTGCGCGCCGCCGAGCGAGCGGAAGCGCTGGAGCGCCTCGAGGTCCTGGCGGCCGAGCAGGTACTGGATCGCGTGGTAGGCGGGACTCGCGTGCGGCTTCACCGCGACGCGATCCTCGGGGCGCAGGCTGTCGAACCAGAGCGCCGTCATCAGCGTCGTCAGCGACGCCGAGGAGGCCTGGTGGCCGCCGACCTTCAGGCCGTCGCGCTTCGGCCGGATGTGGTTCGCGTGATGGATCGTCCAGCAGGCCAGCCAGAGGATGCGCCGCTCGAGGTCGCGCAGCAGGTCCGGGAGCGGAGCCGCTCCCAGGGCAGCGGACGCGCCGGGGGCGCAATCAATGATGGGTTGCGGAGGCATGGTCGCAACCCTATACCAAGCTCGATCGCCTTTCCTTGCGAATTCCTGCGGACAACTGGATTACCCGGCAACGATCTGCCTCCAGAGAGGGAAACGGCGCACGTTTCGATCGCCAAAGCGCCGGTTCGCCCGCCCCCGGTTGTCAGCCGCCCGTCCCGCTGCCCGAACCCTCCGCCGGGGCGTCGACCGCGAACCCCGACCCGAGCTCGCCGGCGCGGCGAAGCCGCAGGCCCGGCGCCGGCTCCGGCGTGCACGGCAGGTCCGCGTACCAGCAGACCTGGTGCTCCGGCACGTTCACGACGAGGCCGCTCGCGAGGGTCTGCGTGTGCAGGCGCGGGGGGCTGGTCGGCTCGAACCCGGTGAGCGCCGGCCACGGGTCGTCGCTCCTCACGACCGGCAGCGCCGCGACTGCGACCGTCGCCGCGACCACCGCGGCGCGCAGCACGCGCCCGCCCTCGGCCACCGACGCGGCGAGCGCGAGCACGAGCAGGTCGGCGCCGAGGATCCAGATCGTCGCGCCCTGGTAGCGCGGCATCGGCGTCGTCGCGAAGCAGAACGCGAAGCCCGCGAGCGGCGCGAGCAGCACGAGCGCGGACACCGGGCCGCGGCGGCCGCGCCACCAGTCGACCGGTCGCAGCAGCGCCACGCCGACGAAGCCGGCGGCGACCATCGCGAGCGGGCGCAGCACGTCGCCCTCCGCCCAGCCGAGCGAGACGAGCCGCGTGCGCCACCATTCCGGCGCCGTGAAGATCGTCGCGAGCGGCGCCATCTCCATCGGTCCCTGGATCCACGCCGTCGCGTCCGCGCGCATGATCCAGTCCACCGGCAACGCGATCCACGAGACCGGGTACAGCGGAAGCCCGCTCGTGATCGCGTTGCGCACCGTCCACGGTCCCAGCGGCACGAGCGCGACCGCTGCCGCGAGGACGAGGCCGCGCGC
>CAYYZO010000074.1:10960-20262 GCA_964476185.1 uncultured Myxococcales bacterium
GCGCTCGTCAGGTAGAGCGTCGCCGCGAGGTCGACGGTCGGGACCAGGGCGACCAGGTGGAACAGGTCGGCGGTCGTCTCGCGCGAGCGCGACAGCGCGATCCGCGCGGCGCCCGCGATCCCGCGCGCGAGCAGTGCGAAGACGAGCACGCTGTTGGCCACGTGCCAGAACCGGTGCGCGAGCGGGCCGCCGTCGAGCAGCGCGGCATAGAGCAGGTACGACAGGTTGTGCCCGAGCGGCACGAACAGGTTCGCGAGGCCCGGCACGATCGCGTGCGTGTCGTACCAGAGCACGGTCGGCACGAAGTACATGCCGGTGTCGCCGAAGCGGGGCCCCGCCATCGACAGGTGCGACAACCAGAACGCCGTCCCCGCGCACGCCGCGGTCGCGCTCGCGGCGCGAGCCCACGCCGCGGCGGTCGCGGCGCGCACGAACCCGACCAGGCCTCGCGCAGCCGTCGCGAGACCGAGCGCGCCGGCCACGAGCACTGCCGCACGCGCGCGGTCGTCGACGGGAAGGAACAGGTGCCAGGCCTGCAGCAGCGCGAGCAGCAGGGCCCAGCCGGTCCAGAACGACGTCCAGAACGCGCCCGCGTCGTCCTCGCGCGGGCCGAACACGCCCCTCGCGAGCAGGCCGAGCCCCGCGAGCGCGAGGACCACGACCGCCCACGCGGCGAGCACGAGTTGCTGGTCGGCCGGGAACATCGCGACGTCCTTCCTCGGGAGCGGCGGCCGCGCGACCGCTACTCGAGCCGGAGCCCCCCGTTGGCCTGCAGGACGATGCCGGTCACGTACGCCGTCAGCTTGCCGTCGGCGAGCGCCGCGACCGTGCGCGCCATCTCGACCGGCTCGCAGACGCGACCGATCAGCGTCGCGCGCGCGAACGCGTCGATGCCTTCCTTCGGGACGCCGGCGAGCATCGGCGTGTTGACGGGGCCCGGCGCGATCGCGTTCACGCGGGCGCCGTAGGGCGCGTACTCGCGCGCCGTCGTCTTGGTCATCGACTCGATCGCGCCCTTGGCGGCCGTGTAGTCGATCTGGCCGATGTTGCCGTTGCGCGCGCTCACGGACGAAAAGTTGACGATGAAGCGGTTCTGGCCGTCGTCGAGCGGCTTGTTGCCGTTGGCCTTGAAGCGCGGGTGCCAGTCCTGGAACCCGACCTCGCGCGTGAACAGGAAGGTCCCGTTCAGGTGCACTCCGAGCACCGTCTGGAACTCCGCGAAGTCCTTCTTGACGATGCGCGCGTCGCGCGTGATGCCGGCGACGTTGACGAGGCCGTTGATCTGGCCGCTGGCCTCCATGACGGCGGCCACCGCGGCGCGCACGTCGTCTTCCTTCGAGACGTTGCAAGGCAGGACGAGCGGCTCGACGGGCGCGTACGGCTTCATTTCCGCGCGCGCCTCCTCGAGCTTGCCGCGGTCGAGGTCGACGAGCGCCACGCGCGCGCCGTGCGCGGCGAGCACCGCCGCCACGCGGTTGCCGATGCCCTGGGCGGCTCCGGTCACGATGTGGGTTTCGCCGTCGAAGGCTCCGCTGCGAAGTACGAGTTCCATGACGATGGTTCTCCTTGAGGATGAGTCCGGGACGGACAGGTTCCGGCCCGACGAGTTCGTTGCAACCTGCTCGCGGCCCGGCGGTTGCCGGATGCGTTCGCGGCAGGCCGGCCTGCCGCGAACCCGCCGCGTGGATCCGGGCGTTATGGCGAGGGACGGGCGCGGCGACAAGCGCCGGCGCGCGACGCGGAAGCCGACCCGTTCCCGACGCGCGCGCCTCGCGCGGTCCCGCCGGCTTGCGCCGACTCGGACCGCCCAGCAGATTGCGCGCGTGACCGCGAACACCGACGAAGAAGCCCCGCGCGCGCTCGACGAGATCGACCGAAGGATCCTCGAGGTGCTGCAGGACGACGCCCGCATCTCCAACGTGGACCTCGCGGGGCGCGTCGGGCTTTCCGCGAGCCCTTGCCTGCGCCGCGTGCGCGACCTCGAGGAGCGCGGCATCGTGCGCAGCTACGTCGCGCTGCTCGATCCGGGCGCCGTCGGCCTCGGCGTCAGCGTGTTCGTGCAGGTCAGCCTCGAGCGCCAGGCCGACCACGGCCTCGAGACGTTCGAGAAGCGCATCCTCGAGCGCCCCGAGGTGCTGGAGTGCTACCTGATGACCGGCGACGCCGACTACCTGCTGCGCGTCGTCGTGCCCGACGTCGCCGCGTTCGAGCGCTTCCTGCTCGACCACCTCACGCGCATCCCCGGCGTCTCGAGCGTCAAGTCGAGCTTCGCGCTCAAGCAGGTGAAATACCGCACGTCGCTGCCGCTCGCCCGCGCGGGAGGCCGCCGGTGAACCGCCCTGACATCCGCCTGCTCGACGGCGACTGGTGGGCGCGCGAGCCGTACGCGGAGCTCGCCTGGATGCGCGAGCACGAGCCCGTCTACCGCGACGAGGCCGGCGGCGTCTGGGGCGTGACCCGCTACGCGGACGTGCTCGCCGTCTCGCGCGACCCGGGCACGTTCTGCAACGGCGGAGGCAATCGTCCCGACACCCCCGCCTTCCCGTTCATGATCAACCTCGACGACCCGCTGCACCGGCGGCGCCGCGGTCTCGTCAACAAGGGCTTCACGGTGCGCCGCGTGCTCGACCGCAAGCCGCGCATCCGGCAGCTCAGCGCCGACCTGATCGAGAAGGCGCGCGCGAAGGGCGGGTTCGACTTCGTCGCGGACGTCGCCGCGTGGCTGCCGCTGATCGTGATCGGCGACATGCTCGGCGTCGAGCCCGGGCGCTACGAGGACGTGCTGCGCTGGTCCGACGACATGGTGCGCGGAAGCGGCGCGACCGATCCCGAGGTCTTCGCGCGCGCCGACCAGGCGTTCCGGGAGTTCCTCGAGCACGCCTACGCGGTCCTGCACGCGCGCCGGGCCGAGCCGCCGCAGCCGGACCTGTTCAGCATCCTCGCGCACGCCGAGATCGACGGCGAGAAGCTCGACGATGCCGACATCGTCGCGGAGGCGCTGCTGATCCTGATCGGCGGCGACGAGACCACGCGCCACGTGCTTTCCGGCGGCATGGCCGAGATGCTGCGCCGCCCCGACGAGTGGCGCTGGCTCGGCGAGCACCCCGAGGCCGTGCCGGCGGCGGTCGAGGAGATGCTGCGCTGGGTGACGCCGATCAAGAACATGAACCGCACGCTGACGCGCGACACGCAGCTGCACGGCAGGACGCTGCGCGAAGGCGACAAGCTGCTGCTGCTCTACCCCGCGGCCAACCGCGACCCGGCCGTGTTCCGCGATCCCGAGACGTTCGACGTCCGCCGCACGCCGAACGAGCACCTCGCGTTCGGCTTCGGCACGCACTACTGCCTCGGGGCGAGCCTCGCGCGCCTCGAGCTGAACGTCTTCTTCGAGGAAGCCGTGCGGCGCCTCGCCGACATCCGCCCGGCGAGCGAAGACGCGCCGCCGCGGCGGCCGTCCAACTTCATCAGCGGCATCGAGAGCCTTCCGGTGCAGGTCGGGTGAACCCGCGGCCCGGTCCGACGGGCGACGGCCGCGCTACACCCCGCGCAGCGGGAACGCCCACGGGATGACGACCATCGCGATCGCCCAGACGAGCAGGTTCAGCAGCCCGCCGAAGCGCGCGAAGTCCGAGAATCGATAACCGCCCGGGCCGTAGACCATCAGGTTCGTCTGGTAGCCGATCGGCGTCGCGAAGCCGCACGAGGCCGCGATCGTGATCGCGATCAGGTAGGGCATGTAGTCGACGCCGAGCTGGTGCGTGGCCGCGAGCACGATCGGGAACATCAGCGTGACGGCCGTGTTGTTCGACAGCAGCTCCGTCAGCAGCATCGTCATCCCGTACAGCGCGACCAGGGCCAGGAACGCGTCGCCCTGCGCGAAGTCGAGCATCGAGGCGGCCATGGCCGTGGCGAGCCCGGTCTTCTCCATGGCCTTGCCGAGGCCGAACGCCGCCGCGATCAGCAGCAGCACCGAAAAGTCCACCGACTTGCGCGCCGAGTCGACCGAGCAGCACCCGGTCGCCAGCATCAGGCCGGCCGCGAGCGTGGCGGCGTGCAGCATCGAGAAATCGCGGTCGGCGAACCAGGCGATGTGGTCGAACAGCGTCACCGAGAAGATCATGAACGCGAGGATCGCCAGCGCCGTCCAGGCCTTGTGGTGGCGCGTCGGCGAGGAGTCCTCGAGCGCGCTGACGAGGTAGAAGTCGCGCGAATGGCGCTGCTGCTCGACGAACGACGCGCGCGCCTCGAGCAGCAGCACGTCGCCCGCGCGGAGCTCGATGTCGCCGATCTTCTGCTGCAGGCGATCCCGGCCGCGGCCCACCGCGACGATCACCGCGTTGTAGAGCTTGCGGAAGTTGCCCTCGCGCACGGTCTTGCCGACGACCGGGCAGCGGTCCGAGACGACGGCCTCGACCAGGATGCGCTGCCAGCGGGGCCCCTCGAGCTTGAAGACCTGGTCGGTCGCCGGGCGCAGGCCGCGGATGCGCTGCAGCTCGAGCACCGAGTCCACCACCCCGACGAACACGAGACGGTCCTCGGCCTCCAGCCGGAGCGTCGGGCTGACGGCCGCGATCACATCACCGCGACGATCCACTTCCGCCAGGTACATCGACTGGAGGTGGCGCAGGCCCGCTTCCTCGATCGTGCGGCCGGCCACCGGGCCCGCCGGATCCACGATCATCTCGACCGTGTACTGCTTCGGGTCGTCGGTCGTCGCGATCGCCGGCTTGCGGTCCGGCAGCAGCCAGCGGCTCGCCGCCAGCATGTACGCGATGCCCGCGATCGCGATCGGGACGCCCGCCCACGTGATCGTGAACATCCCCATCTCGGGCCCCGACAGTTCGCCCGTCGCGAGGCGGTCGCGCAGCAAACCGGCGGAGATCACGTTCGTGCTGGTGCCGATCTGCGTGCAGAGGCCGCCGAGGATCGTCGCGAACGACAGCGGCATCATCAGCTTGCCGACGGGGATGCGGAATTTCTTGCCCCAGTCGTTCACGACCGGGAGCATCATCGCGACGAGCGGCGTGTTGTTCATGAAGCCGCTGGCCGCCGCGACCGGCAGCATCATGCGCACCTGGGCGTCGCCGACGCCCTTGGGCCGGCCGAACATCCTGGACGCGACGAGCGCCATGCACCCCGTCTGCTGCAGCCCGGAGACCACGATGTAGAGGACGCCGACCGTGATCATGCCCTCGTTGGACATGCCGGCGAGCGCCTCCTTCGGCGTCAGCACGCCGGTGACCAGCAGCGCGGTGACGCCGCCCAGCATGACCATGTCCGCGGCGATGTTGCTGCCGGCCAGCAGGCCGAAGACCACCGCCAGCACGGCAACGGTCACCCATGCTTCCCATCCGAGTGTAGCCATGTCCCTTCTTCTCCCGCCGCGGCAGGTCGTTTCTCGCCCGCCGCAGCGGCCCGGAAGGGTTCGCTCGTATCCGACGCACCCGGGAATCTCCAGATCGCAGCGCCGAAGAAGTCCCGCGGATGGCCGCTTGTAACGACCCGTCCCCGGGCGCATCTTGACCGCCAGGGATTCCAGTCGTGCTGCTTCGCCGCCTCCTCGCCGCCGTCCTCGCGCTGACCATCGCCGTGCCCCTGCCCGCCCTGGCCGGCGGCGGGTGCCAGATGGACGAGCCGATGGTCGCGGCCGCGAAGTGCGACTGCTGCACCTCGCCGGCCACGGCGACGACCGGCGGTTGCGCGACGGCGATGCCCGGGTCGGGCTGCGGCTGTTCGCTGCGAGCGGACACCGGCTCGCAGCCGTCGTCGGTCGCGACGGGCAACCCCGCCCCGGTCCAGTTCGACATCGACGTCGTGCGCATCCCCGCGGAGTCCTCCACCCCACGAAGGTCGCTGCGCCGCATCGACCTCGCCGCGTCGCCACCCGGCGCCGGCGCCTCGGTTTCCCGTTCCGTCCTCTGTTCCTGGGTCCTCTGATCCCGCCACCGGCCTTTCGCTGAAACGGTCGCCGGCTCGCTGCGCGTCAGCCCGCCGCCGACCGGACCGACAGGTTCGCCCGTCGCGCGTGCGCGGCGGCCAGGCGCCTCGACGCGATCCCGCGCCGAGGCAGGTGGAGGGGTCCGATGACGACCTCGCAAACGAGAAAAAGCCGCGCTCGCGCGGCATCCCGTCCGGCGGTCGGACTGGTGCTGATCGTCGCCGTCGCGAGCGGCTGCGCGCTGACACCGAAGGGGCTGCACGCCGAGCGCGCAGCGCTCGACTCGGCCAGGGCCGAGATGCGCCGCAGCCCGGCGCAGGCCGAGCTTCCGACCCCGCGGAGCGGCGACGACTGGCGTGCGCTGCTCCGGCGCGCGCTCGTCGCGAACGGCGACGTGCGCGCCGCGTGGTTCGACTGGAAGGCCGCCGTCGAGCGCGTGCGCGAAGCGTCGGGTTGGCCGAACACGAACCTCGGGCTCGGCTACTCGTACCTGTTCTCCGACGAGAACGTGAAGACGTTCGACCGCATGTCGTTCAACGCCGGCGTCGACACGATGGAGAACCTCCAATGGCCCGGCAAGGCGATGGCCGCGGGGCGCGCGGCGCTCGCCGAGGCGCGCGCCGCCGGCGAGAGGTTCCGCGCCGAGAAGTTCCGCGTGCAGCGCGAAGCGCTCGACGCGTGGCTCGACCTCGCGCTGGCCGCCGAGAGGGAGCGGCTCGCCCGCGAGGGCGGAGCGCTCGCGGCGATCGGCGCCGATGCGGCCGACGCCGGGCTGGAGGCCGGCGGCGACCAGGGGCCGTCGCTGACGGCCCGGATCACCACCGCCAGGCGCGAGGATGCCGAGGCCGACGCGCGCGCCGAGGTCGAGGCCGCCCGCGCGCGCCTGGCTGCGATCGTCGCGATCCGCGACGCCTCCTCGATCCCCGTGCCGACCCGCCTGCCGCGGCCGCGCGAGCTGCCGCCGCCCGAGGCGCTGGTCGCCGCCGCCGGCGATGCACCGGCCGTGCGCGAGCTCGCCGCCGAGCGCCGCGCCCGCGGCGAGGAACTCGGGCTGGCCGGGATGCAGTGGATCCCCGACGTCAATCCGGCGGTCTCGATCACGGGCGGCGCCGCGCAGATGGCCGGCGCGATGATCATGCTGCCGACCACGATCGCCGAGATCCGCTCGAGCATCGCCGTCGCGAAGGCGATGCGAAGCGCCGCGGTCTCGCGCCACGGACAGGCGCGCCGTGACGAGCGCTCCGCCGTCGAGGCCGCGCTCGTCCTCGCGCGCGACGCCGCGCGCGCGCGCCGCCTGCTCGAGGAGCGCATCCTGCCCGCCGCCGAGACGACGGCAGCCGTCGCGTCGGCCGCATACTCGGCCGGCCGCGTCGATCTCGCCGGCCTCGTCGAGGCCGAGAGCGTGGTCGTCGACGTGCGCCTGGAGATCGCCGCCGCGGCCGTCGAGCGCGAGAAACAGGTCGCGGCGATCGAGCAGGTCCTCGGCGCCGATGTCGAAACGCTCCACGGTGCGCGCGCCATCCGCGTCGCCGCCCTGCCCCGCCACGAGGAGGACCAGCGATGAAGCGCTTCTTTGCGTCCGTTCGTCGCACGGCGCTCGTCGTCGTCGCGCTCTCGTTCCTCGCGCTGCTGCGACCGGCCGTCGAGCCGTTCGCGCCGCGCCCGCTGACGCCGTCCGCGGTCGCCGCCGAGCAGGCGCATCGACCCGCCGGCGAGACGGCCGGGCAGCTGTGGACCTGCGGCATGCATCCACAGGTGATCCAGGACCACCCCGGCCAGTGCCCGATCTGCCGCATGGAGCTGACGCCGCTCGAGGCCGAAGCGCCGGCCGCGAAGGCGCCAGCGGCGTCCGACGTCCCACTGTGGACCTGCGGCATGCATCCGCAGGTGCTCCAGGACCATCCGGGCGACTGCCCGATCTGCCACATGGAACTGACGCCCCTCGAGAGCGAGGCGACCGATGCGTCGATCGCCGGCAGCGTCGTCACGATCGATCCGGTGGTCGTGCAGAACATGGGAGTGCGCACGGCGCGCGCGATCGAGGGTCCGCTGCGGCGCGAAGTGCGCGTCGCCGGCTTCGTCGAGGAAGCCGAGCCGCTCGTCCACGACGTCAACCTGCGGGTCTCGGGCTGGATCCAGCGCCTGTTCGCGCACACCGAGGGCCTGCACGTCGCCGCGGGCGACCCGCTCTTCGAGCTCTACAGCCCGGAACTCCAGGTCGCCGTCGAGGAGTTGATCACGCTGCGCCGCCGCCGCGCGGCGACGCCGCGCGACACGACTCTCGACTCGCTGTGGCAGGCCGCGCGCCGCAAGCTCGAGCTGCTCGGTCTCGATGACGTCGAGATCGCGCGGGTCTCCCGCCTCGAGCGCGCGCCCGAAACCATCACGTTCCGCAGCCCGGTCACGGGCGAAGTCACCGAGAAGCCGGTCGTCGAGGGCGCGGCGATCCAGGCCGGCGAGAAGGTGCTGCGCATCGTCGACCACTCGCGCGTCTGGATCGACGCGCGGGTCTACGAGCAGGACTTCGCGCTGGTCGCGATCGGCCAGAAGGCCGAGGCGCACGTCGCGGCCCACGCCGACAAGGTCTATTCGGGCGAGATCGTTTTCATCCACCCGCACCTCGACGAGACCACGCGCACCGGCAGCGCGCGCATGGAAGTCGAGAACCTGGACCTCGAGCTGCGTCCCGGCATGTTCGCGACCGTCGTGCTGCGCGGCGAACTCGCGCCGAGCGCGGTGCTGGTGCCGCGCGAGTCCGTGATCGACACCGGCGACCGGCAGGTCACGTTCGTCGTCGGGGAGAAGCCGGGGCATTTCGAGCCTCGCCGCGTGCGCGTCGGCTGGACCGCCGAGGGCGGCAACGTGCAGATCCTCGAAGGCGTCGCGGCCGGCGACGAAGTCGTCGTCAGCGGCCAGTTCCTGCTCGACGCCGAGAGCCGGCTGCAGGACGCGCTGCGCAAGTTCATCGCGCAGCGCGCCTCCGCCGCAACCGCCCCTGGCGCCGCCGCCGCGCCCGCCATCCCGCCGGCCGCGATGCCCGGCGGCGCGCACCAGCACTGAGGCAAGGCCATGATCGCCCGCCTCATCGCCCTGTGCGTCCACAACCGCCTGATGGTGCTGCTGCTCACGGCCGTGCTCGTGGGGCTCGGCGTCTGGAGCACGCAGAACATTCGGCTCGACGCCATTCCCGACCTGTCCGACGTTCAGGTCATCGTGGTCACCGAGTACCCGGGGCAGAACCCCGAGGTCGTCGACGACCAGGTCACCTATCCGCTGACGACGGCGATGCTGTCGGTGCCCGGCTCCACCGTCGTGCGCGGCTTCAGCATGTTCGAGCAGTCGTTCGTGTACGTGCTGTTCGAGG
>CAYYZO010000075.1:0-19958 GCA_964476185.1 uncultured Myxococcales bacterium
CGCGCGATGAAGAACACCTGCGCGCCGAGCGCGGTCGTCGCGTCCGCCTTGCCGGCCAGGTGCGCGGCCAGCACGAGGCAGGCGAACGGCGCCAGGTTCTCGACCATGTTCGTGTGCGCGCGGCGGGTGCGCTCGATCCAGGCCGGGACCGGCAGCGCGTCGTCCCGGTTGCCGAATCCCCACGCCATGCCGCCGGGCACCTTCGTGAGGCCGATGACCGAGACGAGGGGAATCGAGACGGTGAGCAGGGCGGAGTAGACGAGCATCCAGAGGTCGATGGTCATGAGGTCCTCCTTGTTCCGTCGAGGCTCGGGCCAGGGCCGCGCCGGGACGCGGCTTGGCAGATCACGGCGGGGCCTCGCAGGTCAAGGCGAGGAACCGAGGGGCTTGTGCATGCCGCCGCTTCCGACCTCGTGCCGTCAGGGGTAGGGTTCGGCGACTCCAGCAGTTCGAGGTTGATGGCGATGAGTGACGACAGCGGCCGGATCGGCCGGCCCCAGGTCGAGGCCCTGGATGCGATTCTCGGGGTCCCCCTCAAGGTGCTCGACGACGGCTTCGTGCGCGTCGTGGATTACATGGGCGCGGACGAATCGATCGTGCAGGCGGCGCGCGTCTCGTACGGGCGCGGCACGCGCAAGCTGCACGAGGACCGCGGCCTGATCCGCTACCTGATGCGGCACTGGCACACGACCCCGTTCGAGATGTGCGAGATCAAGCTGCACGTGCGCGTCCCGATGGACTGCTGGCGGCAGTGGATCCGTCACAGGACGGCGTCGGTCAATGAGATGAGCACACGCTATTCGATCGCGATCGACGCGTCCCAGCGCACCGCGGAAACCGAATGGCGCGGGCAGTCGAGCGACAATCGACAGGGCAGTTCCGGGCTGATCGATGCGGTGCAGGGCAGGATGCTGAGCGCGCGCGAAACCGAGCTCCAGAACTTCGCCCGCGAGATCTACCAGGAGCGCCTCGACCTCGGGGTCGCGCGCGAGCAGGCGCGCAAGGACCTCCCGCTTTCGACCTACACCGAGGCCTACTGGAAGGTCGACCTGCACAACCTGCTGCACTTCCTGCGGCTCCGCATGGACATGCACGCGCAGGAGGAGATTCGCGACTACGCGAAGGTGATCGGCGAGCAGATCGTCGCGAAGTGGTGTCCCTTCGCGTGGGAGGCGTTCCTCGACTACCAGTTCCACTCCGTCGGGCTGACGCGCCTCGAGCAGGCGATGATCCGCGCGATGTCGGGCGGCGACCGCGAGGCGGCGCTGGCCGCCGCGAAGACGTTCGGCTGGCTCGAGGAGGGCGAGAAAGGCCTCAAGGCCAATCGCGAACGCGCGGAGTGCGAAGCCAAGCTGGCGGAACTCGGGCTGCCGGTGCCGTGGAAGGCCTGACCTCCGGCGTCATCGCACCCCCAGCCCCGCCCCGAACTCCCGAAGCGCCGCCTCGTAATCCCCGCGGCTGACCGCGAACGCATCGTTGTGCCCGCCGCGCAGCTCGACGAAGCGCTTCGGCCCCGGCGCTGCGTCGAACAGCGCCTGCCCGTGCGAGAACGGCACGAGCTCGTCGCTGCGCCCGTGCACGACGAGCAGCGGCACGTCGAGGCGCGGCATGCGCGAAAGGCTCGGATACCCCAGCCGCACGAGCGATCGGACCCCCGGCAGCGGCAGCGACCCCGCGACGACGTCGGCGATCGACGTGAAGGTCGCCTCCAGCACGAGGCCGGCCATCGGATGGTGCTCGGCGAGCCAGGTCGCGACGCCGCCGCCGAGCGAACGGCCGACGACGACGACGCGCGAGGGGTCGACGCCGCGCTCGCGAACGACGTGCAGCCAGGCCGCACGCGCGTCGAGGTACGTTCCTTCCTCGCTCGGCTCTCCCTTGCTGCGGCCGTAGCCGCGGTAGTCGAGCAGCAGCGTGTTCCAGCCGAGGTCGCGGAAGACCGTCGCGGCTTCGACCCAGTACGAGACGTTGCCGGCGTTGCCGTGCAGGAAGATCGCGGTCAGGGCGGGCTCGCCGGCTTCCGGCGCGACCCGGGCGCGCCCCGCCGGCAACCACCAGGCGTGCACCTCGACGTCGTCGTCCGTGCGCAGCCAGACTTCCTCGTGCTCGAAGCCGTAGTCGGCCGGACCCGCCACGAACTGGCGGATCGGGAAATACAGGAAGCGTCGTTGCAGTGCGGTCAGCATCGTTTCCCTGGCATCCGGCACCGTCATCGCGAGCGACGCGAAGGCGAACGCCGCGAGGATCGGCCTCTGCAGCAGGGCCTTCGCGATCACGCGGTCGCGGTCACGAGCCAGATCGCGCCCGGCATGCAGACGCCGCGGTCGGTCACGAAGTCCTCGATCGCCTGGCGGACCTCGATCTGCACGAGTCCGCGAAGCTCCGGCGTCGCATCCCCGAGGATGCGGCCGAGCGGTCCCAGCTTCAGCACGAGCTCGGAGGTTTCCTCGACGCTGGAGCCGCCGCCGAGCACGATCTCGACGTCGCGGCCGTCCACGGCGACCGCCGAGTAGCCGGCCTCCGCGAGGATCCTCTCGACGCGGTTCGCGTCCGCGAACGCGAACGGACCGGGCGCTTCGGGAGAAGGAGGCTGCGGGATCGCGACGTGCTTCATCGCCGCCAGGACCGGGACGGCCATCCACGGGTTGCGGTGGATCGCCTGCCAGCACACGAACGCGACGCGCGCGCCGCTGCGAAGGCCTTTCCTCATGTTCGCGAACGCGCGCACGGGATCGTCGAAGAACATCACGCCGAAGCGCGAGTACAGCACGTCGAACTCCGGGCGGAACTCGTGGACCTGCGCGTCGGCGCCGAGAAACGTCGTGTTCGCGATGCCGGCGGCGGCGGCTCGTTCGCGCGCCAGCTCGAGCATCGGGAGCGAGATGTCGACGCCGGTCGCGTGCCCTGCCGGACCGACGCGGCGTGCGATCTCGAGGGTCGTCGAGCCGCAGCCGCAGCCGATGTCGAGCACCGCGTGCCCCGGCTCGAGGCCGGCCGCGTCCATCGTCATGCGCCCGATCTCGTCGAGCTGGTGGTCGAGGAAGGCCTGGTAGCGCACCCATTGCGGCCCGCCGACCTGGTTCCAGAAGGTGATCTGCTCCGCGTTCGCGTCGGACTTCGGGGTGCCGGTCGTCATCGTGCGTTCCTCGGGCTCTCGATCGGTCGATGGCGGCCTCCGACGGAGGCCTGCACGGAGAGTAGCCCCGTCTTGTGAGAAGTCGAAATGTCCTTTACGGTCCACGGCGTCGGCGCGAGTGCTGGTGCGGGAACGACGGGAGCCCGCGCGAGACGGGCGCCGGCCGTCGTCCTCGGTCCACGCCGTGGGCGCGACACGAAACAACCCCGAAGGAGTGCCCCCCATGCCCATGCCGACCGGAATCGGCGTCATCGACCTGATGCTCGAGCTGCCGACCGACGATCGCGGCACCTGGTACGACTTCATGAAGCCGCTGCTCATGGACCAGGAGAGCCGCGAGCTGTTCAAGATGCCGGCCGAGTACATGTTCAAGGCGATCCCGACCGTGCGCGACTCCGACGACTACATCGGCATCGCGATCGACGAGATGGACAAGTACGGGATCGAACGCGCGATGATCAGCGTGCGCTTCGGCAACCCGCTCGGCGCGCGCGCGATGAAGGAGCACCCGGACCGCTTCATCCCGAGCTTCGCCGTGGACCCGAACCTCGGCATGGAAGGCGTGCGCGAGCTGCGCCGCGCGGTCGAGGAGTTCGGCGTCAAGGCCGCCACGGCGTTCCCGGCCGGCTGCGTGCCGCAGGTGCCGATCAACGACAAGAAGTTCTTCCCGCTCTACGCGGCCTGCGTGGACCTCGACATCCCGATCTTCGTCTGCGCGGGCGTGCCGGGGCCGCGCGTGCCGATGTCGGTGCAGCACGTCGAGCTGATCGACGAGGTCTGCTGGTTCTTCCCGGAGCTTCGCTTCGTCACCCGCCACGGCTGCGAGCCGTGGACGGAGCTGATGGTCAAGCTGATGCTCAAGTACCCGAACCTCTACTACTCGACGAGCGCGTTCGCGCCCAAGCACTACCCCAAGGCGATCGTCGACTTCGCGAACACGCGCGGCGCGGACAAGATCCTGTACGCGGGGTATTTCCCGATGGGGCTCAGCCTCGAGCGCATCTTCACGGACATGCCGAACGTGCCGTTCCGCGACCACGTCTGGCCGAAGTTCCTGCGCGAGAACGCGCTGCGCGTGCTGAACCTCTGACCCGAAATGCCCGAATAACCACGGTCTTCATCCGTCGACGGCGCGTTCGAACGCCTCGCGGACGAGGCCGGGGGTGAGCACCTGCGGCAGCACGATCGGCTCGCGCGCGGGGTCCGGGGGATAGACGACGTACAGCGGCACGGCGTTGCGGCCGAATTCGGCGAGCGCCTCGGTGATGCGCGGGTCGGCGCGCGTCCAGTCGGCCTTCATCGCGATCGCCTCGTGCGCGCGCAGCATCTCGACGAACCCGTCGCCGGAAAGGGCCACGCGCTCGTTCACCTTGCACGACAGGCACCAGTCGGCCGTGAAGTCGACGAACACGAGCCGGCCCTCGCTGCGGTGGCGCGAGATCGCCGAGGGATCCCAGGCCTGCCACGCGACCTCGCCGGAGGCCGCGGGGGCAGCGGCCGTCTCGACGTGGCCGGTCGCCGTGGCGGAAGCGACGAGTCCGACGCCGGCAGCGAGGCACGCGGCGCCGATCCCGCGGGAAACCGCACGCGCGAGGCCCGACGGGAAGCGCGCCGCCAGCCAGATCGCGAGCGAGCCGAGCAGCAACGCGATCAGCAGGCGCAGCACGCCGTCGTTGCCGGTCTGCTGGCCGAAGACCCAGACCAGCCAGGCCACCGTCGCGAGCAGCGGGAACGCCATCAGGATGCGGAACGTCTCCATCCACGCGCCCGGTCGCGGAAGGGCGCGAAGCAGCACCGGCGCGCACGAGAGGACGAGGTACGGCGCCGCCATCCCGGCGCCGAGCGACGTGAACACGGCGACCGCGTCGAGCGGCGGCTGCACGAGCGCCCAGCCGAGCGCCGTGCCCATGAACGGCGCCGAACAGGGGGTGGCGAGCACGGTGGCGAGCATCCCGGACAGGAACGAACCGCGGTAGCCGCTCCGCGAGTCGAAGCGGCCGACCGCGCCCGAGACCGTCGCGCCGAGTTCGTAGACGCCGAGCAGGTTCAGCGACATCGCCGTGAGCAGCGCGGCCATCGCGGCGACGAACATCGGCTCCTGCAGCTGGAAGCCCCAGCCGAGCGCGTTGCCGGCCGCGCGCAGGAGCAGCAGCCCTCCGCCGAGGATCCAGAACGAGACCAGCACGCCGATCGTGAACGCGTAGCCGTGGCGTCGCACCGCGGCCGGTTCGTGGTGCGCGACGTGAACGAACCCGAGCACCTTCAGCGACAGCACCGGGAACACGCACGGCATCAGGTTCAGCACGATCCCGCCGAGGAACGCGAGCACGACGGCGGCCCAGAACGTCACGGCGCCGTCTTCGGCGGAAGCAGAGGCTTCGCGGGTTCCGCTCGCGCCGGCAGGCGACATCGACCCGGGCGGCGGCGGCGTCGCGTCCGGCGCGCGGCCGCCCGCGCTCGCCTGCGCGGCGGCGAACGCGCCTGACCAGCGCGGATCGGGACGAGGCGGCCCGGTGTCGACGGGGACGTTCAGGGAAAGCTCCGCCTTGCCGGGCACGCACGCGTCGTCCCGGCACGCGAGCCACTTCGCCGTCGCGACCAGCACGAGGTCGGATCCGGCCGCGAACTCGTTGTGGACGTCGATGCGCACCGGCAGCAGCACGTCGCTTTCGTACCCGTAGGTGACGATCGGAGGCCCGGTCAGCTGCACGGACTGCGGCCACTGGATCTCGCCGGCGCGAAGCCCGTCGGGGAGGTTCCATTCGATGCGCGTCGGAAGCCCGCTGTCGCCGGGATCGACGCCGTAGGTGTGCCAGTCCTTCTCGGGCCGCAGCGACAGGCCGACCGTGAACGGCTTGCCGGGCTCGACGGTCAGCGTTTCGGAGACGAGTTCGGCCGTGACCTGCGGCGTGCGGACCGCTTCGGCGCGGGCGTCCAGCGGAGTGGACAGCAGCACGACCGCGGCGGCCGCCAGGACGGAGCCCGCGCGGACGAGCAGCGCACGCGCGCGCTGGCGCGGCTCCGGACGGCGGCAAGGCGAGGCGGGCGTCATGTCGATGTTGGGCACTACCACCGGGGGCATTCGCCCGCGAGCCGGTCGGGGCGCCGCCCCGGAGCGCGCGGGGTCCTGTCGCGGCCGAGCCTCGTCGCCTCGGGGCGCGGCGATGCAGCGAGTTGGACGCGGGGCGCTCGACGCCGTTTCACGGTTCGGACGCAGGCTTCCCAGGAGTTCGGCCATCCCGTAGGGTGACGCGCCGCTCGCGCCGGGGTTACTCGAGTCGGGCGAAGCGGAAGCGATCCCGCGCGGGCCGCGTGCGACCGAGGTCGGCCGCGGGGGCGCGAGCACGAGGAGCGATGGTCGAGATTTCCGACGACTATCAGGAAGCGCTGAGCCGGACCGGCGTCGCGACGCTGACGGCGCTCGGCGCGCTCGAGGCCGCGGCCCGCTACCTTCACCCGCCCGAGATCCCGAACCTCCGTCGCGCGCTCGAGCCGCACTTCGACGAGCTCGAGGGGGCGCTCGCGACCTACCGCGTCGCGCCGCCGCCCGCCCCGCTGGCCGCGTTCCACGAGCGCTTCGCCGACGGCGCGGAGCTCACGCGTCGCTCGCTCGAGATGTTCCTGGCCGCGGCCGGGCCGCACGAAGCGATCCCGAAGATGATCGCGAGCCTGCGCACGTTCTGCCGCGCGCTCGAGGCGCTCTACGCCCTGCACCGCTTTCCGCCGCTGTCGCGCTATTTCGTCGAGGCGCCGTTCCATCACCGGCTCGCCGACCTCGAGGGCGGAGGGCCGCCGGACGGCGTCACCGTCGGCCTCCATCACAGCGGCGGCGAGCGTGGCGCCGACGTGCGCGGAGGATTCTGCCTGTACGTCCCCGAGAGCTACGACGGCAGCGAGCCGTGGCCGCTGGTCGTCGCGCTGCACGGCGGCTCGGGCAGCGGGCGCGACTTCCTGTGGACGTGGCTGCGCGAGGCGCGCGGGCGGCGGTTCCTGCTCGCCGCGCCGACCGCGCAGGGGCCGACGTGGTCGCTGATGGGACCGGACCTCGACTCGAAGAACCTGCGCGCGATGGTCGGCTACGTCGCGTCGCGCTGGAACGTGGACCGCTCGCATCTCCTGCTGACGGGTCTCTCCGACGGCGCGACGTACACGCTGCTCGAGGGCCTCGCCGAAGGCAGCCCGTTCACGCACCTCGCTCCGGTCTCCGGCGTGCTGCATCCGGCCAATCTCGTCGGGGGCAACCTCGCGCGCGCCGCCGGCAGGAAGATCCGGCTCGTGCACGGTCGCCTCGACTGGATGTTCCCGGTCGAGACTGCCGAGGCGGCGGCCGCCGACCTGCGCGGCGCCGGCGCCGACCTCGAGCTGCAGATCGTCGAGGATCTCTCGCACACTTATCCGCGCGAGGAGAACGATCGCATCCTCGCCTGGTTCGACGAACGGCTCGCGCTTCCCGAGGCCCCGGTGCACCAGGCCTCCGAAGGCCGAGCCCGCGAAGCGTCCCCGCCGCCGCGCGGGCACTGAGTCGCGGCGGCCCGCGCCGCTTTACCCGACCGCTGTTCCCCGCTTAACTCCGCCGGATTTCCCGGTCCGCCACGGCCGGGAGGCTTCCTTCAGGAGGAACGCGTGCTCTCGTTCGACCTCACCCCGGAACAGAACCAGCTCAAGCAGACCGCCCGCGATTTCGCGGTCCAGGAGATCATCCCCGTCGCGTCGAAGTACGACGAGGCCGAGGAGTTCCCCTGGGACGTGATGAAGAAGGCCTGGGAAGTCGGCCTGATGAACCCGGAGGTCGAGCCCGAGTACGGCGGCCTCGGCCTCGGGATCCTCGACTGCATCCTCGTGCTCGAGGAGATCAACTACGGCTGCGCGGGCATGGCGACGATCATGGCGGCGAACGACCTCGCGTCGACCCCGCTGATCGTGGCCGGTTCGCCCGAGCAGAAGAAGAAGTACCTCGGGCAGCTCACGTCCGAGTGCTCGTTCGCGGCCTACGGCCTGTCGGAGCCGGGCGCCGGCTCGGACGCGGCCGCCATCTCGACGACCTACCGCAAGGTCGGCGACGAGTACGTGCTGAACGGCGTCAAGCACTTCATCACCAACGGCACGGTGGCGTCCTGGATCGTCGTGTTCGCGACCCGCGACAAGGCCGAGCGCCACGGCGGAATCTCCTGCTTCGTGATGCCGGCCGACACGCCGGGCATCACGCGCCACCCGATGAAGGGCAAGCTCGGCCAGAGGGCGTCGGACACCTCCGAGATCGTGCTCGAGGACGTGAAGGTCCCGGCCTCGGCGCTCGTCGGGCGCGAGGGCGAGGGCTTCAAGATCGCGATGCAGACGTTCGACCGCACGCGGCCCCAGATCGGCGCGATCAGCTGCGGCGTGACGCAGCGCGCGCTGGACGAGTGCGTCAAGTACGCGCTGCAGAGGAAGCAGTTCGGCAAGCCCATCGCCGACTTTCAGGCCATCCAGTTCCTGCTCGCCGACATGGCGATCGACCTCGAGGCGATGCGCCTGCTCACCTACAAGGCCGGCTGGCTGATCGACAACGGCGCGCGTTCGCCGGTGGTCTCGAGCTACGCGAAGGCGTTCGGCGCCGACCACGCGATGCAGCACTGCGTGAACGCCGTGCAGGTCTTCGGCGGCTTCGGCTACTTCAAGGAATACCCGGTCGAGAAGCTGATGCGCGACATCAAGCTCGTGCAGATCTACGAGGGCACCTCGCAGGTCCAGCGCATGGTGATCGCGAAGAACCTGCTGAAGGGCTGAAGGAGGAGCACTGCCGCGATGGCCGTCCGACCCGTCCTCACGATCGGCAATCCGCTGCTGCGCCGCGTGGCGCGCGACGTCCGTCCGGAAGAGCTTCGTTCCCCGGCGCTGAAGGAACTCGTGCGCGACATGATCGACACGATGCACCACGAGGAGGGCATCGGGATCGCCGCGCCGCAGGTCGGCGAGTCGCTGCAGCTCGCGGTGATCGAGGTCGACACGGAGTCGTCGCGATACCCGGGGCAGGAGCCGTTCGGGCTGAAGGTGTTCGTCAACCCGCGCGTCACCGTGCTCGACGGCGAGGAGCAGGGTTTCTGGGAAGGCTGCCTCTCGGTGCCGAACCTGCGCGGCTACGTCGAGCGCCCGCGCCACGTCCGCGTGGACTACGTGGACCTCGACGGCCACGCGCGCACGATCGAGGCGGAAGGCTTCCTCGCGACCGTCTTCCAGCACGAGCTCGACCACCTGCAGGGCGTGCTCTACGTCGACCGCATCCGCGACCTGACGAAGCTCGCGACGATCGACGATTACCTGCGCTACTGGCGCGACGACCCCGACGCGCAGCACCTGCCGGACTGAACGGGGCGGGTACGGATTCGGTCCGGGAACGGGCCCGGACGGCGAAGCTCACAGGCCGATGGTCGTCGACGTGACCGTGGTCGTGGTGGTCGTCGACGTCGGCTTCGGGCATTCCAGCACCGAGGGCAGGTCCGCGCAGGTGCGCAGGATCATCAGCGCGTCCGTGACCATCACCGCGCCGCTCGAGTCGACGTCGCAGGTGCACAGCTCGCACTCGCGCAGGCCGAGCGCTCCCTGCAGCACGAACACGGCGTTGACCACGCAGCGCGTGTTGCTGAACGGGTGCCCGCAGGTGCGGCACGCGTCGTTCTCCTCGTCGCAGGTGTTCGTGCAGGCGCCGGTCGGCGGACAGGCTGGCGCGCCGGTGCACTCGCCGTCCGTACAGCGGTCGTCCACGGTGCAGAACAGCCCGTCGTCGCAGGGCGTCTCGTTCGCGACCGGGGCGCACTCGCCGGCGCCGTTGCAGACGTCGTCGGTGCACGGGTTGCCGTCGTCGGCGCACGGCGTGCCCGGCGGCGCGAAGCAGCTGTCCGAGGCCTCGTCGCAGACGCGGGCGCACTCGGCGCCGCCCGTGCACGGGTCGCCGCTCCCGACGCACACGCCGTCCTGGCAGACGTCGTCTTTCGTGCAGAACGCGCCGTCGTTGCAGGGCAAGCCTTCGCCGGAGACGTCGGCGGGGCAGGACGCCGACGTGCCCGTGCAGGTTTCCGCGGCGTCGCAGGCCCCGGTGCCGGCACGGCAGACGGTCGTCGAGGAGGCGAACGCATCGGCCGGGCACGCGTCGGACGAACCGTTGCAGGATTCGGCGGCGTCGCAGACGCCGGAAGCCGCGCGGCAGGTGGCGGTGCTCTTCGCGTCGATCGGGCAGGCGCCGGAGGAGCCCGTGCACGACTCGCGCAGGTCGCACACGCCGGAGGACTCGCGGCAGGGCACCGAAGACGCCGCGAATGCGTCGGAGGGGCAGTCGTCCGACGAGCCATCGCAGGCCTCGGCGACGTCGCAGATGCCGCTCGCCGCGCGGCAAGCGGCGGTGCTCTTCGCGTCGGCCGGGCAAGAGGCGGACGTTCCCGTGCAACTCTCTGCCAGGTCGCAGGCGCCTCCCGCGGCGCGACAGGTCACGATCGTGCTCGCGAACGCGTCGGCGGGGCACGCGGCGGAGGTTGCGGTGCAGGCCTCGGCGATGTCGCAGACGCCGCCGGCGGCACGACAAAGGGTGGTCGTCGCGGCGAACGCGTCGGCCGGGCAGGCGGCGGATGTTCCCGAGCACGCCTCGAGCACGTCGCAGGCGCCGCTGGAGGCGCGGCATGGAGTCGCCGTCGACAGGAACGCGTCGGCGGGGCACGCGGCCGACGTTCCGCTGCAGGTCTCCGCCACGTCGCAGACGCCGGCTGACGCCCGGCACGTCGTCGCCGTCGGCGCGAACGCCTCGGCGGGACACGCCGCCGAGGTCCCGGAGCACGTCTCGGCCACGTCACAGGCGCCGGCCGAGGCGCGGCAGGGGACGGCCGTCGAGGCGAAGCCGTTGCCCGGGCAGGCGGGGGATGTCCCCGAGCAGTTCTCGGCCACGTCGCAGGCGCCGGCCGCCGCGCGGCAAGTCGTCGCGGTCGAAGCGAGCGCGTCGACAGGGCACGCGGCCGATGTACCGGTGCACGTCTCGGCCACGTCACAGACGCCGGCCGAGGCGCGGCAGGTCGTGTTCGTGGAGACGAATCCGTTCGCCGGGCACGCGGCCGATGTCCCGGTACAGGTCTCGGCGACGTCGCAGACGCCCGCCGGGGCCCGGCAGGGCGTCAGCGACGGGACGAAGGCGTCGCCCGGGCAGAACGGGCTGCTGCCATCGCAGCGCTCTTCCAGGTCGCACGCGCCGGATGCCGCGCGGCAGACGGCGTCCCGGACGACCGTGCCGATGCAGGAGCCCGAGACGCACGAGTCGGACTCCGTGCAGACGAGGCCGTCGTCGCACGGCGAGCCGGGTTCCTTCGGGAACGAGTAACAGCCGTTCGCCTCGATGTCGCAGGCGGCTTCGTTGCACTCGTCGGCGAGGTGCGAGCAGTCGGTCGGCGGCTGCAGGCACTCGCCGTTATCGCACTGTCCCGGGTCGGTGCACGGGCTCGGGTCGTCGCAGGGCGTCCCGTCGGGGAGCTGCGTGGCCTCGCAGCGAAGCGTCTGCACGTTGCATTCGTAGACGTTGCAGGCGCCGTCGAACACCGAGCAGTCGGCGGGATCGCCGAGGCAGACGCCGCCGAAACACTGTCCGCCGCCGCCGCAGAAGCCCTGGTCACTGCAGAAGCTGAAGTCCGCTGCGAGGAGCTGGGACGTGCAGATGCCGTCGGAGTTGCAGGTGTCCTCGATCGTGCAGTCGTTGCCGTCGTCGCAGGAGGCGCCTTCGTCGATGGAGCTGAAGCAGAAGCCTTCGCCGTTGCAGGAGTCGCCGACGGTGCACTCGTTGCCGTCGTCGCAGGGCGTCTGCGGCGGGTCCAGCGTGCAATTGGCGCTGCAGCAGTCGCCGTCCAGCACGTTGCCGTCGTCACATTCCTCGCCCTGGTCGAACTGGCCGTCGCCACAGACGGCCAGGGCGACCGACGGCGACACCAGCACCAGCGCGGCGAATCCGAGGGAGAGGAAGGTGCGCTGGACGATCGCTGGCACGGCGGCTCCTTGGGGCTTGGACGCTACGGCAGGAACAAGGTCGTGGTCGTGGACGACTCGGGGTACGTGCACTCGAGCGATTCGGGCAGTCCGGCGCAGGTTCGCAGGATCTTCAGGGAATCGGTGGCCGTCACCTCGCCGCTGGAATCCACGTCGCAGGTGCACAGCTCGCAGGAGCGGAGGTCGAGCGCGGCCTGCAGCACGAAGACGGCGTTCACGACGCAGCGGTCGTTGCTGAACGGATGCCCGCACTGGCGGCACTGCCCGGCCTGCTCGTCGCAGGTGTCCTCGCAGCCGGGGCCGGTCGGGCAGGCCGGCGTGTACAAGCATTCGCCGGTCTGGAGGTTGCACGAGTCGATCGTGCAACCGCTGCCGTCGCCGCAGTCGAGGTCGCTCTGGCAGCCGCACGTGCAGTCGCTGACACAGGTCTGTGCGCCCGGACACTGCGAGTCGCCGGCCGGGTCGCACTCCTCGCCTTCGTCGACGACGCCGTTGCCGCACGGCGCGGAACCGCCCTCGAGGTCGAGCATCAGCAGCACGAGGCTGTGGCAGTCGCCGGTCGTGAGCATGCCGGAGAAGTTGATCGTCTGCTGGCCGGGCGCGCCGAACGCGCCGGTGACGTCGAACGTGTGGATGTCCCAGAGCGAGTCGGTGCCCGCCCGGCTGAAGCCGGCGTTCGGCACCGACTTGCCGTCCCAGAGCTGGGTCGTGTCGAAGATGCTCACGGTCCCGGCGCCCGAGAACGTCACCGGCCCGTCGTCGAAGAACTGCCCGTCGCCGACGTGCATCTGCGCGAGCACCGTGCCGCCCGCGTAGGCGATGTTCGACAGCGTCGCGGCCCAGCCGTTCGTGTCCCCCGGCGGGTCGCCGAGCTGGATGATGTCGGAGTCGTTGCCCTCGAAGAAGACGAGGTCGCGGTCGTTCGAGTCGTCGCCGTCGTCGTAGATCACGACGAGGGACGCGCCGTTGCCGCTGTGCTGGAAGCCGTTGTCGAGGCCGTCGACGACGTAGCTGCCGTTGCCGTCCACGAGCGAGGTCACGTCGGCCACGAAGGCGCGGCTGCTGCCGGGTCCCCAGCAGTTCGTCGAAGCGTCTCCGAGGCTTGTGCCCGTGACCTGCTGGTCGTCGAGCGTGACGTTCTGGTTGTCGTAGGAGCCGCCGACATTCTGGTCGATGCCGTGCCAGTAGAGGAGGGCCCTCCTGACCGGGCCGTCGACGCCGGCGATCGTGATCGTCCCCGGGCCGCTGCCGACGCCGCCGACGCCGGCCGACACGTAGTCGACGCGCGATTCGGTGCGCGCGAGCGTGACGGGCGTGGCCAGGGCGGCGGGCGGGGCCGCGAGCGGAGCCAGTGCGGCGAGACCGGCCAGGCCGGCGATGCGGGCGAAACGGGCAGCGGACATGTCGAACCCCTCCGTGCCGGGGCCGGACCCGGCGAAGCGGCACGATGCACCGCAGAGGCGAGTCAGGTCAAACCGTCTGCGCGCTTTCGAGCCCGAACCCCGCTGTTCCCCTGAGGGGTGCGGCAACCGGGCAGCACCGCTACACTCGCCGCTCATGCGGCTCCCGGCCTTCCGCCTCACACCGATGACGATCGCCGTGCTGCTCGGAGCGGCGCTCTCGGCCGGTCGTCTCGCCGGCTTCACGCCGCTGGCGGTACTCGACGCGCGCGCGGTGGACCTGCGGCTGCTCGCGCGGGGCAAGCAGCCCGGGTCGCCGGAGGTCGTCGTCGTCGCCGTCGACAACGCGAGCATCGAGGAGGTGGGCCGCTGGCCGTGGTCGCGGGCCGTGCTCGCGGACCTGCTGGACAAGGTCGACGCCGCGGACCCGAAGGTGATCGGCTTCGACATCGTGCAGTCGGAGGAAACGGCGGCCCCGGATCTCGCCCCACTGGCGGGCCGGGTCCGCCAGGAGGCGATCGAGGAAGTCGGCCGCGCCTTCGCGGCCGGAAGCCCGGAGGACCAGGCGCTGGCGGCCTCCGTCGCCCGGTCCGGTCGGGTCGTGCTCGGCTACTTCTACGATCTTTCGCCCGGCATCGTCCCGACCGGCGTCGCGGCGCCGGTCACGAGCTACGGCGCCGTCCAGTCCTCGGGCGAGAAGGGCGAGAGCCGGATCCCGCAGGTCGAGACGATCGTCGCCAACATCCCGCTGATCACCGCGGCCGCGAAGGCCACGGGGTACTTCAACACGGTCCCGGATCCTTCCGACGGTCATCACCGGGAGCTGCCGATGGTGGTTCGCGTCGACGACCGCATGGCGATGCCGCTGTCGCTTTCGATGCTGACGGTGGCCGATCCCGGCGCGCAGCCGATCCTTCGTATCGACGAGTCGGGCGTGCGCGAGATCCGCCTCGGCAAGCGGTCGATCCCGGTGGCGGAAGACGGGCACCTGCTGCTGAACTTCCGCGGACCCGGCCAGACGTTCCCGCACGTCCCGGCCTCGGACGTGCTGATGGGGCGCGTCGATCCGAAGGAACTCGCCGACAAGATCGTGCTCGTCGGCGTGACCGCGACCGCCGTCGCGGACGTCCGTGCGACCGCGTTCGATGGCGTCTATCCCGGCGTCGAGATCCACGCGACGGCGCTCGACAACATCCTGACCGGCGAGTTCCTGTACCAGCCCCGCTGGATGGTGCTCGTCGAGATCGCGGCGATCCTCGCGAGCGTGCTGCTGCTCGGCGCCGTGCTCGACCGGCTGCGCGGCGTGACCGCGGCCCTGTCCTCGATCGCGCTGGCCGGCCTCTGGCTCGGCTCCAGCCAGTGGCTGTTCGTCGCGGCGGGCATCCCGCTCGGCATCGTCTATCCGGTCATCGCGATCGCGCTCGTGTACATGTCGATCAGCGTCCACCACTTCGTGACGGTGGAGCGCGAGAAGCGCCGCACGCGCGACGCCTTCAGCCGCTACCTGAACCCGGAGCTCGCGCGCCTGGTCAGCGAGAATCCCGAGATGCTGCGGCTGGGCGGCACCCGGCAATGCCTGACCGTGCTGTTCTCGGACATCCGCGGCTTCACGTCGATCTCGGAGAAGCTCGAGCCGGAGATGCTCGTCGAGATCCTCAACGTCTACCTCGGCGAGATGACCGGCATCATCTTCGAGCACGACGGCACGCTCGACAAGTACATCGGCGACGCGATCATGGCCGTCTGGGGCGCGCCGGTCGCGTTCGACGACCACGCGGCGCGCGCGTGCTCGGCGGCGCTCGAGATGGTCCGGCGCCTCGCCGAGCGCCGCGACGAATGGGCCGCGCGCGGCTGGCCGCCGATCGCCGCCGGCATCGGCCTGCACACCGGCGACATGGTCGCCGGCAACATGGGCTCGACCCATCACCTGAGCTACACGGTCATGGGCGACAACGTGAACCTCGGCTCGCGCCTGGAGGGGCTGACGAAGATGTACGGCGTCAGCCTGCTCGTCAGCGAAGCGACGCTCGAGGCCGCGGGAGACGGCTTCGTCGCGCGCGAGCTCGACCTCGTCGCGGTCAAGGGCAAGGCGCTGCCGGTCCGCATCTTCGAGTTGCTGGGACGCGGCGCGGACACGGCGCCGCTCGTGGAGCTGAAGACCCGATTCGAAGCCGCGCTCGCGCTGTTCCGCGCGCGCCGGTGGGAGGATGCCTCGGCGGCGTTTTCCTCGATCCTGGAACTTCGCCCGGAGGACGGCCCGAGCCTGCTCTACGTGGAGCGCTGCGACGCGTTCGCCGCTTCGCCGCCGCCGGCGGACTGGGACGGCGTCACCGTGATGGAGACCAAATGACGACGGCGACGGCCGTCTCCAGCCGTCGCCGTCGCAAGGTTCGTTCCGCGCCGTTCCTAGAAATGCACGTCGACGTCGGTCGGGGCTTCGAGAACCGGCTGGGGCTGGTTCAGCAGGTCGCTGCCGGTGTGGCTCGGCGCCTGCGGGGGCAGCTCGCTTTCCGGGTGCTCGCTGCCGTTGCCGTCGGCCGGCGCGTCGAAGACGTTGCCGTCGGCGGTGTCCTGTTCCGGCACGGCCTGGCCGCCGAAGGCGGGGTCCTCGAGCAGCATCGTCTCGGGCAGGCCGCCGCCCGGGAGGTCGAGTCCCTCCATCAGGAGCCGCCAGTGCTCGTCGTCGCGGCCGATGCGGCGCGGCGGCGTCGGGAACTTGCCCTTGGCGACCTCGGTGATCTCGTTCGCGTGGATCAGCACGCCGCGGTTCTTGCGGTCGATCGTGCCGTGCACGGCGACCTCGCCGCCGAGGCCGAGCACCTCGGTGAACTGGCGGGCGCCGTCGAACGCCATCACGAACTCGGTGCCGCGCACGCCGGAGACCGCCGTGGCCGTCTCGATCTGGTAGCTGCCCTGGCCGCTCGAGTAGTAGTCGCTGACGAGCGCGCGCACCTTGCCGCCGAGCAGGTGCAGGAGCGTGCTCGCCGCGCCCTTGCTCTGGTCGAAGACGGCCTCGTCGACGACGATCGTCGTCGCGTCGCCGAGGTTCAACACCGAGTCGTCCGAGAACAGCACGCGCGCGCGGCCGGGAGTGCCGGTGCGGATCGTGTCGCCCTGCTGCACGCCGGCGCCGACGTCGGCGCGCTGGAAGACGCTCGCTCGGCCGATCTCGACGGTGCCTTCCATGCTCACGATCCTGCCCACGTCGTCGGCACGCGCGGTCGAGGCGACCAGCGCGAAGACGAAGGCGGCGAGGGTGGTCAGCGTCGCTCTCAGCATGATCAGTACCTCAGCTCGACGCCCAGCGACGTGATGTGGCGGGAGTACTCGTAGAAGTTGTTGTCGGAGTCGTTGCGGACGTAGACGTAGGATCCGGTGAGCCACACGTACTCGGCGAGGCGCTTGGCGGCGCGGACGATCACGTGGTGCTCGTCGTCGTCGCGGTTGCCGCTGGCCGCCGAGTAGTTCTCGAGCTTGTACGCGTAGAGCAGGTCGGCGCCGAAGTCCTCGTCGAAGGCCCACAGCAGGCCGGCCTCGAACTGGTGCCCGTTGTAGTCGAACGGCTCGGCCGAGATCCGGTCGCCCCGGTCGGCGTCGAAGCGGTAGCCGATCATGATGTCGCGGCCCCGCTCGCCGAGCGCGAAGAACTGCCTCGCGCCGACGGCGTGGTTCCACGAGTCGCGCTGCTCGCTGTACGGCGACAGCACGTAGTCGCGACCGCGCGCGCGGTAGTAGACCTCGCTGCGGCCGAGGTCGGCTTCCGTCACGCGCACCCACGGCAGCAACGAACCGCCGTTCAGCAGGCTGTCGCCGTCGAGCATCGAGTACTCGTAGCCGCCGGCCACGCCCATCGTCACGGGGCCGACGACGTAGTCGGCCTGGCCGCCGACGCGGTGGGTCTGCACGTCGTACTCGGACAGGTCGAAGTGCAGGCTCTGCAGGAAGTCGTAGCCGAGCGAAGCGTGCGCGGCGGCCGAGGCGTAGACCATGTACTGGCCGCCCGCCGTCAGCACCGCGCGTCCGTCGCCCTTGTCGCTGACGCCGAGGACGGCCTGCGTGGTGTCGTCGCCCGGCACGAGCCCGACGTTGCTGTCGTACTCGAGCGCCGCGCCCGCGTAGAGCCGGTACGGCCGCGCGCCGCCGTCGTCGAGGCGGTCGAGGAACGCGGTGGCCTCGCGCGCGTAGGGGCTGTCGCCGCCTTGCGTGCTGACCCACGTGAAGTTCTCGACGGCGGCCTCGGTGTCGCCCGCGCGCCAGGCCGCGAGGCCCTGGTAGTAGCGCGCCGGCACCGCGCTCGAAGGATCCTTCGATTCGGCGGCCTGGAGCGCCGCGCGCGCGGCCTCGGCGTTCCCGCGTCGCGTCTCGACGATGCCGAGCAGCATCAGCGCTTCGCCGGTGCTCGGCCCGTCTTCCTTCGACGCGATCTCGAGCTGCGCCGCGGCTTCGTCGTAGCGCTGCAGTCGATAGAGCGCGTAGGCCAGCTCGAGGCGGTCGCGGTCGATCGCGGGATCGTCCGCGGCGACGACGATCTCGAGGTCCGCGACGGCTTCCTTGTAGCGGCCGAGGTGGCCGTAGCCGAGCGCGCGGTAGTAGCGGCCGCGCGCGTCGTCCGGATCGACGGCGACCGCCTGGTCGAACAGCGCGATGGCGGCCTGGTCGTTGCCGGAGTGCAGCTCGGCGAGCCCCTTCGTGTAGAGGCGCTCGGCCTGGCCGCGTTCGGACGCCTCGGCCGTCGTCGCGAACGCGCAGCAGGCGACCACGGCCGCCGCGAACAGCCGGACGGTTCCCCGGGAGAATCGGCGCTTCACAGTGGACATGGCGTTTCCTCGATCAGGACCGTGGCGCTGGCCGGCGACAGGTCCGGCGCCGTCGCCTCGGTGACCTGGATGGAGATGCCGTCGAGGTCGAGCGGCGGGACCTGCCGGAAGATGCACTGCGCGACCGGGATCGGGCCCGAGAACGTCTCGGCGCTCGCGATCGCGGTGCTGAGCACGCTCGTGCCCTCGTTGTCGTTGAACGTGGCGAGCGTGGAGTTCGGGTTCGTATCGAGCAGCAGGAAGCATTCGACGTCGTCGCTGGTCCCGACGAACTCGCCGTCCGTCGCGCCGTAGGACGCGTTGTACGAGAGGCCGACGAGGTCCACGGCGCTGCTGACGACGAAGCGCACGCAGAAGTCGACCGGGAAGCCGAGCGTGGTGGTCGTCGACTCGATCGTGGAGGTCGTGGTCGAGGTCTCGAGCGTGGTGGTCGTCGTCGTGTCCGCGAGGATCACGAACGTCGTCTCCGACTCCATGGTGCGCGGCGTCGGCGCGTCGTTGCTGGCGAGGATGGTCAGGTCGGCGAGCCCGGCCGGGAGCGCCTGGGGCGAGACGGCCGTCACGTTCAGGCCGCCGACGTCGAGCGCGCCGCCGTCGCTGCAGTCGGGCAGCTCGGCGTCGTCGTCGCGGCAGTCCTCGAGGTCGACGATCTCCGCGTCGACGCTCGTGGCGAGGCGCTGGAGGTGCACGTCGAGCGACTCGGGGTCGATGCCGTGGTTCGCGTCCACGACCGAGAAGCGGATCTCCGGCGGGTTCTCGTCGGCGGTCTCGCCGTCGTCCGGGTCGAGGTTCAGCAGGAACGGCAGCGAGTGCACGTCGACGTCGACCACGGTGGTCTCGCCGGGAATCACGTCGACCGGGATCTCGTCGCTGCCGAAGCTCGGCAGCGTCGTGCGGCCCGAGCACGGCGTGCCGGCGTTCTCGCGGGTCGGGCAGGTCGCGGTGACTCCTCCGTTCGGCGCGAAGTCGGTCGGGTAGCCGTTCACCTCGAGGCTGCCGAGGCCCGGCGTCACGTTGGCGAGCACGATGCGCCGCTCCTCGAACGCCTCGCTGCCGCGCAGGACGGCGACGCAGCAGGCCGGCCCCGATCCGGGCTGCATGATGAAGCGGATCGCATTCACGGAGTTCGGGATCGGCGTGTCGAACGCGAGCGGCTGGGCGGCCGAGGCGGGCGCGACCTCGCCGAGTCCGGCGGAGGCTGCGCGCTGCTCCCAGTTCACGGTGAAGGCGAGGCTCGCGCCGGTCGCCCCGGCGCCGGAATCGCCGCCTCCTCCGCAGCCGGTCATCGCGAGGGCGGCCGCCAGTGCGACGAGCGGGAAAGTTCTTGTTCGGCTTCGGGATGTCGTCTTGGCCATGAAATGTCCGCGGTGAACGCTGGGGGACAGAAAGCTCGAAACCGCGGGCAGCTATACGAACTCGGCCCCGGCTATACAAGCGTCCCGGGCCGGGTCGCGGACACGTGCCGCCGGCCGGCCTTCGGGGGGTGAGGAGCCTGCGCCTGCCCTCAGTCCTCGTAGACCGGTGTCCTGCCTGCCCGTCGCGCCCGGATCGCCTCGTCGAGGTTCTGCGTGGTCATGCGAACGAGGAGCTGGTTGCGGTTCTCGAGGTCGA
>CAYYZO010000076.1:0-19468 GCA_964476185.1 uncultured Myxococcales bacterium
GGCGGACGGGAAAGCCGAGAGCGGAGGCGTACTTCCCGTACGTCGTAGCTCTCGGTTTTCCCGTCCAACGACGCAGATTGGCCTTTTTCAACAGCCTGTTAAGAGGGGCGGCTCCCGACGGCGACGCGCCGGGACAATTCGCCCGAAGGATCGAACCGAACGATGACGACCGCCCCACCGTCCATTGCCGAAATCCACGCCAAGCTGACCGCCCCCGGCGAGATCCTCGAGATGGCCGAGGTCGAGATCCGCGGCGTCCGGACGCGCGTCTGGAAGAACGCGCCGCCGTCGCTAGCCGCCGTACTGACGATGAGCCGCGCGCACGGCGACGCGGACTTCCTCGTCTACGAGGACGACCGCTGGACGTTCGAGCGGCACTTCCGCACGAGCGCGCACCTCGCCGGCATCCTGCGCGACCGCTACGGCGTGAAGAAGGGCGACCGCGTCGCGATCGCGATGCGCAACTTCCCCGAGTGGTCGGTCGCGTTCTGGGCCGCGACGGCCGCCGGCGCGATCGTCGTGCCGCTCAATGCGTGGTGGACCGGCGCGGAGCTCACCTACGGCCTGAACGACTCCGGCTCGACCCTGCTGTTCTGCGACGGCGAACGCCTCGACCGCCTCGCGCCGGAACTCGCCGCCCTGCCGGGCCTGCGCGTGATCTCGGCGCGCGACGAGCGCCTCCAACTTCCGGCCGGCGCCGAGCACTTCGGCACGGTCCTCGGCGACGTGCCGGCCGACGCCGAGTTGCCCGCCGTCGGACTCGATCCGGAGGACGACGCGACGATCTTCTACACGTCCGGCACCACCGGCCACCCGAAGGGCGTGCTCGGCACGCACCGCAACATCTGCGGCAACCTGCTGAGCCTGCGTTTCGCGAACGTGCGCACCGCGATGCGCGGCGCGGTGCCGAACGCCCGGCCGCCGGCGCAGGGCCAGGGCGTGTACCTGCTGTCGGTGCCGTTCTTCCACGCGACCGGATGCCACGCGATCCTCGTCGCGAACCTCGCCGCCGGGAACAAACTCGTGATCATGCGCAAGTGGGACGCGGGGCGCGCGCTCGAGCTGATCGAGCGCGAGCAGGTCAGCACCTTCGGCGGCGTTCCCGCGATGGTCTGGCAGGTCCTCACGCATCCGGACTTCGCGACGCGCGACCTCTCCAGCGTGCGTTCGATCGGCTACGGCGGCGCGCCGGCCGCGCCGGAGCTCGTGCGCAAGATCGAGGAGATGTTCCCGGGCCGCACGCCGAGCAACGGCTACGGCATGACCGAGACGTCGTCGGTGACGACGATGAACCAGGGCGTCGACTACCTTCGCCACCCCGACAGCGTCGGCGTGCCGGTCGCGGTCTGCGACGTGCAGGTCGTCGGCCCTGACGACCGTCCGCTCCCGTGCGGCGAGGTCGGCGAGCTCTGGATCAAGGGCCCGAATATCGTCAAGGGCTACTGGAACAAGCCCGAGGCGACGGCGCAGACCTTCACGGACGGCTGGGTGCACACGGGCGACCTCGCGCGCCTCGACGAGGAAGGGTTCGTCTACCTCGTCGACCGCGCGAAGGACCTCCTGATCCGCGGCGGCGAGAACATCTCGTCGGTCGAGGTCGAAGGCGCGCTGTTCGAGCATCCGGCCGTCACCGACGCGGCGGTGATCGGGATTCCCGACCAGGTGCTCGGCGAGGAAGTCGGCGCGGTCGTCCACCTCGCGCCCGGCGCGAAGGTCACGGAAGAGGAACTGAAGGCGCACGTCGCGCAGCGGCTGGCCGGCTTCAAGGTGCCGCGCCGGATCTGGTTCTTCGACGAGCCGCTGCCGCGCAACCCGGCCGGCAAGATCCTCAAGCGCGAGCTCAAGAAACAGCTGCTCGGGGGCTGAGCCGACGCCGCCCGGCGCCTCGCGCGCGCGAACGCCGCGCTCACGCGCCGACGTGCGTGAGCTTGCGCCTGGCGAGCACCGAGTAGAGTCGCCGGATGCGGCCGTCGGCGTCGACGTCGGCCTGCAGCACGAAGCGCCGCGCGATCCGCGTCGCGTCGATCGCGCGACTGCCGGCCTCGAGCGCGGGCAGATCGACGACGAGCGCCGGCAGGCCGCCGACCTCGATCACCCGGACCGCCGGCACGCCGCCGAACTTCGAGAAGAGGCCGAGGTAGAAGCGCGCGACGTTCGGGGCGCCGAGGATCGGATTCAGCGCCGCGTAGAACTCCCCGCCGCCGTCGCTCGCCGCGCGGCAGTCGGCCGCGAGCAGCGTCTCCATCGACGCGAGGTCGCCGAGGGCGAGCGCCTCGGTGAAGCGCGCCAGCGCCGTCAGCGCCTGCTCGCGGGCCTGGGCGAGCGACGGATGCCGGCTGCCGTCGTAGGCCTCCATCGCCCGGCGCGCCCGCAGGTGCGCGACCTTGACCCCGCCCTCGCTGGCGCCGAGCACGGCCGCGGTCTCGCGCACCGAGTAGTCGAACACGTCGCGCAGCAGCAGGACGGCGCGCTGGCGAGGCGTCAGCGCCTCGAGCGCGACCAGGAAGGCCATCGACATGCTCTCGACGAGGTCGTAGCGCCCCTCGGTGCTGACGCCCGAAGCGACCGCCTCGACCGCCTCGATGCGCTCGGCGTCCGCGGGCGCCGCGACCGGCGACGGCAGCCACGGGCCGACGTAAGGGCAACGCCGCCGGCGGCGCAGCAGGTCGTGGGCGAGGTTCATCGCGACGCGCACCAGCCACGGTCTCAGCGGGCGATCGTCGTCGGCGGCGACGCCGGGCCCGCGCTCGAGCAGGCGCACGAAGGTCTCCTGCACGAGGTCGTCGGCATCCGCCGCACAGCCGGTCATGCGGTAGACGAGCCCCCAGAGAAAGCTCCGGTGCTCATCGAACAATGCCGCACAACCATCCGTCATCACGAACAATTCCCCTTCAGCTCCGAATGACGGCCGGATCAGGCCCCGAGCGCTGCCGTGGCAGCCTCGAGCGCGGCGATCGACGCGAAGGCCGGCGCGGCCGGCCGCGACGTCCGACTCGCGTTCGATCGTTCGGCGGCGAGCCGGCCGGCCTCGCGGCCGCTCGCGAACGCCGCGTCGGCGATCATCCCCTCGTCCCCGACCCAGTCGCCGGCGAGGAACAGTTCGCCCACGCCCGGGACCTCGGGGCCGGGCCGCGCCCGGCCCGCTTCGACCAGCGCGCCGGTGACGAGCATCGACGGCAGGAACCGGCGGCGCTCCACCTCCAGCCGCCAGCCGGGCTGCACGACGTCGCAGAACTCCTCGAGTTCGCGCTCGACCGCCTTGGCGTCGGCGGGCTCGGGTCCGAGGTACTTCGCGACGTGGACCACTGCCCTTCCTTCCGGCGCGAGCCTGGCCGACGCGGAGTGGACGGAGAAGTACAGCGGCCGGTCGATGCCGACAACGAACAGGCGCCGCGGATCGGGAAGACGCCGCAGGCCGAGGTCGAGGCAGGCGGCCTTCACGGGCCGAAGCCGGCGCGCCCAGTCCCCGAGCCCGCCGGCGGCCGGGCCGTCGGCGAGCGCCGCCGCGACCGTCGGCGGCACCGCCAGCACGACCGAGGCCGCGCGCAGCGTGCGACTCCCGGCACCCGGCGATTCCCCTTCCCCATCAGCAGGATGCGACGCCGGATCTCGAGCGATGCGCGACGGCGCGACATCGATCTCCACGACGCCCGTCCCGGTGCGAACCGCGGTCACGCGCCGGCCGGCCTCGATACGCGCACCGGCGGATTCGGCCGCTCGCCGCAGGCCCGCGGCGAGCGTCCGCCAGCCGCCGTCCAGGTAGAGCACGCCGGCCCCGAACCCCTGCTGGAGTTGCTCGACGGCGGCGGCGGCGCACGAGAACTCCGGGTCGTTCGCGTAGGCGGTCACGCGCATCAGCGCTTCGAAGAGCCCCCGAACGACGTCGTCGCGGAAGGTTCGGTCGAGCCACTGCCGAAGCGTCTGCCCGCGCAGCGTCGAGGGATCGATCTTCGCGAGCGACGCGAGCGCTCGTCCGAGTTCGAGCTTGCCGCCGAGCGAGAGCAGGTCGGTCGTCAGCAGCGACACGAATCCGCCCGGCAGCGCGTGCAGCTTGCCGGCGTGCAGGGCCAAGCCGCCGGTGGCCGCGGGACGCCGCCCCGAGTACGCGACGCCGAGTTCCGCCAGCACCCGGGAGGCTGCCGCGCCCGAGTACAGCGCGTGCGGCCCGACGTTGAACAGGAAGCCGCCGTCCTCGTGCGTGGCGGCACGTCCGCCGGGCTCCTCCGCGCGTTCGAGCAGCAGCACGCTGGCCCCGCCGCGGGCGGCAAAGGCGGCGGCGGTCAGGCCCGCGACGCCGCCTCCGACGACGACGACGTCGACGTCGACGTCGAGGCCGTGGCGATCCGCACGAACTGACGGGTGGGCTGGAACGAGGTCGGGTTTCCGGGACATGGGGTCACCTCCGGGAGTGTTTTCACCAGCACGATCCGGGGACGCGAAAGGTTACGCGCGCTTCGTAGCCGAGGACGCCGGGACGGCCGACGCGACGGCCGTCCGCGGACCCCGACGCGGGCCTTCGTGTGACTTGAAGCATCGCTCTACCGCCAGTTCGTAGATGGTCGGTGCGACTAACACTCCCGCGACGGGCGGCGCCGATTGCGTCGCCTCGCACCGGGTCATAAAGGGTGAAGCGTTCGGGGGGACATCGGGAGGGATGGAAGTGCCGTGCGAGGCACGGCGGGGACACGACTTCCAATGAAGCGACCAGATTCTTCATCCAGCAGCCTGCCCAGGGTCGTCACCATTTCCCGTCTGCTGATCGCCGCGGCGGCCGCCGGCCTGCTCGTGCTCGCGGTGCGCGCCGACGTCACCGCCCAGGACTCCGCGAGCGAAGGGATCGTGCCGCCGCCGGCCGGCCGTGACATCGAGACGCTTCGCAAGCTGCTCGGCCTGCCGTCGATGCCGGACAAGCCCGCGGCGCCTCCTGCCGCGCAGCCGGCTCCCGAGGCACAAGCGGCCCCGGCCCCGGAGCCGGAGCCGGAGAAGCCGGCGGCCAAGGCCGAGCCGGCCGCCAAGGCGCCGGCCAAGCCGAAGACGGTCGCGAAACCTCCCGCGAAGAAGCCCGCGAAGCCGGTCGTGAAGGCGGCTCCGAAGAAACCGGCCGCGCCGGCCGAAGCCAGGAAGGACGAACCGAAACCGGAGGAACCCGGCAAGGACGAACCGGTCGCCGCCGAGGAAGTCCAGGCCGGGAAACCGGAGCCCGCCGAAGCCCCGGCCGAGGGTTCGTCCCAGGACGTCCCGCCCGCGGGCACCGTCATCGCGGCGTCGAATCTCCAGCGCTGGAAGCACCTGCTCGGGCCGTCGATCCAGTGGGCCGTCTCGCGGGGCGCGACGCTTCCGGTCGTCGACCCGATCCCGACGCCGCTCGAGCCGTTCCGCGAGGAAGCGACGCAGCGCTACAGCGCCCAGGTCTCGCTCACCTCCGACCGGAACGCGATGAAGAACTACGTCGCGGGCATCCCCTTCCCGCTCGTGACGGACGACGATCCCGACGTCGCGATCAAGATGATGTTCAACTTCGAGAGCCGCCTCGCCGTGGACGACATCGCGGTGCGCAACTTCTCGTGCGACACCGGCCGCATCGACCCGAAACAGGGGCTGCAACTCGAGCGCCACTACGTCATCGACGCCTTCCGGCGGCTGTTCTACGTGAGCCGCTTCCACGTCGACCCGAAGCCGACGTGGCCCACGCCGGACAACGTGCGATACCGCGAGTCGCTCGGCCCGCTGTACGAGCCGTTCGACCTGAAGGGCGCCGGCTTCACGTACATCCGCTTCCTCGATCCCGCTCGTCACGACGACTCGTGGCTGTATTTCCCGCAGCTGAAGCGCGTGCGGCGGCTGTCCACGTCGCAGCGCTCGGAAGGCGTGTTCGGCCAGGACGTCGATCTCGACAGCTACGCGGGCTACGCCGGCAACCCGGCGTGGAGCCACTGGACCTACCTCGGCAAGAAAACGATCCTCGGCTCGATGAACGCGCGCAACCTGCCCGCGAAGTACCAGGACCCGCCGGTCGACTTCTTCCCGGACGACGTCTGGGAGCCCCGCGAGGTGTACGTGCTCCTCGCCGTCTCCAAGCTCGGCGGCTACAACTTCGGGCAGCGCGTCCTGTACATCGACCGGCAGAGCCTGCTGATCCCGTACACCGAGATCTACGACCTCAAGGGAGCGCTCTGGAAGGGCCTCGTGCAGACCTGGAAGATGGGCGAGAAGCCCGTTCCGTGGGCGAAGAAGGCCGTCTACGGCTGGAAGCAGTTCTACATCCCGACGCTGACGATGTTCGACATCCAGCTCGACCACGTCACGCGGTGCCTCCTGCCCTCGCCGGACGAGAAGAACGAGGAAGGCTGGTACTACAACTTCGGGGACAAGGAAGGCACGACCGAGGAGGTGTTCTCGGTCTCGCACTTCATCGAGATCGGCCGCTAGCCGAAAGGCGGGACGGATCCGGCGCCGACGGGCGATGGGCGACGGCGTGCGTTCCCGGCCTCGCCGCCGGAGCGCGGTCCGCGACCGGGCTCCGGTTCGCCCGGGGCGGTCAGGCGCCGCTGCCGCTCCAGCTCACGACGCGGTGGATACGGATCCGGATCATCGGGTTCACCGCTTCGGTGAGCTCCATGGTCAGGTACTGCGGGTACTTCGAGCGCATCGCGACGCGGGCGCGGCGATACTCGGCCGAGTCGCGCACGACGCTGGCCTCGCCCTCGAGCATCACGAACCAGAGCTTAGTCCAGTCTTCCTCGTAGTGGTCCGCGATGACGCAGACCCGCGGGTTCGCCTCGATGTTGCGCAGGCGGCGGACGCCCCGATGCGTCTTCTTCGGCTTGTCGTCGATGATCGAGTAGACCGCGTCCCCGATCACGACGAAGCAGAGCGGGACGACGTGCGGTCGCAGGTCCGTCGACGCCGTCGCGAGATGCGCGATGCGCTCGCCGGCGACCTGCGCGAGGGCCGCGTCGAGTCGTTCGCGGTCGGCCGTCGCGACGCTCACGGACGCCCCGTCCCGATCGTCCGCACGAGGAAGTCGATCACCGCCTCGCAGAACAGGTCGTTGCGGTCTCCCGCGACCATGTGCGAGGCGTCCTCGACGTCCACGTACTCGGCGTGCGGCACGAGCTCGAGGAAGTGCTGCACGCCCTCCTCGCTGACGATCTCGCTCATGCGGCCGCGCACGAGCAGGGTCGGCACCACGAGCGAGCGCGCCGCCGCGTCCATGCGCTCCGGATAACTCTCGTGCGAGCTTCGCGGAGGCCCCTGCAGGAAGCGCGGGTCCCAGTGCCAGCGCCAGCGGCCGTCGGCGCCGAGGCGCAGGTTCTTCGCGAGGCCGCTCACGTCGCGCGGCCGCGGGCGGTGCGGGAGGTACTCGGAGATCGCGTCGGCCGCTTCGTCGATCGACGCGAAGCCCTCCGGATGCGCGTTCATGAACCCGACGATCTTCTGCACCCCCTCGGGATCCATGCGCGGCGTGATGTCGACGAGCACGACGGCCGTCGCGAGCGGGTGCCGGTGCTCGCAGACCATGCTCGCGATCCCGCCGAGCGACGCGCCGACCAGCGCGGGCGGCGAAGCGAACGTCGAGGCCACCTCGCGGATGTCCTCGGCGAAGGACTGGATCTCGTAGTCGCCGTCGTCGGCCCAGGCGCTCTCGCCGTGGCCGCGAAGGTCCATCGTGACCGCGTAGAAGCCCGCGGCGGCGAGGTTGCCCGCCGTCGCGCCCCAGGCGTGCCGGGTCTGCCCGCCGCCGTGCAGCAGCAGGACGGGCGGTGCCAACGGATCCCCGTAGGCGTCGGCGACGAGCCCGACGCGGTTGTGCCCCGCGAGCTCGAGGCGCACCGGCGCGGCAGCGGCGGCGGAGGTCGGAGAGGTTGTTCCCGTTTGTTCCAAGATCGTCGAAGGCAGGTGAAAACCCGGCGCGCGGCAGCTATGCACCGGCGCGGTCGAGGGTCAAGCGACTCCTCGAGCGCGCGCCGGCTTGCAGGCACCGCGAGTGCCGGAGATTCCGATATGCCGAAGTTCATCCCCGCTCCGACCACCGTTCCGGCCCCGGGCGACCCGCCCAAGCGCATCGACGAATACGTCGGGCGCCTCAACACCGGCGACACCTCCGTCAGCGTCGCGCATATGCGCTCGCCCGCCGGATGGTCGGAACCCGGCCAGCGGCCCGAGTTCCGGGAGATCACCCTCGTGCTCGCCGGGCGCCTTCGAGTCGAACACGAAGGCGGTGAGAGGATCGTCGAGGCGGGCCAGGCGATCGTCGCCGAGCCGGGGGAATGGGTCCGTTACTCCTCACCGTTCGAAGGCGGCGCCGAGTACGTCGCGATCTGCATGGAAGCGTTCTCGCCGGCGACGGTGCATCGCGACGAGTAGCGCGGCGGCACGGACCGCCGCCGCGCACCGGCCGGCAAGCGATGAAACGACGACGGCGCCGGATCCCCGGGGATCCGGCGCCGCCGCCAGCGTGGCGCGCCTGCCCGCGTGCCTACTTCTTCTTCGCCGCAGCCTTCTTGGCCGCCTTCGCCTTCGACTTCCTCGCCTCCGGAGACGGCGGCCGCACGACCAGCACCGGGCACGGCGCCTCGCGCAGGACGCGCTCGGTGACGCTGCCAAGGATCACGTGTCCGATTCCCTTCCTGCCGTGCGTGGCCATCACGATGAGGCTGGCGCCGGCGTCCGCGGCGGTCTTGCAGATCACTTCGTGGGTGACGCCCGATCGGATCACCACGCGCACCCCGGACTTGCTCTTGACGTGCCGGCGCACCCACGACTCGAGCGTCTCGCGCGCTGCAGCCTCGATCGTGCGGTCGAGCGACAGCAGGTCGACCGGCGGGGCGAAGTCCGTGAACAGCAGCGTCGTCGTCTGCGGCACGTGCAGGATCGTCAGCTTCGCCGCCTGCCCCTCGGCCAGATGCGCCGCGTACTGCACGGCGGCGAAGGACTCGGGGGACAGGTCGGTCGTGGCGAGAATGTGCTTGAAGCGCTTCATCGTTTGCCTCCTGGAGCGTTGGGCGTCCCTCCATGACCAAGCATGGCGCGTGCCAACGGCGAACCTGCGCCGGACGGCGACCGCGAAACCCGGGACGCGGCCGTCGTTCCCACCGGCGGGAACGACGGCGCGGGATTTTCGCAGCCGCGCCGTCGGTCGGCAAGCGTTGCGACGAGCGGCCACGAACGGTACACCGCGTGACACCGCTCACGAGGACCTGCGAACGCGAGCAGCCGGCCACTTCGTCCGGCGCCGCGTCCCGCGACGGCCTGCCCAGGGAGAACATCGTGGCCTACGACGCCTACCAGTGCCTGAAGATCCGCATCGACCGCGGGGTCTGCTTCGCGACGATCGACCACCCCCCGATCAACCTGTTCGACGTCGCGCTGATGCAGGAAATCGACCGGCTCGGGCGGGAACTCGAAGCCGACGACGACGTGGGCGTCGTCGTCCTCGACAGCGCGGACCCGGACTTCTTCATCGCCCATGCGGACGTCTCCCTGATCCAGCAGATGCCCGACCACGCGCCGCCGCGCCAGGAGTCGCTCGGCTTCTTCCACGCGATGGTCGACCGCTTCCGCACGATGTCGACGGTCAGCATCGCGAAGATCGAGGGGCGCACGCGCGGCGGCGGCAGCGAGTTCGTGCTCTCCCTCGACATGCGCTTCGCGGCGCTCGGCAAGGCCGTGCTCGGGCAGCCCGAAGTCGCGCTCGGCATCCTGCCGGGCGGCAGCGGAACGCAGCGCCTGCCGCGCCTTTGCGGCCGTGGGCGAGCGCTCGAGATCGTGCTCGGCTGCCAGGACTTCCCGGCCGATCTCGCCGAGCGCTACGGCTACGTGAATCGCGCGCTGCCGCCGCACGAGCTCGGACCGTTCGTCGATTCGCTGGCCTACCGGATCGCGAGCTTCCCGCCGCGCGCCGTCGCGCTCGCCAAGCAACTCGTGAACTCGGCCGAACGGGACGTCGAGGACGGCCTGCTCGACGAGGCCCACGCGTTCAACCAGACGCTCGAGACGGCGGAGGCCAAGCGCCGCATGGCGGAGTTCCTCGCGGGCGGCGGACAGACGCGGCAGATGGAGACCGGGGACCTCGGGACGCTGGCGGAAATGCTCGCGGCGAAGAAGTAGCCGCGGCGCCTCGCCCGTTCGTGCAGGCGCCCGACGAACGGGACGGGCCGGCCCGAAACTACGTCGGGGGCGGCCCGGATCGCTCCGGAGCCGCCCCCGACCCCCAACCGTCCTCACGGACGGAACCGTTACGCCGAGGCTTCCCAGTCCTCGAAGCCGAGGATGCCGAGCTTGCCGAACTGCCCGCGCAGGCGGTCGTTCAGCAGCCCCAGCCGCTTCACGTTCGGCACGATCTTCGAGAACAGCATCGAGCGGAACGACTTCATCGTCTCCGACTTGTCGCTGAGCTCGATCATCTCCTTGACGGGGAGGCCGATCTCCTCCCACAGGACCTTCGGCAGCAGGCGGTCGCGCATCAGGTAGCTCGCCTCGACGGCGAACTCCTCGCGGATCTTCAGTTCGGAGTCGGACATCTCCTTGTACGCCTCGCGCAGCGAGAGCACGCCGAACGCGACGTGGCGCGCCTCGTCGCTCATGATGCGCGAGGTGATGTCCTTGATCAGCGGCTCGCGCGAGATCTGGTTCTGCATGCCGAACGCCGCGAGCGCGAGCCCTTCGACCAGGATCTGCATGCCGAGGTACTTGATGTCCCACTCCTTGGCCGTGAGGATCTGGTCGAGCAGCGTGCGCAGCTCGGGATGGCACGGGTATTCCTTCTCGAGCTTGCCCGAGAGGTACAGCTCGTACGCTTCGACGTGGCGCGCCTCGTCGGCGGCCTGCTGCGCGGCGTAGAACTTCGCGTCGATGTCGGGCACGCAGTTGACGAGCTGCGCGGCGACCATCAGCGCGCCCTGCTCGCCGTGCATGAACTGGCTGAGAGTCCAGGCCTGGCCCGAGTGCCGGACCCAGCGGATCTCCTTCTCGCTCAGCTTGTTCCAGTGCGAGCTGCCGTACCACGGGATCGCCGCGTCCGGCATGTTCTCGGCCTCCGGATCGACGTCGATCGACCAGTCGGGATCGGTCTTCGCGTTCCAGTGGCCGGCCTTGGACTTCTCGTAGAGGTTGCGCAGGCCTTCCTCTTTCGAGGAGTAGTCCCACACGTAGTTGAGGTCGTACTCGGTCGTGAGCGGCTCGGCGTTTCTTCCGAACATGGAAGGCTCCTCCCTGATGGGCGGCCGGCGCCGTTGGACAGGGTGCACCGTGTTCCGCCGTGGCGTCGCGGGTCGGACGCGGGCGGAAAGTAGAAAGCTCCACTATCTATGTCAACGGCGGGAATGGTCGCGGTTGCAAAAGGCACTTCCGACCGTTCCGGCCCTCAGAAAACCGCGGATCACGGCCTCGGCTCCTCGATCAGGGGGGCTCGCCCTGCCGGCAGCCCGCGACGGGTCCGCCGGCCGTTGCCCGGCGCGGTTCCGGCGCGGTCGTGGACAGGCAGGTCCGCGGACGGCTCTGCCCTCCCCCGGGCGGCCGCGGGAGGAAACGAGGGAACACGGAGGACGTCCCGGGGGTCGACCGGCTCAGGCGAACAGTTCGAGCAGCCGGGTCCGGCGGTACGCGAAGATCAGGGCCACGTCGCGCTCCACGAGCCGCCCGGCCACCAGGTCGCCGAGCGCGCCGAACGGCAGCTCGTAGCGCACCACGTCGCGCACGAGCGTGCCGCCGTCGAGAGGCTCGATCTCGTGCGTGTGGTGCCACGACCGGTACGGCCCCTTGAGCTGCGTGTCCACGAACGCGCGTGGCGGGTCCCAGACGTCGATGCGCGTGCGCCACCGAAGCGGCAGGCCGTGCAGCCGGATCCGGTAGTCGATCAGCGCCCCCTCGAACAGCGCCTCCTCCGGCGCCTTCAGGATCCGGAAGTGCAGGAAGGACGGCGTGATCATCTCCAGGTTGCGCGCGTCGCAGAAGAACTGGAACACGTCGGTCGGCTTGTGGTCGAACCAGATCTCCTGCTCGAAGACCTTGCGCAGGTCCGCGCAGAGTTCCGTCAGCGCCGAGGCGATGTCGGGATAGTCGAACGCGAACCCTGCCTCCTCGGCGCCGGTCGAGGCGACGCGCTGCCCCGTGAGCACGACGCCGGCGCGCTCGCCGAGCACGAGCGACAGCAGCGACGTCGGCACCGGGACGCGCAGGCGGCGGCCGAGCGCCGAGGCGAGCGAAGACGAGAAATCCGCGTTCGTCACGGGCGCCGGCGCGACCGCATTGATGGGGCCTTCGTAACCGCGGTTCTCGAGGGCCGCGACGTAGAGCGAGACGAGGTCCTCGACGTGGATCCAGCTCATCCACTGGCGACCGCTGCCGAGACGGCCCCCGGTGCCGAGCCGGAACGCCGGCAGCACGCGCGGGAGCAGGCCGCCCTCGCGCGACAGCACGATGCCGGTTCGCAGGGCGACCCAGCGCAGGCCGAGCGCCTCGACGCGGCTCGCCTCCTGCTCCCAGGCGACGCAGACCTCCGCCAGGTAGCCTTCGCCGGGCGTCGACGCCTCGTTCAGCACCTCGTCGCCCCGCTCGCCGTAGATCGCGATGCCGGAGGCGGAAACCATGACCCACGGCCGATCCTCGACGGGCCGCGCCGCGATCGCGCCGACGAGCGTGCGCGTGCCGTCGGTGCGCGAGCGCAACAGCGCCTCCCGCTTCTGGTCGCTCCACTTGCCGTCGCTGACGCTCTCGCCGGCCAGGTGCACGATGCCGTCGACACCGTCGAGCGCGCGCTCGTCGATCTGCCCGAGGTCGGGGAACCATTCGTGGATCACGCAGCGCACCGGCAGGTTCACGCTCGCGTCGTCGAGGTTGCGCGTCAGCGCGACGACGTCGTGCCCGGCGTCGAGCAGGCGACGCACGAGGCGACGGCCGACGAGGCCGGTGGCTCCTGTGACGAGGACTTTCATCGGCGATGCGCGCGCGAGCGCAGCGCACTAGTGCCGCGAATGGGCTCGACAGGCAATCGCCGCGCGCAGCGAGGCCTCGCCGAACGGCGAAAACGCGCGGGGAACGCCGCGCCTGCCGGATGCGCTCAAGCCGCGCCGGGCCTGCCGGAAATCAGGCCGTACAGGTCCGGGCGACGATCGCGGAAGAATCCGAACGCGGCGCGCGCCTTCGCGACGACGTCGAGGTCGAAGCGCGCCGTCGCGACCCCTTCGACGCCGGCGCCGAGCTCGCAGCGGATCTCGCCGCGATGATCCGCGACGAACGAGTGCCCGTAGAAGACCTGGCCGTCCTCGTCGCCGATGCGGTTGGCCGCCGCGACCGGCACGACGTTGGAGACGGCGTGCCCGACCATCGCGCGCTGCCAGGGCCCGCTGGTGTCGAGTCCCGGATCGTGCGGCTCGCTGCCGATGGCCGTCGGATAGAGGAGGAGTTCGGCGCCCATCAGCATCATCGCCCTCGCGCACTCGGGGAACCACTGGTCCCAGCAGATGCCCGTGCCGATGCTGCCGTGCCTCGTCGACCAGGCGCGAAACCCCGTCTCGCCGGGGCGGAAGTAGAACTTCTCCTCGTAGCCGGGGCCGTCGGGAATGTGGCTCTTGCGGTAGACGCCGAGCACGCGCCCGTCGGCGTCGATCATCGCGAGCGAGTTGTAGTAGTGCGGGCCGTCCTTCTCGAAGAACGAGACCGGCACCACGACGCCGAGTTCCGCGGCAAGCGCCGAGAAACGCGCGACCGTCGCGTTGCCGTCGGCGGCCCGCGCCTCGGCGAACCAGTCCTCGTCCTCGACCTTGCAGAAATACGGCCCTTCGAACAGCTCGGGCGGCAGCACAACGTTCGCGCCTCGCGCCGCGGCCTCGCGCACCAGTTCCTCGACGCGCGCGACGTTCCGGTCGCGGGATCCGCCGAGCGCGCACTGGACGACGGCGACTTCGATCGTTCTGGTCACGGCTCGAGACCTCCTCCGGACGGCTCCTGCTGCGTGATGCAATGGAACGCCCCGCCGCCCGCGAGGATCGCTCGCGCCGGCGAGCCGATCGTCCGGCGTCCGGGGAAGCACGACGCGATCGCCGCGACCGCTTCCTCGTCGTAGCGGCTGCCGTACGTGGGGACGACGACGGCGGTGTTCGAGACGTAGAAGTTCACGTAGCTCGCCGGCATCGGCTCGCCGTCCTCGTCCTCGATCAGCCCGGGCGACGGCAGTCGCACGAGTTCGAGCGAACGGCCGAGCGCGTCGCGCATCCCGGCGAGGTCGCTCGCGATCGTCGCGAGGGCGTCGCGGTTCGGATCGTCCGCGTCGCGCGCTTCCATGCAGAGCACGCGTCCCGGCCCCGCGAACCGCACGAGCGTGTCGACGTGCCCGTCGGTGTGGTCGTTGAGCAGGCCGTCGCCGAGCCACAGCAGCCGGTCGATGCCGAGCGCATCGGCCAGGCAGGCCTCGATGTCGGCCTTCGACATCGACGGATTGCGGTTCGGGTTCAGCAGGCACTCGGCGGTCGTGATCGCGGTGCCCTCCCCGTCCACCTCGATCGCCCCGCCTTCGAAGATCAACGGGATGTCGAACGAGTGCAGGCCGGAGGCCTGGCGGACAGCGCGCGCGAGCGCGAGGTCCGCCGGGAACAGGTACTTCTCGCCCCAGCCGTTGAATCGAAAGCACACCGCCGCGACTTCCCCGGCGTCGCTGACCGAGAACACCGGCGCCGTGTCGCGCAGCCAGATGTCGCCGTAAGGGATGCGGTGGAAACGCGCCGGCAGGCCGGAAAGCGCCACCGTCGCGTCGCGCTCGGCCTTCTCGTCGGCGACGAGCACCTCGAGCAGTTCCGGCGCGAGCGCCGGCCGTCCCGGCGCGGCGCCGCGGCCCCGAACGTGGAGCGGATCCTCGACGCCGGCGATGGCACGACACAGCGCCGTGAACTCGGCCTGCGCGGCCGGGAGTTCGTCGAGCCAGAGATCGGCCGCCGCGGGCCACGCCGTCCAGACCGCACGGTGCGGCGTCCATTCGGCGGGCACGCGGAACCCCGCGCCTCGCGGCGAGTCCTGCCGCGAAGTCGTCCGGGAAGGCGCCCCGGACTCGACGGACCTCGCCTCCGCGTGCTCCGCGTCGTTGCCGCCGCGGCCCGCGCTCGCGCGCGGGGCGTCCTGTTTCGCGCCCGGCACTGGGGCTTCGGTTCGCATCGGGCCTTCATGCCTGCGACCGGGCGAGCGTTGCAAACGCTCCGGTGGAGCGAACGACGAGCCGCGCCGCGAGCCTTCCGCGGGAAGCCCGTGGAGGCTGCATCCGTGCGGGCGATCCGGCCCGATCCCTGCGCACGTGCCGGCCCGGGGAAGTCGAGTCGCGGGATCGCCGCCCGGCGCTACGCCGCAGCCTTCGCCGGCGTCCCCGTCATCGTGTCCTCGCCGCTCCACGGAGCGACGCGCGCGAGCAGCAGCATGCCGGGGATCGCCAGCGCGAAGCAGACCCAGAAGAAGTCGACCCAGCCGAGCCACGCCACCAGCACGCCGGCGAACGCGTTGATGACCGTCCGCGGCACCGCCATCAGGCTCGTGAAGAGGGCGTACTGGGTGGCGGCGTAGGCCGGGTTCGTGGTGCGCGCGATGTACGAGACGAACGCGGTCGTGCCGAGGCCGACGCCGAAGGCCTCGGCGCCGATCACGACGCCGAGCTGCACGAGCCTCCACGCGTCGGAGGGCGCGGCGCCCTGCGCCGCGAGCCACACGAAGCCGAGGATCGCGACGGCCTGCGCGACGCCGAACACCCACAGCGCGCGATTGATGCCGAGCCGGATCATCCACACGCCGCCGAGCAGGCCGCCGGCCACGCTGCACCACAGGCCCGCGTTCTTGGCGACGATGCCGATGTCGGTCTTCGTGAAGCCCATCTCGAGGTAGAACGGCGTCGCCAGCGCCGTCGCGAGCGAGTCGCCGAGCTTGTAGAGGAACACGAACGACAGCACGACGAGCGCGTTTCGCCAGCCCTGGCGGCGGAAGAACTCCTGGAACGGCTCGACGACGGCCGCGCGCAGCGTCCGCGGCGCCGCGATCGCGTCGGCCGGCTCCGCGACGACCATCGTCAGCACGGCGCCCGGGATCATGAACGCCGCCGTGATCGCGAAGACCTGGGACCACGGCAGGTGATCGGCCAGGAACAGCGACAGCGATCCGGGGACGAGCCCGGCGACCTTGTAGGCGTTGACGAACAGCGCGTTGCCCAGGCCGAGTTCGGATTCGGCCAGCAGCTCGCGCCGGTAGGCGTCGATCGCGATGTCCTGGGAGGCCGACAGGAAGGCCAGCAGGCTCGAGACCGCGACGACGGCCCGCACGTTCGCCACCGGGTCGATGCTGCCGAGCGCCGCGATGCAGGCGATCAGCGCGACCTGCGAAGCGAGCATCCAGCTGCGGCGCCGGCCGAACGCCGGCACGCCGTAGCGGTCCGCCAGCGGCGCCCACAGGAACTTCCACGTGTACGGGAGCTGGACCAGGGCGAAGAAGCCGATCGTCGTGATCGACAGCCCCTCGGTCTTGAGCCACGCGGGCAGCAGGTTGAACAGGAGGAACAGCGGCAGACCGGACGAGAAGCCGATCACGATGCAGATGAGCATCCGCGTCCAGTGCATGCGGGACTGCTGCGCCATCGGCGGATGCTACACGTCGCGCGCCCGGGGCGCAGCACGGGCTGTGCTCGCCGGAGGGTTTTTCACCGCCGCGCCCGCGCGGCCCCGGGAAGGACACGGCGCCGGGCGGGCGCGAGCGGTGGACAGGGGACGACGGGGAGCGAGGGGCTCGATCAGCGCTTCGCGCCCCAGGAGTCCCAGTACGTGATCTCGCGGGCCGGGATGCGCCGGGCAGGCTTGAAGTCCTCGCCCCGGAAGTACGCGACCGGAAGCAGCGCGGCCTGCGTGACGTGCGACGGGATGCCGAGGATGGCGGCGGCCTCCGCCTCGAACATCAGGTGGATCGTCGTCCACGCCGAACCCAGCCCGCGCGCGCGCGCCGCGAGCATGAAGGACCAGACCGCGGGCAGGATCGAACCGTACATGGACGCCTGCGCGAACTGCGGCTGGTCCTCGAAGCGGCCCTCGATGCACGGGATCAGGAACACGGGCGCCTGCTCCATCGTCTGCGCGAGGTGGACGGCGGAATCGACCACGCGGGGCATCTGCTTCTGGCGCAGGTCCTCGGCCGGACGCTCGGGGCGCGGCACCGCCGCGTACATCTCGAAGCCCTTGCGGTAGAGGTCGGCCAGCGCCTTCTTCTTGCCCGGGTCGGTCACCACGAGGAAGTGCCAGCCCTGCTGGTTCGAACCGCTCGGGGCCTGGATCGCGATGTCGATGCACTCCTGGATCAGGGATTCCGGCACCGGCCGCGAATAGTCGAGGCGCTTGCGCACGGAACGGGTGGTCGTCAGCAGGTGGTCGGTCGAAACGAGGTCCATCGAAAACTCCTCCGGCGCTCGCCGCCGTTCCTCGACTGGCGACGCCTCCGCACGGGACAGGGAAGTGGAACGCGCGCCGCCATAGCAGCGAAGCCGCCGGCACGCGAGCCGCGCGTTCCCCCCGCGTGGGCCGGCCCACGGACATCGCCGGACTCGACCGGCCGGCCACGAACCGGAATGCCGTCCCGCCTCAACGCGAGAGCGGCGGCGAGTACGGCCCGACGAACTGCCGTGTCCACCACGCGCCGGTCTCGTGCCGCTCCGGCCAGTCGGTGAAGCGGTAGTCGTAGAGCAGCGCGCGGACATGACGAGGCGGGTCCCCGTGGAACGGGTCTTTCGCGAACAGCGCGAGCACTTCGGGCGAACCGTCGAGCAGTCGCCTCTCCAGTTGCACCAGCCAGCCGTGACGACGCCAGTCCCCGAGCGCCGCGAACCACATCTGCCAGTCGAGGCGCGGCTGGTGCGGGGCGACGAAGCGCGGCCGCCGCGTCACGTCGCCGGGTTTCCAGCGGAACTCGTACTCGCGCCACTCGTTCCCGTCGAGGCTGCCCTCGAGCGCGATCTCGCGGCGCTGCTTCGTCATCATCGCGAACAGGCCGTAGCTGCTCGTCACGTGCCACGGCTGCAGCGCACGGACGAGCGGCAGCACCGGAGGCGGCAGCGCCTCGGATCCGGCGAATCGCGCGACCATCAGCGCGCCGCCGGCCACGGCGAGCGGCAGGGCCAGCGCCGCCGCGAGTCCCCGCCGCACGCCCTTCAGCCAGCCGAACCTCGGCCGTTCGTCCGGCCACTGCGCGAGTTTCACCCGCTGCGGCGTCACCTTGGCCAGCACCGCGTCGAGCGCATCGTCGTCGAGCAGCGACAGGCAAAGCACGACCGTCAGCAGGTTGAAGAACGTGTAGTTGCCCGTCGCGGCGATCGCGACCTGGAGCAGCACGAGCGCCGCGAACGCGACGAGTCGCATCCAGCGCGTGCCGAACACGAACCACGGCACGCCGAGCTCGACCACGAACATCACGGCGCAGCTCGCGGCCTGCGCGAGCGGCGGGAGCTGCGCCGCCATCCAGGCGGTCCAGGTCGGCAGGGGCTGGGTCCAGTAGTGGTACTCGAGGGCCGTCAGGTTCCACCACGCGGGGTCGTCGCTCAGCAGCTTGACGACGCCGGACGCGAACATCAGCCGGAACAGCAGCCAGCGCAGCATCCAGACGACGACGGGGGACGGCTCCGGGTCGTACTGCGGATCCTGTCGCAGCCGCAGAGGCGCGAGGAAGATCGCGAGGAACCCGGCTTCGAGCAGCAGGATGTCCCACTGGAAGCCGAGGAACACGCGCCCGACCTGGAACAGCGAGAAATACAGCGCCCAGCATCCGGCCGCCGCCAGCGTCGGCACGATCCCGGCGAACAGGACGACGGCCAGCGCGACGCCGCTCCAGCACACGGCGACGAGGGCCGCGTCGCTCGCGCCGAGCCACCAGAAGACGGTGGGATGCACGCGCCAGGCGGATTCGCCGGCGCTGCTGGAGATCGACGCGAGGTACTCGGCGGCGGGAAGGATGCCGCGACTGCCGTAGAGCCCCTCGACCTGGACCGCGAGCGACGCGAAGGCGATCGCGTAGACCACCGCGATCCCGCGCAGCACCGCACGCGCCGTGCGCACCCTGGAGTACCCGCTCGTCATTCCCCTCCGGCTCCGGCGGCTGCTACGTTCGGCGAATGGGCGGGAACGTCATCGTCGTCTGCCGCGCCGACGAACTCGGCGAGCACCAGACCGTCAAGTTCCGGATCGGCCGCGGCCGGGACGCCGCCGAAGGCTTCGTGATCCGGCACGACGGCGAGTTGCACGCGTGGCGCAACGAGTGCCGCCACGTCCCCATGACGATGGACTGGGTCGAGAACCGCTTCCTGTCGCGCGACGGCTGCTGGATCCAGTGTGCGACGCACGGTGCGCTGTACGACATCGCCACGGGCGAGTGCGTGGCGGGTCCCCCTTCCGGCAAGAGTCTGCACCGGTTGCCGGTCTCGGTCGAGGACGGCAACGTCGTCGTGCACATCCCGGCGGCCTGA
>CAYYZO010000077.1:0-14665 GCA_964476185.1 uncultured Myxococcales bacterium
CGGCGGCCCGGGCATCGCGATCCAGAGTGCTCACGATCGCCGCATCGGCAACCCCGAACCCTCCGACGCCGCTGCACGGACTTCCCTTCAACGGGGACGCTTGGAAACCGCCGCGTCGCGACGGCGGCGACGGCGAATCCGTCCGGCCGGGCGACGCGGGCCGGGCCGGACGCGCGCTCAGTGGCCGACCCAGCCCTTGCGGCGGAACCACAGCATCAGCGCCGTCGGCAGCACCGCCATGACGACCAGCGCCAGCACGAGCAGCCGGTCGTCGTCGAACGGCAAGTGCGCGAAGTTCATGCCGAAGAAGCCGGTGAGGAAGTTGAGCGGCAGGAAGATCGTGGACAGCACCGTCAAGCGCTGGATCACCCGGTTCTGCTGGCGCTCGACGAGCGCCAGCTGCACTTCCATCACGCTCTGCGCGAGCTCGCGCAGCGACTCGATCGACTCGTACTGGCGCTGGATGTGGTCGGCGACGTCGCGGAAGTAGAACAGCGACTTCTGCCGGATGAAGCCGTGCTCCCGCTTGGCGAGCGCGCCGATCACGTCGCGCTGCGGCGCGAGCGCGCGACGCACGCGCACGAGCGAGCGGCGAAGGTGCACGACCTTGCTGATGTCGTCGTGGCCGTGGCGGCTCGCCTGCAGGCTCAGGTGCTCGAGCCGGTTCTCGATCGCCGAGAGGATCGGCGCGTGGCCGTCGACGAGCTGGTCCACCAGCCGGTAGAGCTCGCCGTCGGCGCCGAGCGGCTCGCGGCCGTGCCCGCGCAGGAACCCCTGCCAGGCCTCCTCGACGGGCGCGATGCGGCGGTCGTCGTAGATCGTCGCGAGGAAGTTGCGGCCGAGGATGCAGTGCAGCTCGTGCGGGTGCGCCGTCGCGTCGGCGGTCGCGAACCAGTGCATCACGAGGAACAGGTAGCCCGGGTACTCCTCGAGCTTGGCGCGCTGGTTGCGGTGCGTCAGGTCCTCGACGGTCAGCGGGTGCAGCTGCAGCGCGCTCTCGAGCGCGTCGAGCTCGGCCGGGTCCGGCGCGGCGCAGTCGATCCAGAGCACCTCGTCGCCCGCGTCCTCCGCGGAGGCGAGCCAGGCCAGCGCCTGCTCGAAGCTGACGTCGCGGGCGACGTGGCCGGGCTGGTCGTGGACGGCGGCGCGAATCATCGGCGAGGGTGTGTCCCGGGCGGCCTGCCGCGGCAGTTCGCGGCGGCGGCTCCCCTCAATGACACCGCGGGCGGCGGCTTGGCAAGCGCGCCGCGCTCAGGCGCCTCGTCCCGCGAGGACCGAGCGCAGCAGCCGCCACTCGGCGGCCCCGAAGACGCGCAGCACGGCGACGGCCCCGACGTAGACGGCCAGCGTCGCCGCCATGCCCGACCAGCCGCCGAAGCCGGCGGCGCGCGCGACCAGCGTGGCCGTGAGCACGGCGGCGAGCGGACGGACGGCCGAGCGCAGCGACGCCCGGACATACGTGCGCGTGGACGGCAGCAGCGCGAGCGAGACCTGCGACGCGAGGCTCGTCGCGAGCGTCGCGGCCGCGGCGCCGACCGCGCCGAACTCGCGGATCGCCCACCACGACAGCGCGGCCCCGACCGCGGCGAACGCGAGCGTGTTGCGCGACAGGGCGCGCTCGCTGTGGGTCGCGACAAGCAGGTTCAGGATCACCGTGCCGGTCGCGCCGAGCAGCGCCGTGAACGCGAGCAGCGACAGCAGCGGACCGGCCTCCGCGAACGGCGCGCCGAACAGCAGCCGCATCACCTCGGCCCCCTGCCCCGCGCAGATCACGACGGGGACGCCGGTCGCGACCAGCAGGTAGCGCGTCGAGCGCTCGGCGGTCGCGAGCAGCGCCGGCGACTCGCGCGCGTGCAGCCCCGCCATCAGCGGATAGACGCTGATCATCAGCGCCTCGGGCAGCAACGTGAACGCCTCGGTCACGCGCGAGGCCGCGCCGAGCTGGCCGACCTCGACCGGGCCGCGCATCGACATCAGCAGGATCTGCCCGATGCGCAGGCTCAGCGTCATCGCGAACGCGTTGACCATCAGCGGCACGACGCCGGCCGCGAGCCGCCGCCAGCGCGCCACGTCGAAGCGGATGATCGGCTCGACGTCGCGGCGCAGCCACGCGGCGACGACGACGAACGTGAGCAGGTTCGCCATCGCCATCGCCGCGAAGATCGCGACGAGGCCGCTCGCCTGCGTGACCGCCACGTAGACGCCGACCGCGAGCAGCACCGCGCGCAGGCTCGCCTGCGCGAACAGCGCCGCGATCTCGAGCCGCGAGCGGTGCCACGCCCGGTACGCGCCGCCGAGCGCCGTCGGCAGGCTGAGCGCCGCCACGAGCATCAGCGGGCGCGGCGTCTGGTGGTCGGACGCGAGGCCGACGAACGCGACCGACAGCACGACCGAGACGACCGCCATCGTGAGCTTGAGTCCGAGCCCGGCCTGCAGCAGCGCGTCGCGCTCGGCCGGCTGCTGGCTCATCGTGCGAACCAGCACGGTGTCGATGCTGTAGTCGGAGACGATCTGGAAGAACGCGAGGTACGCGACGATGAACGAGTAGACGCCGAACTCGGCCGGCTCGAGCGCGCGCGCGAGGTAGAGAAGGATGACGACCGGCAGGACCTTGTCGACGGCCTGGGTGAGCAGGCCGTACCAGGCGCGGCGGGCGACGTGGACGGGCGCGTGCAGGCCCGGGCCGTCCGGACCGCCCGGCGCCGCGGGAGCGAGCACGGCGGCGGGGACCTCGGTGAAGTCCGAGACGCCCATTTCGCTGCGATCGTCGCTTTCGGGTTCGTTCATCGCGATCGCTCGGATCGGGTGGCGAAACGGCCGGGCGCGGCATGACGCCGCGCGAAGTCGCGTTCCATCACGACGGGGAGTGCTGTAGTAGCTGAAGCCTCGATGAAACTCATGTCCAACGCGGTCGTCGAGTACGCGTGGGGTTCCCGCAGCGTGCTCGCCGAACTGCTCGGCGCGCCCTCGCCGTCCCCGCGGCCGCAGGCCGAGCTCTGGATGGGAGCCCATCCGGCGGCTCCGTCCGGGGTCGAGGCCGACGGCGGCGACGCGACCGGGCTCGACGCCTGGATCGCCGCCGCCCCGGCCGAAACGCTAGGGCCCGACGTCGCCCGCCGCTTCGGCGGCCGGCTGCCGTTCCTGCTGAAGGTGCTCGCGATCGAGTCGCCGCTGTCGATGCAGGCCCATCCGAGCATCGAACAGGCCCGGGCCGGCTTCGCGCGCGAGGAAGCGCTCGGCGTGCCGCGCGACTCGGCCCACCGCTGCTATCGCGACGAGAGCCACAAGCCCGAGATCGTCTGCGCGCTGGCGCCGTTCGAAGCACTGGTCGGGTTCCGCCCGGCGGCCGAATCGATCGAGCTGTTCGCGGGCCTTCGCTGCGAGGCGCTGGCCCCGGTCGTGGCGGCGCTCGCCGAAGCCCCGCCGCGCGGCCTGCGCGCCGCCTTCGAGCTGCTGATGACGATGGATCCGGACCGGCAGCGCGCCGTCGTCGGCGAGGTCGCGGACGCGTGCCGGCGACCGCACGGCGTCCCGCCGCGGCACGCCGCCGCGCTTCGATGGGCGGTCCGGCTCGCCGAGCGCTTCCCCGGCGACATCGGGATCGTCAGCAGCCTGATGATGCGCCACGTGCGCCTGGAGCCGGGCGAGGCGATCTACCTTCCGGCCGGCCACCTGCACACGTACCTGTCAGGCGTCGGCGTCGAGCTGATGGCCAACTCCGACAACGTGCTGCGCGGCGGCCTGACGCCGAAGCACGTCGATGTCGGCGAACTGCTCTCGGTGCTCGCGTTCGGCGACGAGCCCACCGGCCTCGTGCCGTCGCGCGAGGCCGGCGCCGTCGAACGCCGGTTCGTGACGCCGGCGCCGGACTTCTGCCTGTCGAGGATCGATCTCGACGGCCGCGACGGGTTCCGCCCCGAGCGCCGCGGCCCGGAGATCCTGCTCTGCGTCGAGGGCTGCGCCGAGGTGACGATCGCTGGCGAAGGGACGCTGTCGCTACCGCGGGGACGATCCGTGTTCGTGCCGGCCGCCGACCCGGCCTACGAGCTCGCCGGCAGCGCGCGGCTGTTCCGCGCGACGGTCGGCGGCTTCGATCGGCGGGAGGACGCATGAGGCGGCGGGGGACGAGAAGCGCCGGCCGGTGTCGTCACGCCGGTCGACGTTCGCGCTTCACGAATCGGTACGGCAAGCCGTGACCCCGGCCACCGAAGCCCATCGTGCGGCCGCGGTGCCCGCCGGCGCCGCGCGCGGCCCGTCGCCGTGGCCGCTCGTGATCGGCGCGCTGTTCCTGCTCGCGATCGGGCAGCAGGCGTGGAACCTCGCCCGCTACCCCGCGGTGATGGGCTTCGACGCGCACGGCAACTGGCAGTACATCGCGTCGCTGATCGCGCAATGGAAGCTGCCGGCGCCCGGCGACGGCTGGTCGGCGGCGCACCCGCCGCTGTTCTACGCGCTCGGCGCGGCGCTCGGCCGCCTGATTGGCGCGACGGAGATGGAGCCGGTCGCGCGCGTGACCGTCGCGGCCAGCAATGCCGTCGGACTCGCCGCGACCGCGTCCGTGCTCGCCTGGATCGCGCGCTGCCGTGCCCGCGACGGCGCGCGGCTCGCGATCGCGACCGCACTGCTGCTGTTCGTGCCCGTGCGCCTCTACACGAGCGCGATGCTGAGCGAGGAGATCCTCGCCGCGTCGTTCGTCACGTTCGCGGTCGTCGGGCTGCTGTTCGAATTCGAACGCGCGCCGGAACGGCGTTCGGGCCTGCTGGCGCCGGCCGCGCTCGGCCTCGTCGCCGGGCTCGGCCTGCTGACGAAGCTGAGCGCGGCGCCGGCGATCGGCGCCTGCGTGTTCGCACTGGCCGTCGAAGGCCCGCGGCGCGGCTGGAAGCGTTCGCTCGCCTCGGCCACGGCGTTCGGCGCGAGCGCGGCCATCGCGGGCGGATGGTTTTACGTGCACAACATCGTCGTGCACGGCTTCCTGTACCCGCACGCGCTGTCGGTGCACGAGCTGATGTTCGACATGCCGCCCGGCGAGCGCGGGATCGTCGACTACGTGCGCTTCCCGCTTGCCGCGTTCAGCGCCGCCGAGTCGTCGGACCCCGCGCTGCTCCACTCGGTCTGGGGCAGCCTGTGGGCGAGCGCCTGGTTCGATTCGCATCGCCACTTCGTCCCGCTGCACCCGACGCCGGGCCTGCGCGCGGCGGCGCGGATCCTGACGATCCTCGGCATCGTGCCGGCTACCGCGTTCGTGGTCGGCCTGTCGCGCGGCCTGCGGCGGGCGGTGGCCGGAAGCGCCGCCGATCGGCTCCTCGTCTCGGTGGCCGTGCTGCTGCTCGCCGGCTTCGTCGCCTTCACCTGGCGCAACCCCTGGTTCGCGACCGTCAAGGCGAGCTACCTGCTCGCGCTCGCCGTTCCGTGGGCGGTGTACTCGAGCGAGGTGCTTCGCGACTGGGCCGCGGCGGGTCGCCGCCGGGCGTGGGCGCTCGCCGCCGTCCTCGCCGGCCTCTGCGTCGTCGGGGTCGTGACGTTCAGCTACAATGCCGTCTTCGTGAAGCAGGAATACCCAGGCACCCAGTGGAAGGACGTCCCGCGATGACGCGCCTCGGCCCGACAGGCGCGGCGGCGCCGCGAACGGAAACGGCATGAGCGATCGTCCGTCGATCGCCGCGACCGAAGTGACGCCGGGCGACGCGCCGGCGACGCGCGGCGCCGGGGTCCCGGCCGGCGGCGACCTGCTGGTCGTGATCCCGATCTTCGAGGACTGGGCGTCGGCCGCCGTGCTGCTCGGCCGCCTGGCGGACGCCCTGCAGCGCGCCGGGGTCGACGCGAGGTTCCTGCTCGTCGACGACGGTTCGAACACGCCGATCCCCGCCGGGTTCGCGGGCGAACGGCCGGACGTCCTCGCGCGGACGCACGTGCTCGAGCTGCGGCGCAACCTCGGCCACCAGCGCGCGATCGCCGTCGGGCTCGCGTGGGTCGAGGCGCACTGTGACCAGCCGATGATCGTCGTGATGGACGGCGACGGCGAGGACGACCCGGCCGACGTGCCGCGGCTCGTCGCGAAGTTCCGCGAGACCGGCGGCGCGAAGATCGTGTTCGCCGAGCGGACGCGCCGCTCCGAGAGCCTCGGGTTCGTCGTCTTCTACCACCTGTACCGGGCCATCCACCTCGTGCTGACCGGCTATGGCGTGCGCGTCGGCAACTTCAGCATCCTGCCGCGCCCGGCGCTCGAGAAGCTGGTCGTCGTCGGGGAACTCTGGAACCACTACGCCGCGTCGATCTTCCGCACGCGGATTCCGTGGACGTCGATCCCGGTCACGCGCGCGACGCGGATCGCCGGCGGATCGCGGATGAACTTCGTAGGGCTCGTCGTGCACGGGCTCAGCGCGATCTCCGTCTACGCCGACATCGTCGGCGTGCGCGTGCTCGCCGCGACCGGCGTGCTCGGCGTGCTGACGATCGCCGCGCTGGCGGCGGTGGTCGCGGTGCGGCTGTTCACGGATCTCGCGATTCCGGGATGGGCCACCGTCGCGACCGGCCTGCTGCTGGTCACGCTGAGCCAGACCGTGACGATCTCGCTGATCTTCATCCTGATGATGCTGGGCAGCCGGCAGTCGTCGACGTTCCTGCCGATCCGCGACTACGCGCACTACGTCGCGGGCGTGCGGCATCTCGCCGCGGACCGCGGCTGAAACCATCGCCCGCGCGCGGCGAGGGATGGCCGGGCCGAAAGTCGTCCGGTGCGTTCAGTCGCGGCGGATCGCCGGGGCAGGGGCAGGCAACGCGCCGATCCGGCCCGTCAGCGCCTGCCACCGCAGGCGCCAGACGACGACGAGGGCCTCGACCGCGATCGACAGGTGCATCTTGGAGGTCCCGAGCCGCCGGTCGACGAAGATGATCGGCGACTCGACGATGCTGAGCCCGCCGCGCCACGCGCGGAACGTCATCTCGATCTGAAACCCGTAGCCGGTGGTGTGCAGTTCGTCGAGCGGCATGCGCTCGAGCGCGGCGCGACGCCAGCACTTGAAGCCCCCCGTCGCGTCCTTGACCGGCAGGCCGCCGAGCACGAGGCTCGCGTAGATGTTGCCGAAGTAGCTGAGCATCAACCGGCCCATCGGCCAGTTGACGACGGTGATCCCGTCGACGTAGCGCGAGCCGAGCACCAAGTCGTGGCTCGCCGCCAGCTCGAAGAAGCGCGGAAGCGCGTCGGGCGGATGCGAGAAGTCGGCGTCCATCTGCACGACGAGGTCCGCGCCGAGCTCGAGGGCGCGCCGGAAGCCGGCGCGGTAGGCGGGCCCGAGGCCTTCCTTGCCGGCGCGGTGCAGCACGTGGACGCGCGGGTCGGCCGCGGCCAGCGTGTCCGCGATCGCCCCGGTGCCGTCGGGAGAGTTGTCGTCGACGACGAGGACCTCCACCTCCCGGTCCACGTCGAGGACCGCCCCGACGATCTTCTCGAGGTTCTCCTTCTCGTTGTACGTGGGAATGACGACGATTTTTCGCATCGAACCCGGCCCCGGACCGGAAAGGCGGCTGTTCTAGCCCTTGATCCGTCCATAGGGAAGCGACGTTTTCTTCCGGCAACGTCCCCTGTATCGATGGCGACCGGACCACCGGCCCGCGCCGGTCGCGGTCCACCGACGAACCGGCGGCCGAACGACCACCACATCCGCACCGCAACCCGTCATGAAGTCCCGTTCCTCCACCGCATGGATCCTCGTCACCGCGGCGCTGTTCGCCGTCGCGACCGCGCAGCGGATCTGGAACCTCGCCTGTTACAAGATCGGCATGGGGTTCGATGCCGACGGCAACTGGGAATACATCGCGTCACTGATCGCGCGCTGGCACCTGCCGTCGCCGGACGCCGGCTGGTCGACGGCGCACCCGCCGCTGTTCTATGCGCTGTCGGCCGCGATCGGACGGCTGATGGGCAGCGCGGAGATGGAGCCGGTCGCCCGCGCCACGATCGCCGTGTGCGGACTGCTCGCCCTCGCCTCGGTCGCTTCGGTGACCGGGTACGTCCGCGACCTCGACGCCGGCCGCTTCGGACCCCGCACGGCCGTCGCCGCGTTCCTGCTGCTGTTCCTTCCCGTGCACGTCTACATCAGCGCGATGCTCGGCGAGGAGATGGTCGCGACGGCGTTCGTCACGTTCGCGCTGGTCGGCCTGGCGCGCGAGCTGTCGCGCGCGCCGGGGGAGCGTTCGGACCTGCGGCGCCCCGCGCTGTACGGAGCGCTGGCCGGACTCGGCCTGCTGGCCAAGATGAGCGCCGTGCTGCCGATCGCGGCCGCGGCGATCGTGCTGCTGGCGGAAGGCCCGCAGCGCGGCTGGCTCCGCGCCCTGCGCTCCTCGGTCGCGTTCGGAGCAGCGGCGGCGGTCGTCGGAGGCTGGTTCTACGTGCACAACCTCGCGACCTACGGATACCTCTACCCGCACCGGCTGCCGGTCCACGACGTGATGCTCGAGATGCCTCCCGGGTCGCGCACCGCGCTCGACTACGTCGTCTTCCCGCCGGCGGCGTTCGGACCGACCCTGGCGTCCGAGCCTTCGATCGTCCACTCCGTGTGGGGCAGCGTCTGGATCTCGGCGTGGTTCGATTCGCACCGCGGCTTCGTGCCGCTGCGGCCGTCGAAGGGCCTGCGCCTGGCCGCCCACCTGCTGCTGGTGCTCGGGCTCGTCCCTGCCGCCGCGTTCCTCGCGGGCGCTGCGCGAGGAGCGCGGCGCGCCGTGCTCGAACGCAGCGGACCCGACCGCCTGTTCCTCCTCACGACCGTCCTCGTGCTGGCGGGGTTCGCCGTCTTCACGTGGCGCAACCCGTCGTTCGTCACCGTCAAGGCGAGCTACCTGCTCGCCCTCGGCGCGCCGTACGGCGTCTACGCGAGCGAAGCGCTGCAGGCCTGGACCCGCGGGTCACGAGCGCGTGGCGTGCTGCTCGCCGGGGTCTTCTCGGCGATCGCGGCCGTGGTCCTCGTGACCTTCAGCTACGACCTGCACTTCCAGAAGCAGGAGTTCCCGGGAACGCGGTGGCAGGAGCACCTGCCAGCGCCGAAGACCTGACGTCACGCGCGGCGCCGCGACGGGAGCGACTGCTTCGCGGCGATTCGTTCACTCCTCGTGCGGTTCGGCGACGGGCTGCGGTTCCGGCTGGGGCGACTCGGCCTCGTCCCGCTCTTCCGGCTCCGGCGCGGAGTCCACCGGCTCGTATTCCGGCCCGGAGTCCGCCGGCTCCGGCTCTTCCGGCTCCGGCGCGGAGTCCGCCGGCTCGTAGTCCGGCGCGTACTCCGGCGATTCCAGGCGCAGGTCGTTCCACATCATGCTGAGGCCGTGGTGGTCGAGCGGCGCGTCGGGAATCTTCCCGTCGACGATCGTGCGCAGCAGCAGGTACACCGTCTTGCCCTGCCACGGCGAAAGATCGATCTCGAATTCCTCGCCCGCGTCGCGCTGCCATGCCGCCTCCGTGGCGAGCGGGCGCTCGTGATCGAGCAGACGGCGGGGCCGACCGCGAGATCCGAGCAGCCAGATGTCCGAGCGGACGAGAGCTGGTTCGGTCGCCACGCCCGGTTGGTGCAACTCGAGCGCGAAGCGAAGGCGGGCCTGCTCCGGCACCTTGATCTCGCAGGTCGTCAGCTTCTGGTTGTAACTTCCCCGAACCCACCAGAACGAATGATAGAGCGAGTGAAAGAGCAGGTACTCCTTCACGAAGGTGCCGGGGGGTCCCTTGGGCCACACCTGGCAGAACGACGTGAGGCTGCGCCACGGCGCCTTCTCCAGAGGAGAGTCGCGGCGCATCAGCACGAGCCGCGACCTGTTGCCGAGCGAATACAGGGGCCGGAAGTTCGACCGCAGGTACTCCGACAGTTCGTGGCCGTACGACAGCATCCCGATCGGGTCCGCGAAAAAGTTGTTGTACGACGCGACGATCACGCGGGCTCCCGACGCCTCGATCTCGCGCGCGGCGTCGAGCCCGTGGTCCTGGCCGATGTGGACCGCGTAGAAGTTGTGGTAGCGCGTCGGCATCCGCCGTTCGGCGAGGAACGGGATCATCGACAGGTTCGGCAGCGCGAAGACCGGCTCGTCCTCGGCCGTCAACGAACGGATCAGCCGGATCTCCGCGTTCAGCATCTCCGACTCGAACGTGTCGACGAGGACCCCCGCGCGCTCGGCCTCGAGCGGCAGCCACAGGGTCTTGCGCAGGTCGTTCATCCAGACGGCCGCCACGCCGGCGAACAGCACGAACACGACCGCGGCGCCGCCCGCCGACGCCATGCGGAGCCTGCTCGCGCGCCACCTTCCCGCCCCGAAGCACGCGGCGGCTCCCATCGCGAGCATCGCGAGGACCGGCTGGTAGACATTGATCAGGTGGTTGAAGTCGGCCCGGGGAAAGACGCCCAGGAAGTAGGCGCCGGCGAAGACGCCGGTCGCGAGCAACGCCCGCTCCGGGAACTCCAGCCGGTGGCGCAGCCGTCGCACGGCGTGCGCGCCGATCCCGGCGAACGCGAAGACGGGGATCCAGTAGAGGGCGACGTGCTGCAACACCATCAGCGAGATCGCCCAGCCCGGCCACTGCTGCGGCACGGCCGTGGCCGTGACCGGAACGGCCATGTAGACGAGGCCCCCGACCGTCCAGATCTGCTGCCGGCGCCAGAAGTCGCCGAACGCGACGAACGCGATCGAGTGCGACTGGATGAACCCTTCGAACGGCCGGAGCACGAGCAGGTCGAACGCGGCCGGCAATGCTCCCTGCCACGCCAGCCACGCGACTCCCGGCAGCAGCACCCGGGCGCCGCCGGTCGCGACGAGCAGGCCGGCGCGAAAGGTCGCGCGAGCGATCGCGCGCGGGGCGACCCGCGCGGTCGCCGCGGAGACCGCGACTTCGTCGAGCGCGTCGGCGACGGCGCAGCCCGCCGCCGCGAACACGCCGTAGTTCTGCTTGAAGCCGATCGCGAGGCCGAGCATCGCCCCGCACGCCAGCAGCCACGCGCTGCGCCGCGAGCGCATCCATTCGAGGGTGCAGGCCAGCCCCGCGAGCGAGAACAGCGTGGCCCACGGGGAATAGAACGACCACGACCACGCGGGCCACGCCCAGACCGCGAAGATCGCGACGAGGCCTGCCGCGAAATCTCCCCACAGCGGGCCGCCGCCGTGGCGCACGATGCGACGGGTCACCGCCATCGTCGCGAGCAGGCAGCCGGCAGCGGCGATTCGCGTCGCGATCACGCTCGGTCCGGCCAGCGCGAAGACGGCGGCGTTGAGGAACCAGACCCCCGGCGTGACGAACATGTCGATGTCGCGATACGGGACCTGGCCGCGCAGGATGTCGAGCGCGCCCGAGAGCACGTCGCCCTCGTCGCTCAGCGTGATCCCGCGGCGACAGAGCGCATACGCGAGCAGGCCGGCTCCCGCCCAGAACGCGACGCGGGCAAGCAGCAGGACCGCGCGGCCGGCGCGGCTTTCGATCGCTTCGGCGAATTTCATCCGGCGTCCTTCGGCTGGGCCTGCCCGGTCCTGCGCAGGAACCTCCATTCGGTGTCCCCGACGCTGGCCTTGCCGACTTCCTCGAACCGGGTCGAGAGATACTCGGCAAGCCTCGGGAAGGTCCGCTCGAAGGGTTGGAACTGGATGTACATCTGCGGGTTGAAGACCACGCAGTCGACTCCCGCGGACTGGAGCCGGTCGAGAACGACGTCTTCCTTCACGTCGATGGAGATGAGGAGATCGTTCGGCGTCGGGTTCCCGCGGTCGCTCGTCACGTACAGCAGCGGCATGTACGGCGCGACGAAGACCGGTTCCCCTTCGCCGGCGCACTGCCGCAGGAACGCGGTCGACTCCCGGTAGAGCACCGCGTCGCGCGCGGAGACGTGCAGCGTCGCCGAAGGCAGGCCGAGCGGCTCGGCGTGCGCGCGCCGGGTGCCGAGCTCGAGGCGCGCCGCGAGGACGGCGACGACGAGGACCGCCGCGACGCCGAGCACGCGAACGCCGCGCGCCACCGCCCGGTGGCGCCGGTCCAGCGTCGCCAGCAGCACCGACGCGGCCGCGGCGAGCACCACGAGCAGCGGCGGATAGACGACCACCAGGTGGGACCAGATCGCCGACGGGAAAATGCCGGGGAAGAACAGCACCGCGAACGGGAAGACGATTCGCGCCAGCACGCGGACCCGTCCGTCGGAATGCCGCGCGAAGCGCCAGGCCAGGAGCGGCGCGAGCGCGAGCGCGAGGTACGCGCTTCCGTAGGCGAGGCGGATGAGGACCGACATCGCGCCGATCGTGGCGAGACGGTCGCCCTGGAACATCGCGCCGAACACCGCGCCGGGGCCGTACAGGAAGTAGAACGGGCCTCCGTCCGGGTGCGCGCCGAACAGCGGCGGCAGCGGCTGGTTGAACGCATCCATCTGGCTGCCGACGAGCGTGACGAACGTCGCCTCGAAGAACGCCGGCCACGCCCCGGAAGCGACGAGGCGCAGCGCGGCCAGCGCCGCGACGGCGGCGCCGCCCGCCACCGGGATCGCGAACGCCCGCAGGATCGGCGCGTCGGCGAGGCGCCCTTCCCGCCTGGTCCAGAGCGCCGAGACGAAGGCCGCGGCGAGCGCGAGCGCGCCGAAGTTCTGCTTGAACACCGTGCACAGGCCCAGCAGCGCGCCGGTCGCGAGCCCGTCGCTGACGCGCCCGTCGACCACGTAGCGGCGAAAGCAGAGGAGCGCCGCCAGCGCCGCGAGCAGCGACAGCGGCGAGTACGTGAGCATCGTGAAGACCGGGAAGCTCAGGACCACCAGCACCCAGTACCCGAACGGAGCGAGCCAGGCCGTGCCCCCCGCCGCGAACGGCCGCGCCAGCACGAACAACAGCACCGCGGTCAGCGTGTTGACGACGAGCTGGGTCCAGCGCAGCACCAGGACCTCGGTGCCGAAGATCCGGAAGAGCACGTCGACGAACCAGTACAGGCCGGGGAACAGGCCGGTGTGGACGTCCCGATAGAGGACCTGGCCGGACGCCAGGCGGTGCCCGATGACGGTGACCTGCCCCTCGTCCAGCGTGACCACCGTGCGGTCGAGGATCGGCAGTTGGGCCAGGGCCACGAGCAGCGCTACCCAGAACGGAGCCGGCACCCGGCCGGCGGCCCGGATTGCGCGCGGAAGAATGCTCGTCGAACGGGAGGAATCCGGACTTTCGTTCATGAAACCCTTGGGCGGAAGCACTGTGTAACGGGAGATTCCCCAAGAGGGAAGGCGACCGGGTGACCTGCTGCACCATCCTGGGCCAAGAGGATCGCCGCGGCGACTCTTATGGTGAATCGACGACTTGGACCACGTGAATCAAAGGTTTCGTTAGGGTCGGCTTTCCTGCTATCTCTCGCTGGCACCCTGCCCCTCGCGCGCCGGACCGCGGTCGACGGCGAGCCGGCGGTGTTCCCTGCAGACGATGGCGCCTGATCCTTCCCAGCGGCTTCACGCCCAGCGACACCACGGGCTCGGGTCCGGACGCCCGACGGCGCCGTGATGGCGGTCCGACAGGCCCTCATCCTTTGCGGCGGACGGGGCGCGCGCCTCGGGGACCGCGTCGACGCGCTGCCGAAGCCGATGCTGCCGGTGGGCGGCCGGCCCGTCCTCGACCACATCCTCGCCTGCCTCGCGTCCGCCGGCGTGCGCCGCTTCGTGCTGGCCGCCGGGTATCTCGGCGAGACGATCCGGGAGTACTACCAGTCGGCCGATCGACACCCGGGCTGCGAGATCGAGACCCTGATCGAGCGCGAACCGCTCGGCACGGCCGGCGCCGCCCGCTTCTGCGCGGACCGGCTCGACGACGATTTCGTACTCGCCTACGGGGACGTGTTCCTCGACTTCGCCGCCGGCCGGCTCGTCGCCGCGCACGAAGCGCACCGTCCGCTCGGGACCCTGCTCGTGCGCGCCTCCGACCACCCGTGGGACTCCCACCTCGTCGAAACCGACGCGGACGGCCGCGTGACGGAGTTCGTCCATCGCCGCGATCCGGCGCGGCATTACCGCAACATCGCGAACGCCGCGGTCTCGGTGCTGTCGCGGCGCGTCCTCGATTTCATCCCCGCCGACCGCCCGTCCGATTTCGGCGCCGACGTGTTCCCGGCCCTGCTCGAGGCCGGACGGACGCTTCGCGCCCACGTCCTCGAGGAGGAAGGGTTCGTCAAGGACATGGGCACGCCCGACCGGCTCGCCGCGGTCGAGCAGTACATCGCCGAACGCGAGCTGGCCGCCGCGGCGCGCGCGAACCCGGGACCGGTCGACACGGTCTTCCTCGACCGCGACGGCGTGCTGAACGTCGAGCTCGACCTGCTGCAGCGCCCCGAGCAGCTCGAGATGCTGCCGGGCGCCGCCGACGCGGTCGCGCTGCTCCACCGCTCGGGCATCCGCTGCGTCGTCGTGACGAACCAGCCGGTCATCGCGCGCGGCCTGTGCACCGAGGAGACGCTCGAGGCGATCCACCACAACCTGCGCGAGCAGGTCCGCGCCGCCGGCGGGGAGCTCGACGCGATCTACTACTGCCCGCATCACCCGGAAACGCACCACGGCGCCGGCGTCGCTTCGCTGCGCCACGCGTGCCGCTGCCGCAAGCCGGCGCCCGGGATGCTCTTCCGCGCGCGCCGGGAGCTCGGGCTCGACCTTTCCCGCTGCGTGATCGTCGGCGATCGCGCGACCGACATCCG
>CAYYZO010000077.1:14765-19430 GCA_964476185.1 uncultured Myxococcales bacterium
TCCGCCATCGACAAGTTCGTCTACCTGGCGATCCACCGCTTCTTCGAGCCGCGCTACGTGCTCAAGTACTCGCAGACGGAGGAAGCGGAGACCGTCGACGAGATCCGCCACCCCCTGATCCGCGAGTGCCTGCGGCACGCGGGCACCAGCGAATACCTCGAGATCACCAGCTTCGCCGACATCCCGTCGTCGGGCAGCGGGCTCGGCAGTTCCTCGGCGTTCTCGGTCGGGCTCCTGAACGCGCTGCTGTCGCTGCAGGGACGGATGCCCTCCCACGAGACCTGCGCGTCGGGCGCCTGCGAAGTCGAGATGGAACGGCTCGGCGAGCCGATCGGCAAGCAGGACCAGTACGCGGCGGCCTACGGCGGCCTCAACTACATCCGGTTCAACGCGGACGGCAGCGTGCACGTCGACCCGATCATCCTCGACCGCTCGACGCGCGACGCCCTCGACGAGCGCCTCGTGCTGTTCTACACCGGCGTGACGCGCAAGGCCTCGGAGATCCTGACCGAACAGAGCCGCAACATCGTCGAGGACCGCCGTGTGTTCGAGAACCTCGAGAGGATCCGCGACCAGGCCGACGAGCTGCGCGCCGAGATCACGCAGGGGCGAATCGACGCGATCGGCCGCGCCATGCACCAGGGCTGGCTGCTGAAGAAGCAGATGGCCAGCGGGGTCAGCTCGAGCGGGATCGACCGGACCTACCAGGCCGCGATCGACGCCGGGGCGACCGGCGGCAAGATCCTCGGCGCTGGCGGCGGCGGCTTCTTCCTGTTCTACGTCGAGCCGGAGCGGCGGCAGTCGGTGATCGACGCGCTGTCGGGGCTTCGCCACATCGACTTTTCGCTCGAGAGGCAAGGGACACGCATCATCTATGTCGGCGACTGAGCCGGCGCGGAGGTTGGCACCATGAGTACAGTACGCAACGGGATCCTCGATTACGTCGGCCGGGTGAGCCGGGTGCTGTCGACGATCGACGTCGCCGCGGTGGAAAGCGCCGTGCGGTCGATCACCGCCGCCTACGACGGCGACCGGACGGTGTTCATCTGCGGCAACGGCGGCAGCGCGACCACCGCGACGCACATGACCGCCGACCTCGGCAAGAACAGCGCGATGCCGGGCAGGAAGCGGCTGCGCGTGCTCGGCCTGGCCGACAACATGTCGTGGTTCTCGGCGCTCGCGAACGACCTCGGCTACGAGAACGTGTTCGTCGAGCAGATGACGAACTTCCTGCAGCCGAACGACGTGCTGATCGCGATCTCCGCGAGCGGCAACTCCCCGAACGTCGTCAAGGCGGCCGAGTACGCGCGCGAGCACGGCGGCAAGGTGGTCGCGCTGGTCGGCTTCGACGGCGGCAAGCTCAAGGAGATCGCCGACGTGGTCGTCCACACCGGGATCCGCGACTACGGGGTCGTCGAGGACACGCACCTGATGCTCGACCACATCTTCGTCGAGGCCCTGCGGGAACACATCGCCGCGTCGCAGCCCTGATGTTCCCGCGCAAGGCTCTCGTCACGGGCGGCGCCGGCTTCATCGGCAGCCACGTCGTCGACCACCTGGTCGCCGGCGGCACGCAGGTCGTCGTCTACGACAACCTGTCGACCGGCAACCGCGCGAACCTGGCGCAGCACGCCGGAAGGCCCGGCCTCGAGCTCGTCGCCGCCGACGTCCTCGACCTGCCGCGCCTTCGCGAGGCGATGGCGGGCTGCGACACGGTCTTTCACTTCCAGGCCAACGCCGACGTGCGCGGCGGCCCCGAGCGCACCCGCGTCGACCTCGAGCAGAACACGATCGCGACCTGGAACGTGCTCGAGGCGATGCGGCTCGCCGGGGCGACGACGCTGGTGTTCGCGAGCAGCGCCACCGTCTACGGCGAACCGGAGGTCTTCCCGACGCCCGAGTCGGTCCCGCTCGTGCAGACCTCGCTGTACGGCGCCAGCAAGGCGGCCGGCGAAGCGATGATCCAGGCCTACAGCGAGTACTTCGGCATCCGCAGCCTCGCGTTCCGCTTCGTCAGCTGGATCGGCCCGCGCTACAGCCACGGCGTCGTCTTCGACTTCCTGCGCAAGCTGCGCGCGAACCCGCGCGAGCTGGAGGTGATGGGCGACGGCAACCAGCGAAAGTCCTACCTCGACGTGCGCGACGGCGTCTCCGGCATCTTCCTCGCGCTCGAGCGCGCGTCCGGGCCGAAGCACGTCTTCAACCTCGGGCACGACGACTTCCTGAACGTGCTCGACCTCGCGCGGATCGTGACGGACGAGCTCGGCCTCGGCGACGTCGCGCTGCGCACCACCGGCGGCGTGCGCGGCTGGGTCGGCGACAGCCCGATGGTGCACCTCGACACCGCGCGCATGAAGGCGCTCGGCTGGCAGCCGCGCATCCCGATCCCGGACGGCATCCGCGCGACCGTGCGCCACCTCGTGGAGCACCCGGAGATCTTCGAGGCCCGCGACGCCGCCGATCGGGACGCGACCGGTCGAGGCGGTTCCTGAGTTGCCGCTGCGCTTCGCCTGCGTGACGCCGGGCGCGGCCCTGCTCGCCGCTGTCCTGGCGACCGGCGGCGCCGGATGCGGCGCTCCGGAGCATTCCGTCCCCGTGATCGTGCCCGTCCACCGCTTCGTCGATCCCGAGTGGCGGGCCAGGGCCGAGACCAACACCGGCGCCCCCTCCCCGGCTGCAGACTCCGCCGTGTTCACCGCGACGTGGCCCGTGATGAGCATCGCCGACGAGGCCCTCTACGCCGTCGGCAGCGCGACCCCCTCGCGCATCTTCTACTCGAGCAAGTGGAAACCCCGGCCCGACGGTTCGACGCGCGTCGTCCTTCCGGTATCCACCTCCGAGTTCCCGCTCGGAAGCCGTCTCGCGCTCCGGCTCCGATACATGGTAGGCGCCGAACGGCACCGCCTGCCGTCGACCGTCGCCACGGTCGAACTCGTGGACGGAAAGCCGTCGGTCTCGTTCGACCTGCCGCTGCCGGCGGCGCACGCGCAGCAGCGCATCAGCCTGCGCGTCGCGGGGACCATCCTCCCGAAGGACGCGAGCCTCCATTACCGCGTGCCGGCCACGACGGTTCCTGCCGGCGCGCACCTCGGCTTCTCGATCGGCATCCAGGAGCCGGCGTGGGAGCAGGAGCCGGTCGAGTTCTCGATTCGCGCCTGCGTCGGGACGGACTGCCGCGAGGTCTTCCGCGAGGTCCTCGACCCGCGCGTCGCGGAGCAACGGAAGTGGCGTCCGGGCCGCGTCGACCTCGCCGCCCTGGCCGGGCGGGAGGTCGCGTTCTCCTTCGAGACCCGGCTCCTGTCGGACTCTCCCGACGCCTTCTCGCTGCCGGGCTGGGGCAACCCCACCGTGTACGCCCCCGTCGCCAAGCCGAAGGTCCCCGCCAACATCGTGATGATCTCCCTCGACACGCTCGCCGCCGGGCACCTGCCGACCTACGGCTACCGCCACGCCACCGCACCGTTCCTCGACGGCGTGCTCGCCCGCGACGGAACCGTGTTCGAGCATTTCGTCGCCGCGGCCACGACCACGCCGCAATCCCACATGTCGATGTTCACGGGCGTCCAGCCGTGCGAGCACGGCCTGACCACCGGAATGGAGAAGGTCCGTCCCGGCTTCGTCACGCTCGCCGAAGTGCTGCGCGCCGCGGGGTACGAGACCGGCGCCGTCACCGAGGACGGCTGGCTCGGCTACCAGCACGGCTTCGGCCACGGCTTCGACTTCTATGCCGAGAACAAGAGCGCCGACGTGATGGCGCCGGACGGGCAGATCGACGTGACGCTCGCGAAGGCGCGGGCCTGGATCGAACGGAACGAGGACAAGCCGTTCTTCCTTTTCCTGCACACGTTCCAGGTGCACGGCCCCTTCACGCCGCCGAAGGAGTACACCGGCCTGTTCCTCGAACACCGCGGCGCGGTCGTGAACGAGGACTCGCCGCGCGAGCTGCGCGAGGACGTCGCCTACGACCAGGAGATCCGCTACACCGACGACCAGCTGAAGGGCCTGTTCGAGTTCCTGCGCGCGCGCGGGCTGCTCGAGAATACGATCGTCGTCGTGACCGCCGACCACGGCGAGGAGTTCCTCGAACACGGGGAGTACGGACACGGCCGCAACCTGTTCGAGGAGGTCACGCACGTGCCGCTCGTGTTGTGGGGCCCGGGCCGCGTCCCGCGGGGGCAGCGGATCGCAAGCACCGCCGGGCACATCGACCTGATGCCGACCCTGCTCGCGCTCGCCGGAGTCGAGGCGCCCGCGCAGGCGCAGGGCCGCGACCTGCTGGCCCCGGCCGGCGACGCGACGTCGGACGCGCCCCGCTTCACCGAGTCGCGCACGAGCGTCGCGATCGGGAAGGACTTCCGGGGGATGCCGGTCCTGCCGCCGAGTTTCCTGGTCCAGCACGGGACCCGGAAGCTGGCCCGCTACCGCGAGGCCGACGGCTTTCGCTACGAGGCCTACGATCTCGCCGGCGATCCGCACGAGCGTTCCCCGCTGCGCGCGGACGATCCGGCGTTCGCTTCGATGAAGCGGGCGCTCGACGACTACGAGCCGGCCTGCGCCGCGCGGCTTCAGGATGTCGGAGGGCCGGCGAGCGAGGTCGAGCTCGATCCCGAACGCGAGGAGAAGCTGCGCGCGCTCGGCTACCTGCAGTAGGGGGCGGGGTTCGGG
>CAYYZO010000078.1:0-19367 GCA_964476185.1 uncultured Myxococcales bacterium
CCGAAAATTACGGATCCAGCATGAAAATCGGCAAATCCGCCTCGACATTCGTGTTTTTTTCGCCTATGGTCCGGGCCATGGCTCTCGCCCTCCACGACCCCCGCGAGAACGACCGTTCGCGACCACGCCCCGAGCCGCGCGCGCGCGACGAATCGTGCCGCCGGCGCCCGGCGCTGCACGTCGTCGGCGGCGCGGCAGCCATGGAACTGGACCGCCGCCTGCTCGCGCTCTCGGGCCGCGCGGCGCGCTGCCGCTTCGTCGAGGGCCGGCTCGCCGCGCCGCTGCTCGCGCGCCGCGGCTGGACCGCCCTCGGCTTCGTCCGGCTCCGCGACTATGCGCGCGAGCGTCTCGGAACCGGCGCCCGAACGGTCGAAGAGAGCGTGCGCGTCGCGACGGCGCTCGAGTCGTTGCCCCGGACGGCCGCCGCTTTTCTCGACGGCACGCTGACCTGGACGGCCACGAGGCTGCTCACGGGCATCGCGACCACGCGCGACGAAGCCGGGTGGATCGAGAAAGCGCGCCGCATGGATGCGCGCTCGCTGGAGACGCTGATTCGACAGACGCGCGCGTCGGGAGCCGCGGCAACGACGCCTTCCCCTTCAGAGGAAGCCGGCGACGACCCGCGCGTTCGCTGGTCGGTTCGCGTGTCGCCGTTCGGAGCACGGATGTGGCGTGCCGCGCACGAGCTCGCCGAGCGCACGGCGGGCAGCAGGCTCACGCCCGCACAGGTTCTCGAACTCGTCGCGGCCGAGGCGTCGGGAAGCGTGCCGGCGGCGGCCGGCGGCGATCCGCCCGGGAATGCCGACGGGAATGCCGAGCGAGACCGCGCGCGCCGGCAGCTGCTCGACGAGTTGCGCTCGGCAGGAAGCGGCGATGCCACAGTCCCCGACGAGACAGCCGCCACCAGCGAACACGGCGCCCCCCTCGGCGCAGAGGACACCGGAGATCCGCGCACCTTGGTGTCCCTCCTCTCGGAAGTCGCTGCGCGCGAGGGATTCCCGTGGCTCGTCCCGCCCGAGCCCCCCGACGCGACCGGCCCGTCCGCCCGGTTCGAACGGCACGTGCGCACGCTCGAGGCCACGGATCCGTTCGTGATCGACGAGCGCCTCCGCAAGGTCCGGCGCCGCGCGCAGCGCATCGACTTCGACCTCGCGTCCCTGCTGCGCGAAGCCGTGCGCTGCCGCCTCTACCGTGACCTCGGTTTCTCGAACCTCGAGCAGTACGTGGAGTCCCGGCTCGGGATCTGCGCGCGTACGGCCTGGACGCTGCTCGCGATCGAACGCGCCTGCTCGGGCACGTCCCCTCGCCTCGCCCACGCCTGGCGCGACGGCCGCCTCTGCACGATGGCCGCTCAGGCGATCGTGCGCGTGCTCGGCGGCGGTCACGACGACGACTGGATCACCCGCGCCGCCGCGGTGACGCTGCGCCGCCTCGAGGCCGAAGTCGACTGGGCCCGCGCGCGCCTGGCCGAAGGCCGCACGGGCGAACCGCCGCCCGAAGGCCTCGACCTTGCCGGCGACCGGCTGGCGGGCATCACCACCCACGAACTGCAGATGCGTGCGCGTACCGCGCAGCCCGAAGCAGCGGCGCGCCCGCCCGAAGGACTGCAGATGCGTGCGCACGAGGATCCCGCACGAGAGGCCGCGGCTGCCGATCCGGGCTTCGTCCCGAGCCGCCCGATCACCTTCTTCGCACCGAAGTCGGTCTGCACCCTGGCCGACCAGGTGACGCGAGCCCTTCGGGTCGGCTCCGAGCCGCGCGGACGCGCCTTCGAACGCATGCTCGCGCTCGCGCTGCTCGAATGGACGGCCGCTCCGCGGCATCGCGACCCCATCTTCGAGCGCGACGGATGGCGCTGCTCGGTCCCCGGCTGCACCTCGCGGCGCAACCTGCACGACCACCACATCGTCTTCCGCTCCCGCGGCGGCCACAACGCGCGCGACAACCGCATCACGGTCTGCGCGGCGCACCACCTGCACGGGCTGCACCGTGGACGCATCCGCGCGCACGGGCGCGCGCCGGGCGAAGTGACGTGGGAGATCGGCATCCGCGGCGGCACGCCGCTGTTCCGGACGGTCGGGGATCGCTACGTCGGGCCCGACGTCGGCCCCGGGGGCTGAGCCGTGCTTCCGTACGCGGCGCTGTGGTGCAAGAGCAACGCGTCGTTCCTGCGCGGCGCGAGCCATCCCGAGGAGCTCGTCGACCAGGCCGCCGGGCTCGGGCTCGGCGCGCTCGCGCTGACCGACGTCGACGGCGTCTACGGCAGCGTTCGCGCGCACGAACGCGCGCGCGAACTCGGCGTCCCGCTGATCCACGGGAGCGAGATCACGCTCGAGGACGGCACGCAGGTCGTGCTGCTCGCCTCCAGCCACGATGGCTATCGTAATCTTTGCCGGCTCGTCACGCGCGGCCGCCTGCGCTGCGAGAAAGGCGACGCATGGGTCACCTGGCGCGAGGTCTGCGAGCACGCCGGCGGCCTCGTCGCGCTCTGGGGCGGCGAGCGCAGCCTGATCGCGAGCCGCATCGAACCGCACCTCGTCGCCCGGGACCTCGGCGACGCGTTCGGCGACCGCCTCTACGCGATGGTCGCGCGCCACCGCCACGCCGAGGAGCAGCACCAGGAAGCGCGGCTTCGCGAACGCGCGGCGCGCTACCAGCTGCCGCTGGTCGCCGCGAAGGAAGTCCTCTACCACGCCCGTGCGCGCCGCCCGCTGCACGACGTGCTGACCTGCATCCGCGAGAACGTCACGCTCGCGACCGCCGGACGCCGAATCCGCGCGAACGCCGAGCACGCCCTCGAGACGCCCTACGCGATGGCGAGCCTGTTCGCCGACGACACGGCCGCGCTCGAACGAACGCGCGAGGTCGCCGGGCGCTGCGACTTCAGCCTGTCGGAGATCCGTTATCGTTATCCGGCCGAGCGGCTCCCGGAAGGCTCGACGACCGGCGAGCACCTGCGGCGCCTCGTCTTCGACGGCGCGGCCGCGCGTTACGGCGGCAGCATGCCCGCGGACGTCGCCGCGCAACTCGAGCGCGAGCTCGCGATCATCTCCGACCTCGACTACGGCGGCTACTTCCTGACGATGCACGAGATCGTCGAGTTCTGCCGCGACCGCGGCATCCTGTGCCAGGGCCGCGGCTCGGCGGCGAACTCGGCGGTCTGCTACTGCCTCGGCATCACGGCGATCGACCCGGTGCGGATGGGCCTGCTGTTCGAGCGCTTCCTGTCCCGCGAGCGCAGCGAGCCGCCCGACATCGACCTCGACATCGCGCACGAGCGGCGCGAGGAGGTCCTCCAGCACGTCTACGAGAAGTACGGCCGCGAGCGCGCGGCGATGGTCGCGGTCGTGATCCGCTACCGGCCGCGCTCGGCGGTGCGCGACGTCGGCAAGGCGCTCGGGATCCCGGCTACCACGCTCGACCGGCTCGCGCGCTTGCTGTCGCACCACGGCGACGTCGGCGCGCCGGCGATGGCGGCAGCGGGGCTCGACCCCACGAGCGGCGCCGGCGCGCACCTTTTCGCGCTCTCGAACGAGATCCTCGACTTCCCGCGCCACCTTTCGATCCATCCCGGCGGCTTCCTGCTCGGCCACGAGCCCGTCGGCGACATCGTCCCGATCGAGAACGGGGCCATGGAAGGCCGCACGGTCGTGCAATGGGACAAGGACGACATCGAGGCGCTCGGCCTCTTCAAGGTGGACCTGCTCGGGCTCGGCGCGCTCGCGATGATCGACCTCGCGCTGAAGGAACTCGCGCGCTGCCGCGGCCTCCACCTGACGATGGCGACGATCCCGGCCGAGGACGCCGCGACCTACGACCTGCTGTGCCGCGCGGACACGGTCGGCGTGTTCCAGGTCGAGAGCCGCGCGCAGATGGCGATGCTGCCGCGCCTTCGCCCGCGCACGTTCCACGACCTCGTCGTGCAGATCAGCATCGTGCGGCCGGGACCGATCACCGGCGGCATGGTGCACCCGTACCTGAGGCGCCGGGCGGGCGAGGAAGAAGTCGAGTACCCGCACGAATCCCTGCGGCCGGTGCTCGAGAAGACGCTCGGCGTTCCGCTGTTCCAGGAGCAGGTCATGCGCCTGGCGATGGTCGCGGCCGACTACACGCCGGGCGAGGCCGACCAGCTGCGCCGCGACATGGCGGCGTGGCGGCGCACCGGCCGCATCGAGAAGCACCACGAACGGCTCGTCTCGCGGATGACGGCCAAGGGCATCCGCGCGGAGTTCGCCGAGCGCGTGTTCGAGCAGATCCGCGGCTTCGGCGAGTACGGCTTCCCCGAGAGCCACGCGGCCAGCTTCGCGCTGATCGCGTACGCGACGGCCTGGCTGCGCTGCCACTATCCCGTCGAGTTCACGTGCGCGCTGCTCAACGCGCAGCCGATGGGCTTCTATTCGGTCTCGTCGATCGTCGCGGACGCGGTGCGCCGCGGCATCGAGGTCTTCCCGGTCGACGTCACCGTGAGCGACGTCGACTGCACGATGGAACTGACCGCGAAGGACTTCGGCGTGCGCATGGGGCTGCGCTTCGTGAAGGGCCTCGCGCGCCGCGACATGGAGGCGATCGTGCGCGCGCGCGGCCCGTTCGCCTCGATCGCCGGGTTCGCGCGGGCGACGGGCCTCGGGCGGCCGGCGCTCGAAGCGCTCGCGGAAGCCGGCGCGCTCGAGCGCCTCGAGGGCGACCGCCGCCGCGCGGTCTGGGAAGCCGGCACGGGCTCGGCGCCGGCGCTCGCGCTCGAGGAACGCTCGCCCTCGCCGACGTTCGAGGTGCTCGGCGACTTCGAGACGATCGCCTGGGACCACCTGCGCACGGCGCACAGCGTGCGCGGCTATCCCCTCGAACCGCTGCGCGGGGAGCTCGCCCGCCGCGGCCTCCCGACGGCGGCCGAGCTCGCGCGCCGCGCGGACGGGAGCCGCGCCGAGTACGCCGGCATCGTGATCTGCCGCCAGAGGCCTGGCACGGCAAGAGGCGTCGTCTTCCTGACCCTCGAGGACGAGACCGGCTTCGTGAACGTCATCCTCCGGCAATCGGTCGTGGACCGGTTCGCCGTCCTCGCGAAGAGCGCGTCGTTCCTCGGCGTCAGCGGCAAGCTCCAGGTCGAGGGCCGGGTCGTCCACGTGGTGGCCGATCGCCTGTGGGAGCCTCGGCTGCCGCGCCGGCCGGCCGAGGCGGCGAGCCGGGACTTCCGCTGACGCACCGGCGCGGCCTTGCAGCAAGACGGGTTTCCCGTATCAATCGTGATCGTGACCACCACCAGCACGAGGCCGCGCCCGTCGACCGAGCCGAGCCGGCGCGAGATCTGCACCCTGCTCCGGCAGTCGATGCTGTTCCGGGGCCTGCAGGACGCGGAGGTCGCGCCGCTGGCCGACGCCGTCCGGATCCTGCGCGCGAAGGCCGATTCCATGATCCTTCGCCGTGGCGACCCCGGCTCGACGATGCTGATCGTCGTCTCCGGCCGCGTGAAGATCATCGCCACCAACCAGCGCCACAGCGAGCTGCTGCTCAGCATCGTCGAACGCGGCCAGGTCTTCGGCGAGCTGTCGGTCCTGGACGGCCGCGAGCGCTCGGCCGACTGCGTGGCGCTGACGAACGTGACGCTGCTCAGCCTCGACCGCGAATCGGTGCTCGCGTTCCTGAAGGTCCGCACCGACGTCCTGTTCCGCGTGCTCAGCGTCGTGTGCGGCAAGCTGCGCAACACGACCGACATGGCCGAGCGCTCGGCGTTCCTCGCCCCGCCCGCGCGCCTGTTCCGCTGCCTGCTCGACTTCGCGAAGGTGAACGGCGAGACCAGCGGCGAGGGCCTGCGCGTCCTGCACCGGCTCCCGCAGCGCGAACTCGCTTCCAGCATCACCGCCTCGCGCGAGACCGTGAACAAGATCCTGCAGCACTGGAAGAAGCTCGGCCTCGTCGAGACCGGCAACGGCTACGTCTGGATCAAGAACGTCTCCGCGCTCGCGAGCGAGGTCGGCCTGGCCGGCTACACCGACAACCTCGGGCACGGCTGACCGGGCGGCCGCGCGGTCAGGCGGCGTGGCGCCGCCGGTATCCCTCCAGGAAATGCGCGAGGCGTCCGATCGCCTCGCCGATGTCGTCCGCGTTCGGCAGGAACACGATGCGCATGTGGTCGGTGTGCGGCCAGTTGAAGCCGCTGCCCTGCACGACGAGCACCTTTTCCTCCTGCAGGAACTCGAGCGCGAACTGCTCGTCGTCGGCGATCGGGTAGACGGCCGGGTCGAGGCGCGGGAACAGGTACATCGCGGCCTGCGGCTTCACGCACGTGACGCCGGGGATCTCCGTGAGCAGTTCCCAGGCGAGGTCGCGCTGTTTGGTCAGCCGCCCGCCCGGCGCGACGAGGTCCTCGATGCTCTGGTAGCCGCCGAGCGCGGTCTGGATCGCGTGCTGGCCCGGGACGTTCGCGCAAAGGCGCATCGACGCGAGCATGTCGAGCCCCTCGATGTAGTCGCGCGCGTGGCCCTTCTCGCCGCTGACGATGCACCAGCCGGAGCGGTACCCGCACGCGCGCCAGTTCTTCGACAGGCCGCCGAACGTCAGGCAGAGCACGTCCTCGGCCAGCGTCGAGATCGCCGTGTGCTTCAGCCCGTCGAACACGACCTTGTCGTAGATCTCGTCGGCATAGAGGATCAGGCCGTGCTCGCGCGCTATCCCGACGATCTCGCGCAGCACCTCCTCCGGGTACAGCGCGCCGGTCGGGTTGTTCGGGTTGATGATCACGATCGCGCGCGTCGCCGGCGTGATCTTCGAGCGCAGGTCGGCGAGGTCCGGGATCCAGCCGTTGGACTCGTCGCAGAGGTAGTGGCGCGGGATGCCGCCCGACAGGCTGACCGCCGCGGTCCACAGCGGGTAATCCGGCGTCGGGATCAGCACCTCGTCGCCGTTGTTCAGAAGCGCGTTCATCGTCATCACGATCAGCTCGGAGACGCCGTTGCCGATGTAGATGTCCTCGATCGTCACGCCGCGCACGCCCTTGGTCTGCGTGTAGTGCATGATCGCCTTGCGCGCGGCGAACAGGCCCTTCGAGTCGCAGTAGCCGGACGCCTCGGGGAGGTTGTGGATCACGTCCTGCACGATCTCCTCGGGCGCGAGGAAGCCGAAGGCGGCGGGATTGCCGATGTTCAGCTTGATCACGTGCTGCCCCTCGTCCTCCATCTGCTTCGCGCGGGCGAGCACGGGACCACGGATGTCGTAACAGACGCCGCTCAGCTTCGAGGACTTGAGAATCGGTTGCATCGGGATCCTTTGGCGGTCATGGAACGCCACTCGCTCATGGGAAAGGCCAGGCATCATCCGGCGTTCGGCGGCGGCGTCCGCCGCCGGTCGCGCGGCGGTCCGTGCTGCTGCCGTCGCGCCTTCGCGACCGTCGCCGGACGCCCGGCGCTTGCGGCGCGGCACGTGCTGGCCTTCGTCGCGCGCCCGGATCAGTTCTTCGAGCGCGCTGGCCGGAACGCGCACGGCGCGGCTGCCGACCTTGACCGTGCGCAACTGCCCGCGGTCGGCCAGCCGGTACACCGACTTCAGGAACAGGCCGGTCCGGCCCGCGACCTCCTTCATCGTGAACAGCTGCTCGCCGGGATCGACCTCGGCCGTCGAAGCGCTCCCGGTGCCGCTTTCCTCTTTCTTGCTGCGACGGTCGGACACGAGGCGAGGCTAGAGGAAACAGCGGCCAGCCTCAAGGTGAAACGCGAGGAAAAACCGCCCACGAATCGACCCGATGGCCCCGCGGCAAGACGGGATACCGCTCGACCATCCATTCAAGAGGAAAAGGAGGAGACCCGATGAACCTGGAGGGAAAAGCCGCCATCGTGACCGGCGGAGGCACGGGGGTCGGCCGCGCGACGGCCCTGGAACTGGCCCGCCGCGGCTGCGCGGTCGTCGTCAACTACTCGAAATCGAAGGACGACGCGGAGCAGACGGCCGCCGAAGCCGCCGCCCTCGGCGTGAAGGCGCTGGCGGTCCAGGCCGACGTGTCCGACGACGACGCCTGCCGGCGCCTGGCGGCGACCGCCCGCGCCGAGTTCGGTCGCCTCGACGTGCTGGTCGCGAACGCGGGGACCACCGAGTTCATCCCGCACCACGAGCTCGACCGCCTCACCCCGGAGGTCTGGAACCGGATCCTCGGCGTGAACCTCGTCGGGCCATTCCAGTGCGCACGCGCGGTTCGCGAGGCGATGGAAGCCTCCGGCGACGGCGCGATCGTGATGACGTCGAGCATCGCCGGCACGAACGGCGTCGGCTCGTCGATCCCCTACTGCGCGTCCAAGGCCGCGCTGAACAACCTGACCGTGACGCTCGCGCGCGCGCTCGCCCCCGGCATCCGCGTGAACGCGGTCGCGCCCGGCTTCATCCGCGGCCGCTGGCTGAAGGACGGCTACGGCGACAACTACGAGATGCTCGAGCAACTCGCCGCGGCGCGCTCGGTCCTGAAGAAGGTCTGCGATCCGGAGGACGTCGCCGCGGCGATCCTCGGCTTCCTCGCGACCGACCTCGTGACCGGCCAGGTCCTCGTCGTCGACGGCGGGCTGACGATCGCGCAGTGAGCTGCGGCGCGATCGCGAACGCGGCGGTCAGTAGTCCCAGCGCCAGGTCGCGCCGACCTCGCCCTGGGCGTCCTGGCTGACGTCGCTCTCGATCGTGATGTGGTCGGTCACGCGCCACTCGAGGCTGAGCTTGCTGTCCTCGGGCGTCAGGCCGCCCTGCACGCGCAGGTAGACGTCGTCGGTCAGGTACTTGCTCGCGGTCAGCGCGGCGGCGCCGTTGCTGCCGGAGCCGATGTCGAGGCGGTCGAGCCCGAGCGTGCGGCCGATGCCGCCGAGCAGGTCGCCGCCGCCGCCGAGCGGCCCCCCGGTCAGCTCCGCGACCGAACGCGCGAGCGCGACGCTCTGCATCGGCGACAGGCTCGCGGCGCTCTGGCCGAACAGCACGCGCGACAGGACCTCGTCGCGAGGCAGCGACGGCTCCGAGCGCAGCTCGATCGTCGGCTTCGTCGCCGGTCCCGTCACCACCGCGATCGCCGTGATGTCGTTCGCCTCCGCGCTCGCCGAAAGCGTCAGGTAGGGGATGTTGCCTTCCTCGCCATTGAAGCGCAGCGACCCCGAGGTCACGTCGAAGCGCCGACCGAGCAGGCCGAGCTGCCCGCGGACGGCCGTGATGATCCCCGCGACGCGCGGATCGCGCGTGTCACCGCCGACGTGCAGCGCCGCCGACCATTCGGACTCCGTCCCGCGGCCGGTCACGAAGATCCGGTTGTCGCCGCTCACGCGGATGTCGAGTTCCAACGCCGGCGGACGAACGCGCTTCCTGGCCTGCTCCGCGGTCCGGTCCGCGCCCACCTCGACCACCTGGATCTCGGGAATGTCGGACTGGAAGCTCTGCGGGATCTGGATGCGCACGTCGATGAGGCGAACCTCGCCGCGGACGTACCCCTCGATCCCGGAGTCGTCGCCGGCGTCGCGTGAAGCGCGCACGGCGAGCTCGGCGTCGGCCTTGGCCGTCGCGAGCTCGTGGCGCGTCAGGACCGCGTCCTTCGCCCTCAGTTCGAACTCGGCGACGAACGCGGGCAGCTGGCCGAACTGCACGCTGCCGGTCGCGCTGACCGTGCCGCCCTCGGTGTCGCTCGCCTCGAACCTGCGCAGCTCGAGGCTCGTGCCGCTGCCGACGATCTCGGCGCGGATGCCGGCGAGCATCAGTCCCGCCACCGGCTGTTCCCATTTCGCGTCCTCGACGACCGCGCGTCCGCTCACGCGCGGGGCGTCGAGCGTCCCGGCCAGACGCAGGTCGGCGTCGATGCGCCCCGCGACGACGTTGTCCCCGATCGGAAGCAACGCGAGGGTTTCGGCGAGCTGCCCCTGCCAGACCAGCTCCGCTTCGAACGGGGCGGCTCCCGACGCATCGTCGAGCGGCACGGCGAAGAGCAGCTGAAGGCGCGAATCGCCGACGCCCTGCAGCGCGGCGGTCCCGCGCAGGCGTCCGTCGCCGAGCTTCGCGTCCACCTGGACGTCGACGGGGGACACGCCTTCGCTCTCCAGGCCGCGGGTCGCGACGTCGTTGCCGCGCAGCGAGATCTCGCCACGCGCGGCGTCGAGCGACGGTCCCGCGATCTTCACGGTGCCGTCGATGGTGCCCTCGAGGTCGAGGGTGGCCGAGAACAGCGAAGCCAGCGCGAGCGGCAGCGCCTCGAGCCGCGCGTCGACGCGGATCCCCGCCGCCGAGCTCTCCCCATCCGCTCGAACCGCCCCCGACTCCCCGACGCCGAGCGCGATCCGACTGACCGACCAGGCCTTCGGCGACGCGTACCGGAACGTCGCGGGCTCCTGCAGCTCGAGCGCCCTGCCCTCGAGAGTTCCGCTCAGCCGGGCCAGCGTGCCTTCGACCGGCGGCCCCGGCACGACGGTCGCCGAGACCTCGACGGCGACGTCGTCGCCGCCGCGAAGATCGAACTTCGTGTCGATGTTCCAGGCCCGGCCGTCCCCGCGGACCTCCAGCGTTCCTTCCACCAGCGTCTGCTCGTGGAACCGCACGCCCGTCGCGCGCACCGACGCCTTGCCGCGCGGATCGGGGCCGATGTCGAGCGCGTCGGCCGTGGCCGCGAGCGTGTCGACGAACAGCTCGGTCCCGTCGACCGGGATGACGAGGTCCTTCGCGTTCACGGTTCCGCCGATGCGCTGCGAGGCCGCCTTGCCGCTGCCGGAGGCCGACAGCGTCGCGTCGACGGCGAGCTTCCCGCCGACCGGCTCCCCGGTCATCGGTCGCCACAGCGAAAGCTCCTCGCTGCGCAGCCGCACCGTGCCGGTCGCGAGGGCTTCGTCGAGAGCGATCGCGAGATCGGCCGAGCCCTCGGTACGCGGGCCGCGCAGCACGACGTCGGAGATCTCCAGCCGGTCCCCGGCCGGCATCGACACCCGACCGTCGAGCGAAGCCGCGAGCTGCCCGTACCGGGCGTTCGAACGAACCTCGGCCGTCCAGACCTCGGGCAGCCCGGTCGCCGACGCCTCGACCGTGAGCTCGTCGAAGCGCACGTTCTCGAACGAGAAGCGATCGCCGCGCACCACAGCCTTGACGTCGAAGTCGTCGAGGCTTCCCGTCGCGCTCGCGCTGCCCTCGAGCTTGCCGGCGATCGCCGCGCGGGTCGGCTCGGCCAGGCGCGAGAGGTTGTCGAGCGAGAACCTCAGGTTCGCCGAGAGCCCTTCGCCTCCTTCGCCGACCCCGCCTTCGGCGGTCGCGGCGATGCCCTGTGTCGCGAGCTCGAGTTTGCCCTGGAGGGCGCCCGAGAGCGCGCCTCCGAGGTTCGCGTCGAGGGACGAATCCCCGCCGAGCAGCGCGTTCCAGCCGGCCTCCGCGATCTTCACGTCCTTCGAGTTCGCGCGCAGGCGCAGCTGGAAGTCGCGCCCGTCCTCGCGCGCGGCGAGTTCGACGAACGCCGAGGCGCTGCCCTGGACGGACGCCCCGGCATAGCGCCGCAGCGACTCAAGCGTCGAGGCGTCGGCGGTGAGCGTCGCATTGACCGAGCTCCACTGGTCGCGCAGCGCCAGCGGGCCGGCGACGCGCAGCGCACCGCCTTCGAGCGTCAGCTGCCCGGTCGTCAGGACTCCGGCGTCGAGGTCCACGCTCCCGGCGGCGGACAGCCGGGCGTCGTCGCCGAGGAGCGGCATCGTCCCGCCGTCGAGTTCGAGTCCGGCCGCGCGCACCGAGAGATCGAACGCCGCCGCGCCCCCGCCCATCGGGTCGGACGCCTTCAGCGTCGCGTGAAGCTCGCCGGCGGAGACGACGTCGACTTCCGGCGAAACGAGCGCGAGCGTGGCCTCGAGCGCCCCGCCGTCGGCGAGCGTGCCGCTCGCGTCGAGGACGGCCGACGCGAGCGACAGCAGCGTCGTCCGCACCGGCCCGCCGTCGCCGCGGGCGAGCTCGCCATGCACCTCGAACTCGTTCGAGACGAGGTCGAGCCGCCCGCTGGCCGTCAGGCGCCGCCCGTCGGCGTCGAGCTCGGCCCGTTCGAGCCGCAGCGACTCCTCGGGCGCGAAAGCCCCCTTCACCGCGAGCGCGAGCGGCGCGCCGTCGCCGACGAGGTACCTCTGTCGCTGGGAAGCGACCGGATCGAACGTGCCGGTCACCTCGAAAGGTCCGCCCGCGACGAAGGCGATCTTCGCGTCCGCCTGCAGGCGCCCGATGTTCTCGAGCGTCGCGTCCGCGGTGGCGCTCCAGTCGCCGAGCGGCCCGGCGGCGCGCACCTCGAGGGCGAGGGCGCCGGCGTCGGGCAGTCTCGCGAGCCGGGCGAGCGCACCGCCCGCGCCCTCCTCGGCGCGCACGGAGCCTTCGAGACGCACCGGGGATCCGAACGTCTTCAGGTCGATGGCGACGCTGCCGGCCACTCCGTCGACGTGCGTGAAGTCGAGGTCGAGGAAGCCGTGGTCCCACTCGCCGAGCACGCCGCTGCCTTCGGCGCGCACGCGCGCCGGGCCGCTGCCCGCGAGCAGGTTCTCGCCGATGACGAGTTCGTCGATCCGCAGCGCGCCGACGAGGATCCGGATGAACTCGTCCCAGCGGAACGGCTCGTCGTCTTCCTCCTCGATGGTTTCGGGGAGGTCGGTCCAGACCACGCGGCGGGCGCGGATGTCGTCCACGCGGATCCGCCACGGCACGACATCGAACGGATGGAACAGGTCGAGCGGGTGCCAGTGCGCCTCGGCGCCCTCGATCGTGAGCCAGACTTCGTCCTTGTCGCCGACCTCGACCTTCTCGACGACGAGATGTTCGGGGAGATTGCCGGAGATGCCCTCGGCGCGCACGAAGAAGACGCCGTCCTCGCGCGCGAGGAGCGTGACGAGCTCGTCCATCGCGCCGGTCAGCGCGCCGGACTTGAGCAGCGCGTAGACGAGAACGACGAGCGCGGCGAGACCGCCGGCGACGGCCGCGACCGCCACCACCAGCCTTCTCGCGAATCTCGCCAGCGCCCGCATCAGAACGCCTGCCCGAGGCTGAGGTAGATCTCGAAGATGCCGTCCGACTGGCGCGGCGTCACCGGGAACGCGATGTCGAACCGGATCGGGCCGGCCACCGTGAAGTAGCGCAGGCCGAGCCCCGCGCCGACGAGGAACTCGTCGCCGAAATCCGGGTAGCTCGAGGAGTAGACCCCTGCCCCCTCGACGAACGGCACCAGGCCGAAGTTCTCGGAGACCTTCCAGCGAAGCTCGGTCCCGGCCTGCAGCAGCGACCGCCCGCCGAGCGGCCGGAAGTGCGGCTTGGCCGGATCGCAGTTGTTCCCGCTGTCGGGCGGGCACGGCACGTCCGCGATCGGACCGGCCATCTGGTACTGGTAGCCGCGCACGGAATCGCCGCCGCCGGCGTACATGCGCTTGTCGGCCGGGATGTCGATGCGCGCCGGCCCGACCACCGAGCCGACCGTCACGCGCGTCGCCCAGATGTACTGGTCGTCGCTCGACAGCGGCACGTAGAAGCTCTCGGTCAGGCGCGTGACGAGCATCTCGACGCTGTCGCCGAGCACGCTCACCCATGGGGTCAGGCTGAGCAGCGTGCGGTGGCCGCGGGTCGGGTCGAGCAGGTTGTTGCTGCCGTCGTAGCGAAGCCCGAGCGGCACGCCGACCAGCGTGAAGCGCTTGGTGCCGTCGGTGTCCGCCGAGCTGTTCACGTCGGACTGCTCCACCTGCAGGCCGCCCGTGCCGACGAGCCGTGGCGTGAACGGATGCTCGACGCCGGCCGAGACCGACGCCGCGTAACGGTCGTAGGCGGGCGGCTTGTCCGCGTCGAGCCGGGCGTCGAGCAGCAGGTTCTGGCCGCGCAGGAGCCAGTCCGGACGCCGGTAGGAGACGCCGCCCTCCGACTGCAGCTGGCTGATGTCCACTTCGGCGCGGAACCGATCCGCGCGGCCGGTCAGGTTGCGGTGTTCCCAGAACGCCCGGCCGCCCGCGCCGTCGGCCGAGGAGTACTTCACGCCGGCGCCGACGGTGTGCATGTCGCCCTCGGCCACTTCGACGCGCATCGGCGCGAGCCCGTCGGGCCCCACGTCCTCGCGCTTGCCCCACGTGATGCTGACGCCCGAGAAGACCCCGCTCGCGTAGAGCGCCTTTCGCGATTCCTCGACTTTCGCGGGCGAGAACGGCTCGCCCTTCTCGAACGTGATGCGGTTGCGGACGTACTGCTCGTCCACCTCCGAGAGCCCCGCGACGGTGACGTCGCCGAAACGCGCCCGCGGGCCGGCATCCAGTTGCTCGAGCACCTCGATCGTGTGCGCGTCGCGATCGATCAGCGCTTCGCGCGGCGCGAGGTGCGCGTACGGATAACCGAGCCCGGAAAGGCGCGTGAGCAGGCCGGTCTCGGCGGCGAGGATCGTCTCGGCGACCGCCGGCGCGCCGACCAAGATCCCGAGCTCGCCGAGGCCTTCCGTCGTTCCGAGCGAGGCCGCCTCCGCGGGCAGTCCCCCGATGTCGAAACGGGTCAGCATGTAGCGCCGCCCGCGGGTCACGTGCATCGAGACGAGCGGCGGGTCCTTGTCGATGTCGACGTCCCAGCGCACGGCGCCGTCGTACCAGCCGCGCGAACGCAGGACGCGCAGGAACGTGCTGCGGTCTTCCTCGGCGCGGCGCTTGAGGCCCTGCAGGTTGACCGGCGGCTCGTGGCGCTTCCCGAACAGCGTCGAAGCCTCCTCGAGACGGTCCGCGAGACGGCCGCCGACGCCGACGATCTCGACGTCGTAGACATACCCGTCCGGCTTCACCAGCCCGAGCGGCACCAGCCCGCGACGGATCGTCGCACAGCCCGACACGACGATCGACGCCGCCGCGACGGTGGCCAACAGCGCCGCTGCCGTTCGAATGACGTGCCTCCCTGTCGTCTTCTTTCTCAGGACAGCGCCGCGAGTTCGGTCGCGCGCGCCGTCACGCCCTTGTAGTCCATTTTTCCCGACGGCGAACGGCCGAGGCTCTCGACCGCGAAGATGCGCTTGGGAACCTTGTACGCGGCCAGGTGCTCGCGGACGTGCTCGCGCAGCGCGCCCTCGCCGGCGGCGTGGCCGGGCCTCAGCACCACGAGCGAGTGGATCGCCTGCCCCCACTTCGGGTCAGGGAGCCCCACGGTCGCGGCGTCCTCGACCGCCGGGTGGCGCTTGAGCACCTCCTCGACCTCCTCGGGGAACACCTTCTCGCCGCCGGTGTTGATGCACGCGGAGCCGCGGCCCAGCAGCTTCATCGTGCCGTCTTCCTCGACGATGGCCCAGTCGCCCGGAATCGAGTAGCGCACGCCGCCGAACGTGCGGAAGGTCTTCGCCGACTTCTCCGGGTCCTTGTAGTACCCGACCGGGATCGGTCCGCTGCGCGCGACGAGTCCCTGCTCGCCGCTGCCGGGCAGGACCTCGCGGCCGTCCTCGGTGAGGACCTTGACCCGGTCCCCGACCTTGAACGACGCGGTCTGCATTTCCATGCCGGCGCCCATGATCGAAGCGCCGAGGCCCGTCGCTTCCGACGAACCGAGCGAGTCGAACAGCATCATGTACGGATGGTGCGCGAGCAGGGCCTGCTTCATCTCCAGCGACCACATCACCCCCGACGAGATCACGAGCCGCAGTGAATCGAGCCGGTACGACTTCTCGTCGAGCGCCTTGACCATCGGCCGGGCGAACACGTCGCCGACGATCGCGATCGCGTTCACCTCGTGCTGCTCGACCGCCGACCACAACAGGTGGGCGTCGAGGTGACGCGAATCGACGGTCACGACGCTGCCGCCGTTGGCGAGCGCGTTGATCGCCGTGAACAGCCCCGTGCCGTGCATCAGGGGGCACGCCGGCATCAGGCGCTGCTTCTGCATGCCGGCCAGGACGTTCGCGACGTGCTCGTCGAGGTCGGCCGGCCTCGGCCCGGCGCCGAGCGGATCCCCGCCGCCGCCGAGCGTGCGGAACAGGTCCTCCTGTCGCCACATGACCCCCTTCGGCATGCCGGTGGTGCCGCCGGTGTAGACGAGCAGGAGGTCGTCGGGGCTGCGCTCGATCTCGAGCGGCGCGCCGGGTCCGGCGACCACCTCCTCGTAGTCGAGCGCGCCGGGGCACGACGGCCCCCCGTCCTCGAGCCGCACGAGCGTGCGCATCTTCGGAAGGGCGGCGGCCAGCCGCTCGACGCTCTCGCTGAAGGATCCCTCGAACAGCACCGCCACCGCGTCGCTGTTCTCGAACAGGTAGTGCAGTTCCTCGTCGCGGTAGCGGTAATTGACGTTGACCGGCACGAGGCGCGCCTTGAAGCAGGCGATCACGGCCTCGATCCACTCCGGCCGGTTGTACGAGAAGACCGCGACCTTGTCGTCGGGTCGCGCGCCGGCTTCGAGGAGACGGCGCGCGAGCGCGTTCGTGCGACGGTCGACGTCGGCCCACGAGAGCACTCTCGGCGGACGCGACGACGAGGAGGAATACGAGTGGATCAGGGCCGGCTCGTCGCCGAGCCGCGGTCCGATCGCGCTGAGGATGTCTCCGATGTTCCAGTTCGTCATGTTCCGGACCCCTTGCGTTCCCCGGCTGGGAGCCGGCCCCGGGGCGCCACCGCGCGCCGGATCGTCCCGGTGCACCGCGTCCCGACCCGGCGCGCCGGAGTCCGGCCTAGTAGCACGCGGTCGGCATCGCCAAAAATCGCCTGCGTGCTCCGCGCGCCGCCCGGCAGGCGGTTGCTGCCAACGGCGGCATGTAGCAACTAGGGGGAGCGGGCCACACCCCGGGCCTCGGCGGGAGCACACACCACCATGACGAGCATCGAATTCCTCGGGCACAGCGGCCTGGCCGTGCGCCATGACGGCAAGCTGTTGCTGTGCGACCCCTGGATGTCGCGGCGCGGCGCGTACAACGCGAGCTGGTTCCAGTATCCCCAGTACGAGGGCGAGCTGGAGCCGCTCTACGCCCCCGACGCCCTGTACATCTCGCACGAGCACCTCGACCACTACGACCCCGAGTTCCTCGAGAGGCTGCCGCGCTCGACCCCGGTGCTGACCGGGCGCGTCCACAAGAAGAGGCTGCTCTCGAGGCTTCGCCGGCTCGGTTTCCGCACGATCGTCGAACTCGATCACTTCGAGGCCTACGAGGTCGCCCCCGGCTTCGTCGTCAAGATCTCCACGCCGACCTTCAAGTGCCCGCCGCACTGGTTCGACTCCTGCGCGCTGCTCGAGCTCGGCGACCACAAGGTCCTGAACCTGAACGACTGCAACCTCGCGCTGCCCGTCGCGGACCTGCGCGCCGAGAAGATCGACGTGCTGCTCGCGCAGGCGACCCCGGCGATCTGGTACCCGCTCGTCTACACGACCTACGACGACGCACGGAAGAAGGAGCTCGCCGCCGTGCGCCGCGAATCGGCGATCAGCTCGTTCGTCGGCTCGGCCAGGGCCCTGCAGCCGCGCCTCGCGATCCCGTTCGCCGGGCCGCCGTGCTTCTTCGATCCCGGGCTCGCGAAGTTCTTCTTCGGCCCGGACAGCATGTTCCCGTCGCCGTCCGTCGCCGCCGCGCGCCTGGCCGCCGAGACCGACATCCCGGGCATGGTCCTGCAGCCCGGCGACGCGCTCGTGATCGGCGAGCGCGGCGCCGCGGACGAACTGCGGCTCGTGCGCTGCGACGCCTACGCGGACTTCGACGACGAGCGCGACCGCATGGCCTACTACGAGAAGCACCGCGCGGAGAAGGAGAAGGTCGTCGCCGAGGTGCTCGCGTCGATCCCGCCGGCCACGCCGGGAATGTTCGAGCGCCTGCGACGCCACTTCCTGCCGTTCCTCAAGGGGCATCCCTACTTCGTCGAGCACATCGGGATCCGCGTGCGCTTCCGCGTGACCGGCGAGCACGGCGGCGACTGGGTCGTCGATTTTCGCACGAAGCCGAACCCCGAGCTCGTCTACGCGTTCGACGGCGAGCCCTGCCAGTACGAGTTCGAGATGACCGACGCCCTGCTCGACCAGGTGCTGCGCGACGAGCTGTCCTGGGAGGACGCGTTCCTGTCGCTGCGCTTCAAGGCGCACCGCGATCCCGACCGCTACAACCAGCACCTGTTCACGCTGTTCAAGATGTCGGACTCGCGGGCCCTGCAGGCGATCCAGAAAGCGGAGACGGCCGACCTCGAGGAGGACACGTTCGTGCTCGAGCACGGCGGCCGCAGCTACGAGGTGCAGCGCTACTGCCCGCACGGCGGGTCGGACCTGTCCGAAGCCGAGGTCGACGGCGGCGCGATCGTCTGCCCCGGCCACCACTGGCGCTTCTCGCTGGCCGACGGCGTCTGCACGAACGCGGCGGGCCGCATCCGCATTCGCGAGATCCTGGGCGACGACGACGTGCCGGTGCGCGCGAAGGCCTGAGCCCGCCGCGCGCGGAGCCGGCGGCCGGACGCTCCAGCGCAAGCATCCCGGCCGGGAACCGCCGACGGACACGCCAGTCGCGGGCCACGACGGAGGGACCGGAACGATGTGCGGACGCTTCGTGCTGACCACGCCCGCCGATGCGATCGCGGCCGAGTTCTCCGCCATGACCGGCGGCCTCGTGCTCCGTCCGCGCTACAACATCGGTCCGATGCAGGACGTCGTCGTCGTTCGCAACGACGGCGGCCGGCGCACGCTCGCGATGCTGCGCTGGGGCCTCGTGCCGTCGTGGGCCAGGGATCCCGCCATCGCCTCCCGCCTGATCAACGCGCGCTCCGAAACCGCGGCCGGGAAGCCCTCGTTCCGCGACGCGATGAAGAAGCGCCGCTGCATCGTGCCGGCCTCCGGCTTCTACGAGTGGCAGAAGGAAGGCACGCGCAAGCAGCCGTGGTACTTCCGGCCGTCGCGCCCCGGAGCGCTGCTCGCGATCGCGGGCCTGTGGGAAAGCTGGCGCACCCCGGAGGGCGAGACCGTCGAAACGACGTGCCTGCTGACCACCGAAGCGAACCCGCTGCTGTCGCCGGTGCACGATCGCATGCCGGTGCTGCTCGACCACGAGCAGGCGCAGCGCTGGCTCGACCCCGCCGAGACCGACCCGAAGGCGTTCGCCCCGATGCTGGCCCCGGCGCCGGCGGACGTCCTCGAAGGGCATCGTGTGAGCACGGCCGTCGGCAACGTCCGCAACGACGACGCGCACAACATCGAGCCGGTCGACGACGCCAAGGCCGGCCTAGGCTCCGACCACCGCGCCGGCCAGGCGAAGCTCCCGCTCTGAACCGTATCGCCGACCTCGCGCCGGGCGGCGCCGGGGCACCGGACCTGCGGCCGCCCCGGCCCCACGTCCGTGACGCGGCGCATCGCCGCTGCGAACCGCACGGGCTGCATTCCCGCCGGTGTCCCGTTAACAGGCTGAAAAACCACGTCGCGCCAGGCTGTTCAAAAAGGTCGAGATGCTAGGCGGACGG
>CAYYZO010000079.1:0-18824 GCA_964476185.1 uncultured Myxococcales bacterium
GCATGAACATGCAACTGGTCGAGCCGCTGCGCGAGCTCTTCAAGGACGAGGTGCGCGCGCTCGGCGCGGTGCTCGGGCTGCCGCACCACTGGCTGTGGCGGCACCCGTTCCCGGGACCGGGCCTCGCGGTGCGCGTGCTCGGGCCGATCACGCGCGAGGCGCTCTCGATCCTGCGCGAGGCCGACGCGGTCTTCATCGAGGAGATCCGCCGGGCCGGCATCTACGACGAGATCTGGCAGGCGTTCGCCGTGCTGCTTCCTGTTCGCACCGTCGGCGTGCAGGGCGACTACCGCACCTACGACCAGGTTGCGGCGCTGCGCGCGATCACGAGCGAGGACGGCATGACCGCCGACTGGTACCGCTTCCCGCCCGAGGTGCTCGCGCGCAGCGCCTCGCGAATCGCCAACGAGGTCAAGGGCGTCAGCCGCGTCGTCTACGACATCTCGACCAAGCCGCCGGCAACCGTCGAATGGGAGTGAAGGAAGACCACGCAGGCCACGCGCACGGGCCATCGTGCGCCGATCACATCTCCGCCCTCGGCGGCTTCGCGCACCTGCACCTGCACACGCAGTACAGCCTGCTCGACGGCGCCAACAAGATCTCGCGCCTGATGCCGACGCTGAAGAAGCTCGGCCTCAAGTCGGTGGCGATGACCGACCACGGCAACATGTTCGGCGCCGTGGACTTCTACAAGTCCGCCCGCAAGGAGGACCTGAAGCCGATCATAGGCTGCGAGGTCTACGTCGCCCCGCGCAGCCGCACCGAGAAGGCCGCCGTCGCCGCCGCCGACTTCGAGCGCGCCGGCAACAACCACCTGATCCTGCTCGCGATGAACCAGACCGGCTACGCGAACCTGTCGCGGCTGGTCTCGCAGAGCTACAAGGACGGGTTCTACTACAAGCCGCGCATCGACAAGGAACTGCTGACGGAGTGGCACGAGGGCCTGATCTGCCTCTCGGGCTGCCTGGCCGGCGAGGTCGCGACCGCGATCACGGCCGACCGCCTCGACAAGGCGCGCGAGGCCATCGAGTGGTACTCGCGCCTGTTCGGCGACCGCTACTACCTCGAGATCCAGGACAACCACCTCCCGGAGCAGCGCGCCGTCAACGAGGTGCTGATCCCGTGGTCGAAGGAGATCGGCATCCCGCTCGTCGCGACGAACGACTGCCACTACCTCGAGCACGAGGACCACGTCGCGCACGAGGTGCTTCTCTGCGTGCAGACCGGCAAGCGCCTGGTCGACGAGGACCGCTGGAAGTTCGGCACCGACCAGCTCTTCGTGAAAGGCTACGACGAGATGAGGGGCGCGTTCCCGCACTGCCCGCAGGCGGTGGACGAGACGGTCGCGCTGGCCGAGCGCTGCAACCTCGAGATGCGCTTCGGCGACAACAAGTTCCCGGTCTACCAGGTGCCGGCCGGCCGCACGCTCGACGAGGTGCTCGCCGAGGAGGCGCGCCAGGGCCTCGACGGGCGGCTCGCCGCCGCGCGCCTGGCCGGGACGGGCTTCGACGAAGCGGCCTATCGCGAACGGCTCGAGGCCGAGATCGCGATGATCCAGCAGATGAACTTCTCCGGCTACTTCCTGATCGTGGCCGACTTCATCAACTGGGCGAAGGAGCAGGGAATCCCCGTGGGGCCCGGCCGCGGCTCGGCGGCCGGCAGCCTGGTCTCGTACGCGATGCGGATCACCGACATCGACCCGATCCCGTACAACCTGCTGTTCGAGCGCTTCCTGAATCCCGAGCGCGTCTCGATGCCCGACATCGACGTGGACTTCTGCTACGAGCGCCGCGAGGAGGTCATCGACTACGTCCGGCAGAAGTACGGCGAGGACAACGTCGCCCACATCATCACCTTCGGGACGATGAAGGGGAAGGCCGCCCTGCGCGACGTCGGGCGCGTGCTCGACTTCTCGTTCGGCGAGACCGATCGCATCTGCAAGCTGTACCCGGCGGCCAAGCAGGGCCGCGACGTGAAGCTCGAGGAGGCCCTCGAACAGGAACCGAAGCTCCGCGAGATCCGCGACTCCGGCGAGCGCGAGGCCAAGTTGTTCGAGTACGCGATGAAGCTCGAGGGGCTCGCGCGCCACGTCTCCAAGCACGCGGCCGGCATCGTGATCTCGGACCGCCCGCTCGTCGAGAACGTGCCGCTGTTCGTCGACAAGGACGGCACGGTCATCACGCAGTTCTCGGGGCCGGACGTCGAGGCGATCGGCCTCATCAAGTTCGACTTCCTCGGGCTGAAAACGCTGACGCTGATCGCGGACGCGGTCCGGCGCGTCGAGCAGGCGACGGGGCGCAAGGTCGACATGACCACGCTGCCGCTCGACGACGCGGCGCCGTACCGGCTGATCACGCGCGGCGACACGGTCGGCATCTTCCAGCTCGAGAGCGGCGGCATGCGCAAGCTGCTGACGCGCATGAAGCCGAGTTGCTTCGAGGACCTGATCGCCGCGCTCGCGCTGTACCGACCCGGCCCCCTCGATTCCGGCATGGTCGAGGAATACATCCAGCGCAAGAGCGGGCGCGCCACGGTCAAGTACCCGCACCCGTCGCTCGAGCCGATCCTGAAGGACACCCACGGCGTCATCGTCTACCAGGAACAGGTCATGCAGATCGCGCAGGTCTTCGCGGGCTACACGCTCGGGCAGGCCGACATGCTCCGGCGCGTGATGGGCAAGAAGAAGCTCGAGGAGATGCAGAAGGAGAAGGCGGTCTTCCTCGAACGCGCCGCCGCCGCCGGCCGCGACGAGGCGACCGCGACGACGATCTTCGACCAGATGGAGACGTTCGCGGCCTACGGCTTCAACAAGTCGCACTCGGCGGCCTACGCGATGGTCACCTACCAGACCGCGTGGCTGAAGGCCTACTATCCGAAGGAGTTCCTCGCCGCGCTGCTGACGCTCGAGATGGGCTCGGCCGACAGCACGTACAAGAACCTCGCCGACGCGCGCGAGCACGGCGTGCGCGTGCTGCCCCCGGACGTGAACGAAAGCCAGGACGGTTTCACCGTGATCCCGACGGGCATCCGCTTCGGCCTCGGCGCGGTCAAGGGCATCGGCCAGAAGGCCATCGAGGTGATCACGCAGGCGCGCCGCGACGGCGAGTTCCGGAGCCTCGGGGACTTCTGCCTGCGCGCCGGCGGGCCGCAGATCACCCGGCGCATCCTCGAGAGCCTGATCAAGGCCGGCGCGATGGCCAGCATCGACCAGTCGCGGGCGCGGCTGCTCGCCGGCATCGACGGGGCGGCGGCCTGGGCCGAGCGCGTGCGCGAGGACCGCAGCGTCGGCCAGATCGGGCTGTTCGGCGCCAGCGGCGGACGGGGAGAGTCGCAGCCGGAGCCGGCGCTGCCGATCGTCGCGGAGTTCGACGCGCTCGAGGTGCTCGGCTACGAGCACGACGCGGTCGGCTTCTTCATCTCCGGCCATCCGCTCGACCGCTATCCGTACGACCTCGAACTGCTGAAGGCGACGAACGTCTCCGACCTCGCGTCCGTCAAGGACGGCAGCAACGTGCGCGTGGCCGGCGTGACGAACACGGTCCGGCGCAAGAACAGCAAGAAGGGCGAGCGCTACGCGACGTTCAACATCGAGGACCGGGAAGGGGTCGTCGAGGTGATCGCGTGGCCGGACTGCTACCGGCGCTGCGAGACCGCGATCATCGGCCGCGAACCCGTGATCGTGCTCGGCCGCCTCGAGCTCGCGGACGCCGCGCCGGGCGCCGCCGGCGCGGCGGCGGTGGAGGTCGAGGGCGACGAGGAGGCCGGGCCGGACTACTCGCGCAAGGCGCAGATCATCGCCGACGAGGTGCTGCCGCTGCCGGAGGCGCGCTGCAAGGCCGCCCAGGAGGTCCACCTGCGCATCGACACGGCGACCGTGCCGCTGTCGGCGATCGACGCGCTGACGTCGGCCCTGCGCCGCTACCCCGGCAAGTGCCGCCCGTTCCTGCGCATCGTTCGCGCCGGCGTCGCGGAGACGGAGGTCGAGCTGCCGGGCGAGCTCAGCGTGGAACCGCACGACGGTTTCCTGCAGGCTGCCGTCGGACTGCTCGGCGAGGGATCGGTATCGCTTCGCGGGGTGCTCGAGGAACCGCAACGGGAGCCCAGGTGGAACAACAATCGACGGAGCGCGTGAGGGAACGCGCGATCCTGGTCTGGGCCGGGCACGACTCGACGCACGCGGACGACAGCCTCGACGAGCTCGCGCTGCTGGCCGACACGGCGTCCGTGGACGTCGTCGGCCGGATGAGCCAGCAGCTGCGCAAGCTCTCGGCCGCCACGCGCATCGGCAGCGGCAAGGTCGACGAGCTGAAGGAGATGGTCGCCGACCAGAAGGCGGACGTCGTGGTCTTCGACGACCCGCTCACGCCGGCGCAGCGCCGCAACCTCGAGAAGATCCTCGGCCAGGGAGGACCGGACGGCCGCCCGCCCGAGGTCAAGGTCCTCGACCGCAGCCAGCTGATCCTCGACATCTTCGCGCTGCGGGCGCAGACCCGCGCCGGCAAACTGCAGGTCGAGCTCGCGCAGCTGCAGTACATGCTCCCGCGCCTGACGCGGGCGTGGACGCACCTGTCGCGCATGAAGGCCGGAGTCGGCACCCGCGGCCCGGGCGAAACGCAGCTCGAGTCCGACCGCCGGCAGGTCCGCGACCGGATCGACAAGCTGAAGGAGCGCCTCGCCGAGGTCGACCGCACCCGCCGCCTGAACCGGCGCGAGCGCGAGGCCGTGCCGTTCCCGGTGATCGCCCTGGTCGGCTACACGAACGCCGGCAAGTCCTCGCTGATGAACCGGCTCACGGAGGCCGACGTCTACGTCGCCAACCAGCTGTTCGCGACGCTCGACACGACGACGAGGCGCCTCGAGCTCCCGTCCGGCCGCGTCGTGATGCTCGTCGATACCGTCGGCTTCGTCTCCAAGCTGCCCCACGAGCTGGTGGCCGCGTTCAAGGGCACGCTCGAGCAGGTCGTCGAGGCCGACCTCGTCGTGCACGTGATCGACGCCGCGTCGCCGGACCTCGAGGGACGGGCCGACGTGGTGGACGGCATCCTCGAGGAACTCGGCGCCGAGACGCGCCCGCGCCTGGTCGTCTACAACAAGCGGGACCTGCCGGGAGCCGCCACGCCGCCGCCCGGGGCGTTCGCGGTCTCGGCGCGCACCGGCGAGGGCATCGCGGAGCTGCTCGACGAGTTCGACAGGTCGTTCGCGCCGGTCGAGCGCAAGCTGGAGATCGTGGTGCCCCACGGCGACGGCCGGACGCGGGCTTGGCTGCACCGCCACGGGCGTGTAGTAGAGGAAGCCGCCGCGGACGAGGGCACGCACGTCGTCGTCTGGCTCAGCGTGAAGGCGGCCGGGCAGTTGCAGCAGATGATCGGGGCCGAGGGCTACCAGATCCGCAACGCCTGAGCCGTTTTCCCCGCGGCCGCGGCAGGGCAGCACCCCCATGTCGACCGACAAGAACGCGTCGTTGTTCAACGTCCCGAACATCCTGACGCTGCTGCGCATCCTCTCGGTGCCCCTGTTCCTGTCCCTGCTCGTCGAGGGCGAGAACAACCTCGCCCTGGTCGTGTTCATCGGGGCGGGCGTCACCGACGCCGTCGACGGGATGATCGCGCGCATGTGGCACCTGCGCACCGAGCTCGGCGCGCACATGGACCCGCTCGCCGACAAGCTGCTCGTGGTCAGCTCCTTCATCGCGCTCGGCATCATGGGCGCGGTGCCGCGACCGCTGATGATCGTCGTCATCCTGCGCGACGTGATCATCCTCGGCGGCTTCCTGATGACCGCGGCGCTGACCGGCAAGACGATGGAGATGAACCCGTCCCTGGCCGGCAAGCTGACGACGTTCACGCAGCTGCTGTCCGTGACGCTCGTCCTCGTCGACCTCGCGCAGTGGTTCGACGTGCCGCCCACGGTGCTGAACGGCGTGTTCTTCGCGACGGCGATCGCGAGCTTCGTCTCCGGGGGCGGCTACGTGCTGCGGGGGATGAAGTGGTTCTCGACGTCGGGACAGGACTGAGCCGCCGCACGAGGGTTCAGCGCGGCGTCGCTTCCGCTGGAGCCAGGGCCAGCGGAGAACGAGGAGCCGCACCGACACCGGCCGCCGCGAGGTCGGCGCTCAGCTTCTTGAGGATCTTGGTCATCGCCCGGTTCACCGGCCCGCTGAACCCGTAGCCGCCCATGCTTCCTTCAGAGTAACTCTTGCTCCAGAGCACGTTGCCGGCGGGATCCTGCACCGACGCATCCAGCGCGATCTTCCCCCAGTTGAAGACGATCGGGAAGAAGTACGTGTAATTACGGAAGCGAAACGACTTCACCCTGCACTGGAACACGGGCAGGGAGCCTGCGTCGGCAGCCGTGGCGACATCCACCGGTTGATAGCCGGCGTGGGCGACGGCATCGCGGATCTGAAGCATCACCTTCCGTTCTCCGTCGCCCTTGGCGATCGTCAGCGGAGCGACCGGAATCGCGAACAGCGTGATCGTGCCCCAGCCGAGCGGCCTCGGGAGGTTCTCGACCTGCGAAACGACCGCGATCTCCCCCCTGGGATCGTCGGCCTGTGGTCCGAGATCGCCGTGGTTCAGGGTGGCGGTGCACCCTGCAAGGACGAGGACCAGAAGAAGGGTGGGCACGGCGACGAAACGGGACGACACTTTCATGCGGGGCCTCCATATCGAACGGGATCACTTGCCGTCGCACGGTAACGCCTCGGCGCAGCCCATGGGAACGCCCCAACGTGTCAAGAGTCACAGCCGCCCGGGGAGACGGTGCCGAAAGGAGTCGGGGAGGCTGGCCCGATCCGGGCCGGATTCGTCAGGGCTGCGTCCGCAGTTCCCGGAACGCCGCCTCGCACGGCGGCCCGTCGGCGTGAAAGCAGCGGACCGCGCCGTCGCCCGACACGAAGATCATCGACGACGAGCGGGTGCCGTACTCGCCGGCGTGGACACAGACGCGCGCGAAACGCCCGGCCATCTCGGCGCCGAACCGGCGAAGCGCGACCGCGTCGACAAAGCCGGCGCCGTCCTCGTGGCTCGCGAGCGCCCCAGCCAGGGCCGGGACGAGTTCGTCGGTCGTGGCGCCGCCGCCCAGCAGCGGCTCGAGGGCGGCGAAACGCTTCGTCGCGCCGGCCAGGCGTGGACATCGCGGGTCGTTGACGTCGAGGTTCGTCAGCACCGAAAGACCGGTCTCGAGCGGCACGCGGCGCGCACCGTCGCCGTTGTCGACGACGACGGCCCCGGCAAGGTCCGCCAGGAACAGGTTGAAGCCGCCGTAGCGGGCCGCCTCCCGGTCGTCGAGTCGCTCGAGCGCGGCCTCGAGCGACGGCGCCTGCAGCGCCTCGAGGCAGAGCAGGCCGCGCGAGCGCTCGCCCGGGCCCGACGCGGGAAGATCGACGGCAGGACGCCGGTTGAGCAGGCCCACGACGCGGCCCGCGCCGTCGACGCGCGCTCCGAGCCAGGTGCCGCCGGCGACCAGGTCACGGCCGGCGACGATACGCGGATCGTCGGGCCACGGACCGGGCGACGCCGCCGCGCGATCGAGGAACTCGTCGCGGTTCGCGACCACCACGAGAGGGTAGAGCGGGGAGACGCGCCGGTAGACCGCGAGCGTGCACATCGCGGCGGAACCTACCCGGGGATCGCGTCGACTTCGAGAGGCGGGGCGCCGCGACGGCAACGCGACACCGCCGGCCGATGGTGTTAGCTCCTGATGGCATGAAGCAGCACACCTTCGGGCCGACCGGACGGACCGTCGCGGTGATCGGGCAGGGCAGCTGGCGCGTGAAGTCGTCGAACCGCCGCGAGTCGGCCGAGGCGCTGCGGCGCGGGATCGACCTCGGCATGCTGCACATCGACACGGCCGAGTACTACGACGACGCCGAGGTCGTGATCGCCGACGCGATCGAGAACCGTCGTCACGAAGTCTTCCTCGTCTCGAAGGTCCTTCCGCAGAACGCCTCGCGGCAGGGCGCCATGGAGGCCTGCGAGCGTTCGCTCGCCCGGCTTCGGACCGACCATCTGGACTGCTACCTGCTGCACTGGCGCGGCAGCATCCCGCTCGTCGAGACGATCGAAGCCTTCGAACGCCTGGTCGAGGACGGGAAGATCCGCGCGTGGGGCGTCAGCAACTTCGACGTCGAGGACCTCGAGGAGGCGCTCGCGATCGCGGGCCCGGGCCGGATCGCCTGCAACCAGGTGCTCTACCACCTCGAGGAGCGCGCGATCGAGCACCGGGTGCTCCCGTGGTGCGAGCAGCACGACGTGGCGCTCGTCGGCTACACGCCGTTCGGCGCCGGTCCGTTCCCGGGGGCCCGGACGCCGGGCGGGCGAGTCCTGGCCGAGGTGGCGGGGATGCACGCCGCCACGCCGCGCCAGGTCGCGCTCGCCTGGCTGACCCGACACGCGTGCTCGTTCACGATCCCGAAATCCTCGGACGCCGGGCACACGGCAGAGAACGCGGCCGCCGGAGAGCTCCGACTGACGGAGGCCGATCTCGACGCGATCGACGCCGCGTTCCCGCGCGGGAAGGTGCCTTCGAGCCTGCCGATGATCTGAACGCGCGCCGCGCCGTGGTCGTGGAGGCCGACGGCACGGCGGTCACGACGCCGCCTGCCCGCCGTCACCCGCCTTTGGCTTGTCGAAGCCCCATGTTAGCGTCGGCCACCGCTTTTTCCGCGGAGCCATCGGGCGACTCGGCCCCGCTGAACGGGCGGCGCTGCCTAGCCGATGCTGGAGCAGGAGCCTTGGTCTCACCCGACGCAGCCTTCGAATCGATCACGGACGTGCGCGAGCGCCTGGCCGCGCAGAAGTACATCTGCGACGACAACATCGCCACGGTCGTCTACCTCGCCACGCGCCTCGGCAAGCCGCTGCTCGTCGAGGGGCCGGCCGGCGTCGGCAAGACGGAGCTGGCCAAGGTCATCGCCGGCGGGCTCGGCGCGCGGCTGATCCGCATGCAGTGCTACGAGGGCATCGACGAAGCCAAGGCGCTGTACGAGTGGGAGTACGCCAAGCAGCTCCTGTACACGCAGGTCCTCAAGGACAAGATCAGCGAGGTCACGGCCGGCGCCGCGACGCTGTCGGACGCCGTCGACCGCATCACGGCGCAGGACGACGTGTTCTTCTCGAACCGCTTCATCCTGCCGCGGCCGCTGCTGCAGGCGATCCAGTCCGAGCAGCGCTCGGTGCTGCTGATCGACGAGATCGACAAGGCGGACGCCGAGTTCGAGGCGTTCCTGCTCGAGATCCTCAGCGACTTCCAGGTCACGGTCCCCGAGATCGGCACGATCGAGGCGAAGCACATCCCGATCGTGCTGCTGACCAGCAACAACGCCCGCGAGATGTCCGACGCCCTCAAGCGCCGCTGCCTGCACCTGTACATCGACTTCCCGGGTTCCGACCTCGAGCTCGAGATCATCCGCCTGAAGGTCCCGGAGGCGGCGGAGGCGTTGGCGAAGGATGTCGCCGACCTGATCCAGTCCCTGCGCAAGCTCGACATGAAGAAGAAGCCGAGCATCTCCGAGACGCTCGACTGGGCCAAGGCGCTCGTCATCATGAACGTCGCGAGCCTCGGCGACGAGATCGTCAAGAACACGCTCTCGACGATCGCCAAGTACGAGGGCGACCTGCGCAAGACCGAGAAGGAGCTGGCGACGTTCCTCGAACGCAGGAAGGCCGAGCAGAAGGCGCGCGAGGCGGCCGAAGCGGCCAAGACCGGGTCCGAGCCGACCGACGGCAGCGACCTCCTGCACTGACCGGGGCGGGCAGGGGAGTTTCGCCGTGCAGGACCGCATCGTCGAATTCGCCGGGCTGCTGCGCAGGAACGGCATTCGCGTCTCGACCGCCGAGACGCTGGACGCGCTGCGCGCGGCCGGCACGACCGGCCTCGGCGAGCGCGGCACGTTCAAGATCGCGCTGCGCACGGCGATGGTGAAGCGCGCGTCCGACGTCCCGGTCTACGACGAGCTGTTCGACACGTTCTTCTCGGGCATCGGCGCGGTGGTCCGGGCGCACACGCAGGCCGCCGCCCCCGGCCAGCCGCTCTCGGAAGAAGAGCTTCGCGAGATGCTCGAGAAGCTCGCGGAGATGCTGAAGAACGCGAACCTCGACCTGTCGGAGCTCGCCAAGGCGCTCGCGTTGCAGGACGCCGGCGAGATGGAGCGGATCCTTCGCGAGCTGATGGAGTCCGGCAAGCTCCCGCGCACCGAGACGAACTACGTTCCCCCGGGTGCGAACAAGCAGATGATGCAGATGCTCGGGTCGGCCGACATCGCCTCCGAGTTCGAGCGAATCCTCGACCTGGCGCGCGAGCAGGGCGAGACCGAGGAGGAGCTGGACAAGCTGCGCCGCTACCTCGAGAAGCGCCGCAAGGAACTCGACGAGATGCTCAAGGGCCTGCTGCGGCTCGACAAGGACCAGCAGCACCGCGCCGAGGACAGGCAGAAGGAGCGCGAGCGCCTGCTCGAGAAGAGCTTCTACTACCTGTCGCCGACCGAGATCCGGCAGATGCGCGAGGCCGTGGCCGCACTCGCGAGGCGGCTCAAGAACGTGATGGCGGTGCGCTTCCGGCAGGCCAAGCGCGGGCGCCTCGACGTGAGCGAGACGCTTCGTCGTTCGATGGAGTTCGGCGGGGTGCCGTTCCGCATCCGCTGGGACGACCGCCGCAAGGAGCGCCCGCAGGTCATCGTGCTCTGCGACGTGTCGGACTCGGTGCGCAACGTCTCGCGCTTCATGCTGCAGTTCGTGCACTCGCTGCAGGACCTGTACTCGCGCGTGCGCTCCTACGTGTTCGTGGCCGATCTCGCCGAAGTGACCCAGCTGTTCAAGGACAACGACATCCAGTCGGCGATCCAGAAGGCGATCAACGGCGACGTCGTCAACGTCTACGCGCACTCGGACTTCGGCAAGGCCTTCACGCAGTTCCACCGCGACCACATCGAGGCGGTCGACAGCCGCACGACCGTGCTGATCCTCGGAGACGCCCGCAACAACTACAACGCGCCCCAGGAATGGGTGCTGCGCGAGATCAAGGAGCGCGCCAAGCAGGTGATCTGGCTGAACCCCGAGAACCAGTCGACCTGGGGCTTCGGCGACAGTGAGATGAGCCTGTACGGCAAGTCCTGCGACTACGTCGAGGAGTGCCGGAACCTGCGCCAGCTCTACAAGGTCGTTGACCTGCTGATCGCCAAGTAGCGGGGCCGGACGTCCAGTCGGGCCCATCTGCGGCGTTGTCGTCGCTTCGCTCGCTCCGTCGTACAGGAAGTACGACTGCGCTCGCTCACGCTCCTCCGCCTTGCAGCTGGACCCGTCTGGACGCCCGGCTCGTGCCGAGTGCGCTTTCGGCGCTCGTCGGTCTTCTTGCGGGAAGGGGCGGGGGCCCGAACGCCCGCCGGTGGGCCCTTGTCGGCGTCCATGCCGGTCCGCGGCCCGGGCGAAGTTGACGGTGGGCGGGGGGCGGTTCACAATCCGGGCCGTGCTGGACGACAAGGATCTCGTGCAGATGACGGTTGGCGGCGTCACCCTCGATCCGGTGACGAAAACGCCCGTTGTGCTGTTGAAGGACGAGCGCGAGGAACTCACGCTGCCGATCTGGGTGGGCCTTCTCGAGGCGACCTCGATGGCCACCGAGCTCGAGGGCGTCAAGATGGCGCGACCGATGACCCACGACCTGCTCAAGCGCGTCGTCGACGAAGTCGGAGCCTCCGTGTCCCGCATCATCGTGACCGACCTGCGGGACAACACCTTCTACGCCGAGATCGAGTTGCTCGTCGGCGACCGCCGCCACAGCCTCGACGCCCGGCCGAGCGACGCCATCTCGCTGGCGCTGCGCACCGGCTGCCCGATCTTCGTCGCCCGCGAGGTCCTCGCAGCCTCGAGCAGCAAGGACGAGGTGCTGGAGGAAGAAGAGGCGGCGCCGTCCGCCGAGAGCACCCTCGACCTGCAGGAGGTCGACCGCGAGGAGTGGGACGAAATCCTCGAGAGCCTCGACCCCAACGACTTCAAGTACAAGATGTAAGGCCCGGGCCAAGCCCCTGCTTGGCTTTGCCCGTCGACCATTTTAAGAGGGGCGACCATGGCCCAGCCGACCCGTCGTCAGATCGAACAGGACCTGAAGCAGCCCGACCCGTTCTTCGAGGCCATCGCCGAGGCCCGGGAATACTTCGAACAGAACCGGACGCAGGTGCTCGCGGTGGGCGGCGGCTTCGTCGCGCTGCTGTTCGCGATCGTCTTCGGTTCCAGCTGGTACGTGTCCCAGGGACGCAGGGCCGCCAGCGACTTCGCGAGCGCCGTCTCCAGTCTCGAGTTCGACTCCCCGAGCGCGGCTGAAGTCGCGCTGAAGAGCCTCGACAGCCGCACGAACGCCGGCCCGTACAAGAGCCTGGCGGCGCTGTATCGCGCCGACCTGGCCGCCGACGCGGGTCGCAGCGACGAAGCCGTCGCGGAGTACGACTCCTTCCTGCGTACGGCGTCGACCGACTACCTGCGCCAGGTCGGCCTGATGGGGAAGGCGGCCGCCCTCGAGAACGCCGGCAAGCTGCCCGAGGCCGCGGCCGCCCTGGACCAGGCGTCCGGAATCGAGGGACCGTATCGCCCCGCGGCGCTCAGCGACCGCGCCAGGCTTGCCGAGAAGGCCGGCGACAAGGCGACCGCCACCGCCAACCTCCAGAAGCTGCTCGAACTCGTCGGCTCCGGTCCGGGGGCCGCCGACATCGAGCGTCGTCTCTCCGCGCTGAAGTAGCGTCCAGCCCGCGACCTGCCGGCCGTGGGCGTTCCCGGAACTGGGCACGGCTCCGCGCCGCCGTCGTCAGGGCTGCAACGGGGCTCGCTGTCGCGACGCCGGGTACGAGACGCGGCCCCCGATCTTCCTCGGAATTCGAGCCGCCGGTCGCCAGTGGCACGCCCCGTGCTGCCGCGAGGTCGTCAGCTACACGACGGCGGACCGGGAGACCCACGTCCAGTGCCCGGCCCGGCGGTCGCGCGGCATCCGCAGCGCCGGATGCGGTTCGTCTTGCGGCCCGGCACCGCCCCCGATGTCCGATGACCGTCTTCGCTGGAGGCCGAAGATGAGTCGGAAAGATCGTGCCTGCGTCCTCGACGTGCAGCGCATCCGCGACGGCCCGGACGTGCGCGTGGTCGTGCTGCTGAAGGGCTGCCTGCTCGACTGCGCCTGGTGCCACAGCCCGGAGGCCGTGCGCCTTCCGCGCGAGCTTTCCTACTGGAGCGGGCAGTGCGTGGACGACTGCCGCGCCTGCCTCGAACATTGCCCCGAGGACGCGCTGCGCGACGACCGCGAGCAGCGCGTCGACTGGTCGCGCTGCACCCATTGCGGGCGCTGCGTGGAGCCTTGTCCGACCGGCGCCCTGAGGATGATCGGCCGCGAAGTGGAGGCGCAGGAACTTCTGGAGGAGATCCTCCGGGCGGGCGAGGCGGGCTTCGAGCGCTGCGACGCTCTGACGATCTCCGGAGGCGAGCCGGTCCTGCAGTCGGGGTTCCTGCAAGTCCTGCTGCCGCTGGTCCGGGAGAAGGGGATCCCCGTGACCCTGGAGACGGCAGGGGCCGTGCCGTGGAGGCTGCTCGAGCCGCTCCTCGGCCTGGTCGACGTCGTTCGCTACGACTTCAAGGTCGCCAGTCCGCTGCGCCACCGCGCCTATACGCGACGCGACAACAAGGAGATCCTCGACAACCTCCGGCGCGTGCTCGAGCGTTCGAACGAGGGAGCGCCCCGCGTCGAGGTCCGCATGCCGGTGGTCCCGGGCATCAACTCGGGCGACACCGAGATCGCGCAGGCGGCATCGCTGCTGCGCTCGCTCGGGATCAACCGGCTCGTGCTGCTGCAGTATGTCGGGGGCTGGGAGCACAAGCTGAACACGATCGACACGCGCCGACAGCCGCTCACCGTCGAGTCTCCGCCGCCGGAGTTCTACGACGTGCTCCGCGAGCGCTTCCGGTCGTTCGGGATCGACGCGCGCGTGGCGTGAGGCGCCGCGCTGCGCGGACCCGGATATCCGGACTTCGGGATCTCCAGCCAACGTCCGATAAGATATATTATGTAAACTTGGGTACGTGACGGCAAGGAGCGCGGCGCGAGCGCCCCCTCTTCTCCAACCTCCTGCCTGGCAAGGGTTTTCGGGGCCGCCAGCGGCGGTTCCCGCTCAGACCTTCTCGAACGGATCGAACAGCTTCGCGTACTCCTCGAACGCGAAGCGGTCGGTCATCCCGGCGATGTAGTCCGCGATCACGCGCGCCATCGTCGTGTCCTCGCAGGCCCGTTCGACGACGTGCGGCGGCATCTGGCGCGGGTCGTCCATGTAGGCTTCGAACAGCCCCTTCATCACGCGCCCGGCCTTGGCCCCCATGCGCCGCACCCGGTGGTGCTGGTACAGCCGCTCCATGAGCCTGGCCTTGAGCTCGCGGACCTTCGCATCGAGTTCCTTGCTGGGACCGGCAATCGGCGGCATCGCGCGCCGCAGGTCCTCGATCGTCTCGATGCCGTGGAAACGGATCCGGCCCTCGATCGCCTCGATCAGGTCCGTGACCAGCCGGTCGATCAGGCGACGCACGGCCTGGTAGCGAAGCACCGACGCGCTCGCCGTCGGGCAAGCCCGGCGCGCCGCCGCGAAGGCGTCGTCCCAAAGCTCGATGCCCTCGAGGTCCTCGAGGACGATCAGGCCGGACTGGATGCCGTCGTCGATGTCGTGCGCGTTGTAGGCCACCTCGTCGCAGTAATCGACGATCTGGGCCTCCAGCGGCGGCGCGCTCGTCGCGTCGAAGTCCGACACCCTCGGCCGGTCGAAGCGTCCCGAGTGCTTCACGATGCCCTCGCGCACCTCGTAGGTCAGGTTCAGGCCGTCGAAGTCGGGATAGCGCTGCTCGAGCACCTCCACGATGCGCAGGCTCTGGCTGTTGTGGTCGAAGCCGCCGTGGTCCTTCATGAGGTCGGCCAGCACGTGCTCGCCGGCGTGGCCGAACGGCGTGTGCCCGAGGTCGTGCGCGAGCGCGACCGCTTCGGCGAGGTCACAGTTGAGCCCGAGCATCGCGGCGACGGTGCGCGTGATCTGCGCGCACTCCATCGTGTGCGTCAGGCGCGTCCGGTAGTAGTCGCCCTCGTGGTTGACGAAGACCTGGGTCTTGTACTCGAGCCTTCGGAACGCGCTCGAGTGGATGATCCGGTCGCGGTCTCGCTGGAACGCCGGCCGGAAGCCGTGTTCGACCTCGGGATGCGCGCGGCCGCGGCTGTCCCCCGATCGCATCGCCCAGGAAGCGAGCCGCGCCCGCTCCTGCTCCTCGAAGAACGCCCTGTCCCGCGTCGCCATCGGCCGCCGATGGGGCGAGCTAGTCTTCTAGCGTGGTGGTGGTCGTGGAGGTCGTCGTCGTCGTGGTCGGCGTCTCGAACGGCGCGAAGAACACGTCCGAGAAATCCGAATCCTCGTCGTCGGTTTCTCCGAACGTCGAGCAGTCGCTGCCTTCCGAATCGCACGCGATCACGCGCTTGCCGACGGGATCCGCGATCATCACGTCGTTGTCCGTGTAACGCGCCGAGGGGCTGACGGCGATCCCGCTCGGGCTGCCGGGGGCCAGCAGATCGTCGGCCTCGGCGCTGAACTGGCGGCAGTTGTCGCCGTCGATGTCGCAGCGAACGACCTTGCCCGTGCGGTCCGCGATCACCAAGTCGTAGTCCTCGTCCTCGGGCAGGAAGTCGAAGTCCACCGGCTCGTCGAGCGCCGTGTCCGTCTCGCCGAGGACACCGAGATCGGCGCCCGTGGACGAGAAGTGGCGGATGCCGGTGCCGCTGATGCCGGAGACGACGTAAAGCTCCTGGCTGTCGGGCGTGAAGCGGATCGCGATCGGCGCGGGGCCGACGTTCGCGAAGTTCGACACCAGCAGTCCGGACTGGCCGTCGAACATCTGCACCTTGCCGACCAGGTCGCCGACGTAGAGGCGGCCGTTCACCTTGTTGAAGGTGATCGCCGTCGGGACGTCCACGAAGCGGTCGGTCTCTCCGAACGTCTCGAGCACCTCGCCGGTGCGCAGGTCGAACGTGCGCACGACGTCGATCTCACCGTCGATGACGACGAGGTCTCCGGTCGTGGGATCCGTCGTGCCCTGGAACGCGTTCTGTGCGAAATCGTCCGCATCCGCCACTCTCCCGAGGAACGCCCCCTCGGTGCCGCCGAACTGCAGGATCGTGCCGGTCACGTACAGCGACGGATAGGTCTGCAGCAGGAGCGTCTTCGCGCCGTTCGAATCGGATCCGATCGCCGTCAGGCGAACCGAGTACGGGCCGGCGACGTCCGCGACGAACGTGGCCACGGCGCCCTCGTCGCCCTCCCCGATCCCGCAGATGCCGGTCGTGCACTGGTCGGACTCCGAGCCCGAATTGATCTGGCAGACGCCGAAGTTGATGCAGTCCTCGTTCGAGTCGCAGAAGCGGGTCTCGTCGTTGCTGCAGAAGTCGTCGTTGTTGGTCTCGCAGATCTCGTCGAAATCGTCCCGGCAGTGGTCGTCGAAGTCGGTCTCGTCGCTCCCGCCGTTGGTGATGCGCCACTGGAACGTGAGGTCCTCGGCATCGCCGTTGGGATCGGTGGTGCCGCTGGCGTCCAGCACGAAGCGCTCGCCGACGTCGAGGATGTCGGCATTGGTTTCGATCTCGATGTCCGGAGGCGGCGGGTTGCTTTGGCCGCTTCCGCCGCCGCAGTTGGCCGCCAGCAGCATCACGAGGGCGGCCAGCGGGGTCGCCAGGACGGCCGCGGCCGGCGAGGACGAATCCACGGCAGGACGGGAAGAGAAGATATTACGCACCGTTGGAAACCCCTTGGCGGGCCGCCGAGCGCCCGGACATCGCGGCACCTTAGCGGCGCACTGGGCCGGGTTCAAAGGGTTAACGAGGGCGCCGCGCCCGATCTGCACCGGCGGGGAGTCCCCTGCCCCGTGCCCGTGACGGGCCGCGCGGGCGCACGCACCGGAAGACGGCGGGGGCCGGGCCGGAAGCCGGAAGGATCGCTGGAGGCGGGCGGCCCCGATCAGCGGAACAGTTCGATCACGGGCTCCGCCATGACCTCGCGAAGGGGCTGACCGGTCGGGTGGAGCCCGTCCCGGCTGTGCTCGTTCCAGTCGAGCTTCCAGCCGACGCGGTCCCGCTGGTCGATGACGTTGTACGGCGAGGACTCGCGCAGCAGCCGTGCCACCTCCCGCGTGTAGGTCTCGCCGTTGAGGTATCCGAACCAGAACGGGCCCCAGACCGGGGCGTGCGGCGGCGTCAGCAGGTGCGGCGTCGCACCGGCCGCCGTGCATCGGTCGGCGATCTGGACGAGCCGCGAAAAGGTGTCGCGCGGCGTCGAATTCTCCAGCTCGAGAAGGTCGGCCACGGCCAGTCCGATCACGCAGTCGGTGACGGGTCCGCCGACCGCCGAGCTACAGGCCGCTACCGCCGAATCGATGGCGACCAGGCCCTCGGCCGTGTTGCGCCCGTTGATCGAGTTCACGCAGTACGTGTCGCGCGTCGCCGCCATCGCGAGGTTGGGCCAGCGCGTCGACGACCCGGTGTTCATCATCGAGTCGCCGAAGAACAGGACGTGTTCCGCGGAAGCGGGCGTGGCGACGAGGACGACGAGGAGCAGGAGTGCATGCATGCCGCTGCACATAGCGGCTCCGGGCAGGTCGGTCTGTGCCGCGCGTTACGTGTCGCGAACGATTGGCTCGGTTGAATCTTCTCTTGTGGCCGCGTGGTGAACAGCCTCACATCGCGATCGTGCTGCCCGGCACACTTGTCTGCGCGGGCGGCCCGCGGCGCGCACCGCGCGCCGCGGCAAGGCGGATCGCTGCCGCCGACAGCCGGAGTGCGGGAATGCGTGGACTGCGTCAGTTCGGCATGAACAGCAGCGCGCGCAGGATGCGGCGCTGCTCGGCCCAATGCAGTTTGTACGCCATCGTCGGGCCCATGTGATAACAGGCGGCGCCAATCTCGCAGAGCCACCGCAGCGTCTCCAGCTGCAGCAGATTGCCGATCGAGTGTGCACGCCAGTCGTCGGCGAAACTGCACTGCTGCGCGCGGAAGGTGCCGCCGCTGAGCCCGCCGAACAGGAATCCGATGTCCGTGTCGTCGTGCCGGGCGAAGACGATCCGGGCAAGGCCCGAGACGGACAGACGCATCACCAGGCGCCGATAGAACTGCTGCACGTCGGGATCCACGACGCCGGTCGCTTCGCGTCCCTTCCAGCTGCGTCGCTCGACGGCGAGCACGCGCGCGTACGCGGCGTCCGCGTCCGCTTCGTTCGTCGGCGCGGAGCGTTCGAAGCGGACACCGTTCGCCTCGGCGCGCGCACGGGCCTTTCGCAGGTTCCGACGCATCAGGCCGGAGCGCCGGGACAGGAAGCCGTCGAGGCCGCCCTCGAGGGACGCGACACTCGCCTCCTGCTCGTCGGCGACACCGCGCCGCCAGCCTCGGAACGCACCGAGGATCCGCCGTGACGACGCGGCGTCGGGGGCCATGCCGGTCATCAGCACCGACGCCCGGACGCCGCTTTCGGCCAGGCCGTTCCAGATCGCGCCGAGCAGTTCCACGCCGTCCGGTCCGAGGACGGGCCTGCCGAACTTCCAGCTCCACTCGAGAGGCGTCAGCAGCGGCCCCAGTCCCGGCTGGCGGTGCAACGCGAACGCCGCGATGCTGTCCTCGGTCGCGCGGAGGAAGATCGGCTGGTCGGGGGCGAGGTTCTCGTGGAACGAAATCTGCCACTCGCTGCGAGAGCAGAGCGGGTCCGCGTGTTCGGCCGCTTCGGCGGCGGCGGCGCGATTCCAGACGGAGTCGGCACGGTCGAGGTCGTCGAGGGCGGGATG
>CAYYZO010000080.1:0-17943 GCA_964476185.1 uncultured Myxococcales bacterium
CTTCGGCTCGGCGGACCACGAGAAGACGCCGTTCCTTCTGCGCGGAGTCGTCGCCGGCATCGGCGGCTACGGCAACTCGGTCGGCGTGGCCACGGTCGGCGGCGAGGTCAGCTTCGACGCCGGCTACAACGGCAACATCCTCGTCAACGCGTTCACGCTCGGCATCGTGCGGGCGGACCGCATCTTCCGCGCGGTCGCGAGCGGCACCGGCAACCCGGTGCTGTACGTCGGCTCGAAGACGGGGCGCGACGGCATCCACGGCGCGAGCCTGCTGGCGTCCAGCGAGTTCAAGGAAGAATCCGAGCAGATGAAGCCGACCGTGCAGGTCGGTGACCCGTTCACCGAGAGCGTGCTGATCGAAGCGTGCCTCGAGGTGCTGGCCGGCGACGACGTCGTCGCGATCCAGGACATGGGAGCCGCTGGCCTGACCAGCTCGACGGTCGAGATGGCGTCGCGCGGCGGCGTCGGCATTCGCCTGGACCTCGATCGGATCCCGCTGCGCGAGGCGAACCTGACGCCCTACGAGATGCTGCTGTCGGAGTCGCAGGAGCGCATGCTGCTCGTCGTGAAGAAGGGCTCCGAGGAACGCGTCGGACGCATCTTCGCGCGCTGGGGCCTCGACTGCGTCGCGGCCGGGACCGTCACCGAGACGGGACGCTTCGAGGCCGTGCACCACGGCGCCACCGTGGTCTCCATCCCGGTGGACGCGCTCACGGACGCCGCCCCGAAGTATTCGCGTCCCATCGCCGAGCCGAAGTCGCGGCCCGCCGCGCTCGACCTCTCCGCGGTGCCCGAGCCGAAGGACCTCTCGGCGGAACTCGTCGCGATGATGGCGTCCCCGAACCTCTGCAGCCGCCGCTGGGTCACCGAACAGTACGACTCGTACGTCGGCGCGAACACGCTCGTGCACCCGGGCGGCGACGCCGGGGTGATCCGCGTGCGCGAGACCGGCGGCGCGCTCGCGATGAGCTGCGACTGCAACTCGCGGTACGTGGCACTCGACCCCTACGTCGGGACGCAGCACGCCGTCGCCGAGGCGGCGCGCAACGTCTACGTGACCGGCGCGCGTCCGCTCGCGATCAGCGACTGCCTGAACTTCGGGAGCCCCGAGAAGCCCGAGGTCATGTGGCAGTTCTCGCGCGCGATCGACGGGATGGCCGATGCCTGCCGCGCGTACGACATCGCCGTCATCTCGGGCAACGTCAGTTTCTACAACGACACCCAGGGCGCTTCGATCCCCCCGACGCCGACGGTCGCGCTGGTCGGACTGGTCGAGGACGCGCGCCACACCGCGAGCATCGCGTTCCCGGGCGAGAAGGTTGCGATCCTGCTGCTCGGTTCGGGCGAACCGGTGCTGGACGGCTCCGAGTACCTCGCGTACCGGCACTCCCGCACCGGCGACCGGCCGCCCCCGATCGATCTCGCCGGCGAGAGGCGCCTCGGCGAACTGGTCTGCGGCCTCGTCTCGGAAGGCACGGTGCGCTCGGCCCACGACGTCTCGGACGGCGGACTCGCGGCGGCGATCACGGAGATGGCCCTGGCCTCCGGCATCGGTTGCGACGTCGCCGTCGATGCCGGGGGGAGGGCGGACGTGGCGTTGTTCGGCGAAAGCGGCTGCCGCATCCTCGTGGCGGTCGCCGAGGGCGAGGTCCCCGGCATCGAGCGGCGCGCGGAAGCGGCCGGGGTCGCCTGTCGACGTCTCGGGACGACCGGCGGCGCCGACGTCAAGATCGTCGATTCGGTCTCGTCGAGGACTCTCGTGAACGTGAAACTGGAGCAGGTCCGGCAAGCCTGGGAGGCGACGCTCCCGGGGATCTCGCACGCCGACCTTCCGGAGGCCGTGCGAGCGGCCGCAGGAGCCTGACCGACGATGGATGACGGCGGCAAAGCGATGGACTCCGTGGGCACGAGGGTGCGAGAGGGCGCCGCGCCGCTCGACGCCGCCGAGGATCGCTTCCACGAGGAGTGCGCCGTCGTCGGCGTCCACGGCCACGCCGAAGCCGCCAATCTCGCCTATCTCGGGCTGTATTCGATGCAGCACCGGGGGCAGGAAGGCTCCGGGATCGTCTCGAGCAACGGCGACGCGCTGATCAGCCACCGGGGGCTGGGACTGGTCGCCGACGTGTTCCCCGAGAGCGTGATCCGTCGCCTCACCGGGGCGTGCGCGATCGGCCACAACCGCTATTCGACGGCGGGCGAGACGCTGCTTCGCAACACCCAGCCCCTGGTCGCCGAGTTCTCGCTCGGCAGCCTCGCGGTCTGCCACAACGGCAACTTCGTCAACGCGCTGGCGATTCGTCGCCGGCTCGAGGAGAACGGGTCGATCTTCCAGTCGACGTCCGACACCGAGGTGCTCGTGCACCTGGTGGCCGCCTCGCGCCGCGCCTCGCTCGCGGACCGGGTGATCGACGCGCTGGCCCAGGTCGAGGGCGCGTACTGCGTCCTGTTCCTGACGGAGACCGAGATGATCGCCGCGCGCGACCCGCACGGCTTCCGCCCCCTCGTGCTGGGGCGCTTCCCGACGGGGGGATGGGTCGTCGCGTCGGAAACCTGCGCGCTCGACCTCATGGAGGCGCACTACGTGCGCGAGATCGAGCCCGGCGAGGTGCTGCACATCTGCGGCGGCGAGATCAAGTCGCAGAAGCCGTTCGCGCACGCGCCGACCAACCGTTGCGTCTTCGAGTACGTGTACTTCGCGAGGCCCGACTCGAACGTCTTCGGCCGCAACGTCTACGCGATCCGCAAGGAAATGGGCCGGCAGCTCGCGAGGGAGACCAGGGTCGAGGCCGACATCGTGATCCCTGTCCCGGACTCCGGCGTCCCGGCCGCGCTCGGCTTCGCCGAGGAAGCCCGGCTGCCGTTCGAGATGGGACTGATCCGCAACCACTACGTCGGCCGCACGTTCATCGAGCCGAAGGATTCGATCCGCAATTTCGGCGTGAAGGTGAAGCTGAACGCGCAGCGCGAGGTCCTCGAGGGCAAGCGCGTGATCGTCATCGACGATTCGATCGTGCGCGGCACCACGAGCCGCAAGATCGTGCGCATGATCCGCGGCGCGGGCGCGAAGGAAGTGCACATGCGGATCAGCGCGCCGCCGACGATCAGCCCCTGTTATTTCGGCGTCGACACCCCGACGCACGCGGAACTGATCGCGAACAACCTCGACATCGAGGCGATCCGGGACTTCATCCAGGCCGACAGCCTGGCCTACCTGTCGCACGAGGGCCTCTACGCGTTCCAGGAATCCGGCGAGCGCACGTCGGAGGGGTTCTGCGACGCGTGCTTCACGAAGCAGTACCCGGTGGACGTGAACCACGACCTCGAGGCGCGGCAGATGCGACTGTTCCACGCCCTCGAGATGCCGGGTGGGGCCGGACGCGGCTGAAGCCCCGCCCGCGGAGCCGCGGACTCACTTCCTTTCCCAGCCCGGCGGGAGGCCCGCGGTTCGAATCACGAGGAGTGGGCGATCACGTCGTCGGCGAAGCGGCGCAGCGTGTCGATCTTGTCCTGCAGCGTGATCGAGTCGTCGTCGTAGTAGGGGTTGCGGAAGCCGACGATCACGTCGGTGATGCCGCGCTCCTCGAGCTTCTTCACGCCGTCGACGGTGTAGGCGTCGAACGAGATCACGTGCAACTCGAACGGCTTCTTGTCGGTGCCGGCCTCGCGGCGCGCGGCGTGGAGCTTGTCGAGCAGGCCGTCGAGCTCGGTGAGGTCGCCGCCGCCGTGCATCCAGCCGTCCCCGAGGCGCGCGGCGCGCTGCAGCGCGGCGTCCGCGTGGCCGCCGATCAGGATCGGCACGGGTTCGGGGGGCACCGGGCACATCTTGATCTTCGGGATGTCGAAGCACCGCCCGTGGAACTCGTAGTATCCGCCGGCGAGCAGCCCGCGGATCACCTCGATCATCTCGTCCATGCGCCGCCCGCGCTCCTTCCACGGCGTGCCGGTGATCGCGAAGTCCTCGGGCCAGGGACTGGTGCCGACGCCGAAGCCGACGCGCCCGCCGGTCATCACGGCAAGCGACGAGAGCTGCTTCGCGACCAGCACCGGGTGCCGGATCGGAAGCTTCACGACGAACGTCGTCAGTCGCAGCTTCTGCGTCACGGCGCCCATCGCTGCCATCAGCACGAACGGCTCGAGGAACGGCTTGTCCTCGAGGAATCGGCGGTCGCCGTCCGGTGTGTACGGGTACTTCGCGTCCGAGTGCTCCGGGTAGGCGATGCTGTCGGGGATCACGAAGGACGACCATCCCGACTCGTCGCAGGCGCGCGCGAGAGGGAGCAGGTGGGACGGGTCGCACATCGATTCGGCATACGTGAAGCGCATGGGGGCGTTCTATCCGCGGGCACCGCTGTCGCAACAGGGGGCCGCAACCTGAACCCGGGGATTTCGCAGGGCTCCGGACCCCACCGGCGGCGCTCCGGGACGACGCGGGCGCTCCCGCAACTCGCGCAGCGTCGCGGCGACGCCGACCGGGTGCCGCCCGGCGCGTCGCACGGGCGGCACGGCAGCCTTGACAACGTCGACGGCGGAGCCGGAGGATCGTCCATCGCGTTCGAAACGGAGGTCCGGGATGAAGAAGCACGGGTTCGTCTTGGCGCGCGTTCTCTTCGCGACGCTTTTCGTGACGGTGCTCGGCGCGGCGCCCGCGGGCGCCCAGTCGGAGACGAAGATCTGCAGGGCACGGACGAAGACGATGGGGTGCACGCTCGAGGCGGGCATCGCGAACATCCTCGGCGCGTCACGGGCGAATGCCGTGGCGGCCGGGGGAGCCTTGCCCGGCAAGTGCCAGATCGACTCGCCGGGCATCACGCCGGTGCGACAGTCGACGGTCGTGACGGGAGTCTTCTGCGACGATCCCGCGCTCGGGGACACGGGCGACCACATGATCGCGCTGTGCAAGGCGGCGTCGACGGCGATCCGCGCCAGCTGCAGGACGATCTGCAGCAAGCTCGAGAAGATCGATCCGTCCACCGGCGATCCGGTGCCCGAGACGCCGTGCCATCAGGTCGTCGACCGAACGGTCGTCACCACGGCGACCGAGCAGCTCGGCCCGCGCGTGAACGAGAACGGGCAGGAAGGCTGCGGCCTGGCCTGCACGGCTTCGATCGTCTGCGTCTGCGATCCGTGAGCGCGCGACCGGGCGTCTACAGCACGGTGTGCCGGCGCCAGCGGGCGTCGTCGCGGCCGGGGCAGTCCAGGTTGTAGTGCAGGCCGCGGCTCTCGCGCCGTGTGCGCGCCGAGCGGATGATGAGCTCGGCGACGAGCACGATGTTGCGCAGCTCGAGCAGGTCGCGCGTGACGAGGAAGTCGCGGTAGTACTGCTGGATCTCCTCGCGCATCATCGCGATGCGGGCCGCCGCGCGGGCCAGTCGGCGGTCGCTGCGCACGATGCCGACGTAGTTCCACATCAGGCGTCGGATCTCGTCCCAGTTGTGCGTGATCACGACGGACTCGTCGATGTCGACGGCGTGGCCGGACGTCCACGCCGGAAGCGGGGGGGGCTTCGTGGGGTCCTCGCGCAGGCGGGTCATCGCGTGCGCCGCCGCCCGATGCCCGAACACGAGGCCCTCGAGCAGCGAATTCGACGCGAGCCGGTTCGCGCCGTGCAGGCCCGTCATGGCGACCTCGCCGGCGGCGTACAGCCGGCCGATCGAGGTTTCTCCGTCGATGCCCGTCATGACCCCGCCGCACATGTAGTGCGCGGCCGGGACGACCGGGATCGGCGTGGTCGTGATGTCGATCCCGTAGCCGAGGCAGGTCTCGTAGATGACGGGGAACCGCTCCTTCAGGAAGCCGGCTCCGAGCGAGGTCACGTCGAGCAGCACGTTGTCGAGGCCGCGACGCTTCATCTCGCGGTCGATGGCCCGCGCGACGATGTCGCGGGGAGCGAGCTCGGCGCGAGGGTCGTACGAGGCCATGAACGCCTCGCCGTCGGGAGTGCGCAGCACCGCGCCTTCCCCACGCATCGCTTCCGTCACCAGGAACGACTTCGCCGCGGGATGGTACAGGCACGTCGGGTGGAACTGGATGAACTCGAGGTCGGCGACGCGGCACCCCGCGCGCCAGGCCATCGCGAGGCCGTCGCCGGAGGCGACGTCGGGATTCGACGTGTACAGGTAGACCTTGCCCGAGCCGCCCGTCGCGAGCAGCGTCGCGCGCGCCGTGAACTGCTCGACGTTGCCGGTGGCCGTGTCGAGCGCGTAGGCCCCCCAGCATTGCGGCCGGCCGCCGGCGTAGCCGAACTTCTCGTCGATCAGCAGGTCGATCGCGAAGTGGTTCTCGAAGACGTCGATGCTGGGGCAGGCGCGGACCTGCTCGGCCATGCCGCGGACGATCTCCTGCCCGGTGTGGTCGGCCGCGTGCAGGATGCGGCGGTGCGAGTGTCCTCCCTCCAGCCCGAGGTCGAAGTCGGCCCCGGCAGCCCCGTTGTCGCGCTTCAGCGAGAACCGCACGCCGTACTCGATGAGTTCCCGGATGCGCTCGGGGCCTTCCTGGACGACCAGGTCGACGACCCGGCGGTTGCAGAGGCCGGCGCCGGCCTCCACGGTGTCCTCGGCGTGGGACTTCGGGGAGTCCTCGGGAGCCCACACGGCCGCGACGCCTCCCTGGGCCCAGTTCGTGTTGGAATCGTCGAAGCCGCGCTTGGCGATCAGGGCGACGCGACCCTCCCGGGCCGCGCGCAGGGCGAAGGTCATGCCGGCGATGCCGGCGCCGATCACGAGGTAGTCGTAGTCGCGCATGCGGGGCGCCGGAGTGTATCCTCGGCGCGGGCGCGCACAACAGCCGCGAGTCCGGCCGGGTGGCGAGCCTGCCGGAATAGCGATAGCCTCCGGCTGCCGCGGCCCGCCTCGCGGATCACGGGAACATGGGAACGCCAAGCATTTCGGTTGCCGACGAGGCCTGGTTCCGCGCCCTGCCGAACATCCTGACGCTGCTGCGGATCCTCGCGATCCCGCTGGTCGGCTGGCTGCTGACCTTCCCGGGGCCGCGCGAGGCCTGGACGGCCATGTTCGTCTTCCTCGTCGCCTCGCTGACCGACGTGCTCGACGGCTGGATGGCCCGCCGCTTCGGCCTGGTCACGCCGCTCGGGAAGCTGCTGGATCCGCTCGCGGACAAACTTCTCGTCATCTCGGTCCTGCTGATGATCGCGGTGCTCGACCGCCGGCCCGGTCTCCCGGGCTGGCTGCTCGTGATCGTCGTGGGCCGGGAATTCGCGGTCACGGGGCTGCGCAGCATCGCCGCGGCCGAGGGGATCGTTCTGGCCGCCGACGCGACCGGGAAGGCCAAGATGCTGCTGCAGACGATCGGCGTGCACTTCCTTATCGTGCACTACACCTATCTCGGCGTGAGCTTCCACGAGGTCGGCATCGTGCTGCTGACGATGGCCGCGGCGGTCGGGGCCTGGTCGGCCGTCGGCTATCACCTGGAGGTCTTCCGTCGGATGCGGGACGGGGCCGGCCCGAGTCGGCCGGGACCCTGAAAGGCCCGCGCAAGGCGAGGGCGACTTGCATCGCAATTCGTTTCGGCTACAACCGCCGCTCGCCTGAGCACGGGCGGGTGTAGCTCAGCTGGCTAGAGCGTCTGCTTGCCATGCAGAAGGTCGCCGGTTCGATCCCGGTCACCCGCTCCAATTTCTCCCTTTCCTAACGCAGATTTCCGAGACACAATCTTCAACCGCGGCCGTGGCAACGACCGGTCGGGCTGTTAGAATGCCCCCGACCGGACGACGGCTCTCGGCCGGAGGTCGTGCCACCGGTACGGCTCCGCAAAGGTAGCCCCCTCGGCGCGCGCGGGTGCGCGGAGGGACCGGGGCGAACGAACGGGGGCGGATGCACGGCAAGAGGCGCCGCACTGTTGGTCGGCCACCGGGGCTGTGCTACCCCGGATGGCTGGCGACGAGCGGACTTGGGCGCATCTCTGTGATGGGATTTCGATGAAGATGAAACGTAGCTGGTTGTCCTCCTGGCCCTCCCGCCTTGCCATGGCGGCCCTCGTCTGCGGCTTCGCGGAGCCCGCGACGGCCGACTTCTTCTCGCCCGGCTGCAACAAGGGCGGCGACCAGCTCGGCTTCGCGATCTCGACCAACGGCGACTTCAACGGCGACGGCGTCAAGGACATCGCCATCGGCGCCCCCTGCCTGTACGTCGGCAAGCATCCCCACGCCGGACGCGTGATCATCCTGGACGGCCGAAACGGCCGGAAGATCTTCCGCAAGCGCGGCGGCGCCGACCACCAGTGGATGGGGTCTTCGGTCTCCTTCCTCGGCGATCTCAACAACGACGGGCGCGACGAGGTCGCGATCGGTTCGCCGGGCTACGACGTGACGGTCCTCGACCAGAACGCGCCTTCGGCCAAGTTCCTCGAGCGCGCGGGGCGGATCGATGTCTACCACCGGCGCAACCGCCGCATGCGCGTCTACGGCCAGAACGTCCGCGCCGGCTTCGGTGAGAAGATCGCGCCGCTCAACGACATCAACGGCGACAAGAAGGCCGATTTCGTCGTCAGCGCCTCGGCGGATCGCAACGAGAACGGCGTCGGCAACAAAGGCCGCGTCTGGATGATCTCCGGCAAGAACGGGGACGTGCTCGGCTACCGCGTCGGCCCGCGCGAAGGCAACAACTACGGCCGCAGCCTGGTCGGGGCGCCCGACCTCGACGGCGACGGCTTCCTCGACTTCCTGGCCGGCACGGACGAGTCGAACGGCCCGAGCGGCGTCATCAACGCCGGCATGACCGACGCGATCTCGTCGGGCGACCTCCAGGGCACGCCGTTGTTCCAGGTCTACGGCGCGCACCGGGACCGGATCGGCTCGTCGATCGACTTCGCCGGCGACGTGAACGACGACGACATCCCCGACGTCATCGTCGGCGCCACCGGCTCGGACGACGCCGGAGTGCGGCTGGCGGGCCTGGTCACGCTTTACTCGCTCGACGGCAGGCGCCTGTGGGCGCGCACCGACAGCCAGATCCAGGAAGGCGCGGCCTTCGGGACGGCCGTCGCGACCATCGGCGACATCAACGGCGACGGAGTCACCGACTTCGCGGCCTCGGCTCCGAAGCAGGATTACCTCGTGGACGGCCGGGTCGTGACGGATGCGGGTCGCGTCGTGACGCTCTCCGGCGTGGACGGCGAGGTGATCTGGGCCGTCGACGGCGAGAGGCGCAACGAGGAGTTCGGCTTCGCGCTGGCCGGCCAGATCGACTTCAACCTCGACGAGGTCCCCGACGTCGTCGTCGGCACGCCGGGCGACGATCCGTTCGCGCGCCTCGGCGCCGGGAGCGTCAAGATCCTGTCCGGCGTGGACGGCAAGCAGTTGTTCGTGGTCGCCGGGCGCCGCGGTCTGGAGACGCGGCTCTTCGCGCTGCTGCCCGACGACGGCGGCGACGCCCGCCTGCGTTCGTTCACACGCACCGGGCGACGCACCGAGATGAACCAGGACGTCCTCGAATCCAGCAGTCTCGGCGAGGGCAGCGCGACGATCATCAACGACAACCCGTTCAAGGCCAACGGCGACCCGCACCTGCCGCGCCCGAAGCAGGTGCACATCGTCACGTCGACGGGCCACGATGGCAACAAGTCGACGGTCGAAGTGTACCGCGTCAGCTCGCGCAAAAAGCTGATCGACTCGTTCGAGGCGTTCCCCGGCAGCGGTGTCGGCGTCGATTGCGGCTCGGGCGAAGTCAACGGGCGGGTCAACGAGGACCTCGTCTGCGCGCAGTCGAACTCGAGCGACGGCAACGTGACCGCCCGGGTCTTCGAACGCCTCGACGACGAGGCGCCGTTCTTCCTGTCGGGCGAGTTCCAGGTCTTCAGTTCGACCGACACCTACAACGGCACGCTCCCCATCCAGGCCGACGGCGCGAACGTCGAGGTCGGCAACGTCACCGGCGACAAGAACGCCGAGATCATCGTCGGGACCAACCGCGGCGTGCCGCTCGTCAAGATCTTCACCCGCGACGGCCAGTTCATCCGCCAGTTCCTCGCGTACGACCCGGTCAATTTCTCGGGCGTCGACATCGCCCTCGTCGACCTGAACGGCAGCGGCGACAAGTGGATCGTCACGGCGCCGAGGCAGGGCGAAGCGCTGATCAAAGTGTACGACGGCGAAGGCAATCGCGTGACGTGGGGCAAGGACAAGGTCACGATCAACATCAACGTGCGCCCCGCGCCGTACACGGGCGGCGCCCGCGTGGCCGCTGCCGACGTCGACAAGGACGACCAGCAGGAGATCCTGGTCCTCGTTCCCGAGGAGGCCGAGGAAGAAGGCGACCCCGGGCACCTGATCTACGCCTACGAGCCGACCAACAAGCTCGTCTCGAAGGACGTGTTCAACAACCCGTTCAACCCGCTTCCGCAGGCCCGCACCGGCGGTGCGATCGCCGCCACGGATCGCTGGACCCGCAACTGAATTTCCGTCAGAGCATCGGTCGCTTCCGCGCAGGAGGCGGCCGATGCCGATGACCGACTTCCCGAACCCGACCTCTTCCCCCGCCTTGCGGCCCTGGCCGCTCGAGGGCGTGCGGGTGGCCGATTTCAGCCACGTGCTCGCCGGGCCGTTCTGCACGCGGATCCTCGCGGATCTCGGCGCCGACGTCGTCAAGATCGAGACGCCGGACGGCGACCTCTCGCGCCGGCTCGGCGGACGCCGCGGCGGCATGAGCGGCTATTTCATGCAGCAGAACTGCGGGAAGCGGAACGTGTCGATCGACCTGCGCACGGCCGAAGGGCGCAAACTCGCGGCCGAACTCGCCGTGGCCAGCGACGTCGTCGTGGAGAACTTCCGGCCCGGCGTCATGGACGGGCTCGGGCTCGGGCAGGAGGCGCTGCGGGCGCGCAGCGCGCGCCTCGTCTACTGCTCGATCAGCGGGTTCGGGCACGAAAGCCCGAACCGATCGCAGCGGGCCTTCGCCGGAGTCGTGCACGCGGCGACCGGGATCATCGACCGCCAGGCACGCGCGTTCGGGCAGCCGCCGGTCGATTCGGTGTTCGCGGTCGGCGACACGGTGACCGGGCTGCAGGCGGCGCTGGCGATCCTGGCGGCCCTGCACCTGCGCGAACGGACCGGCCAGGGGCAGTTCATCGACATGGCGATGCACGATGCGCTGCTCGCGCTGCAGGAGGCCGCGAACTTCGTGCTGTTCGGCGGGGAAGGGGAAACGGAGGCCGATTTCCTGTGCGCGTGGATCTACGCCTGCCGGGACCGGCACGTGGTGATCCCGAGCGACCCTCGCGTGCACTGGGACGTTCTCACGCGGCTGATCGGCCGACCGGAGCTCGCCGCCGACCCGCGATTCGCGTCCTACGACGAGCGCGTGCGCTGCCTGCCGGAGCTCGAGCGCATCGTCGGCGAGTGGGTGGCGGCGCAGCCGTCGGCCGAGGCGGCCGTCGCGGCCTGCCACGCCGCGGGACTCGCCGCGGCGCGGGTGCAGACCCTCGGCGAGGCGCTCTCGTCCGAGCAGGTGCGCGCGCGTGCGATGACGGTGCCGTGCGACGACCGCGGCGGCGGGCTGGTGCCGGTTCTGAACAGTCCTTACCGCTTCTCGGCGGCCAGCGCCGGCGTGCACGGGCAGCCGGCCTTTCGCGGGGAGCACAACGCCGAGGTGCTCGGGCAGTGGCTGGGGCGCTCCGCCGACGAGGTGGCCCGGCTCGCGTCGGACGGCGTCGTTTCGAGTCGCGTGCCCGATCGGGCATCCTGACGAATCGGCGCCTTCGGCGTCGTTTCCACTTCGAGCACAGGGAGGCCCGACCGTGAAACTCTACGACAGCACCATCGCCCCGAACCCGCGCCGCGTGCGCATCTTCCTCGCCGAGAAGGGCATCCAGGTCCCGCTCGAGCCGGTGGACATTCGCGCCGGCGTGAACCGCCAGCCGGAGTTCCTCGCGAAGAATCCCATGGGCGGCCTGCCAGTGCTCGAGCTCGACGACGGCACCTGCATCGCCGAGAGCCTGGTCATCTGCGAGTACTTCGACGAGAAGCACCCGGAGCCGCCGCTGATCGGGCGCACGCCCGAGGAGCGAGCGGTGGCGCGCCTGTGGGAGAGGCGCATGGAACTGGAAGTGATGGGCCCCCTGCTCGGCGCGTTCCGGCACAGCAGCCCGTTCTTCCAGGGCCGCATCACGCAGGTCCCGGAGATGGTCGAGCCGAGTCGCGGCGCGGCGCGCAAGCGCCTCGCGTGGGTCGACGAACTGCTCGGCTCGCGCGAGTTCGTCGTCGGCGACCGCTACACGATCGCGGACATCACGCTGTTCTGTGCGATCGACTTCGGCGGCATGGTCGGCGAGGGCTACGACCCGGGCCTGAAGAACCTGTCCCGCTGGCACGAGGCGATGAAGGCGCGGCCGAGCGCGTCGGCCTGACCGACAGGGCGCGGACGCTCGGCGGGCGACGCCGCGGTCTCCGGCGAGCGCCAGAGCGGCGGTGGCCGGGAGCGCGACGGTTGCCCGGCGCCGCCGGGCCGAAAAAGAAACGGGCCGCCCCCGCAAGGAGGCGGCCCGTTGTCGTTGGCAGTCGGTCGGTCGTCGGTCGTCAGAACCCCTTGACCGCCGCCGAACGCTTGTAGAGCTGGAACACGATGTGCCACGCGACGAGGATCATCACGAGCAGTCCGATCTCCTGGCGCGGGCCGAGCCACCCGTACAGGAAGCCCATCGTGTGCATGTCGATCATCGTCCAGAGGAGCGCCGCCGACATATAGGTGTTGTGGCGCGAGCGCAGGCCGGCCTCGGCCACGAGCTTCGCGTCCGGCGCCTGGCCGTTCTTGATCGCCGTGATGATCTGCTGCTGGTTCGGCCAGATGCGGAACCAGACGTTGAACGCCATCGCCGTGCCGAACAGCGCGCCCACGTGGATCACGTAGCCGCGGTAGCCGAATCCGCCGAACAGGCTGAAGATGTACGTCGCGAAGACGATCAGCACGAAGTAGACGCAGTTCTTCACCTTCTGGTCGGCGAAGATCGACGTCGTCTGGATCGCGTCGTACACGGCGAAGCCGAGGAACGTGATCGCGAGCGAGGTCAGGGCGCCGAAGCCCCAGCTGCCCGTGCCGCCGGCGAACAGCATCTTGCCGTGGTAGAAGACGATCATCAGCAGGACGACGCCGGTCGCCCACGTCCAGGCCGCGCCCCAGCGGAACCACCAGAGCGCCCTCGGCATCAGTTCCGGCACCACGAGCTTCTTGGTGTCGCCGTTCATCGTCGCCGCGAACGGACCGTTGACGAAGTTGAAGAAGTAGAGATGGCCGATCCAGATGATGCCGGCCAGGATGTGCATCCAGCGGAAGATCGGCTCCAGCGTGCCTTGAACGAAGTCCATGTGACGATTTCCTCCTTCTGCGGCGGTCCGGATGCCCGCCGCGGTCCCCGGCGCCCGCGCCCCGGGGTTTCTCCGGCGCATCGTGCGCCTGCCTCGAGCCTCCTCGCGGGAACGGAGCCGCGCGGGGCCGTCGCCGTTCCCTCCGGCCGGCCGCGTGGACGACCGGCTCCCGAGCCGGTCGCCGACAGGGTTCGGCGAGGACCGGCAACACAATTCCTATACCGGGCAAGGGTCCGGGACGCCAGCAACCGGGCGCCGGCCTCGTGCAGGGAGCATCCGTCCGCGGTGCCGGAACCGATCGTCCGTGCCCCGTTCCGCGTCCGGAAGGCCTTCAGCGGCCCGACGAGAGGATGCTCGAGACCGTGAACGCTTCCTCCACCGTGCCCTCGGCCGGGCCGAAGTTGAAGTACCAGCCTTCCTCGCCGGCGACCGACGGCGAGGGGAGCAGGCAGCGCGTCGCGTGGTCGAGCTGCAGGTCGAAGATGCTGAGCGCGGGGATGAACTGCTGCTCGTAGTCGTAGACCGCGCGAACCGCGCCGGGGTGGACCTTGCGGCCGATGTTGAACTGGTTCACCCAGGCCTTCCAGAGCTGGCCGGTCTGGTCGTACATCTCGGTGTACGGGATGACGAAGCTGTGGCGGTCGATGTACAGCACCCGTTTCGAGTACGCGTAGCCTGGGATGCGCGAACTGCCCTCGACGACGTAGACGTCGCGCATCTCCCAGGTGTCGTCGAACAGGAAGTTCGCGCCGCCGCCGGACCACTTCGCGGGAAAGTTGCGCGTGTGCATCGGCGCGAGCACCCGGCTCGTGCCGACCAGGCGCCAGTCCATCCACGCGGGGTTGCCCGCGTAACCACCGTAGCTGTCGATATCGGCGTCCTGGCCGAACAGCGCGTCGGAGCGCTGCGCCGACGACAGCCGCCGCACGCGCTTCAGCAACGGATAATACAGCCAGCTGTCGTCCTGCCGCGCCGGATCGAGGTGCCGCGAGTAGGTGATCCCGACGCCTTTCAGGTCGAACGGCTCGAGGATCGGGTGCAGCACCTCGCGGTAGCGGATGCCGTCCACGGTCGGCCAGGTCGGCTTCGGTTCGTGGTAGAGCCGGCTCACGTAGTAGAGGCGGCGGAAGTGGCCGATCAGGAAATGGCGTTCCACCGAGATGCCGGTCCCGGGGTCGAGGCTCCCGGTGTCGCACTCGAAGTTGCGCACGTCGAGGTCGTCGACGACGATGCGGTTCTCGAAGTTGAACACGAGCTTGACCGCCGCGTCGGGATCCCGCTCGTCGGCGAACGGGAACGGCAGCCCGGCGACGTAGTTCAGCACCTGGTTCTTGTCGGGCGAGAGCCGGCACTGCGCGTGGTACTTCTGCGTGGCCTCGAGGCGCTTCGGCTCGAGCGGGATCTCGCGCGCCGCGACGACCTCGATGCGCATGCCGCGGCCGACCGCCCACTGGATCGACGGCGGAAGGAAGCGGGCCCAGCGCTCGAGGTTGCCGGCGTCGACGAACGTGCCGGGCGGCGGCTCGGCGGACCCTCCTGCGTCGTCGGCAGCGCGGCCGCCGTCGGTCCGGCGGACCGCAGGAGCGGCTGGCGGCCCGGCGACTGACCCCGCGTCGTCGACGCCGGGACGCGACTCGGCGGCCGGTGACGGAGCGGGCGCGAGCACCAGCAGGGCGGCCGCCGCGGCGGCCAGCCGCACGAGGACCGCGCGCACGCATCGTCTCGCGGCTCGCGCGTTCATCCGCCGTGCTCCGGATCCGGCGCGGCCTCCGTCGCGAGGCCGCCGACGCCGAACAGGCGTCCCAGCACGACGCCGGCCAGCACTCCGCCGACGTGCGCGTAGTGGTCCCGTCCGGGCTCGAAGCCGACGATCATGCCGAACAGAGCCACGAGGGCGCCGAGCGTCTGCCACGCGGGCCGTCGCGCCGCTGCGTCCGACGCGCTCGCCATCGAGACCAGCGCGACGCCGGCCAGCGCGCCGAGCAGGCCGCAGACCCCGCCGGAGGCGCCCGCCTTGATCGCGTTCTCGCTTCCGGCCACCTGGCTCAGCAGGTTGCCGAGCACGCCGGTCGCGACGAACAGCGCGACGGTGCGAACGTGCCCGATCTGCGCGGCCAGCGGCGGCCCGAGCAGCAGCAGCGAACTCAGGTTTCCGAGCAGGTGCTTGAGGTCGAAGTGCAGGAAGACGGCGCTGGCGAGCCGCCACCACTGGCCGTCGCGGACCAGCCACGGCACGGCCGCCCCGGCATCGATCATCGCCGAGCGCGACGTCGGTTCGTCGCCGGCGCCCGCGACGTGGACGGACCAGTGCACGACGGCGCAGGCCGCCGCGACGGCGAGGCTGCCGGCGGCGTTCCGCAGGGTCCAGATCTGCACGCCGGGCGGCGCGAGCACCGTCCGCGGCGGGTCCGGCCGCCGCTCGATGCGGTCGACCGTCAGCGCGTCCTCGATCAGCGGCGCGGCCTGGGAGGCGCGTTCCTCGAGGACCGTGATCCGCCAGCCGGCCGACGGCGGCTCGTCCGGCGTCGCCTCGGCCTCGACGCCCATCGCGACGAGCGAGAGCATCGCGCGTCGCGCCTCGTCCGTCGTCAAGCCCGCGCGCACGACGACGATGGTCCCGGCGCCCTTGATCACGACCGAAGCGTGCCACATGGTGGCGCCGATGCACACCCGAGACCTGATCGTCGAAAAGCTCACGCGCTCGCTGTCCCCGGTCGAGATCGACGTCCACGACGACAGCGACCGTCATCGAGGGCATGCGGGGGCGGCCAGCGGAGGAGGGCACTTCCAGGTCCGGATCGTCGCGGACGCCTTCCAGGGAAAATCCCTTGTCGCCCGACACCGGCTCGTCTACGACGCCCTCGCCGAGGAGATGAAGGGAGCAGTGCACGCGCTGGCGCTGCGCACGCTGACGCCGGCCGAGGCAGCGGCCGAGCAGGACAGCGACGCCTGAGGGGCGGGCCGACCATGGGCGAGTGGCGGCACCCGGCGGGCGACGCGCTGTTCGAGCGCGCGCGCCGCGTGATCCCCGGCGGCGTCTACGGCCACCAGAACCCGGCCTACCTCGTCGACGGCGTCTTCCCGCGCTTCCTTGCCGAAGCCGAGGGCTGCCGCGTTCGCGACGTCGACGGCCACGAGTACGTCGACTTCCTGTGCTCGTACGGCCCGATGGTGCTCGGCTACCGCGACCCGGTGGTCGAGGCCGCCGCCGAGGCGCAGCGCCGCCGCTGCGACAGTGGCAACCTCCCGGCGCCGAACGTCGTCGAGCTCGCCGAACGTCTCGTGGCCGCGACCACCGGAATGGACTGGGCGATGTTCGCGAAGAACGGCTCGGACGTCTGCACGTGGGCGCTCGCCGTCGCGCGGCGCGCGACGGGACGCGACTCGGTGGCGATGGTCGACGGCACGTACCACGGCGTGCACGGCTGGTGCAATCCGCTCGGACGCGGCTTCCCCGAGTTCGAGCGCGCCGGGATCCTGCGCTTCGCGTGGAACGACGCCGACGCGCTCGAGGCGCTGCTGCGCGAGCACGACGGCCGCATCGCCGCGGTGATCACGACGCCGTTCCGGCACGAAGCCCGCTTCGACAGCGTGATGCCGGCGCCGGGCTTCTTCGACCGCGTGCGCGAGCTGTGCACGCGCAGCGGCGCCGTGATGATCCTCGACGACGTCCGCGCCGGCTTCCGCCTGCACCCCGGCGGTTCGCTGCAGCGCTTCGGCGTCACGCCCGACATGACGGTCTACTCGAAGGCGATGGCCAACGGCTATCCGCTCGCCGCCATGCTCGGCGCGGACGCCCTGCGCCAGGCCGCGCGCGAGGTGTTCGTGACCGGCACGTTCTTCACGCAGGCGGTGCCGATCGCGGCCGCGATCGCGACCCTCGAGGAATTCGCGCGCCGCGACGCGCTCGGGCACATGGAGCGGGTCGGCCGTCGTCTGTGCGACGGGCTCGCCGAGCGCGCGTCGGCCGCCGGACTCGCCGTCACGATCAGCGGTCCGCCGGCGATCCCGTTCCTGACCTTCGACGCGGACGCCGGCAGCCTCGAGCGCAGCCGCGCGTTCGCGGCCGCAGCCGCGCGCCGGGGCGCGTTCTTCCACCCGGCCCACAACTGGTTCGTGTCGGCGGCGCACCAGGACGCCGACATCGATTTCGCGCTGGACGCCGCCGAAGGCGGCATGGAGGCCGTCGCGGCCGCCTTCGGGAGGGACAGATGAACATCCCCGCCAGGAGCACCCTCAAGCTGACGCACTTCGGCCGGAAGAGCGGCAAGGCCTTCGACGTGACGATCTGGTTCGCGGAGATCGACGGAAGCCTCTGGATCGGCAGCCTCGACGAAGCGCGGGGGTGGGTCAGGAACCTGCGCTCGAGCGGGCGGGCGCGCGTCGACTTCGGGCTGGGGCCGATCGAGGTCGCGGCCGAGCGCGCCGATGCGGCCGAGGACCACCGGCGCTACCGCGAGGCCGTCGCCGCGAAGTATCCGGTGCTGAGCCGCCTCGTCGGCCTGTTCGTTCGCGGCAAGAAGCGCGCGGTGTTCCGGCTGCGCCCGCTCGACTGATTGCGCGGCTTCGGGCGCCGCATCGTCGGCGCCGACGACGCGGCGCCGAAACGACGACGGCCCGGCTCCGCTGCG
>CAYYZO010000081.1:0-17664 GCA_964476185.1 uncultured Myxococcales bacterium
GTCGCGACGTTGCCGCCGATCACCTGGAGATCCGGGAACGCCTTCTTGATCTCCGCGACCGTCTCGAGGACGTTGCGCGAGTGGCCGTGCGCCGTGTCGACGGCGACGACGTCGACGCCGGCCTCGACGAGCGCCGCGACGCGATCGACGCGGTCCGGCCCCACCCCGACCGCCGCTCCGCAAAGCAGGCGCCCGAGGCTGTCCTTGCTCGCGGCCGGGAACTCGATCGACTTCTGGATGTCCTTGACCGTGATCAGGCCGACGAGGCTGCCCTCGGCGTCGACGACGAGCAGCTTCTCGATCCTGTGCCGGTGCAGCAGCGACGTGGCTTCCTCGAGCGAGATGTCGGCGCGGGTCGTGACGAGCCGCTCGCTCGTCATTAACTCGGAGACCGCCCGCTCGAGGTTCTTCTCGAAACGGACGTCGCGGTTCGTCAGGATCCCGACGAGGCGCCCGCCCTTCGTCACCGGCAGCCCGGAGATGCCGTGCCGCGACATGAGGTCGAGCGCGGAGGAAAGGCGCGCTTCCGGTTCGATCGTCAGCGGGTCGCGCACCATCCAGCTCTCGCTCTTCTTGACGCGCGCCACTTCGGCGGCCTGCGCGGCGGGCGAGAGGTTGCGGTGGATGAACCCGATCCCCCCGGTCCGCGCCATGGCGATGGCCATGCGGGACTCGGTCACGGTGTCCATCGCCGCGCTGAGCAGGGGGATGCGAAGGTGGATGCGGCGGGTCAGCCTGGTGCTGACATCGGCCTGGGCCGGCAGGATCGAGGATTCACCGGGAACGAGCAGGACGTCGTCGAAGGTGAGAGCCTCGCGAAGGTTGTCCAAGGCTTCCATGTCGCCTTCTAGCGACCACCCACCCACGATTCAACATTGCACGGGCGCTGCGCACAGCGCCGGGCCCGGGACCGCGCCCCGGCCCCCGGGCCTGCCCCGGTCTTGCCCGGGCGGGCGGCATGGGAAAAGACTCGGCCCGCCATGATCGCCCGCTACCTGGACCAGACCCCCCGTCTCGACCCCACCTCGTGGGTCGCCCCGTCGGCCGACGTCGTCGGCGACGTCGTGATCGGCCCCGATTCCTCGATCTGGTACGGCACGATCGTCCGGGGCGACGTGTTCCCGATCCGGATCGGCTCGCGAACGAACGTGCAGGACCAGTGCGTGCTGCACGTGACCCACGAACGCCACGCCTGCGTGCTGCACGACGACATCACGATCGGTCACCGCGTGGTGCTGCACGGTTGCACGGTCGAGAGCGGCGCGCTGGTCGGCATCGGCGCGATCGTGCTCGACCGCGCCGTGATCGGCGAAGGAGCGCTCGTCGCGGCCGGCGCGCTCGTGACGCCGGGAACGCGCGTGCCTGCGGGCATGGTCGCGATGGGTTCGCCGGCGCGGATCGTCCGGGAAGTCACCGGCGAGGAACGCGCGTGGATGCAGGAGTCCGCGCGCAACTACGTCGCGTACGCGAAGCACCACGCCGCCGGCGGCTGATCCCCAACGTCCTTCCCCGAACGCGAAGGGGCGCCGCGGTCCTCCCGCGGCGCCCCTTCTTCGTTGCCTCGCGCGAACCAGCCGGCCCGCGGCGGGTTCGTCCCGGCTGCTACGGCACGGTCGCGCCGCCGAGCTTGGCGAACGGCAGGCCGAGGGGATCCTTGATCGTCAGGTCGACGATCTCGATCGACGTGCACGGCGGAAGGTCCGCGTTGGCCGGACCGACCAGCGGCGCGAGCGCCGCGGTGCTGTCGCTCTTCAGCTTGATGCTGCCTTTCTTCGGGTCGCCGAACAGGAAGGTCACCGGAAAGTCGATGACCGTCATGTCGCCGTTGGTCTCGTCCGCGAGCGTCGCGCGGCTGAGCGTCGCGAGCGACCATCCGGTGTCGCCCGGGCCGATCGGGGTCAGGCCGTCGGTGCCGAGGATGCCCTTGCACTTGCCCTTCACGAACGTCACGTGGCAGGGCTTCGCCTCGAGCGCGGGGTTGAGGTCCTGGCAGCTGGCCAGCAGCTTCGCCTTCGTCTGGACCTGGCACCCGCCCTTGTCGCTGTAGCTGTACGCCGTGCTTTGGCCGGAAACCTCCCTCGGCGTCACCGGCGTGCAGGCTTCGGTGCCGCCCTCGGTCGAGGTGTTCTCGGTCGGGTTCTCGGTGCCGGGGCAAGGAGCGTAGTTGCGGACCATCGATCCCTTGACGCCCTTGGCTTTCGCGATGTCGAAGTCACAAGCGGCTGAAGCGATGCCGGCCGAGGCGGCGAGCAGCGAAGCAGCGGCAAGTGCGATTCCTGATGTCTTCATGGATTCGATCCTCCTCCTGCTGTGGCGGACTGGTGACGAACGAAAGAGTCGCGAAGCGTCCCGACCGACGGCCGATGCACTCGCGGCGCCCGCAATCCTCGTGGCTCTTCGTTCGGGGCGTGGTCAACCCTCGCATCCGCAGGAAGCGCTCGTCAAGGGATCGATTCCAGGAAGGAGAAGATCAGGCTCGTGTGCGGGGGCGTTTCTTCGCCGTATCGTCACGTCGCGAACGAAGACCGCGACGATCGCGTCCGACGGGTTCCTTCGGCGGCGCGTCGCCCGGATTACGTTCGCCATGCGAGTCGCGGCGAACGAAACGAAGTCGCAATGGAGATCCCGCGAAGTCGATCTCCTCGCGGAAACAGCGCTCGAGAAAGCGAATGTATTCCTCGGGCAACTGCGCCCGATTCGTGAAGATCGAGATCGTGGGTGGACGTGTCCCCGTCTGGGTGCCGTAGAACAGCTTCGCCCGACCGCGCCCGAGAACGGGGGGTTCGCGGCGACGCGCTGCTTCGCCGAGCACGCGATTGACCTGCGACGTGGTGAGCCGGCGGTTGTGCGACGCCCAGGCGTGGTCGATCAGCGCGAACGCCTCGTCGACGCCGCGCGCTTCGCGAACGGACAGGTGCCCGACCTCGACCGCCGCGAGCGTCGGGTAGATGTCCCGGAACTCCTGCTCGACGGCGCTGATCCGCCTCGCCGGGACGAGGTCGATCTTGTTGAGCAGCAGCACGAGCGCTCGGCCGCCTTCCCAGGCCTGTCGCGCGATGCGCGCGTCCTGGTCCGTCATGCCCTCCTCGGGCTCGACCAGCAGCACGACGACGTCGGCGCGCTCGATCGCCTCGAGCGAGCGTCGAACGCTGATCCACTCCACGCCCTCCTCGACGCGCGAGGGCCTGCGCATGCCGGCCGTGTCGAGCAACAGGTAGCGCCGGCCGCCGCGTTCGATCGCCGTGTCCACCACGTCGCGCGTGGTGCCGGGCCGGTTGTCGACGAGCGAGAGCACCTGCCCGGCGAGCAGGTTCAGGAAGGACGACTTGCCGACGTTCGGACGGCCGACGAGCGCCACGCGGCAGGCGCGCCGCGGGAGGCCGTCCGCATCCAGCGGTTCCTCGCCGCCGTCTTCGTCCTCCTCCCCTTCCTGCTGTTCCGCTTCGGCGTCGTCGAGGTCGGCCGTCTCGTCGGGCGACGACGCCGCGCCGCGCGCGGCCGTGATCTCGTCGACGACCTCCGCGATGGCAGCGCGCAGTTCGGAGATGCCCTGGCCGTGCTCGGCCGAGATCGCGAGCGGCGCGTCGATGCCGAGCGCGCAGAACTCGAGCGCGGCGTCCTCGCCCTGGCGGCCCTCGGCCTTGTTCGCGACGTAGACGGTCGGCAGCCCGCTCTTCATCACGAGGTCGACCGTCTCGCGGTCGGCCGGCGCGAGTCCCGCGCGGGCGTCGAACACGACCACGAGCAGGTCGCTGACCTCGATCGCCCGGACGGTGTGCTCGTGCACGCGGTCGGCGAGCGCGATGTCTTCTTCCCCGCGCAGCCCGCCGGTGTCGACGAGGTCGAGCTCGACGTCGTCCCACTCGACCGGCTCGATGATCGGGTCGCGCGTGATGCCGGGCTGGTCGAGCGTGATCGCACGGCGCCGGCCGAGCAGACGGTTGAACAGCGTCGACTTGCCGACGTTCGGCCGTCCGACGATCGCGACGCGCACGCGCCCTTTCGTCCGATCCGACGGCGTGCGTTGCCAGCTTCCGCCGGAGGTCCTTGCGCGTGCACTCACAGTCCCAACTCCTCGAGGAAGCGCGGGTCGTCTTGCCAGCCCGGCTTCACCTTGACGAACAGCTCGAGGAAGACCTTGCGACCCAGCAGGTCCTCGATCTTCGCGCGCGCCGCCGTTCCGACGCTCTTGATGCGCGCCCCGCCCTTGCCCACGATGATGCGCTTCGTCGAATCGCTGTCGGTGTAGATCGTCGCCGAGATCGACGTGAGCCGGGGGCCGTCGCGGAACGAGTCCACCGAGACGGCCACGCGGTACGGCAACTCGGCCGAGAGCTGCAGGAAGAGCTGCTCGCGGACGAGTTCGCTGACCAGCCAGCGCTCGCTCTGGTCGGTGAACAACTCGGGGTCGTACTGCCACTGGCCCTCGGGCAGGCGGGTCGCGAGATGGTCCAGGAGCTTGTCGACGCCCTCGCCGGTGCGCGCGCTGACCGGGAACACGTCGCTGCCCGGCAGCAGCCGCGCCATCTCGGCGATCAGCGGCAGGATCGCCGGCTTCTCGACGGCGTCGGCCTTGTTGATCACGATGATCGTCGTCTCCGGGCGAAACCGCGCCGCCTCCTCGCGGTCGATGTGCCCCACTCCGCGCGTCGCGTCGACGATCCAGCAGACGACGTCGGCCTCGCGCACTCCCTGGCGCGCCTCGGCATTCATGCGGTCGTGCATCAGGCCGCGGATCGGATGGATGCCGGGGGTGTCGCAGAACGCGATCTGCACCTCGTCCCTCGTCTCGACGCCGAGCAGGCGGCGGCGCGTCGTCTGCGGCTTCGGGGTCGCGATCGCGAGCGTCCGGCCGAGGATGCGGTTGAGCAGCGTGGACTTGCCGGCGTTCGGGGCGCCGGCGATCGCGACGTAGCCGAAGCGTCTTGCGGCGGCGTCGGTCATTTCGGGCCTCCGGATTCTGGCGTGCTGGCGTCGGGCGCCGGATTCGTCTCGTCCGGCGTCTCGTCGTCGCGCTCGGCGAGCACGCGAAGCGCTTCGCGGGCGGCCATCTGCTCGGCGCTCTTGCGATTGGCGCCCTCGCCGCGGGCGATCACCTCGCCCTGGAGGCGGATCGCGACCTCGAAGTGCTTGGCGTGGTCCGGGCCGGTGGCCGCGACCAGCGAATAGGTGGGCGTGCAGTGCAAGCGCGCCTGCGTGAGTTCCTGCAACTCGGTCTTCCAGTCGTCGCCGACCGGGTCGGCCTCGGCGACCTCCTCGGCGAAGGTCGTCTCCAGCACGCTCCGGGCGGCCTCGTAGCCGCCGTCGAGGAAGACGGCGGCGATGACGGCCTCGTAGGTGTCGGCCAGGATGTTGGCCTTCTTGCCGCCGCCGCTGCGCGCCTCGCCGCGCCCGAGGCGGATCCAGCGTCCGAGGTCGAGCCGGGCCGCGGCGGCCGCCAGGCCCTTCGCGCTGACGATGCTCGCCCGCATGCGCGTGAGCTCTCCCTCGGCGCGTCCCGGGTGCCGCTTCAGCAGGAACTCGGAGACGGCCAGGTCGAGCACCGCGTCGCCGAGGAACTCGAGGGTCTGGTTGCTCTCGAGGTCGCCTTCGGTGGCGGCCGAACTGTGCACGAGCGCGCGCTCGAGCAGGCTGCCGTCGCGGAAGCGATACCCGAGCGTGCGCTCGAGCGCCGCGAGATCGGCGTCGGGCTCGCGTTGCCGATCGCCGCCGCGCCGGGCGCGCACCGCGCTCACGCGAGCCTCCCGACGAGGCCGTCCGCGCGCACCGCGTCGATTTTCACGCGCCGGATCGTGCCGCGCAGGTTCGCGTGCGTCGTGTCCGCCGCGCACGCGACCGGCACGTAGTGCTCGGTGTAGCCGGACCACCGGCCGTCGGGATCCGCGGCTCCGGACTCGAACAGGACCGCCGCCGCGCGGCCGACGAACCGGCGGTGGAATGCGCTCCGCAGCTCGCCGTCGAGCTCGCGAAGCCGCTCCGCGCGGCCGTGCACGACCGCGTCCGGCAGCTCGCGCCAGCGCTTGGCCGCCGACGTCGAGCTGCGCCGCGAGTACGGGAACACGTGCAGGTACGACAACGCGAGGTCGCGCAGGCGAGAAGCCGTGCGCTCGAACTCTTCCGCGGACTCCTCCGGGAAGCCGGTGATCACGTCGGTGCCGAGCGCGGCGTCGTCGCCGAGCCTCGCCCGCACGAGCTCGATCGCCGAGGCGGCTTCGGCGTAGCTGTAGCGGCGGCGCATGCGCCCGAGCACGCCGTCGTCGGCCGACTGCAACGGCACGTGGAGGTGCGGGCAGAACAGCGACTGGTCGGACATCACGTCGAGCAGGCGCGGGCCGATCTCGGGCGGATCGACCGAGCTCACGCGGATGCGCACGGGCGGCCGCCGCTCGGCGATGCATTCGAGCAGCCACGCGAGGTCGCGCGGCGGCTCGAGGTCGTCCCCGTAGCCGCCCAGGTGGACGCCGGTCAGCACGACCTCGCGGTAGCCGCGCGCGGCCAGGCGCTCGATCTCGTCGACGACGGCGCGCGCCGGCACGCTGCGGCTGCGGCCGCGCGCGACCGGCACGATGCAGAACGTGCAGAACAGGTTGCACCCCTCCTGCACCTTCACGAACGCGCGGGCGCGGCCCGGGAAGCTCGAGATCCCGAGCGTCGCGACTTCGTCGGCGTGGCGCAGGTCCGAGACGGCGGAGCGATGCTCGAGTTCGCCCGCGACGGCCGCGAGCAGGTCGTCCACGCGACCGAGGCCGACGACGTAGTCCACGCTGTCGAGCGCCGCGACGGCGCCGGGGCTGGTCTGCGCGTAACAGCCGGTCATGATCACGCGCGCGCCCGGATTGGTCCGGCGCGCGCGACGGGCGAGACGGCGCGCGTCGCGGTCGGCACGGTCGGTGACCGTGCACGAGTTCACGATGTACGCGTCCGCGGGTTCGTCGAACGCGACCGTCGTCCAGCCGCGCTCCTCGAAGCGTCGCTCGAAGACCGCGGTGTCGTAGCGGTTGACCTTGCAACCGAGCGTCGCGACCGCCACGCGCATCAGGTGTCCCGCCCCCCGGCCGCCGCCGCCGCGCGGACGGGATCCGTGCCTGCCGTCGGCCCCGCGGCGTCGGGCGCGCACGGCAGCGACTCGCGGATCCACGCGCCGCCGAGCACTTCGTCACCGCGGTAGAACACGACGGCCTGGCCCGGCGAAATCGCTTCCTGCGGCTCCGCGAAGCGCAGCTCGACCCGGCCGCCGGCGAGCGGATGGACGACGGCGCGCGCGCCGCGGTGCCGGTAGCGGATGCGGGCCTCGACCGTCTCGCCGTCCTCGAGCGGCTCGCCCGACGTCCAGACGGCTCCGTCGGCGACGAGGCCGCCGCGCCGGAGCGCCGCGCGTTCGCCGACGCGCACGGTCCCGCTCGCCGCGTCGACCGACTCGACGTAGAGCGGCTCGCGGTACGCGATGCCGAGCCCGCGCCGCTGCCCGACCGTGAAGCGGTGCACGCCGCCGTGCTCGCCGAGCGTCCTGCCTTCGGCGTCCTCGAAGCGGCCCGCGCGCGTGCGCCCCGGGGCGACCTTCTCGACGAAGTCCGCGTAGCGGCCGTCCGGCACGAAGCAGATCTCCTGGCTGTCGGCCTTCCCGGCCGTGGCGATGCCGCGCTCCGCGGCGTAGCGGCGCACCTCGTCCTTGGTCATCGCTCCGACCGGGAACAGCGTGTGCGCGAGTTCGTCCTGGCCGAGCTCGAACAGGAAGTAGGACTGGTCCTTGGCGTCGTCGCGGCCGCGCAGCAGCCGGAAGCGATCGCCGTCGTGCTCGCGGCGCGCGTAGTGCCCGGTCGCGACCCAAGACGCGCCGAGCTCGGCAGCGCGACGGCGCAGCGCCGAGAACTTGATCGACCGGTTGCACAGGATGCACGGGCTCGGCGTGCGCCCGGCGAGGTACTCCTCGACGAACGGGGCCACGACGTCCCGCGCGAACGCCTCGCGCATGTCGAACACGTAGTGCGGCACGCCGAGCGCGTCCGCCACGCGCGCCGCGTCCTGGAAGTCCTCGAGGCTGCAGCAGCCGCTCGACTGCCCGCCCGGCCGCTCCTCGGCCAGGCGAAGCGAGATGCCGACCACCTCGCATCCGGCCTCGACGAGCAGCGCGGTCGCGACCGAGCTGTCGACGCCGCCGCTCATCGCGACGACGACCCGCTCGCCGCGTCCTGGCGTCGCCGCCCGCGCCGCTGCGGTCGTCGCGCTCACGCGGCCTCCCGCGCGCGCCGGACGATCGAGGCCAGCTCGACGGCCAGCGCGCCGGCGTCCTCGTCCACGGTCGCCCAGCCGAGGCTGATCCGCAGCACGCCGCCGTGCCACTTCGGCTCGAGCCCCATCGCCTTCATCACGTGCGACGGCTCGGGCGACCCGGCCGCGCAGGCCGAGCCCGCCGAGATGCAGAAGCCGGCGAGGTCGAGCGCGGCGATCACGCTGTCGGCCGTGCAGTCGGCGACGGCGATCGTCAGCGTGTTCGTCAGCGAACGCGCGGGCGTCACGCGAAGGACCTCGGGAACCTCGCTGTCGATCCGCTGCCACAGCCGGTCGCGCAAACGGCCGAGTCGGGCCGCTTCCGTCTCGCGCGACTGCATCGCCGCCGCGGCCGCCGCGCCCATCGCGAGGATGCCCGGCACGTTCGGCGTGCCGGCGCGCAGCGACCATTCCTGCGGGCCGCCCGTCAGCAGCGGGCGCACGAGCGGCCGCAGCCGCTCCGACACGAACAGCGCGCCGGCGCCGGGCGCCGACCCGAACTTGTGCCCCGACAGCGACAGCGCGTCCACGCGGGCCGCGCGGCCGAACGGGATCGCGACGCGGCCGGCGGCCTGCGCGACGTCGAGGTGGATGAAAGCCGACGGCGGGCACGCCGCGCGCAGCTCGTCGAGGTCGAGCAGCGCGCCGGTCTCGCCGTTGGCGAGGCCGAGGCTGACGAGGCAAGGCCCGTCGCCGAGCGCCGCGAGCGGCGACCAGTCCAGCGAGCCGTCGAGGCGCGCCCCGAGGCGCACGACGCGGTGTCCGCCGCGCTCGAGATCGTCGGCGGTCGCGAGCAGCGAGTGATGCTCGACCTCGGACACGACGATCGGCCGGGTCGGCTCGGCTGCCGCGAACGCGCGCAGCACGGTGTTGTTGGACTCGGTCGCGCCCGAAGTGAAGACGACGTCGCGCGCCGCGGCGCCGTCGGCGAGCGCCGCGACCTGGCGTCGCGCCTCCTCCAGCGCGACGCGCGCGCTGCGGCCGCGCGCGTGCATGCTCGACGGATTCCCGCCGCCCTCCCCGATCCAGCGGACCAGCTCGAAGGCCGCCTCCGGGCGCAGCAGGCTGCTCGCGTTGTAGTCGAAGTAACCGCCGGGGCTGTGGACGGGAGGAACGGGCATCACGATCGTCGGCGCGCGCCGGCGGCGCGGTCAGGCCGACCCCTTTCCCTTGCGGGATGCGGCGGCGGCCGTGCGCGAACGCGCAGCCGCCTTTCCGGCGGGCGTCGACGCGACCGCGTCCCGGCCCTTGCCGGCGGCCTTCTTCGACCCGGTGCGGGGCCGCGGCGGCGCGCCTTCCTGTCCGCCTTCCTGTTCCTGCCGCAGCAGGTGGTAGACGACGCTGTCCACCAGGGCCTGCCAGCTGGCCTCGACGACGTTGTGCGAGACGCCGACCGTGCCCCAGCGCCGCTCGCCGTCGCCGGACTCGATCAGCACGCGCACGCGGCTCTCGGTGCCGTTCTTGCCGTCGAGCACGCGGACCTTGTAGTCGTGCAGCTGCACCTTCTCGATGCTCGGGTAGAACTTCGTCAGCGCCTTGCGCAGCGCGCGGTCGAGCGCGTTGACCGGGCCGTTGCCCTCGGCCGCGGTGTGCTCGATCTCGCCGTCCGGCCCCTCGATCATCACCGTGGCCTCGCAGTGCGTGTGGCCCTCCTCGGTGCGCTTCTCGTCGGTGACGCGGAAGCCGACCAGCCGGAAGAAGCGCTCGAACGGATGCAGGTTGCGGCGCATCAGCAGCTCGAAAGACGCGTCGGCGCCCTCGAACTGGAAGCCGCTGTGCTCGAGCTCCTTCAGGTGCCCGAGCAGCGACGCCAGCTCGTCGTGCCGTCCCTCGACGTCGATGCCGAACTGCTCGGCCTTGTGCACGACGTTGCTGCGGCCCGAGAGGTCGGAGACCAGCACGCGCTGCTCGTTGCCGACCAGGCGCGGATCGACGTGCTCGTAGGTGACCGCGTTCTTGCGAACCGCCGCGACGTGCAGGCCGCCCTTGTGCGCGAACGCCGAGCGCCCGACGTACGGCATGCGGCGCTCGATCTCGACGTTGGCGAGCTCGGCGCAGAAGCGCGAGACGTCGGCCAGGTGCGCGAGCTGCTCGGGCGCGACGCAGCGCAGCCCCATCTTGATCTGGAGATTCGGGATCAGCGTGCACAGGTTCGCGTTGCCGCAGCGCTCGCCGAAGCCGTTGATCGTGCCCTGCACCTGCGAGGCGCCGGCCTCGACCGCCGCCATCGAGTTCGCGACGGCCAGCCCGGAGTCGTTGTGGCAGTGGATGCCGACCTCGGCGCCGAGCATCAGCGCCTCGCGCGTCGCCGCGGCCACGTCGCCCGGCAGCGAGCCGCCCCGCGTGTCGCACAGGCACAGCAGGTCCACGCCGGCCTCGACCGCGGTGCGCAGGCACAGCAGCGCGTACTCGCGGTTGGCGGCCGCGCCGTCGAAGTAGTGCTCGGCGTCGAGGATCACGCGGTCGACGCGCTTCTTCAGGTACGAGATCGACTTCTCGATCAGCTCGAGGTTCTCCTCGAGCTCGATGCGAAGGTCCTCGTGCACGTGCAGGTCCCAGGTCTTCGCGACGATCGTGACGACCGGCGTCCCGGCGTCGAGCAGCGCCTTCAGGTTCGGGTCGGCCGACGGCGCCTTGCCGGGCCGCACCGTCGATCCGAACGCCGCGATCTTCGCGTGGCGGAGCTTCTCGCGGCGGATCTCGTCGAAGAACGCGGCGTCGCGCGGGTTCGAGCCCGGCCAGCCGCCCTCGATCACCGCGACGCCGAACTCGTCGAGCCGGCGCGCGACCGCGATCTTGTCGCGGACGGTGTAGTTGACGCCCTCGCCCTGGGTGCCGTCGCGCAGCGTCGTGTCGTAGATCTCGACGGCGCGGGAGGCGTCCCGCCCGCCGGGGCGCTGCGCCGGGACCGCGTGCCCGGGCCCGACGTGGGCCCCGGCGCGCTTGGGCGAGCGCGGACGCTGCGACGGCGTGCTCAAGCGCTCGCCCGCACGGCCTTCGCGTCGGGGCCGCAGAACGCGGCGTGCAACGCGCGCACGGCCGCGTCGACCTTGTCGTTGTCGACGACCACCGAGATCTTGATCTCGGACGTCGAGATCATGCGGATGTTGATGCCCTCGCTCGCGAGCACCTCGAACATGCGAGCCGCCACGCCCGCGTGGTTGCGCATGCCGAGCCCGACGGCCGAGACCTTGCCGAGCCCCGACTTGGTGCTGACGCCGCTCGCGCCGATCTCCTTCGCGACCTTCTCGGCGATCGCCTTCGTGGCGGCCGCGTCGGCCTCGGCCACCGTGAACGTGACGTCGGTGCGCCCGTCGACCCCGACGTTCTGCACGATCATGTCGATCACGAGGCCCGCGTCGGCGAGCGGGACGAAGATCGAGGCCGCCAGCCCCGGCGAATCCGGGACGCCTTCGATCGTGACCTTGGCCTGTTCGCGCTCGAACGCTACGCCCGAAACGAGGATCTCTTCCATGGCTCCTTCCTCGGGAACCACCCAGGTTCCCTCGCTGTCGTCGAAGCTCGAGCGGACGTGCACGGGCACGCTGTAGCGCTTGGCGAACTCGACGGAGCGGATCTGCAGCACCTTGGCGCCGAGCGACGCGAGCTCGAGCATCTCGTCGTAGGAGATGCGCTCGAGCTTGTGGGCGTCGGGGCACACGCGGGGATCGGTCGTGAACACGCCCTGCACGTCGGTCAGGATCTCGCAGACATCCGCCTTGATGGCCGCCGCGATCGCGACCCCGGTCGTGTCCGAGCCGCCGCGGCCGAGCGTCGTGATGTTCTGGTCGTCGTCGACGCCCTGGAATCCGGCCACGACGGCGACGCAGCGCTCGGCGAACGCGCGCTCGATGCGCGAGACGTCGATCGACTGGATGCGCGCGCGCCCGAACGAGCGGTCGGTCGTGATGCGGACCTGGTGGCCGAGCAGCGAAACCGCCGGCACGCCGAGGTCGTGCAGCGCCATCGCGAGCATCGCGCACGAGACCTGCTCGCCGGTCGAGACCAGCGAATCCAGCTCGCGCGGCGACGGGTTGCTCGAGATCGCGCGCCCGAGCGCGAGCAGGCGGTTGGTCTCGCCGGACATGGCCGAGGCCACGACGGCGATCTCGTGCCCCTCGTCGTAGGAGCGCTTGACGCGCTCGGCGACCGCACGGATGCGCTCGGGGGTGCCGACCGACGTGCCGCCGTACTTCTGGACGATGCGAATCCTCTTCGACATTCCGCGACCTTGCACGGGGAGCCGGGCGGCCGCGCGGCTCCTCGCCGCGTCCAGTCCGGGACCCCGAAACTCCAGGTGAATCGACCTTACATCGCCGGATTCGATGGAGAGTTCAACGCGCACGAGCCGCCCGGGAGCCGCGCCGCGCCAGTACGGCCACCACTCCACGAGCGTGATCGCGTCGCTCGCGATCGCCGCCGGCAGCCCGATGCTGTCGAGCGCGGACTCGAGGAGGTGCTCGGGCACGTCGCCGAAGCGGTAGAGGTCCGCGTGCACGAACGGCAGCCGTCCCTCGGGATAATCGACGAGGTAGACGAAGGTCGGGCTCGTGACGTCGGCGGGGTCGATGCCGAGTCCCGCCGCGACGCCGCGCGCGAACACGGTCTTGCCGGCGCCGAGCTGCCCGCTCAGGGCCAGCACGGTCCCGGCCGGCAGGGCTTCGGCGAGGGCGCGTCCGAGCGCCTCGGTCTCCTGCTCGCCGCGGGAGAGCAGGCGCAGCGGTTCGACGGCCGATTCTTCGCTCAAGGGAACGACTCCTGCCCTTCCCCGCGGCTCGCCGGCGGCGACGGGCGAGGGCCGCCGGGCGGGGTCATCGCGGGTGCCGGGTGGCGAGCAGCGCGGGCACTTCGTCGGCGAGCTCGCCGGCCAGGAACCCGGCGCCGGTGCACAGCGCCAGGCGGTCGCCCGCCGCGCCGTGCACGTAGACGGCGAGCGCCGCCGCCTCGAAGGGATCGGCGAGCCGGGCCGCCAGGGCTCCGCAGATGCCCGACAGCACGTCGCCCATGCCGGCCGCCGCCATGCCGGGGTTGCCGCTCAGGTTGAACGCCGGCGTCACGGCCCCGGGCGACGTCCCGCGCCCGCCCGCGACGATCGTCGCGGCTCCCTTCAGGACGACCACGGCGCCGAGCTCGCCCGCGACGTGCGTCGCGAACAGCAGGCGGGACTGCTGGACGTGGGTGCTCGTCTCCTCGACGAGGCGACCCATCTCGCCGGGGTGCGGGGTCAGGATCGGCGCCGGCGCGCCCGCCGAGAGCCGGGCGGCGAACAGCTCGCGGCGCCGCCCGACGTCCCAGGTCGCGACGGCGTTCAGTGCGTCGGCGTCGAGCACCAGCGGGACGCGCGCGGCGAGAAGCGCCGCCACGACGCTGTTGGCGCCCGGGCCCGTCCCGAGGCCGGGGCCGGCGACGACCGCGTCGACGACTTCCAGCATCTCTCGAAGCCCGTCGACCGAAGATATTGCCAGTCCGCCGTTTTCGTCGCTCGCGAGCGCCTTCGTCATCGCCTCGGGAAGGGCCGCGGCGACGGCCGCCTGCACGTCGCGGACCCCGGCGACCGTGACGAGGCCCGCCCCGGCCCGCAGCGCGCCGCGGGCCGCGAGCACGGCGGCTCCCGTCTTTCCCGAGCTGCCGGCGACCACGAGGACGTGGCCGCGGCTGCCCTTGTGCGAGAGCGGGCGAAGGCGGGGCCAGGTCCCGGCGGTCGTGCGCTCGTCGAGGACGCTTCCGACCCGCGCGACGCCGGCGACCGCGGGCCCCAGCAGGCCGATGTCGGCCACGCGCACGCGTCCGGCGAAGTCCGGGCCCTCGCCGAGCAGCAGCCCCGGCTTCGCGGCCCCGATCGCCAGCGTGGCGCGACAGCGCACCGCGGCGCCGAGCCGGGTTCCGGCGTCGCTGCACAAACCCGAAGGAACGTCTGCTGCAACGACGGGTAAGCCGCTCTTGTTCAACGATTCGATCAAGTCGGCGTCGGCGCCCTCGACGGCGCGCGCAAGGCCGGTCCCGAAGATCGTGTCGAGGCCGAGGTCGTAGCCCGCCGCCTCGCCCGCGAGCGCGGCGCGCGCTCCGTCGGCGTCGAGCACCGCGCCGCCGAGGCGCCGCCATTCGGCGAGGTTCGCCGCCGCGTCGCCGCCGGCGGCCGGCTCGCCCTGGACCAGCGCGACGGTGCAGTGCCAGAGCTTCGACGCGAGCAGGCGCGCGGCCACGAAGCCGTCGCCGCCGTTGTTGCCGCGCCCGGCGAGCACGAGCAGCCGCGGGCGCTCCGGCAGCGCGACGCCGTGGAAGGCCTCGTCGGCCAGCGCGTCGGCGATCGCGGCGCCGGCGCGCTCCATCAGGTCGAGGGACGCCGTGCCGGCGGCGATGGTGCGCGCGTCGAGTTCGCGCATCGCCTCGCGGCCGAGCACCGCGGCCGACGCCGGCGCGAGGTTCACGCCGCGCCCTCGCCCGGCCGGCGCGCCGCGCGGCAGGTCTCCAGCATTTCGCGCGTGGCCTGCTCCATCCCGACGAAGATCGAGCGCGCGACGATCGCGTGCCCGATGTTGAGCTCGATCATCGGCGGGATCGCCGCGACGGCGGCCACGTTCTCGCGCGTCAGCCCGTGTCCGCCGTTGACCTGCAGGCCGCAGGCCGTCGCCTCGAGCGCGGCGGCCTGCAGCCGCCCGAGCTCGCGGCGAACGTCCTCCGGACGGCTCGCGTTCGCGTAGGAGCCCGTGTGCAGCTCGACGACGGTGGCGCCGACGGCGGCGGCGGCGGCGACCTCGCGCGCGTCGGGCTCGACGAAAAGGCTGACGACGATGCCCGCGTCGCGCAGCGCGGCGACCACCGCGGACAGCGCGGCTTCACGGCCGGCGACGGCGAGGCCGCCCTCGGTCGTCAGTTCCTCGCGCTTCTCGGGAACGAGGCAGACGTCGGCCGGACGCACCTGGCGCGCGAACGCGACCATGCGGTCGGTGGCCGCCATCTCGAGGTTCACCTTGGTCGAGACGACGTCGAGCAGCCGCAGCACGTCGTCGTCCTGGATGTGGCGCCGGTCCTCGCGCAGGTGGACGGTGACGCCGCCGGCCCCGCCGCGCTCGGCCGCGAGCGCGGCCTCGACCGGATCCGGGTACGACACCCCGCGCGCCTGGCGCACGGTCGCGACGTGGTCGACGTTGACGCCGAGGCGGATGTCGGCCGGGAACGCGCCGGCGGAGGATCCCCGGGGAGCGGCGCCGGTCCGGGCGCTGCCGCCCTCGACGGCGCTCATCCGAGCGCCTGCTGGATCGCCGCGGCGATCGCCTCGGCGTGGCGCGTGACCGCGCCTTCCTCCTCGCCCTCGACCATCACGCGCGCGAGCGGCTCGGTGCCCGAGAACCGGACGACGACGCGGCCGCTGCCGCCGAGCGCAGCCTCCGCCTCGGCGATCGCGTCCTTGACCGACGGGATCGACTCGAGCGCGCGGCGCTCCTTCACGCGCAGGCTCACGAGGCGCTGCGGGTACGAGCGAAGCAGGGAGCGCCCCTCGGACAGCGCGCGTCCGCTCAGCTTCATCGAGGCCAGCACCGACAGCGCCGTGACCATCCCGTCGCCGGTCGTCGCGTGGTCGAGGCAGATCACGTGGCCGGACTTCTCGCCGCCGAGCCGGAAGCCCTTCTCGACCATGCGCTCGACGACGTAGCGGTCGCCGACCGGGGTGCGCTCGAGCGCGATGCCGCGCTCGCGCAGCGCGACCTCGAGGCCGAAGTTCGACATCACCGTCGCGACCACGGTCTGCCCGACGAGGTTGCCGCTGTCGGCCATCGCGGTGGCCAGGATGGCCAGCACGTGGTCGCCGTCGACTTCCTCGCCGGCCTCGTCGACGAGGATGCAGCGGTCGGCGTCGCCGTCGAGCGCGATGCCGATGTCGGCCTTCTCGGCGCGCACGCGCTCGCGCAGCGGCCCGATGTGGGTCGCGCCGCAGCCCTCGTTGATGTTGTGGCCGTCGGGCGAGACGCCCATCGTGACGATGTCGGCGCCGAGCTCGTACAGTACGGTCGGCGCGATGCGGTAGGCCGCGCCGTTCGCACAGTCGACGACCACGCGCAGCCCGTCGAGCGTCATCTGGCGCGGCAGCACGTTCTTCAGGAAGACGTTGTAGCGGCCGTCGGCGTCGTCGATGCGGAAGGCCTTGCCGATGTCGCGGCCGGTCGCGCGCGTGCGGTCGAGCGACTTGCTGGCCATCAGCGCCTCGATGTCGGCCTCCGCGGCGTCGGCCAGCTTGAAGCCGTCCGGCCCGAAGAACTTGATGCCGTTGTCGAGGTACGGGTTGTGGGAGGCGGAGATCGCGATGCCGGCGTCGGCGCGCAGGCTGCGCGCGAGGAACGCGATGCCCGGCGTCGGCATCGGCCCGACCAGCAGCACGTCGACGCCCATCGACGTCAGCCCGGCCGCGAGCGCCGTCTCGAACATGTAGCCGGACAGGCGCGTGTCCTTGCCGATCACGATCTTGTGGCGGCGCTGGCCGGAGGTCTGGAAGTGCTGGCCGACCGCGCGTCCGAGCCTCAACACCGTCTCCGGCGTCATCGGCTCCTCGTTCGCGACGCCGCGGATCCCGTCGGTGCCGAACAGTCGACGCACGGGCGCCACGGCGGCGCGGCCGCTCGCGGCGTCCTCTTGTCCCTTGCCTGCCATCCGTCGATCGTCCCGGCGTCAGACGCCGGCGGGAAGACCCGCGTTCGTCCCGGTCAGGATCTCGTCGAGTTCGGGGCCGTCGAGCGTCTCGCGCTCGAGCAGCGCCGCGGCCATGCGGTGCAGCGCCTCGATGTTGTGCGTCAGGATCGCCTCGGCGCGCTTGTACGCGTTCGTCAGCAGGGTCTTGACCTCGATGTCGACCAGGCGGGCGGTCTCCTCGGAGTACTCGCGCTGGTGGTGCAGGTCGAGGCCGAGGAACGGCTCGTCGCTCGGGCGCTTGAGCGTCACCGGGCCGAGCGAATCGCTCATGCCCCACTCGCAGATCATCTTCATCGCGAGCTGCGTCGCGCGCTCGATGTCGTTGCCGGCGCCGGTCGTGATCTCCTTCAGCACCAGCTCCTCGGCGACGCGCCCGCCGTACAGGATCGCGAGCGTGTTGAGCAGGTACGTGCGGTTGTAGGAGTGGCGGTCCTCTTCCGGCAGCTGCTGCGTGACGCCGAGCGCCATGCCGCGCGGGATGATCGTGACCTTGTGGACCGGGTCGGTGCCCGGGAGCATCCGCGCGACGAGCGCGTGGCCGGACTCGTGGTAGGCGGTGTTGCGCTTCTCGTCCTCGGACAGGACCATGCTGCGGCGCTCGCTGCCCATCAGCACCTTGTCCTTGGCGTTCTCGAAGTTGGCCTGCGAGACCGTGTCGCGGCCCTCGCGCGCGGCCATCAGCGCCGCCTCGTTCACGAGGTTGGCGAGGTC
>CAYYZO010000082.1:0-17544 GCA_964476185.1 uncultured Myxococcales bacterium
AGTCGCGGCGCGGCGCGGCGACCCGGAAGCCGCCGGCCGCTGGCTCGTCGCCGAGACGCGCGTCTCGCCGGAGGCGGCCGCGCAGATCCTCGCGTACGTCGGCGACGGCGTCGCCGTGCTCGGCGCCGTGCCGACGCTGGACACCATCATCGCCGAGCGCTTCTTCGACGAGGCCGGGGGCATGCAGCTCGTCCTGCACGCCCCGTTCGGCGCCCGCATCAACCGCGCGTTCGGGCTGGCGTTGCGCAAGCGCTTCTGCGTCTCGTTCGACTTCGAGCTGCAGGCGGCCGCGACCGACGACGGCGTCCTGCTGTCGCTCGGCGAGCAGCACAGCTTCCCGCTGGAGTCCGTCTTCGACTTCGTGCGGCCGGGCACGTTCCGCGACGACCTCGTGCAGGCCAGCCTGCAGTCCCCGATGTTCACGAATCGCTGGCGCTGGAACGCGAGCCGCGCGCTCGTGCTGATGCGCTTCCGCGGCGGCAGGAAGGTCCCGATCGCGCTCCAGCGCATGCAGGCCGAGGACCTGCTCGCGGCCGTCTTCCCGGCCCAGGTCGGCTGCCAGGACAACCGCGTCGGCAACATCGAGGTGCCGGACCACCCGCTCGTCCACGAGACCGTCGACGACTGCCTCCAGGAAGCGATGGACGCCGACGGCCTGGCCGCCGTGCTCGAGGACGTGGCGGCCGGCCGCATCCGCACGATCGCCGTGGAGACGCCGGCGCCCTCGCCGTTCGCGCACGAGCTGCTCGGCGCGGGACCCTACGCGTTCCTCGACGACGCGCCGCTCGAGGAGCGCCGCGCGCGCGCGGTCACGCTGCGGCGAACCGACGGGGTGGCCGCCGGCGAGATCGGCGCGCTCGACGCTTCCGCGATCGCGGAGGTGCGTCGCCAGGCCTGGCCCGAGGCGCGCAGCGCCGACGAAGCGCACGACGCGCTGCTCTCGCTCGGGCTGCTGCCGCTGCGCGACGCCGGGCCGTGGTCGGAATGGATGGAGGAACTGGCCGCGCGGCGGCGCGCCACGCGACTGCTGCTTCCCGACCGCGGCGGTACGCCGGGCGGCCGCGCCGCGGCGTTCGTCGCGACCGAGCGCGTGCGCCTCGCGCGCGCGCTGTTCCCGTCCGCACGCTTCGATCCGGAGGTCCCCGACGTCGCGCTGCCGCCGTCGCGAGCCGGCGCGGACGCGGACGACGAGAGCGCGTCGGTCGAGATCGTGCGCGGCTGGATGGACGCGCTCGGCCCGACCACGGCCCCGGCCCTCGCCGCACGGCTCGGCCTGCCGGAAGCCCGCGTCGCCGCCGCGCTGGCGCGGCTCGAATCGCACGGGTCCGTGCTGCAGGGCCGCTTCACGAACGAGCACGCGGGCGACGTCGAGTGGTGCGAGCGCGGCCTGCTCGCACGCATCCACCGGCTCACCGTCGGGCGGCTGCGCAGCGAGATCCAGCCGGTCAGCGCGGCCGACTTCGTGCGCTTCCTGCTGCGCTGGCAGCACGTCCACGACGGCACGCAGCTGCACGGCCGCGAGGGCGTGCGCAGCGTCGTCGCCCAGCTCGGCGGACTGGAGCTGCCGGCGGGCGCGTGGGAGCGCGACGTGCTGCCCGCGCGCGTCGCGCGCTACGACGGAGCCGACCTCGAGCAGCTCTGCCTCGCCGGCGAAGTCGCCTGGGGCCGCCTCGCGCCGACGCTCGTCGCCGAGGAGGAAGACGCCTCCGGCGCGCGCCGACGGCGGCGCACGAACCGGCCGACGCGCTCGGCGCCGATCGCGTTCTGCCTGCGCGAAGACCTCGAGGGGCTGCTCGCGACGCTGCCGCCCGAAGTCGATCCGGCCGCGTCGCTGTCGCCGTCGGCCGCCGCGGTGCTCTCGGTGCTGCGTGCACGCGGCGCCTCGTTCCTCGCGGACCTCGCGCGCGCGACCGGCAAGCTCGCCGGCGAGGTCGAGGACGCGCTCTGGGAACTCGTCGCGTGCGGACTCGTCACCGGCGACGGGATCGCCGGCCTGCGCGCGCTGCTGCTGCCCGACGACAAGCAGCGCCGGCTCCGCGACCACGGCGCGGCCGGTCGCGCGCGGCTGCATTCGGTCGGCGGGCGCGGCGGGCGGCGGGCGCTGCCGGTCGGGCGCTGGTCGCTGCTGCGCAGCGAGGAGCCGCTCCCGCAGCCGGAAGACGAAGCCGACGCGCGCACCGCGACGCGGCTGCTCACGCGCTACGGCGTGGTCTTCCGCGACGTCGTCGCGCGCGAGCGCACGCTTCCGCCGTGGCGGCGACTGCTTTGGGCGCTGCGGCGCATGGAGGCGCGCGGCGTCGTGCGCGGCGGCCGTTTCGTGGCCGGCTTCGTCGGCGAACAGTTCGCGCTGCCGCACGCGGTGGAAGCGCTGCGCAGCGTCCGTCGCGAGGACGGCTCGGCCGAGATCGCCGTCGTTTCGGCCGCCGATCCGCTGAACCTGCTCGGCACGATCGTCCCCGGCGCGCGCCTGTCGCCGTTCAGCACGCAGGTGATCGCGTACCGCGGCGGGAGCGTGATCGAAGTCGGGGAGCTCGGCGAGGTGCGAAGCCGCCTGCAGGTCTTCGGCGGCCGCTTCGCCGAGGCCGCGCCTCGGCGACGGCGCTGAGTCCGCCGCCGCGGGAGGGCCGCAGACGACGCCGTGGGCGCCAGGGCGGTGCGCGGCAACCAGCCTCGCCAGCGGCAGCCGGCGCGGAAGCGATTGCCGCGACGCGCGGGAGCGCCCTTGCGAGCGCTCCCGCCGCGACGCCGCGAGATCCGGCGGTGGTTACCGCCGGGCGCCGATCACGTTCATCGATCCCTTCGTCAACGTGCGGCTGTCGCCGCCCGTCCAGCACTCGAGCAGCACGTCCACGGCAGCGGCCGCTCCGCCGCTCGCCAGGTACTCACCGCCGAGCGCGATCACGCCCTTGGCCGTGGTCGTCGAGTCGCCGAGCAGCAGCGTCTCGGAGGTGTCGACCACGGTCACGACGGCGTTCTCCACCGCGGACACCCGGCACACGACCACCTTGTTGCCGCGCGCGAACGGAGCGTTGACCTTCGCGTTCACGACGTACGACTCGGCGCCGGTGACGTGCAGCGTCAGCACGCGGCTCGCCACGCCGGAGATCGGAGCGGACTCGATCCGAGCGGCCCACGCCGTCGCGACGCCGTCCCGTCCTGGAGGCCCCTGCGCTCCCGGAGGACCCTGCTTGCCTTCGAGGCCCGGAGGTCCCTGCGCGCCCGGAGGGCCGGCCACGCCGTCGTGGCCCGGATTTCCCTGCAGTCCAGGAGGACCCGGCGAACCCGGAGGTCCGGGGATACCGTCATGCCCGGGAGGTCCGGCCGCTCCCGGAGGCCCCGGCTTGCCGTCCTGGCCGGGAGGTCCGCCCGGTCCCGGGGGGCCTGTCTCGCCGTCCTGGCCCGGAGGCCCGATCGCACCCGCGGGACCTGCCGGCCCCATCGGGCCGCTTTCCCCCTGCGGCCCCATCGGTCCGACTTCACCCCGCGGCCCTGCGGGACCCAGCGCGCCTTGCGGCCCGATTGGCCCGACCTCGCCCTGCGGACCTGCCGGTCCCTGGCAGTCGAGGGCGCTGCAGGCCTCGTCGCCGTCCACGTCCTCCTCCGCGTCGCAGGTCGCGTCGAGGTCGAGGTCCCAGCAAAGGCCGGCGCTCACGGCCGACGGGCAGGTCAGGCCGACGTCCTGTCCGACCGCGAAACGCAGCACGTTCAAGGCGTCGCTCGCGACGACCTTGCCGTCGCCGTTGACGTCGCCGCAGATGTCCGTGGCGCGAGCGCCGCCGACGGTCACGAGAAGCGCCGCGAGCAACGTCGCAGCGCCGATCCATTTCGGTTGGATGCCTGGCGTGATGCCCGGCTTGATGCCTGGGTTGATGCTGGCGTTCATGACCATCCCCTCACCACTCATCTCCACACCACTTCCGCCGCCACCGCTACCCTTGCCGGGCGCGCGTTCCTCGCCCGACGCTGTTTAGCTAAGGCTCAACGACTGTTTGGAAAGCGGGGAAGCCCGCCTCTTGCAGCTCGATGTTCGACGGAGCATCGCGATCGCGCGATCGCTTCGCAGTTACCGGAAATTCCCGGACGAAGCGTGTTTCCCGCCCGGTTCTTCAGGATCGGGAAAGCGCGGTCGTTCGCACGACCGCGAAATCACCGCGTGGTCACCGACCGTTCGGCCGCGGCCTTCAGGCCTTCGGCCGCGAGCGCGAATCCCGAGCGCATCTTCTCCGCGTACAGCAGCCGCACCAGCGGCGCGAGCAGCCCGCTGACCTTGTCGACGCTGGTGTAGCGCGTGCGCGCGGGTCCGAGTTCCTCGAGCACCTGGTGGCGGTTCGCGACGAGCAGCGCACGCGCTCCCATCACGACGCCCCAGGCCAGCCGGTTCGGCGGCTCGAGGACATTGAGGACCTCGACCTGCCGCATCGGCTTCGCGCCGGCAAAGCAGACCTGCATCGTCACGGTCGCGCCGACCTCGCCCGTCGTCTCGACCGACGGGGTGAAGCGGTTCCACGCCCGATAGGCGGGAAAGTCGGTGAGAACGCGCCAGACCACGTCGACCGGCGCGTCGATCTCGATGCTCGCCGACGCAGAGAAGCGGCCGAAGCGGCCCTGCGCGTAACGTCGCTCGAGCGGGGAGGGAATGGTGGAGGCGGCCGTCATGATTCGACGGCGCACTGCCGCCGCCCTCGTTGCTGTAGCACGACGGGCGGCGGCAGCGGAAGCGCGATGCGGCTCAGTTCGCCGGCGCAGCCTGCACGTCGATGGCGAGCGCCTCGGTCAGCGTGATCTCGACGGTGTCGCCGACCTTGACCTTCTCGAAGGCCGCCGGGTTCTGGACGAAGACGGTCGTCAGGTCGCCCTCGGGCCCGCGCAGGGTCGCCGTGCTGCTGTCGCGATCGAGCCGGACGACGTCGGCGACGACGGTGACGACGCGCGCGGCCATGCCACCGGGCTTCTCGCCTTCCTCGGCCCGCCCGAGTCCTTCCGCGGCGCTCGCGGCCGGACGCGGATCGCCCTTCTTCAGGACTTCGAACGCGGCCGACTGGTAGTAGGTCACGACGACTTCGTCGCCTTTCTTCATCTGCGGAAGGTTGCGCGCTTCTTCGCCGACGGCGACCGTCTCGGTCGTGCCGTCGAAGCCCTTCAGCGTGACCTTTCGGTTCTTCACGTCGACCTTCTCGACGGTCGCGTGGATCGTGACGGTCCTGCTGCGCTCGCCGCCCTTGGCGGTCGCGCCCACGCTCTCCTCGACGGTCGGAGCGGCGGGCGTCGCGACGGACTGCGAGCACGCCGCGGCGCCGATGGCGCAGGTCAGGGCGATGGCGATGACGATACGGATGTTCATGGGAGGCTCCCTCGATGCTTGGAATCGGCCTGTGGCCGTGGCCGTCGTGCTATCAGATCGACGACGGGGGTCCAGAAGCGGCACCGAGCGGAAGCGGGAAATGCACGCCGGGGCTACTGGAGCGCCCAGATCGCGAACTGCGTGAGCAGGAAGTACGGCACCAGCACCGCCGCGCCGGCGTAGTCCTTCGCCACGCGCTGGCCGAAGAACAGCATCACGACCGTGATCGACGAGAGCACGGCGCCCGCGTACGCGAAACTCCGGCCGCCCCAGAGCACGAACGCCAGGGCGCCGAGGGCCGAGAGCGTTCCCGCGAGGATCTCGAGCACCGTGACCGTCGTCAGCATCACGTCGACCTGCCCGGCCAGCGGCGAGTTCCCGAAGTGGCCGCGCAGGAAGGAGGCGTTCCCCTCGCGATCGACGACCTTGTCGATTCCCGACTGCAGGAACAGGACCGCGAGGAACACCGTCGTCAGAAGCTGCATCCAGCACATGGTTTCGTCTCCGTCGTTTCGGTCAGGATGCCGCGCGGGCTCGGCAGGCTTCGTCCACCTTGGCCGCCAGGATGAAGTCGTTCTCGGTCAGGCCGCGGGCCGCGTGCGTCCACAGTTCGACGCCCACGCGACCCCAGCCGAGCGTCACGTCGGGATGATGGTCCTCGGCGTCGGCGATCGCCCCGATGCGGTTCACGAACGCCAGCGCGCTCGCGAAATCCGGGAACGTCCAGCGCTTGGCCAGGCGAGGGCCGTCGCCGATCGTCCACCCGTCGAGGCCGGCCAGCAGGCGCGCGGCGTCGTCGGCGCCGAGCGGCGGCGTTCCTTCCCGGCAGGGCGTGCAGTGCTTGCGGGCGAGCTCGCTCATCGCGGTTCTTCCTGCGCGAATCGCGGGGATGTCGCAAACGCCTACTTCTGCCCGCCGTCCACCCGGATCACCGCGCCGGTCGTGAAACTCGACGCGTCGGAGGCGAGGTAGAGCGCCGTCCCGACGATCTCGTCGGGTCGGCCGGCGCGGGCGAGCGCGGCGCGCGCCGCGAGGAACTCCTCGACGCCCTCGGGCCAGGCTTTCGAGATGTCGGTCAGGAACGGACCGGCCTGGATCGCGTTCACGCGGACGTTCGGGCCGTACGCCTGCGCGAACGCGATCGTGATCGCGTTGAGCCCGGCCTTGGCCGCGGCGTACGGCGTCTCGGTCGGCGTCGGTCGCTCGGCCGCGATGCTGCTGACGTTGATGATCGAGCCGCCAGCGCCCGCCTGCATGCGGCTGCCGACGAGGGCGGACAGGCGGAACGGGCCCTTGAGGTTCACCGCGAGCACCTTGTCCCACATCGCTTCACTGACGGCGTCGAGCGACGGGTACAGCGGCGACATGCCCGCGTTGTTCACGAGAACGTCGATCCTGCCGAAGCGCGCGTACGCGGCCTCGACCAGCCCGTCGAGGTCCGCCCAGGCGCCGACGTGGCAGGCGTGGGCGAGCGCCCGGCGACCGAGCGCCTCGACTTCCGACGCGGTGGCGAGGCACGACTCGAGCCTTCGACTCGCGACGACCACGTCGGCGCCGGCCTCGGCGAACGCGAGCACGATCTCGCGCCCGAGGCCGCGGCTGCCGCCGGTCACGAGCGCGACTTTCCCGGTCAGGTCGAACAGCCGCGTGACGCTTCTGGAACTGGTTGCCGTCATGACTCCTCCGAAGCTGCATCCGCGCCGCCGAGTCGCCGCAGTACCGCGCCTGCCCCGCGTCGCACGCGCTCGTCGGCATCGCCTGCGGCCAGCGACGCGATCGCGCCCAGGCTCGGCGCCGAGCGGTCGCCGAGGCGCGCCAGCGAGGTCAGGGCCGCGAGTCGAACGAACGGGTCGTCGTCCTTCAGCGCGGCGCGGAACACCGCGCCGTCGCGTTCGCCGCCGTCGCAGAGGCAGATCAGGGACATCTTGCGCGCCTGCGGCGAGCCTCCCGCCGACAACCCGCGCAGTCTCGCCCTCAGCGATTCGTCCTCGCGCGCGAGCGTCGCGACTGCCGTGGTCGCCGCCCAGCGGCGGTCCACGTCGCGCGACTCGAGCGCGGCCACGAGGACTTCGATCGCCGCCGGCGTCGCGAGCCGCGCGCGAGCCAGCGCCCACGCCGCGCCCCAGCGCTCGGCATCCCTGCCTTCGCGCAGCAGCGGTTCGATCCCGGAGACGGCGATGTCGCCGCGGCCGAGCGCCGCGGCGAGCGCGGACGCGGCCGCCAGGCGCACCGGCTTCGACGGTTCGGCCAGCAGTTCGATCGCGCGCTCGACGGCGGCGGCTTCGCCGCGCTCGATCCGGCCGAGCAGGTCGCTCGCGTCCCGTTCGCCCGAGGGCGATGCGTCGGTCGTCGGCTTGGTCACGGCCGTCCGTTCTTACCTTGCACGCCGGCGCTTGGCGAAGGTCCGCCCGAGTGTCGCCGCGACCGCAGGATGGAGAAGCGGCGGCACGCCTCTCGCCGGCTCCCGCTCATGACAACCAGACGGCCCGCGCCTGGCGGCAATCGCCGCCGCCGCGTTGCCGCCCTGCCCCGCCCCCGCTAAGTTGCCCGACCATGAGCCGTGCCGGACTGGTCGGGTTCCTTCTTCTCCTCGGTGTCGTCGCGTGGGTGCTCGCCGGCAGCTTCTCGGTGAGCGACCACACCTGCACGGTGTGCATGGAGTACCGCGGACAGAGCCAGTGCCGCACCGTCGCCGCCGCGACGGTCGAACTCGCGCGCGACGGAGCGATCCAGAACGCCTGCGCGTTCATCTCCGGCGGGGTCACCGACAGCATGGCCTGTCATCGCGAGACACCGGTCAGCGAGCAGTGTCAATGACCGAGTCCGCGGCTCCGGTCGCGATCGACATCGACACGATCGGCGAAGACGTCCCGCTCCTCGAAGGCATCCGCACCACGCGCGCGATCCGGCGACTGAAGCCCGACCCCGTCCCGCGTGCGCTGATCCGCAAGGTCTGCGAGGCGGGCACGTTCGCGCCGAGCGGCGGCAACCGCCAGCCGTGGATCTTCGTTGCGGTGACCGAACCGGAGCGGCGCGCGTGGATCGGCGAGCGGTACCGGCGTGCGTTCGACGACTACATCGCGCCGGCGCTCGAGGCCGCCAGGTCCCCGGACTATCCGGCGGCGAAGCGGCGCAACATGGAGTCGGCGATCTGGCTTGCCGGGCATTTCGCCGAAGTGCCCGTGCACCTCGTCGTCGCCGGCTGGACCCGGCGCGGGGCGCCCCAGCACCAGGGGCTGTTCCCGGCGATCCAGAACGTGCTGCTCGCGTGTCGCGCCGTGGGACTCGGCGCGTGCCTGACGATGATGCAGCTCGCCTTCCACCGCGAGTTCGACGACTACCTCGGCCTCGCGCCCGAGTGCCCGTCGTGTGCGCTGATCCCGATCGGATGGCCGCTGCAGCCGTACAAGCGTCCGGTGCGTCGCAGCGTCGACGACTGCCTGTTCTGGGAGAAGGTCGAGAGGCCGGTGGCGCGATCCTGACGCCGGGGAACATGCCGATCGAGGGGGGCGTGCCCGGGGGACTCCAGACGGCAGGTGCACGACGGATCCCGCAATCAGACGGTGCGGCGGGGCCACCGAGTCGTCGGCAAGCCCCGCCGCTTCGCATCCCCTAGTACTCCACCTGGATCGCGTCCTTGAGGCGCAGGATCCAGCCTTCCCCCTTGGCTCTCCAATCCGAGGTCAGGAAGCCGACACCGTCCACGCCGTAAACCTGCGTGGTCATTCGCGGCGTTGTCGCCCTGGACAGGTCGGTGAACACCTTGACGGTGAAGGTGTAGGTCCACTCCCCATCCAACTGCTTGAACCGGGTGCGAAGGGTATAGATGCCGTCGCGTCGACCGGCCCCGGATCGGGCCAGCCTGTCCTTGAACTTGCAGCGGAGCTTCCGGCACGTGAAGTCGCCCGGCAGCAGTTCGGCCCGGAAAATGACGCCGTCCTCGTTGCTGACGACCAGGCCGAAGCCCTGCTCCATCGGATCGAAGTCCTCGGGCGCCGCCAGGACACGCCCGTGGAACTTGAACAGGCTGCGCCTGGGGTCCGGGTGGATCCGAATGATGGCCGGATCGTCCAGGATCGGCTTGCACGCCGGAACCTCCACGCAGGTGGCCCCGCAGCTTGGAGACGGGTCGATCTGGCTTCCGCCCGTGCAGTCGGGATCAGCGCAGTCGACGAGTCCGTCGCCGTCGTTGTCGGCTCGATCGTCACAGATCTCCGCCGACGGCAGCTCGCAGGTTTCGGTCCCCTCGAGGATCCCGTTGCCGCAGGCTCCCGCCAGGGCTGCGCACCCCGCAGTGCAGTTGGGATCGGCCGGGTTGTCGCATTCCTCGCCACACACGGCCTGGAGAATTCCGTCGCCACACGTTCCACCCGTAGCGACGCACGTGCCCGCGCTGCACTCCGAGGATCCGGTGCAGAAGATGCCATCGTCACAGGGCGAGGCTTCGTTGACCGCCACAGCGGCGCACGAGTCCAGAAGCTCGTCACAGACTCCCGCCGAGCACTGCGTGCTCAGGCCAGAGCAGTCGATCGGAGCCTGCGCAGGCTGACAGTCCCGTCGGGAGTCACAGATTTCCTCGCCATTGCAGAACTGGCCGTCGCTGCACAGGCTGTTCGTCGGGACATGGTCGCACCGGTCGGTGATCTCGTTGCAGGAATCCACCGTGCAGGTCACGTCATCCTCACAGAGCACGGGCTCGAGGGCGGGAAGGCAACCCCGGATCGGGTCACAGGTTTCCCTGCCGTTGCAGTAGAGGCCGTCGCTGCAACGCAGGTTCCGCGGGCGGATCGTGCAGGAATCGGTGTCGGGATCGCAGAAATCCGCCGTGCACTCGACGCCGTCGTCGCAGACCACCGGCGGTCCCGCCTGGCATCCGGAGCCCTCGGTGCAGATCTCCTCGCCGTTGCAGAACACCCCGTCGTCGCAGCTCAACGGCGTGCCGGCGACACAGCCGTTGAGCGGATCGCAAGTCTCCGCACCGTTGCAGGTCAGCCCGTCGTCGCAGTCCAGATCGCTCGAGCAGGAAGGAAACGTCGGCACGCAGAGGAGGCCGGTACAGTTGCCGCGGCAGACGTCGTCCTCGGCGATGTCGACCGAATCGAAGCACAGCAGTTGCATACGGCCACTGATGTCCTGCCCGGGGGTCAAGGGCTGCGAGCAGGAGATGTGGAGGTCGAAGACCTCCAGCGGCAGAGGGAGACCGTCCCGCACGACGACGAAGGTCAGATCCAGGGGAAGCAGGGCAGCACCGTCGCCACTGCTACCCAGATTCAGCACATCGCCCGGGTTCACTCCGACGAAGGTTGCCGCGACATCACTCGTATCGGCTGCGTTGACGACCGAGATGGTCACGTTGGTCTCGGGTCCGTCGTAGAGAACCGACAGGAATCGCACACCGCCTTCGCAGGCCGTCGAGGACGAACACCCGGGGAGCGGGCACTCAGGAGCGCCGTCGCACTCCGGGTCGGCGCAATCCACCCGGCCGTCGCCATTGTTGTCGAGGCCGTCGCCGCACAGCTCCGGACTCGCGGAGCACCCCAGTCCGCCGTCGCAATCCAACGCGCAGGCGTCGTCGGCGTCTACGCCGGCGGAATCGAAGCAGGTCAGTTCGAGACGGGCGCTGATCGACTGCCCCTGTGTCAAAGGCTGCGAGCAGGAAACGTGAAAGAGACTCACCTCCAAGGGCAAGGGAAGCTGAGTGACGGTGAACACGACCTCCGAGACCGGGATCGGCAGGACCGACTGCGCCATGTCGACATACAGGAACTGTCCCGGCTCGACACCAGTGTAGACAGCGAGCACGTCACCCGGGTCTGCAGCGTTGGCGACCGAAACCTCCACGTCGGGTTCCGGCCCCAGGTAGCGAACGGCAAGGAATCGAGCTCCGCCCACGCAATCGCCGCCGGTCGGACACTGGTCCAGGGCAAGCGCGGGGGCCGGAGAAAGGATTGCCACACCCGTCACCGTGGTCGCGAAGACGAAGGCCATCAGGCGGGAGGCGACGGATCGAGAGTGCGGGCTGAGAGAAGAGGCAAGATTTGTCATGAACTGCTCCTCCAGGGGCTGGTGGGTTGTCGGATGGACCCCCGGCCGCTTGGGCGACCGCGGGTCCGGTCGAGCGATCCCCCACTTCAGCGAGATTCGGGCCAATCGCGGTGAGGTCGGCCAACCTGCTGAAAACGCGTTGCAAGACGGCCTGTGCCGAGCTGGCTAGCGGCTCCGATTGATCCTGGCGGAGCGACGGATTGAGACGGTCGGGACATGGCCTGTCTCGAAGTGAGACGCCTTCGGCGGCAGCGCCGCGGCTATCCACGGGCTGGACTCCCGGACCGGCGGGTCCGGGCCTCGACGACAGTCGTCGCGATGGCCGCAGGGGACTCGCACGAGACTCGCCGCAGGAAACGGCGCTCGATCCCATGCCGGTAAGCCCCTGCTCCTTCCCCTCCCCCACCGAGGCGTCGCAGCACGGAACCTACGGTCGCCCGCCGTGAACGGGATCACTGTTGAGTTGCCGCACCGAGGCGTCTCAGCGCGAAGATCTCCGGAAGCTGCTTGCGCAAGAACCCGATGCCGTCGCGTCGCGGAGTGCCAGAACGCGGGCCCGCACCTGTCAGAATGTCGCCGGCAGGCGCCTCGCCGATCACCCGGATCCGCACCCCCCAAAGGGTCAGGGACTCCGAAGCCTCGGTGGAAGGACGAAACGGACCGCGCGAAACGCGGGATCTTTAGCCGAACTCCGAGAGAACTCGTCCGGTGCCCTGCGGAACCGGCACGCGGATGCTCAGCGGAAGTAGCCCGACGTCACGCACGTGGCGTCGAGACGTCGATGGTCGTATGCTTCCAGCCGTCATGGACATCCTACTCATCGACGATGATCCCAACATCGTCCGAGCCGTGTCGGTCCAGCTCCAGGCCGAAGGGATTGTCGTTCACAGTGCCGACACGGGGACACGCGGCCTGGCCTGGCTGGCATCCCGAAGCCCTTCAGCGATCATCCTGGATCTCGGACTTCCGGATTTTCAGCGCACCGAGCTTCTCGAACGCATTCTGGGCGAGAACGGCGAAGCGCCTGTCGTGGTCCTCACCGGGGAAGACGATCTCGACTTGGCCATCGAGTGCATGCGCAAGGGCGCTTCCGATTACATCCAGAAGCCATTCGAACGGACGCGCCTGACCACTTCCGTGCGCAGGGCCTGCGAGCGCGGCCGATTGGAGCTTCGGCTCTCGGCTCTGACCGATGAAGCTCGCGAAGGGCAAGGAATCGATTCGATGCTGGGATCCTCGAGATCGATCCTGGCGATCAAGCAGGTCCTGCGTCGCGCGGCGTCGAGTGACGTCTCGCTGTTGCTCCAGGGCGAGACAGGAACCGGAAAGGAAGTAGCGGCCAGGGCAGTTCACGCGGAAAGCGCGAGGCGTAGCGGACCATTCGTGGCCCTGAATTGCGGCGCCATCCCCGAGGGGCTCGCCGAAAGCGAACTGTTCGGGCACGAGAAGGGCGCATTCACCGGCGCCACTGGAGCGCGCAAGGGCTGCTTCGAGAGGGCCGATCAGGGAACGCTGTTCCTCGACGAGGTCGGCGAGTTGCCCTCGGACATCCAGGTTCGCCTCCTTCGGGTCGTCCAGCAGAGGGAAGTCCAGCGTGTCGGCGGCGAGCGCATCCGACCGATCGATGTCCGGGTCATCGCAGCCACGAACAGGGACCTGAAGACGGAAGTCGCCGCTGGCCGGTTCCGCGAGGACCTCTACTATCGTCTCGCCGTCTTCCCGTGCGAGTTATCCCCCCTCAGAGAGCGTGGCGGTGATGTCGCGCTTCTCTCACAGGCCTTTCTGAGGCGCCTGGGAGACACACACGGGCGAAAGTTCCTGGGGTTTACCAAAGAGGCCGAATCGGCGCTGGCCCGCTATCCATGGCCCGGGAACATCCGGGAGCTCGCGAACGCGATCGAACGAGCGGTTGTTCTGGAAGACAACGACAGGATCAGCCTCGAATCCCTGCCCGACGTCATCCTGGACCACCTGTCCGACCCCGACTGGAGCGACTCCGCGCTACCCCCGGGCAACGAATCGCAGGTCCGAAGCCTCGAGCCGGATGCGATCGTTCCTCTGGAAGCAGTCGAGCGCGACGCGATAGCTCATGCGTTACGAGCCTGTGGCTGGAACGTCCAGGACGCCGCTCGTCGGTTGGGGATCGGACGCGCGACGATCTACCGGAAGATGGAAAAGTACGGACTGATGCGCGACGAGGGCTCTCACGCGTGACGGGAGAGCCCGCAACGTCGCACGATCCCGAGATCATCGACGCCCGACTCGTTCGGCGGTATCGCGACGAGGAGGCCTTTGCCAGTCTCCCGGTCGTGGGTTCCTTCGGCGTTCTGGTCTACGGCCTCTATTCCCTCAGCCACGCCCTCGTCTTGCCGGAGGATGTGGCGGCCTGGATGACGCCGCTCTCCGCGATCACCGCGTTGACTTGTGGCGTCGTCGCCGTCGTGGCTCGATCCCGACTCGTCGCCGTGGAACGGGCCGATCTCCTTGCTGGGACGATCGCCGTGGCGGCGCTGACCAACGTCGCGGTCCACTACTTCCTCCTGCCGCTGTCGCACCACGCCATCAACTTCGTCCTCTTCAACGTCGCGGCTGGAGGGATGCTCCACTCACGAGCCTGGATTGCGGGGTTGCTCACCGTTTCGACCCTCGCTTGGCTCGCGGTTTCCGTGAATGGCGGCGGCGCGGAGCATCTCGAACGAGGCTTCGGGATCGCGGCGTCGGTTCTCTTCGCCCTGGCGTTCATGCTCGTTCGCAGGAACCATCGGGAGCGGGCCTACTCCGCAGAAATCCTGCGGATTCGCCGCGACAAGGAACTTGCCCGCCGATCAGCTCAGCGCGACGCCGTCGTGGAAACCGCGCTCGACAGCGTGATCACGATGAACACCCGCGGAGAGGTCGTCGATTTCAACCCCGCGGCCGAAGTCACCTTCGGATACGATCGTGCGAATGCTTTGGGGAGATCGCTGGCCGAGATGATCATCCCGCCGGAGCTCCGGGCAAGTCACAGCAGAGGGCTCGCCAGGTTCCTGGCAACCGGAGAAGGGCCCGTCGTCGGGAAACGCATCGAGATCGAAGCCCTTCGCGCCGACGGGAAGCGCTTCCCCGTCGAGCTCTCGGTCAACGTCGCCGGGAACGGCGATGACCGGCTTTTCGTCGGTTACATTCGCGACATCTCCGAGCGGGTTCGAACTCGAGGCGAACTGCGCGAGGCGAAAGAACGAGCGGAATCCGCGAGCCTCGAGAAGTCGCGATTCGTAGCCAACATGAGCCATGAGATCCGCACGCCGCTGAACGCAGTCATCGGACTGGGGAGACTGCTGGCCGAAACGGACCTGAACGAGGAACAGCGAGAGTATGTCGAAGCCGTCAACCTGAGCTCCGGATCCCTGTACGAGCTGATCGGCGACGTCCTGGATTTCTCCCGGATCGATGCCGGGGAGTTCGACGTGGAGGATGGCCCGATGGACCTCGGCGAACTCGTCGAGGAGGTGGCAGCGGCGGCACGCGACACCGCCCGGACCAAAGGGATCGAACTCGTTTCCTACGTGGATCCGATGCTGCCGGCGGAGGTGCTGGGAGATCGGCGCAGGCTCCGCCAGGTGTTGAACAACCTGGTGGGGAACGCCGTGAAGTTCACCCGCGACGGATGGGTTCAGCTGGGAGTCGAACTCTGTTCGGGATCAACGGACCAGACCGTCACGGTCCGGCTGGTCGTCAGCGACTCCGGGGTCGGGATCCGCGAGGATCAGCGTTTGCGGGTGTTCGAGCGTTTCGCCCAGGTCGAGGAGGACCAGACCGGGCGGGCGCCGGGAACCGGGCTCGGCCTGGCCATCAGCCGCGCACTGGTGGAAGCGATGGGGGGACACCTGGAACTTCAGTCCACGCCGAATGTCGGGTCGAGCTTCTCCGTCGACCTCGACCTGAAGCGCTCTCCGCGGAAGGAGCCGCGGCTCGACTGCAGTCGAGGCGATGGTCGCCGGGTCGTGATCGTTCACCAGTCTCCGGCAGTTCGCCGGGCGCTCGTCTTCATGCTCGAACGCGCGGGTTTCCAGGCTGAATCTTACCAGGACGGCTACCAGGGCATCGTTCGAATCGCCGAGGGCGGCAGGCCGCCGGTCGCGGTCCTGATCGATTCCAGTCAGGACGATCCGGGACCGGAAGCGCTGGAATCGATTCTTGCCCACCGAATCGGGAGGTCTCCCCCGGTCGTTCGCATAGGCGACTTTTTCGATCGAGGCGGCCGCTCAGGCTGCGATCTGGCCTCGCCGGTACGCCTCCGCCCACTTCTTCGCACGGTTGCGCGAGCGGCGGGCGACCCCGTGCCCGATCTCGACGATGGCAACGACCCCCTGTCCCTCAGTCCAACCACCGAGGCTCCCCTCGACCTGCTCCTGGTGGAGGACAATGCCCTCAACGGGTTGCTGTTCTGCCGGATCCTGGAACAGGCAGGGCACGTCGTCACCTGGAAGAAGGACGGCGCCGACGGAGTTCGCGCGGCGACCAGCCATCGCTTCGACGTGGTTCTCATGGACATCGAGATGCCGAGGATGAGCGGCTTCGAAGTCACGAAGAGAATCCGGGAGTTCGAACGCGAGAACGGCCTGGGGGCCGTGCCGATCGTTGCGCTCACGGCCCATGCGATGCGTGGGTTCCGAGAGCAGTGTCTGGCGGCGGGGATGACCGACTACCTGGTGAAGCCTGTCGAAACGAAGGAGCAGCTTCTCGGGATGTGCCGGCGCTGGGCCCCTGCGCGGCCGGTCGGCGTCCCGGGGCACACGGCGCACGGTGGTAACGCCGGTCCTGCCGGGGACCTTGAGAACGAGTCGTCGACCGCGACCGCTGCCGGGGCCAGTTCGATCATCGCCCCGTCTCTCGCCGCGCTGGCGCCCCAGTTCCTGAAGACGATCACCAGGAGCGCCTCGTCCTGCGCGTTGGCATGCGAGAGGAACGACTTCTTGAAACCCATGCGTTTCGGCCATCAACTCAAGGGATCCGGAGGGACCTTCGGCTTCCCGGATCTCACCGAGCTGGGAAGTGCCCTCGAGGATTCCGCCAAGGCGGGCGATGCGACAGCGTGCCGCGAACTGCTGGACCGGATCACGGATCTCGTGGAGCGCCTGACGTCGGGCGACCCGCCTTGACCCCTCGCGCCGCCGCGCAGTCATCACGGGCCATCGGCATACAGATCCAGCCCGTCGAGCGCCGTAGCGTCAGCCAGTGATTGAAGGTAGGCGGCGATCTCGGGCGCGAGGTTTCCAGGAAACCAGGCGCCGGTCGTCGGTCTGCCCGTGAGCGTTGCATACAGCATCGCTGCAGCGAGGTAGCGGCCGAGACGGCTGGCATGGCGCCCGTCACGCTTCCACAACGGGAGCTCCGGTGCCTCGATCTGCGCATTGCGGAACGCGATCCCGATCCGCGCAAGGTCCGCATCGATCATGTTCGCCAACGGGAGGTATCCCGACGTTCCGCCAGGCTCACCGAGAAGAAAATCGTAGGTGGCGAGCGCTTCCCCCTCATTCCGCCACGTCATCGAGAGAGCCACCCTCGCCCCCCGGGAGCCGGCATGCTCCGCGAGGGCCATCGCGTCGGGATAACGAGGGTTCGGATGCGTTCCGCCCCAGGTCCCCGCCCCCTGTTCCTGCAAGACGACGAAGTCCCAGCTCCGCGAGGAAACGGACTTCAGCGTCCTCGACGACGTCACGTGGTCGTTCAAGGTGCACCGGCTACATGCCCGCGCCTTGATGTTCATGGGCTCGCCGAGGGATCGTGCGATCCTGCCGAGGTATCCCTTGATCCCCCTGCTGAGACTGCTGCCCAGGATCAGCACTTCCAGTTCATCGTTCTGCGCTTCGACGTCGACCGGACTGCAGAATGCAACTGTCAATACGGCGAGAGCCGCCGCGATCGCGGTATGTCGGGAAGATCTGGCAAAAAGCATCGGCTGGTATCTCCTTCCGGGCGAGCGGAAAGACCTCGGCCTTCCTCGCGCTGTACGCGCGTCGCCACGACAGGACACAGCAACGGTCGTGCCGCCGCGGACTGGAGTTGGAGAACCTTGAAAAGGCGAGGCAGTCTCTCGAGATGCCTGCGAATCCTCGAACCATCGGGGGATCAGAACGAGACACTGCCTCGCTGGACTGTCTCAAGTTCGCCGATCG
>CAYYZO010000083.1:0-17446 GCA_964476185.1 uncultured Myxococcales bacterium
CCGTGATCCACGCAGCCTGAAGCCGCACCGCGGTTTCAGCCAGAGGCCCGGGTGCCGGATCGGCATCCGGGCCTTTCTTTTGCGCGCTGGCGATCCCACCGCCCGGAGAACCCGCCAGTGGCTGCGGCAACGGGGAAGCCATCGGCCGGGCGACCTCGCCACGACGACGATCCTCGCAGGAGCGCTCGAACGCCACCCCCGGGACGGTCCAGGAAAGCTCGACGTTCAGCTCCGCGGCTTCAGCGTGCCGGCCTCGGCGTTGGCGCAGGCAGTACGAAGACGCGCGACGGTGCGCGGCTTGCCGAGCACGTGGCAGACCTCGAAGATCCCGGGGCTCGCCGTGCCGCCCGTCAACGCGACGCGCAGGGGCTGGGCGACGGCCCCGAGCTTGACGCCCTCGCCTTCGCAGAACGCGCGGATCTCGTTCTCGATCTGCGGGGCGACCCACGAGTCCATCGCCTCCATCTCCTGCGCGAGCGATTCGAGCCTGCGGCGGTGCTCCTCCCCGAGGAACTTCTCCACCGCGGCGGGATCGTACTCGATGGACGTCCGGACGAACGGACCGAGTTCCGCGGCAAGTTCGACGAGCGTACGTGCCCTCTCGCGGACCAGCGCGACCGCCGTTTCGAGGTAGTGGTCGCCGAGCCCCGCGATCGTATCCTCCGGCAGGAACGGCCTCACCAGCGCCGCGAGTTCACCGGCCGTGCGCTGCTTCATGTGCTGCGCGTTGACCCACGTGAACTTCTCCATGTCCCAGGCCGCCGCCGACTTCTGGATCGCCTCCGCGTCGAAGGCCGCGACGAGTTCGGCCACCGTGAAGATCTCCTGGTCGCCGTGCGACCAGCCCAGCCGGGCGAGGTAGTTCAGCGTCGCCTCGGGCAGGAAGCCCATGTCGCGATACGCGAGCAGCGACGTCGCGCCGTGGCGCTTGGACAGCCGCGCTCGGTCCTGGCCGACGATCAGCGGCATGTGCCCGTAGACCGGCGGCTTCGCGCCGAGCGCTCGGAAGATCTGCACCTGGCGCGGCGTGTTCGTGATGTGGTCCTCGCCGCGCAGCACGTGCGTGATCTTCATTTCGATGTCGTCGGCGACGTTGACGAGATGGAAGACCGGCGATCCGTCCGATCGAACGAGCACCAGGTCGTCGAGTTCGCGGTTCTCGAAGACGATCTCGCCGCGGATGATGTCGGAAACGACCGTCTGGCCGTCCTCGGGCACGGCGAGGCGCACCACGGCCGCGTCGCCCGGCCCGGGCCGCCGGCGCGCGCGGCGGCACGTGCGGTCGTAGGCCGTGCTTCGACCGGCTTCCTGCGCGGCCTTGCGCTTCGCGTCCAGCTCTTCGGCCGTGCAGAAGCACCAGTAGGCGCTGCCGTCGGCCAGCAGCTTGTCGACGATCGCGCGGTAGTAGTCGGAGCGCCTCGACTGGTAGACCGGCCCCTCGTCCCAGTCGAGCCCGAGCCAGCGCAGTCCCTCGAGGATCGCCTCGGTGAACTCCTCGGTCGACCGCTCCCGGTCGGTGTCCTCGATGCGCAGGACGAAGCGTCCGCCGTGGCGCTGCGCGAACAGGTAGTTGAACAGCGCCGTGCGCGCTCCGCCGATGTGGAGATGACCGGTCGGACTGGGCGCGAATCGGGTGCGGACCTGCAGCATCCGCGAAATCAACCACGCGCCTTTCCGCAAGGCAACGAACCGCCAGGCGCGCCAGCAGGAACCTCAGGTCGCCCCGGGGATATCGACGAGCGCGACGGCGATCGCCACCACGGCCCGGCCCTCGCCGACCTCACCGAGCCCGTCGTTGCTCTTGGCCTTCACCGAGAGCCGCTCCGGGCTGACCCCGAGCGCCCGGGACATCGCCTCGCGCATCGGCGCCAGGAACGCCGCCAGGCGCGGCCGCTCCAGCACGATCGTCACGTCCGCGCTCTGCAGCGTCGCCCCGATCGACGAGAGCCGTTCGCCGACCTCGCGCAGGAACAGCGTCGAGTCCGCGTCCTTCCAGCGCTGCTCGCTGGAAGGGAAGAACAGGCCCATGTCCCCGAGTCCGCAGGCGCCGAGCAGGGCGTCGCACAGCGCGTGCGCCGCCGCGTCCCCGTCGCTGTGCCCGAGCGAGCCGAGGCCGTGCGGGACGTCCGTGCAGCCGAGCCTCAGGGGCCGGCCCTCGACGAGACGGTGGATGTCGTAGCCCTGTCCGATGCGCAGCATGAGGCCTCCGGCTCCGGCGGCTGCGTTTTGAGCCGCGCCCGTGCATGGTACCATCCGTCGGTCTGCGACTTCGAGCCTTCCCGAAGCCGCGCTCGTCGAACGTGGCGTCCGAGGATTCCATCCGCACCGCCGAACCCGAGGCGGTGCTGGCGAGCCTGCTCGAAGCCGTGGTGGCCTTCGGTCCCGCCGCGCAGGTGACGTTCGTCAACCCGGCGGCCGAATCCCTGCTCAGCCGCTCCCGGAACGCGCTGATCGGCCGCAGCCGCGACGAGATCTTCGCCCGTTCGCCGTGGATCTCGCGGATGCTCCAGCGCCTCGGGCCGGACCACCCGAGCGTGCGGGAGGAAGGCGAACTGGCGACCATTTCCGGCCGCATCCCCGTTCTCGCCGAGGCCTCCGTGGTCCGGGAGCACGACGACGGCGTGACGACCTGCGTCCTCGCGATCTACGACCAGTCCCGTCGCGCCGCGATCCAGGTCGAGGAAACCCAGCGTCGCCTGGCGGTCGACCTCGACCGCATGGCCGCGCAGTTCGCCCACGAGATCAACAACCCGCTGTCCGGCATCCGCGGCGCCGCTCAGCTCCTCGGCCGTCGGCTCGCCGACCGCCAGGACCTGATCGAATACACCGACATCATCGTCCGCCAGGTCGACCGCCTGAGCGAACTCGTCGAGGGCCTGATGGCGCTCGAGGCGCCGCAGCTCCGCAAGCAGCCCGTCAACATTCATCGCATCCTGAACGACCTGATCCTGCTCGAGCGCCCGATGGCCGACGAGCGCGGCATCGTCTTCGAGCAGCAGTTCGACCCGAGCCTTCCGGACGTCGACGGCGACGCCGCCAAGCTCGAGCAGCTGTTCCTGAACATCCTGCGAAACGCCGTCGACCACTGTCCGGAGTCGCTCGGGCGCATCCGCATCGCGACGCGCATGGACCACTCCTTCTACGTGGACAGTGAATCGGGCAAGGTGTCCTTCCTGACCGTGTCGATTTCCGACAACGGCCCCGGGCTCGACAAGGAAGCGCTCGAGCACATGTTCTCGCCGATGTACTCGAAACGGCCCGGCGGCCACGGCCTCGGGCTGCCGATCGCCGGAGCCATCGCGATGGCCCACGGCGGTCGCATCCGCGCCGCGAACGTCCCGGGCGGCGGCGCCGTCTTCCACGTGACCCTGCCGCTGCACCGCGCGCGCGAAGCCAGGTAAAGGAGAACTGTCGTGAGCACGCATCGAAAAGGCACCGTGCTGGTCGTGGACGACGAGGCCGACGTCCGCCGCGTGATCGGCGACGCGCTGACGGACGCCGGGTACACGGTGGAGACGGCGGCCGAACTCGAAGGCGCCGAAGCGGCCCTCGACAGCGGCCGTGTCGACGTCGCGTTCGTGGACATCAACCTCGGGCGCGAGAGCGGCTTCGACCTGCTCGACCGCATCCGCAACCACGGCGCCGAAACCGACGTCGTCGTCATCACCGGCAAGGCCTCGGTTGCCAATGCGATCGAGGCCACGAGACGCGGCGCGTTCGACTACGTCACCAAGCCGTTCGACCTCGACAAGCTCGTCGCCCTGACTCGCCGCATCTTCGACAGCCGGGCCGCGCTGCACGCGATGCCCGTCCCCAGGCCGCAGGTCGAGCCGTCCCCGAAAGCCGAGATCGTCGGCCAGTCGCCGGCGATGCAGGAGGTCTACAAGATCATCGGCCGCATGGCCGCGAGCCCGACGACCGTGTTGATCCAGGGCGAGAGCGGAACGGGCAAGGAAGTCGTCGCCCGCGCGATCCACGCCTACTCGACGCGCGCCGACGGTCCCTTCATCGCCGTGAACTGCTCGGCCATCCCGGCCGACCTCCTCGAAAGCGAGATGTTCGGCCACGAGCGCGGCGCGTTCACGGGGGCGACCGATCGCCGCATCGGCAAGTTCGAGCAGGCCAAGGGCGGGACGCTCTTCCTCGACGAGATCGGCGACATGCCGCTCGCGCTGCAGGCCAAGCTGCTGCGCGTCCTCCAGGAGCGCGAGTTCTCCCGCGTGGGCGGCCATGAGCTGCTGCCGGCCGATTGCCGCGTGATCACCGCGACCAACCGCGGACTGGAGAGCGAGGTCGAGGCGGGCCGCTTCCGCGAGGACCTCTACTTCCGGCTGAAGGTCGTCGTGATCGATCTCCCGCCGCTTCGCGAGCGTCGCCAGGACATCCCGGACCTCGTGCGCCACTTCCTCGACCGCATCAACCAGCGGGAGCGCTTCAAGGTGAAGGGCGTGTCGCCGGAGGCCATGTCGCTGCTCGTCGAGCAGCCGTGGAAAGGCAACGTCCGCGAACTCGAGAACGTGCTGCTGCGCGCGGCCGCGCTCGCCCCCGACCGCGTGCTCGGGCCGGCGGACCTTCCGCTTCGCACCCGCGCGGCGACCCCGGCGATGGACCTGACGGCGCCGCTCAGCGAGATCCTCGGCACCAAGATCCGGGAGCTGCTCGCTTCGTTCGGCACGGCCGAGCCCCGCGACCTGCACAACCGCGTGCTCGCGATGGTCGAGAAGCCCCTGTTCGAGGCCGTCCTCGAGAGCACCGGCGGGAACCAGCTGCGCGCGGCGGACATCCTCGGCATCAACCGTAACACGCTGCGAAAGAAGATCACGGACTACGGGATCGCCGTCGCGCGAACGAAGCCGTGACCGCGGCGCGACTGCCTGCGCTTTACCCGATCGTCAACGTCACCGGCGACAGCGCGGCCGCGTGCGAAGCCGCCGTCGCGCTCGCGCTCGAGCTGGCCGACGCAGGCTGCCCGTTGCTGCAGCTGCGCGCGAAGGGCCTTGCGGCCGGTCCGTTCGTCGATCTGGCCGCGAGAATGGTCGCCGACCTGCGCGGGTCCGGGGCGCTGCTCGTCGTCAACGACCGCGCCGACGTCGCCGCAGCGGCCGGCGCCGCCGGCGTGCATCTCGGCGACGAAGACCTGCCCGTCGAGGCGGCGCGTCGCGTGCTCGCGGCGGCGCCGGGGCGCACGATCGTCGGGTACTCCACGCACAGCGTGGCTGAAGCCGCCGCGGCCGGCCCGTGCGGCGCGGACTACCTGGGATTCGGTCCGGTGTTCGAGAGCCCGACCAAGGCCGGGGTGCGCGAGGCCCGCGGACTCGAACGACTCGCCGAGGCCTGCCGCGCGACCGTGCTTCCGGTCGTCGCGATCGGCGGCGTCACGCTCGAAGGCGCACGCGCCTGCTGGCAGGCCGGCGCCCGGAGCGTCGCCGTCATCAGCGAGATCGAGCGCAGCAGCGATCGGTGCGCCCTCGTGGAAGGGTACCGTCGCGCAGCGCACGAATCCGGGCTGAACCTCTGATGCGGCGGCCTGAAGCCGCCTGACTGCATTCCGCGCAACGCGGCAAGGTCGCAAACCGGTCCCCGCACCGCGGCTCGAGGTTCGCCAAGTGCCGAATGCCGCATCGGGCCGCAGGCGAACGGCGACGGACGCACCTGCGCTACTCCGGCTTGCCCGCGACTGCCGCGCGAGGCATGACCGACGCTGCCGTCTCAATTGCAACGGGCCGTAGCCACTCGACTCGATCGGCGCGGCCCCGCGAACCACGATGAAGAAGCTCGCCATCGGACTCGCCGTCGTCCTTGCGCTGGTCGCCATCGGCCTCGTGGTCACGGCGATCCGCCTGCTCGATCCCGTCGCCTGGAAGCCGGAACTCGTTTCCCGCGTGCGGCAGCTGACCGGGCGCGAGCTCCGGATCGACGGCCAGATGAGCCTGTCGCTGTTCCCGCGAATCGAGTTCGTCGCCGACGACGTGGGACTCGCGAATGCACCGGGCGCCGAGCCAGCGGACATGATCACCCTCGATACGCTGCGGCTCGCGCTGAGGCTGCGCCCCCTGTTCTCGGGCAAGGTCGAGGTGGAGAGCTTCGTGCTCGAACGACCGACGATCGCACTGCAGGTGGACGCCAAAGGCAGGAGCAACTGGGAGTTCGGGCCCGACTCGGGCGAGCGCCCGGGCGCAGGCCGCGACGGGGCCGCTTCGCTGCAGGACCTGCAACTCGACGAGGCGCGGATCGTGGCCGGTCGCGTGTCGTGGAACGACCGACGATCCGGAGCGACGCAGACGTTCACCGAGGTGAACCTCGACGTTTCGCTGGAGGGGTTCGATCATCCCCTCGAGATGGAAGGCGATTTCGAGTGGCGGGAACGGAAGATCGAAGTCGCCGTCGCGATGGCCGATCCGCGCGCCTTCACCGAATCGGGCACGACGTCCTTGACCGTGCGCCTGGAAGCGCCGAACGTCCGGCTGCGTGTCGAGGACGCGAAGGCCCACCGTGCGCCCTTGCGTCTCGAGGGCAGCGTCGCCCTCGACATCCAGTCCGTTCGCGACGTGGCCTCCTGGTGCGGCAAGCCGATGAACGCGGACACGGCGACGTTCGGCACCCTCGCGATACGGGGGGACGCGACCGTCACCGCGTCGAAGCTCGGCCTCCGGAAGGCCGACATCCGTCTCGACGACACGCGCACGAACGGCGACCTTGACATCGACTTCGCCGCCACGCCGCCGCGGATCGAAGGATCGCTGGCCATCGAACGGCTCGACCTGAATCCGTACCTGTCCTCGCAGGACTCCCCGCCCGCCGGCGGAACGAACGAGGCCTGGAGCGACGAACCGATCGCGGTCGACGGCATGCGGGCGATCGACGCCGCGGTCGAGCTCTCGCTCGGCAGCCTGGATGTTCCGGGCTTCCGGCTCGGCAGGACCGCGGCGCGCGCACGACTGGCTGCCGGCCGCCTGAGCGCGGACCTGACCGAGGTCGCGCTCTACGGCGGAGCCGGCACGGCGTCTGTCACGCTCGACGGTTCGCAGGCGGGCCGCGCGTCCCTCGACGTTTCCTGCGACCTGTCGGGCCTGCGTTCCGACTCCCTGCTCCGTGACCTGGCCGGGTTCGACCGTCTCACGGGCACCGCGCAGGTCCGCGCCTCGCTCAGCACCCGCGGCCGATCGAGCCGCGAGCTCGTCGGCGCGCTCGGCGGAACCGCGCGGGTCGAACTGCGCGACGGCACGCTCCGCGGGGTGAACCTGATCGGCATGGTCACGCACGTCACGGGCGCCTTCGGGCGCAGCGACGCGGCGAAGACGGATTTCTCGGTGCTCGGCGGCAGCTTCCGCCTCGCCGGCGGAATCGCACGAACCGACGACCTGGTGCTGCGCTCCCCGCTGCTGCACGCCGAGGGCGCCGGATCGATCGACCTGCCGAACAGGTCGCTCGATCTTCGCGTTGCTCCGAAATTCGTCGCGCCGGCCGTCGGCCAGCTCGGCCTCGGGTCCCCTGGCGTATCGGTCCCCGTCCTGATCCGCGGACCGTGGGGGAACCCGATGTACCTTCCGGATGTCGCGGGCATGGTGCGGGGCGGACTCGAGGTGCCCGGCGACGTGCTGAAGGGCGTCCTCGATCTGCCGGGCAACCTGCTGGGAGGCAAGCTCGCGCCGCCGCCCCCGAAGGAGCCCGATCCCTCGAAGAAGAACGACTCGTTCTTCGGCGGCCTCTTCGGACGATAGCGCCAGCCGCCGTCCCCCTGCGCCTCCCCTCACCGAGCTCGACCCGCTCGCGAACGCAGCCGCGGACTCCGCGGGCGTGTTTCGCGAGTTCGAACACTTCGCGCGCTCCCCGCCGCCTCGGCTCGCAAGGCGACTCGTCGACGAAGGCTCCACCGCAACGCGGGTGCGCGTTCCACGACGTCGCGAGCGATCTCGCCGTTTCGTTTCGCGCCGTTGGAATCGATCCCGTCGATGTCGTGCTGGATGCCGGTGCGCGTCGCAGGACGCCACGCATGCCCGACTCACGATCGTTCTCGTCGTGTCTGCCTTTCGCGGCAACGTGGATCGTCGCGCCGTCTCGATCGCGAAGGTCGGCCAGGTCCACCTCACCGCGCGCCGCGCTTTCCTTGGCAGGAGTCGCCCCTTAAAATGCACGTCGTGCGCGCCAGGAGAGGCATGCGCCGTCTCCGGAGCGACGCGACATGGCCTTTGGTCGCGCGCAGGCCATGAAACGGATCCGGCATGTCCCTTCTCACTGAAGTACACACCCCGCCGATGCCGCTCGCACCGTTCCGCGGCGTCGCCGAGCGCCGGCAGTTCGACCACGCCGAGATCGTCGCCGCGAGGCTGCGCGAACGCCTCTCCGGGCGCGTGATCTGGAACGTCAGCTCGACCGCGGCAGGCGGCGGCGTGGCGGAGATGCTGCATCGCCTCATCGGCTACGCGCGCGGCATCGGCTTCGACGCCCGCTGGCTCGTCCTGCAGGGCGACCCCTCGTTCTTCCGGGTCACCAAGCGGCTGCACAATGCGCTGCACGGCGAGCGCGGGGACGGCTCGCCGCTCGACGACGAAGCCCGCCGCGCCTACGAGCACACGCTGGCCGCGAACGCCGCCGAACTCCGCGAACTCGTCCAGCCCGGCGACGTCGTCCTCCTGCATGATCCCCAGACCGCGGGACTCGTGCCCGAACTGTCCCGGCGCGCGCCGGCGCTGGTCTGGCGCTGCCACGTCGGCAACGGCGGCGACACCGCGCCGGACGAACTCGAAGGCTGGGCATTCCTCCAACCGTACCTCGCGAAGGTCCCGCGCGTCGTGTTCACGCGCCAGCAGTACGTCCCGGACTACCTCGCCGCGAAGTCGGTCGTGATCACGCCGAACATCGATCCGTTCTCCGCGAAGAACGCGCCGATGACGACCGCGACCGTCCGCGCGATCCTCGGGCACATCGGCGTGATCCGTCCGACGGGCGGCCGCGGGCGCCGCGTGTTCCGTCGCAGCGACGGTTCGATCACGCGCGTCGAGCGACGCGCGAGGATCGTTCGCGAGGGCGACGCACCGTCCGTCGACACCCCGCTCGTCGTGCAGGTCTCGCGCTGGGATCGCCTGAAGGATCCGGCCGGGGTTCTGCGGGGGTTTCACCGTTTCGTCGTCGAGGACGGCGACCGGGACGCCGACCTGATGCTGGTCGGCCCGGAAAGCGAAGCCGTCACCGACGACCCCGAGGGGGCGGAGGTCTACGGTGAGGTCGTCGACGCCTGGAAAGCGCTTCCCGACGCCGTCCGTCGGCGGGTCCACCTCGTCTCGCTGCCGATGGACGACATCGAGGAGAACGCGACGATGGTCAACGCCATCCAGCGCCACTCCGCCATCATCGTGCAGAAGAGCCTGCGCGAGGGCTTCGGACTGACCGTGACCGAGGCGATGTGGAAGGCGCGTCCCGTGATCGGCAGCCTCGTCGGCGGGATCCAGGACCAGATCGAGGACGGTCGCAACGGTCGACTCGTCGCTCCCGCGGACGAAGACGCGTTCGTCGCCGCGCTGTCGTCCCTGCTCGCCGACCAGGAAGCCGCCGCGAAGATGGGCCGCCGCGCGAAGGCGCGCGTGCGGCGCGAGTATCTCGGGATCACTTCGCTCCTGAACTGGGGGGCGCTCCTCGGGGGCCTCCTCGACGAGGCCGAACGCGCCGGGACCACTGCGGCGACGTGATCCGGCCGGGCGTCCGCGACACGCCCGGCCGGACCGTCACGCTATCCGGATCATTCGCACGCCCAGGCCGAAGCCAGCACGCGGCCGTTGAACGCTCCACGCGACCGGCGGTCCTCCCAGACCACGTGCGTGGCGCCAAGGGCGTCCGCCTTGCGCAAGGCGTCGGCCTCGGCCGTGCGCACCCAGCCGACGCCCGCGTGCCTGCCGTGCCCGGAATCGCCGCGAACCTCGCCAAGGCTGCGGCACGCGGCAACGTCGGCACGCGTCGCCTCGGACGGACGTCGACTGGTCGCCGCCTCGACCTCGGCTGCGACGAACACGGTGGCCGCCTTGGCAGCCAGCATCCATTTCGGAAGGCTTGTACGGAACATCATCGGTCCTCGTTCTCCTTTCCTCGTGTTGGAAACGGCCCGCCTGCCCCTTGCAGGCGGGCGCCCGGGCAGCGTTGGTCCCAGCCCGGACGACTGCGCCGCGCCCGACGCCGAATGCGCTGCGCGCTTCCGCCGGGCCGGCCGATCGCCGCGCGACGGCCGGACATCGGCCGGACGGCGACCGGGAAAGTCGTGATCCTGCATCAAGCGGCCTCCATCCCCTGCACCGGGGCTTCGTTGCCCTCGAAGAACTCCACCGTCCCCTCGCGCACGTCGTACATCGCGCCGACGAGCCGGACCTCTCCCTCGCGCTCGAGGCGCGCGATGGCCGGGCTGCACTCGACGATGCGCCGCATCGTGCGGCGGACGTGCGCGCGGGAGATTTCGTCGATGCGCGCCGCCGGTGCGTCCGGCGCCATCGTCGTCCCGACGACGCCTGTCGTGCCGTTCACCGACTCGCGGATGTCGTCGAGGATCGGGTGCAGGTTCACGCAGTCGCCGAAGTTCGCACCGTCGTCGCTCCTCTTGTCCATCGCCAGGCGCACGGCCCCGTTGTTCGTGTGGCCGAGCACCACGATGAGCTTGGCCCCGGCCAACCCGCACGCGTACTCGAGTCCCCCGAGCGTCGCCGGCGCGGACACGTTGCCGGTGGTGCGGACGCAGAAGATGTCGCCGAGCCCGACGTCGAAGATCATCTCGATCGGCGTGCGCGAGCTCGACCCGCTGAGCACCACGGCCATCGGATGGCGGCTGTCGGCGACTTCCTGGCGCAGGTCCGCCATGTTGCGGGAGAGCATCTCGCCGCGGACGAAGCGCTGGTTGCCCGCCTGCAGGAACTCGAGCACCTGCTGCGGCGTCAGGCTTTCCTGCAGGTCCCTCGTCACGAGGTCGACGTACTGGACGCGGTCCTCGATCTGGCGGTAATGCGGCTTGAAGCCGACCAGGCTCAAGTCGATCTCGCGGGCGGGCGCCACGCGCTCCTCGAACTCGCGGATCACGGACAGGACGTCGGCGTCGATGTAGTCGGTGCCGCGGGCGTCGACCAGCACGTGCCCGCCCCTCGGCGCCTCGTCGAGCGCCTTGCGCAGCGCCACCCGGTTCAGGAAGCTCACCTGCTGCGCCAGCTCGATGTGCAGGACGTCGCCGAAGACGTGTTTCTCGAGCCGGCGATGCACCGGCCTCTGCAGGTTGCTGCGCAGGATGAACAGGATGCTGAACGCGAGGCCGATCACGACACCGACGAGGAGGTCGGTCAGCAGGATCGCGCCGACCGTGACGACGAACGGCAGGAACTGCTCGTAGCCCGCCGCCCACAGGCTTCGGAACAGTTTCGGGCTGGCGAGCTTGAAGCCGGTCGTGATCAGCACCGCCGCGAGCGCTGCCAGAGGGATCCGGTTGAGGAGGTCCGGCACGAGCGCGACGCAGAGCAGCAGCAGCGTTCCGTGCACGATCGTCGCCAGCTTCGTCCTGCCGCCCGAGTTCACGTTGACGGAGCTGCGCACGATCACCGACGTCACGGGCAGGCCGCCGATCATCCCCGCGGCGAGGTTGCCGATTCCCTGTGCGATCAACTCGCGGTCCGGCGGCGACGACCGTCGCTGCGGATCCAGCTTGTCGACGGCCTCGAGGTTGAGCAGCGTCTCCAGCGAAGCCACCAGCGCGATCGTGACGCCCGCCATGTAGACGACCGGATCGGCCAGCGCCCGGAAGTCCGGCATCTGCAGGAAGCCGATGAATTCCGGGAGGCTCTGCGCGACCGGGACCTGCACCAGGTGCGTCGAATCCACCCGCCACCCCTCTCCGAGGGCGACGAACAGCGAGTTCGCCCCGACGGCGCCGAGCACGACGACGAGGGGCCCCGGCACGGGCAGGCTCTTCAGCGCCTTCACGCGGTCCCAGGTCAGGAGCACGGCCACGGACAGCAGGCCGATCAGGCTGGCGCCGAGGTGGATCTTGCCTCCCAGGAAGACGTTCGCGAGTTCGCTGAACGTCGTTTGCTGGTCCGGCTGCCGGAACGCCATGTCGCCGACCGGGTCGGCGTCGTAGCCGAACAGGTGCGGGATCTGCTTCAGGATGATGATCAGTCCGATGGCCGCGAGCAGCCCGTGGATCACGTTGGACGGCACGAAGTCGGCGATCGAGCCGGCGCGCACGACGCCGAGCGCGATCTGCAGCGCGCCGGCGATCACGAGGGCGGCGAGGAACGCCTCGAAGGAGCCGAGTTGGGCGATCTGGGCCGCCACGACCGCCGTCAGTCCGGCCGCCGGCCCGCTCACGCTCGTGTGCGAGCCGCTGAGCGCCCCGACCAGCAGGCCGCCGATGATGCCCGCCAGAAGGCCCGAGAACAGCGGCGCGTTCGACGCCAGCGCGACGCCGAGACAAAGCGGCACGGCGACGAGGAACACGACGAGGCCGGAGGAGAGGTCAGCTGCCAGCGTCGACCCGCCGAGATTCGTGGAAGTGGAGTTGGTAGCCATCGAAGTCTGCCCCTCTTCGGTTACGGTTGGTTGGTGGATTCGTCGGAACAGCGGTTCGGCGGTGCGACGCCGCCTGCGAGCCGTGTTCCATGCCGTTCGTCGTCGTGCCTGCCGGAGCGAAGCGCGTCGCCCCCTTTCCTCGTCGATCTCCGCACCGTCGAGAGCCGAGCGAGAGGATCGCGCGCTCGTCGAACGCGAAGCCTCCGTGAGCACCCGCACGAAGGCGGGCCGCGGGGGAATCGAAAGGATCGGCTGGGCGAAGGCTAGACGAGCGGAGGAGAGCGTCCGAGGGCGGGGATCGACGATCGCGATCGTCGTTGCAGCCGATGGGCGGGGAGACGCACGGCGAGCCGGGCCGGCTCGCGGCCGGTCGCGGTGGCGAGGATCGCGGCAGCCGGGGCGTCGTCGCCGGCGAAGACCGCACGGGGCTCGTCGAACAGGTCCAGTGGAAGCCCTGCGATCTCCGTGTACGAGATCGCGCTGCCGCTTGCGCGATAGCGCTGCCCTGCCCCGTTGGCGGACCGCTCGATCCCCGTCCCGGCCTGGCGCGGGGCGCGGCCGACGGCGGTGGTCGGCTGGACCATCCCGAGGGCCAGCCCCATCAACGCGACGGAAATCAGAGAAGAGACGAACGACAAGGCTTCATCCTGAAACAGGAAAGCCGGAAGCTCAACCCGGCGGCTCGAATCCTCGCTCCCTGCGCGGCGAGGAGCCGGCGACGCGAGCGCTGCCCCCGCGCGCTCCCGCGCGGCAGTTCCTGCGACCCGCACGCACGCTCCCGCGCCGGGATCCGGACGGCCGGGCGCCTACTCGAAGTGCCCGTACGCGGCCGACGGCCCGCCGTCTTCCCGCGCGCTGAAATTGCGGAAGCGCGCGTAGGCCTTGTCGAACATCAGCCGAACGGTGCCGGTCGGGCCGTTGCGCTGCTTGGCGATGATGATCTCGGCCACGCCCGGCTCGGCGGTGTCGGGGTTATACTGCTCGTCGCGGTACAGGAAGATGATCACGTCCGCGTCCTGCTCGAGCGCCCCGGACTCGCGCAGGTCGGCCATGCCCGGGCGCTTGTCGGCGCGCAGTTCGACCTGCCGGTTCAGTTGCGACAGCGCGATGATCGGCACGCTCAGCTCCTTCGCCAGGGCCTTCAGCGAACGCGAGATCGCCGAGATCTCCTGTTCGCGGCTGTCCTCGCCCGCCCCGCGCATGAGCTGCAGGTAGTCGAGGATGATGAGGCCGAGGTTCGCCGACGGATCGTGCTTCAGGCGCCGCGCCTTGGCGCGGACTTCGAGGACCGTCTGCGCCGGCGTGTCGTCGATGTAGATCGGCGCGCCGCCGAGCTTTCCGGCCGTGAGCGCGATGTTCTTGATGTCGCGGTCATGCAGGTTGCCGGTGCGCACGCGCGAGTTGTCGATCTCGGCCTGCGAGCACAGCATGCGCATCACGAGCTGGTCCGACGACATCTCCATCGAGAACACCGCGACGCCCACCCCGCACTCGCCGGCGGCGTATTCGGCGATATTGAGACAGAACGCCGTCTTTCCCATCGAGGGACGTCCCGCCACGATGATGAGGTCCGACGGCTGCAGGCCCGCGGTCTTGTGGTCGAGGTCGTAGTAGCCGGTCGCGACGCCCGTCACGTCGGACTTGCGCTCGAAGAGCTGCTCGATCTTCTCGACCGTGGTGCTGATCAGGCCGTCGATGCGCTGCAACGCGCTGCGCTGGCTCACGCTCGACAGCTCGAAGATCGCCGTCTCCGCCTTGTCGAGGAAGTCGCGCGTCGAGCCGCGTGACTCGTAGGCCTGCGCGAGGATCTCCGACGACGTGCGGATCAGCCGGCGCAGGATCGCCTTGTCGTGGACGAGGCGGGCGTAGTGGTCCACGTTGGCGGCCGTGACGATCTTCTCCGCGAGTTCGACGAGGTAGGCCGTGCCGCCGACGCGCTGCAGCTCGCCGGTCTGGCGAAGGGCCTCCGTCACGGTGATCACGTCGGCCGGGCGGGCCTGCGCGCAGAGGGTCGCGATGGCCGCGAAGATCCGCGAGTGGCGCTCGACGTAGAAGTCGTCCGCGCGCACGAGGTCCGCGATGCGGTCGAACGCGTCGGGATCGGTCAGCAGCGCGCCGAGGACCGACTCCTCGGCTTCCTGGCTGTGCGGCGGGACACGGGTGAAGGCGGCTTTCTGCTCGTCCATGAGGGGGCGGATCATGCGCCGGTCCCTGGGGCGTCCCAAATGACTCGGGCGGAATAATCGCGCCAAGGCCGCACCGCCCGACCGACTTGCCCACAGGAGTTGTGGACGACGACGCCGAAGCCATCGCCACGGCGACGCTTCGCCTTCGGTGCACCCCTGCGCTCTCGCACACGGGAACGCACAACCTTCCGCACAGCCGACGCACAGCCTGTGCAGCCAGGCCGGACATCGCATTAGCGGTCGCTTCCACGCGCATCAGCTTGCCGGCGAGTCGCGTCGAGCGCCGTTGGACCACTCCTGCCTCCGTCGCTAGGAACGGCGACATCGGCCGTGCCAGCGGCGCGGCCCCCTTTCGCAAGGAGGTCCCGCCATGGCCACGCCGATCCCCGCCACCCTGATCCCCGGAGACGGCGTCGGTCCCGAGATCGTGGACGCAACGCTCGCCGCGCTGGAGGCGGTCGGCGCCCCGTTCGAATGGGACCGGCAGGTCGCCGGCCTGGCCGGCGTCCTCGCCGCGGGCGATCCCCTGCCCCCGGTCGTGCTCGAGAGCATCCGCCGCACCCGACTCGCGCTGAAGGGCCCGCTCGAGACGCCCTCGGGCGGCGGCTACAGGTCCTCGAACGTGCGCCTTCGCGAGGAGTTCCGCCTCTACGCGAACCTGCGCCCCGCGCGCACGATCCTGCCCGGAGGCCGCTTCGAGAACGTCGACCTCGTCGTCGTGCGCGAGAACCTCGAGGGCCTCTACATCGGCCACGAGCACTACATCGAGATCGACGACGACCCCCGCGCCGTCGCGATGGCCACCGGCATCAACACGCGCCAGGGCAGCCGCCGCGCGATCCAGTTCGCGTTCGACTACGCCGTCGCGAACGGACGCCACAAGGTCACGATCGTCCACAAGGCGAACATCCTGAAGGCGCTGACCGGCATCTTCCTCGAGACCGGCCTCGACCTGTACGAACAGCGCTACAAGGGCCGCTTCGAGCTGAACACCGTCATCGTGGATGCGTGCGCGATGAAGCTCGTGCTCGACCCGTCGCAGTTCGACGTGATCGTGACGACGAACCTGTTCGGCGACATCCTCTCGGACCTCGTCGCCGGCCTCGTCGGCGGGCTCGGCATGGCGCCCGGCGCAAACGTCGGCCGCGACGCCGCGATCTTCGAGGCCGTGCACGGCTCCGCCCCCGACATCGCCGGCCAGGGCATCGCGAACCCGATCGCCCTGATGCTGGCCGCCGCGATGATGCTCGAGCATTGCACGATGCCCGACAAGGCCGCGCAGCTTCGCACGGCGATCGACCGGACTCTGAACGAGGACGGCGTGAGGACGAGGGACCTCGGCGGCAAGGCGACGACGGAGGAGTTCACGCGGGCGCTGGTGGAGCGGATCGCCCGGACGTAGACCGTGGGCCCAGCGCTCCCGGGCTGCCGCGCCGCCACATCATGGCAACGTCGTCGTCGTCGAATCCGCCGGGAGCGTCGTCCCCACGGCGTTCAAAGCCGCCGGGCAATTCGCCGGGACGTCCTGCCCGACAGCCGCACGCAGGATGGCAAGGGCATCCGCAGCGGTGATCTTCCCGTCGCCGGAGTAGTCGCACGCTGCCGGCGGGCACGAACCGATCCCGACGGCGACGCGCAGGGCGAAAAGCGCATCGGCCGCCGTGATCGTTCCATCCCCGGTGGCGTCACCGCACAGGATCCCCGGCAGGGTCGTCGTCGTCGCCGAACAATCCGGTTCCGGCTCGCCCGCGCACTCCCCGGCCTGGCAAGTGTCGTCGTCCGTGCACGGGTCGCCGTCGCTGCACGGGCTGCCGTCGGGATCGGACGCCGTACAGGAGTCACTGCCTTCGGCGCAGGTTTCCGCGCAGTTGCCGTCACCGTCCGGACCGCTGCACGGATTTCCCGCATGGATGGTGCAGGCGCCGCCGGAGCACGTGTCCGCGCCATTGCAGAACACACCGTCGCTGCACGGCGCGGAATTCGTCGGATGCGGGCACGCGGCCGAAGAGCCGTTGCAGAGATCGCTCGTGCAGGGATTGCCGTCGTCGGTGCACGGCGTATCGACCGGCAGCACGTCGTTGGCCGGGCAGGTCGCGGAAGCACCCGTGCACCGCTCGGGCGCATCGCACTCTCCGGCGGCGGGACGACAGACCGTCACCGAGGACGCGAAGCCGTCGGCGGGACACGTCGTCGACGTGCCGGCGCAGGTCTCCGCCACGTCGCACGCGCCGTTGCTTGCCCTGCACGTGGTGCCCGCGTTCCCGGCCGGATGCTGGCAGACGGGGCTCGAGCCCGTGCACACGTCGTGCGTGCAGGAGTTCGCATCGGCCGTGCACGGCGTTCCGGCTCCGAGCAGGACATCGGATGGGCACGCGTAATCCACGCACTGTTCCGCAACGTCGCATTCGCCCGCCGCGGAGCGGCAGATCGTCTCGCTGGTGCATTCGACGTTCCCGGAAACCGTCAGCTCGTACGTCCCGGTCCCGGCCAGGCTACCCGTCACGTTCCCGTCGCCGACCAGAACCGTGTGCAGGCCCGTGACGGAGGCCGTCGCGGTGATCTCCGCGGACAGCGTGCCGGCCCGGGAATCCAGCAGGACACCGTCCGGCGCGTAAAGCCGGATCTGCGGATCGAAGCCGGCATCGCCGGAGAGTTCGTCGATCCGCACCATCAGGTCGTCACCGGCCGTGGCAGCGAACGTCCAGAGGTCGAGATCTCCGATGGTG
>CAYYZO010000084.1:0-17187 GCA_964476185.1 uncultured Myxococcales bacterium
CGGCGCATTCGAAGCCGTCGACGCTGACGGCGTCGCAGCCGACACGCTCGGCTTTCAACGAGTGACGGACGGACGTGCACTTGTGGATCACCTTCACGCCGTTCGCCTTGAGCATCTCCATGAAGGGCTCGGGGCTGCGGCCGGCCGTCTCGACGATCTTCACGCCGCCGTCCACGATCGCGCGCATGTATTCCTCGTACGGCGGCGCCTTGAACATCGGCAGGATCGTCAGGTTCACGCCGAACGGCTTCGTCGTCATCGCGTGGCAGCGTGCGATCTCCTTCGCGAGGTCCGCCGGGGTCGGCTGCGTCAGGCCGGTGATGATCCCGAGCCCGCCGGCGTTCGAGACGGCCGCCGCCATCTCGGCGTAGCCGACGTAGTGCATGCCGCCCTGGATGATCGGGTGCTCGATGCCGAACAGCTCGGTGATACGGGTCTTCATTCTGGTGCGTCCCCCTGGTCGGAATGTGGCTCCGCGACGGCGTCGCGGGCGGCGGACGCTAGCGCGGGCGGCGAAGGATTCGAAGCGGCCGCGCAGGGCCGGCGCCCGGTCGCGGGGAAGCCGCGGCGAGGGTTCGGACCCGGCCCGCCCCGCGGCCATCGAGCAACGTCGCCTGCGTCAGAGCGATCGGACGCGGGCTTCGGCCTGCCGCGCGCTAACGAGCTGTTGAAAAACCACGTCGCGCCAGGCTGTTCAAAAAGGTCGAGATGCCAGGCGGACGGGAAAGCCGAGAGCGGAGGCGTACTTCCCGTACGTCGTAGCTCTCGGCTTTCCCGTCCAACGACGCAGATCGGCCTTTTTCAACAGCCTGCTAAGCGCCCGCGTCGCGCGCATGGTTCCTTCCCGTGATCGACCAGGCGAGCGCCGCAACGGCAAGACCGACGGTGGCCCCCGTCGCGGTGTTCCAGAACATGCACGGCGCTCCGCACGCGGGATTGGCGAGGCCGACGAACCCGAGCGGGAGCATCGCGAGCGCGCCGCAGAGCGGTCCGCGCAGCCACCACGCGGCCGGCGTCGTCGCCAGGCCCACCCAGAGGCCGATCGACGAGCGGGCGACCAGGTAGGCGGAGACGACGAAGCGGCCGTCCACCGCGCCGACGTTCCACTTGGCGGCGACCGGCCCGTGCACGAGGCCGGGCAGCCAGCCGAGCGCGAGGCCGAGCAGGGCGCAGACGGCCACGTATCGAATGCTCGCGCGGCCGGTCGTCACGGGGGCCTCAGGGGTTCGCGAGCAGGCGGCGCACGAGTTGCTCGCCTTCGTCCTGCTCCATGTAGCGCGGCACCGGATAGTTGGCCCAGGCCTCGGCGAGGGCGTCGCGGACGATGCCGGGGATGTCGTGGGCCTGCAGCGCGTCCAGCGTCGGCGGGATGCCGACGTCGCGCGCGAGCTCGCGCACGGCGTCGAGGAAGCCCCGGGCCAGCTCGTAGTCGTCGCGTCCCGGGAGGCCGATGACGCGCGCGAGCTCGGCCATGCGCTTCTGCGAGACGACGATCGAGAACTCGAGCACGTGCGGCAGCACCGTCGCGTTCGCGAGGCCGTGCGGGGTGCGGTAGTGCGCGCCGAACTGGTGTGCGATGGCGTGCACGTAGCCGACGCTGGTGCGCGTGAAGGCGGCGCCCGCATAGTACGAAGCGATCGCCATCGCGCGTCGCGCGTCGAGGTCGCTGCCTTCCGTATAGGCGTTGCGAAGATTCGCGAAGATCAGGCGCACGGCCGCGGTGGCCCAGCGCTCGGTCTGCGCGTTCGACGTCTTCGAGAGGTAGGACTCGACCGCGTGCGTCAGCGCGTCCATGCCGGTCGCGGCCGTGATCGCGGGGGGCAGGCCGACCATCAGCCCGGGGTCGAGCGCCGTCATCAGCGGCAGCAGCTTCGGGTCGACGAAGAACTTCTTCTTGTGCGTGACGGCGTCCGAGACGACGGCCGCGATCGTCACCTCCGATCCGGTGCCGGCCGTGGTCGGGATCGCGTAGAGCGGCACCGGCATGCGCCGGACTTTCATCAATCCTTCGAGCTTGTTCAGCGGCTTGTCGTTCGTCGCGGCTGCCGCGATCACTTTCGCGGCGTCCATCGGCGAGCCGCCGCCGATCGCGAGGATCGCGTCGCAGCCTTCCCGTCGCAGCATCGCGAGGCCGGCCTGCACCTGGTCGCTGGTCGGGTCCGGCTCGACGCCGTCGTAGACGCACCACTCGAGGCCGCTCCCGCCGAGCGCGCCGGTGATGCGCTCGACGATGCCGAGCTTCACGAGTCCGGCGTCGGTGACGACGAGCAGCTTCTTCACGCCCGCGTCGGCGATGGCCGAACAGAGTTCCGCGGAAGAGCCGGGTCCGAGCAGCGTCATCGGCACACGGTCCGGGATCAGCTTCGAGACGGCGCCGGTGACGGCGATGGCGACGTCGTGGACGGTCTTGCGGACGATTCTCTGGGCGTTCGTCTGTGCGGTGCTCATGGAAGGGATTCTTAGCGAGTCGGGCTTGCGAGGTCACCCCGGCACCGCGCCGGCCGCTCCGGCGCGGTCGTTGCCCGAGGGCGACGGCGTGTTAAGAGCGTGGAGGCAGCGCCGCGGCAGATGTCGCCGCGGCCTGATCGCCTGTCGCTGACGGGAATTCCCGATTCCGGGACGTCCGGCGCCGGCTGCCGGGAGGGAGCACCATGGGTCACGACGTCGTCCGCCGCTGGCACGCCCTGGTCGAATCGAAGGATTCGGCCGGACTCGACGAGCTTCTCGACGAGGACTCGGTGTTCCACTCGCCGATCGTCCACACTCCGCAGCGCGGGAAGGCGATCGTGACGATGTACCTGACGGCCGCGATGCACGTTCTCGCAAGCAACGATTTTCGTTACGTGCGCGAAGTCGTCGGCGAGCACGATGCCGTCCTCGAGTTCACCGCCGTGATCGACGGGATCCAAATCAACGGCGTGGACATGTTTCACTGGAACGACGCTGGTCGTATCGACGATTTCAAGGTGATGGTCCGGCCGCTGAAGGCCGTGAACCTGCTGCACGGGCTCATGGCCCGCATGCTGGAGCAGCTCGGACCGAAACCTTGAAGACGTCGACGGCGGCGGAGCGGTGCAATGCGTCACCCGCGCCGGCCGCTCGCCTTGCGACAGGCTCGACCCGACGGCTACCCTGACGCCGCGATGTCGATGCGGCGGGGGCGCAGCGACCGCGGGCCGGGTTCCGGCCGGAGGGTTGCCATGGACGACTCCATGCTCGCGCTGCCGCAGCGCTCGAGTGCTCGCCGTTTCCTTCTCCCGGCTCTGTTCGTCGCCGGCCTCGCCATGGTTCCGTTGGCGTCGGTCGCGACCGCGGTCGACGTGCCGCCGCCGGGGTTCCCCGCCGACGCCTCCGGCTCCGCCAACGAAGAAGCCTCGGGAACCGCCGCCGGCGTCGCCGTGCCGGCGGCCGGCACCATCGTGAACACGCAGAACCTGCAGGCCTGGCGGCACCTGCTGAGCCCGGGCATGCAGTGGCTGGTCGAGCGCGGCGCCTCGCTGCCGGTGCGCTCCTACGAGGCGATCCCGGATCCGCCGCCGTACCGCGAGGCCACCGAGAAGTTCGCCGGGCAGGTGCAGCTTTCGCCGGACGGCCTGTACCTGATCAATCACGTCGCGGGGAAGCCCTTTCCGAAGATCGACCGCGGCGACCCGCAGATCGCGAACAAGCTCATGTTCAATTTCAGCGCCGCGATCGCGATCGACGACTCGGACACCCGCAATTTCGATTGCGACACCGGCCAGGTCGGGAAGGGCGGCAACCCGATGAAGGTCGAGAAGCACTTCCTGATCGACCACATCCGCCGCCTGTTCTTCCGCGAACGGCTCGTCGTCGATCCGAAGCCCGAGATGCCGAACCGCGACGCCGCGCGCTTCAAGGAGGCGCTCTACCCGCTGATCGAGCCGTTCGACCTGAAGGGCACCGGCTTCACGTTCACGCGCTACGTCGACCACACGCGGCAGGACGACACCTGGCTCTACCTGCCGCAGTTGCGGCGCGTGAGGCGCCTGTCGTCGGCGCAGCGCTCGGATGCGTTGTTCGGCCAGGACACCGACGCCGACAGCTACGAGGGCTACCAGGGCAACATCGCGTGGATGGACTGGAAGCTCATCGGCGAGCAGAAGATCCTCGCGACGATGCACGCCGAGGACCTGCCCGTGAAGTGGGGAAAGCCGTCCGGCGACTTCCTCCACGACGATGTCTGGGAGCCGCGCGACGTCTGGGTCGTCGAGGGGGTCTCGAAGCTGCCGCAGTACGCCTACTCGAAGCGCGTCATCTTCCTGGACAAGGAAGTGTTCCGCGTGCCGTTCACGGACATGTACGACTCGGCCGGCGAACTGTGGAAGGTCTGGGTCAACGATTACAAGTTCGCGAAGAATCCGGTGCCGAATGCGAAGTACGGCCAGCCGTGGATCTACGGCTACCGACCGGCGATCGCGATGATCGACATCCAGCTCGAGCACGGCACCAGCTGCTCGCTGCCGAGCTCGCGGTTCCCGGGGGAGCAGGGCTGGTACGTCAACCTCGGCGACGCCGAGGGAACGACCGAGGATTTCTTCGACCTGAGTTCGATCATCGCCGCCGGCCGCGGCTGAAGTCCCCGCGCTTGGCTTCGCGACGGATCCCTGCCAGCGACGGGCCGTCGTGATCGGTGCGCTCGCGAATTTCAGCCACGAAGCCCTCGAGCACTCGCTCGCGGGCTGGGGCTGCAGGACGTCCCACGCCCGGCGGCTGCTGCGGGCCTTCTACGACCACGACGGCCGGCTCCCCGACGAGCTCGAGCTGCCGGCGGGCCTGCGCGATCGCCTCGCCGCGGCCGCGCCGCCGGCCGCGGACGTCGCGCGGCGGCAGCTCGCGGCGGACGGAACGACCAAGCTGCTGCTGCGGCTGGCCGACGGCCGCACCGTCGAGTCGGTGATGATGCCCGACCACGCCGGCCGCCGCGTCGCGGGCTGCATCTCGTCGCAGGTCGGCTGCGCGATGGCCTGCGACTTCTGCGCGACGGCGAAGGCCGGCTTCGAGCGCAATCTCTCCGCCGGCGAGATGGTCGCGCAGTTCCTCGCGCTGCGTCGCGAGGCGCGCGCCGCCGGTCGCCGCCTCCAGACGGTCGTGTTCATGGGAATGGGCGAGCCGCTGCTGAACGTCGACGAAGTGCTCGAGGCCGTTCGCCGCATTGCCGACAACCGCTGCGGCGGGCTCGGCTGGCGGCAGATCACGATCTCGACGGTGGGGATCGTGCCCGGCATCGACGCCCTCGCCGCGACGGGGCTCGGCTTCCACCTGGCCGTGTCGCTGCACGCCCCCGACGACGACACCCGCCGACGCCTCGTGCCGACCGGCCGCAAGTACGCGATCCGCGACATCCTCGCCGCGGCGGATCGCTTCCAGGCGCGGCGCGGCCGGCCGGTCACGATCCAGTACTGCCTGTTGAAGGACGTCAACGATTCGCTCGAGCACGCCCGCGCGCTCGCCGACGTGGTCGGCGAGCGGCGCATGCACGTGAACCTGCTCGGCTACAACGCGACCGGCCCGAGCCTGCGCGGCATCGACTACGAGCCGTCCCCGGCGGAACGCGTGGATTCTTTCCTGGCGCTGCTGCGCGAGCGCGGCCTCGTGGCGCACCTGCGGCGTTCGCGCGGCCCCGACATCGACGCAGCCTGCGGCCAGCTGCGCGAGCGCGACGCGGGTTCGCGTCCCTAGCTCGCCGGATCAGGACCAGGGCTGCTCGACGCCCGAGCCGGCTCGCGGTGTCGCCCCGGCCTCGCCCGGAAATCCGCGGAACGCCGACGGGATCGCCTTCAGCTCGGCGAGCAGTTGCTGGAGCTGTTCGCGCGGGACGTCCTTCGGCGCGTCGATCGTGATCGAGTCGGTGAGGCCGCCGAAGCGGGCCGATACCGCCTTGGCCAGCGTGGCGTACGGCGCCGCCGCGACGAACTCGTGCAGCAGGTCGTCCGGCACCTCGCGCGCCATCTCCTTCCAGCGCCCCGCCTTCGACAGGTCGTGGAGCTTGTGACCGAGGTCCTCGGCGCCGTGCGCGGCGAGCACGCCGTGATAGCTGCGCGTGGAGCCGTAGAACGCGACGCGGTAGCGGATGCCCTCGAGCGACTTCGCGACGGCTTCCTCGTCCGGCCCGGTGGCGATGAAGCCGCCGCCCCAGACCTCGAACGTCGATCGGTCGCGGCCCGCGGAGCGAAGGCCCTCCTCGAGCGCCGGCATCGCGACGGTCTCGAGGTAGCGGCGGGTCGCGAAGCCGTGCAGGCGGATGCCGTCGCAGACGCGGCCCGCGAGCCCGATCATCGCCGGCTTGACCGCGGCGATCGTGATGGGCACCGGGCCGAGCCCCGTCGGCGGCGGAGAGAACTCCGGGGTCATCAGCGTGAACTGGTAGTGCGTGCCCTCGTAGGCGAGCTTCTCGCCGGTCTCCCAGCTGCGCCAGATCGCGCGCAGCGCCTCGACGTACTCCCGCAGGCGCGGCAGCGGCGCGGACCACGGCACGCTGAAGCGACGCTCGTTGTGTCCCTTCACCTGCGTCCCGAGTCCCAGCGTGAAGCGGCCGCCGGTCTCGGCGTGCAGGTCTCGTGCGACGTTCGCGACGACCATCGGGCTCCGCGGGAAGCAGACCGCGATCGCCGTGCCGAGGCGCACGCGTTCGGTGGCGGTCGCGGCCAGCACCAGCGGCGCGAAGGGATCGTTGGCGATCTCGTAGCTCAGCACGCCGTCGAAGCCGAGGTCCTCGGCGCGGCGGGCGGCATCCTGGACGGCGCGCCAGTTGCCGAGGGGCAGTCCTGTTTCTACTCGCATTCCGAGGCTCCTTTCCTCGCGACCGCCGCCGTCACCCGGCGCCGCCGTCGGCCGGGTCGGTGCGGTGCGCGTGCAGCAGGTCTTCCACTTCGAGGCCCGTCAGTTCCTGGATCCCGGCCAACAGGCGCCACACGATCCACATGGTCAGCAGCATGCTCGGCAGTGCGATGACGGGCCAGGACAGCCACGTCATCCGCCCGAGCTCGGCCGTGAACTCGGGCGTGCCGGCGGGGCTCTCGAGCAGCACGCGCGCGAGCGCGAAGTTCAGGACGGCGCTGACGGCGAACCCGCCCGAGATCCACAGCGTCGAGGCGCGAAGCAATTCCTCGAAGCCCGCTCGCGTGCCGCGCGCGGCCAGTCCCTCGTCGAGCCGCTGCACGTCGATCACCGATTCGTTCAGGAGGATCTCGCGCACGAGAGGCCGCTTCGTCCCGAGCGTGGCGAGGACGGCGACGCCGAACAGGGCGGGGATCGAAGCTTCCTTGACGGCGAACCAGAACCCGTCGAGCTCCATCAGCGCGAAGCCGCCGGTCAGCCCGACGCTCAGCAGGCCGACGATCGAGAAGAAGTTCCACTTCCGGCGCACGGCGAGGTCGTAGAGGCCGTAGCCGAGCGGGAACGCGAGGCCGACGGCGAGCGCGAGGACGGGCCCGAGCCGGTCGTCCGGGCTGAGCTTCGACAAGATCAGGCCGGGCAGCAGGATGTTGCAGGCGACGTTGAGAAACAGGTTCTCGGGTTTCTGTCGCGCGGCCGCGCTCCGGGAGTCCTGCACGCGCTCTACTCCGGAAGCCTGGCGCCGGCACGGCGCGCCTGGGCGACGACCCGGTTCTCATGGTCGGGAGCGAGCGACTTCGCCGGGTGGCTCGCCGTCACCTGGCCGATGAACGGCGGGTGGATCGAGTAGCCGAGCAGCGACAGCAGGCGTTCGGGCATCCGGCGCGCGACCTCGACCGGGACGCCGAGGAACCAGTTCTCCTGCGGGCGCGCCCACGGCTGGCAGTACTGGTTCGAGAATGCCGTGCGGGCTCCCGCGCTCGTGTTCGCGCCGCCGCCGTGCAGCAGCGTGCCGGCGAACACGAGGCACGCGCCGGCAGGCATCACGGTCGGGACGGCCTCGCGCGCCAGGGCGGCCTGCGCCGCCGCCTCGGTGTCGTCGCCGAGCGCATACTGGCCGGCGACGCGCGCGTCGTCCCACAGGTGGCTGCCCGGCAGCACCGACGTGGCGCCGTTGTCGGCCGTGAACGCATCGACGGCCACGATCGTGGACAGCGAGATCATCGGGCGCGGACGCGGGAGCAGGTGGTAGGCGTCGTCGCTGTGGATCGGCTGCGGGGTCTCGCCGGGCAGGATCCGGATCGCCTGCGAGGCAGTCAGCAGGAAGTTCGGCAGAAGGAAGTGCTCGCAGAGGCGCAGGATGCGTTCGTCGAGCACGATTTCCCAGAACACCCTGGCGCGCGCGACCAGCGTGTAGACGCGCTCCGTGCGGGTTCCTTCGAAGTCGTTGCGACCGGCGTGCGTGTCGAGATAGAGCGCGAGCACGCGCCGCACTTCCGCGAGCACGGACGGCGACAGGAAGTCCTCGATGACCGTGTATCCGTCCCGCTCGATCGCGGCGATGTGGCGGGCGACATCGAATGTCATGCTCGTCTCCGGGGTCTTCGAAGGCGGTGCCTGCCCGTCTTCCGGCCGGCCGCGCCGAAACGGTGCGCGCGTCCGGTACACGGCTACCGGAGTCCGGCGGCGCGGGCGAGTCTCGACCGCGCGACGCGCTCGTCCGCGGAGTCCTAGCAGTCGGGTCCGGGGGCTCAAGTGCGACGGGCGGGAGAACCACCGTGTCCGTTCCGCCCGGACGTCGCGCCCGCCGCCGCGCCGGCCGGCGACGCGAGGGTTCCCGGCCGTGATAAGCGCGCGTTGCAGCAGTTCCCAGTCGCGCGAAATCGCTCGGTTGCAGCTTCGGTTCCACGCGCCGCGGACCGATGGACCTCCCAGCAGTTATCGCAAGGCCGGGCGACCAGGTCACCGTGGCATGCTTCCTGCTCATCGGTCTCGCAAATGTTCCTGAAGGAAGCCCTACTGCGATGTTCGCAACTCGAGGACGAGGTCGCGTCGGTCTACGACCGGCTGGCCGGGACTCCCGCGGCGACGCCACAGCTCGTCGCGACCTGGTCGGAGGCCTCCCGGGTCGAGCGACAGCGCGCGAGGCTGCTGCGGGCACTGGCCGAGCTCTCGACGGCGCTGGAGGACGACGGGCCGTTCCTGGTGCAGGCGCCGGTCCAGATGGCCGGCGTCCGGCGCGCGCTCGAGAACGCGCAGCATCGGCTTCCCAGCGTCGTCGACGGTCCGAGCGGCCAGCGATGCGTCGAGGCGCTCGAAGCCGCGCCGCGGCATGACCTGTATTCGGGGTTGCTCGAAGTGGCCGAGCCGGAGCTCAAGCGCGCGACGCGGCTCGTCGATGCGGAGGTGAAGAGCCTGCGGCGAAACGGCACCAGTTCCCGCCCGCGAGAGGGCGCACGCAGCCGCGTCGTGGACGCGCAGCCGATGGGCTGAGCCGCGTCACGGCCGCCCTTCGCCTCCTCGTTTCCATCGATCCCATGAACGCCGGCTTCTTCGCGACGGACGGTTCCGGTCGTCGCCGAGGCATAGGCCTAGAGCGGCAGACGCACGACGAAGCGCGAACCACGCCGTTTCGGCCGTTCGAGTTCGAGGTGTCCGCCGAGGCGCTCGCACGCGAGCTGGCAGAATGGCAGCCCGAGGCCGCTGTCCACGTAGGCCCCCGCCTCGGATCTCGGTCGGAGCGCGGTTGCCGCGAGCGCTTCGCGGACCGACGTCGGCACCCCCGGCCCGTCGTCGGAAACCGCGATGTGGCAGTGGTCGCCGTCGGGGCTGCACTCGACCTCGATCGAGCTTCCGGCCGGCGTGTGCCGGCACGCGTTCACGAGCAGGTTCGAGACCACGCGGCGAACGAGGACCTTGTCGAGCCTCGTCGTCGGCGTCGCTTCGAGTCGCACGACGTTCAGGGCATGGGCGGTCTGCTGCGCGAACGGCATCAGCTGCGCGACGCAGGCGCTGACGACTTCGGAGACGTCGAAGGCTTCCAGGACGAGCGGGAGCTCGCCGCCGGGCGCTCGCGCGTGCGAGACCATGTTGTCGATGATCTGCAGCAGGTTGCCCCCGGTCGACTCGACCAGCGCGAACTGCTTGCCCGGCGCTTCCGCGACATCCTTGTAGCGGCGCATCGCCGCTCGCGCGGTGGCCATCATCGCGGCGACCGGGCTGCGGATGTCGTGCATGATCATGCGCAGCAGTTCCTCGCGCTTCTCCTCCTCGCGCAGCTTGAGCTCGAGCGCCTCCTGCGCGAGCGCCGCCTCGTAGGCGCGAGTGTCGGCCGTCGATCGCTCGACGAAGCCGCCGTAGATGTACGCGTCGGTCGCGAGCGCGATGTCGAGGAGGATGATCTTGGTGATCGAGCGCATGCAGGCCTCGGCCTGCGCGGGGTCGTCCCGGAAGTGGTCGCAGAGCCGATCCCTGACGTAGTTCATCTGGACGAGGTAGCCGCCGAGGTACAGGTGCGGGTCGAGCTTGATGCGGGCGTGGGCGACGCCGACCCGGAGCCGGCTCTCGAAGTAGGACTCGTCGTACGGGCCGGAGCAGAGCTGGATGAAGTGGCGGCGCTGGGCCGCCTTCAGCCGCCGGACCAGCGCCGGGTCCTGGAGAAAGGCGGCCGTCTGCCGGAACGAAAGCATGTGCTCGTAGAACACGTCGACCATCCCGTCGGCGATCGCTTCCATGAGGGGAGCGACGGACAGGAGGCGCCGGCGGTCCTCTTCGCCGAACAGCAGGTAGTCCATCCGGCGCTGGCGCTCGGTCTCGTCCAGCCCGATCAGGCGGAGCAGGGTCTCCACGCCGGCCTGCTTCGCACCGCGGAGGGCGGGAGTCAACGTCGCGTTCGTTGCACGGGCAGGACCCATGGAAGAGAGTGAACTTATGGTAGCGACACGGGGTTCGATCCTGGTGGTGGACGACGAGGCGGCCAGCCGCGAGAGCCTGAAGGACGTCCTGACGGACGAGGGCTACGACGTGGCGATGGCCGCGGACGGCCGGGAGGCTCTCGAGCTGATCCAGGGCACCGAGTTCGACGTCGTCGTCACGGACCTGCGCATGCCGGCGCTCGACGGCGTCGGGCTGTTGCGCGAGGTGCGGCGGTTGTGCCCGCAGACCCTCGTGATCCTGATGACCGCGCACGCGAGCGTGGAAACCGCCGTCGAGGCGCTCCGCCAGGGCGCGCACGACTACATGATCAAGCCGCTCGTGTTCGACGAGGTGCTGACGAAGGTCGCGCGCCTGCTCGAGCGCCGCGAGCTGGCCTGGCAGATCCAGTACCTGCGACGGGAAGTCGAGTCGCGCTTCGACATCGACAACATGATCGGCGAGAGCGCGGCGATGCGCCAGATCATGGCGATGATCCACAAGGTCGCTCCGACAAACTCCACGGTGCTGATCACCGGCGAGAGCGGTGTCGGCAAGGAGGTCGTCGCGCGCGCGATCCATCGCGAGAGCGAGCGCCGCGACAACATCTTCCTGCCCGTCAACTGCGGCGCGATTCCCGAGACGTTGCTCGAGAGCCAGCTCTTCGGCCACACGAAGGGGTCCTTCACCGGGGCCGTGGCGGCGCAGGAAGGACTCTTCCAGCGCGCGCGCGGGGGCACGATCTTCCTCGACGAAGTCGGGGAGTTGCCGATGTCGCTGCAGGTCAAGCTGCTGCGCGCGATCGAGGAGAAGGAGATCATGCCGGTCGGCGGCACGACGCCGTCGCGCGTGGATCTTCGCATCATCGCGGCCACCAACCGGGACCTCGGCAAGTGCTGCCAGGAAGGCACGTTCCGCGAGGACCTGTACTACCGGCTCAACGTGTTCGGCATCGAGATCCCGCCGCTGCGCGACCGTCGCGAAGACATCCCGGCCCTCGTCGAGTTCCTCGTGCGACGGCACAACACCGAGATGAACCGCCGTTTCCGCGGCGTCGACAACGCCGCGATGAAGGCGCTGCTCCGGATGCCGTGGAAGGGCAACATCCGCGAGCTCGACAACGTGATCGAGCACGCGATGATCGTCGGCGACGGGGAGTGGATCACGACCGCCGACCTGCCGAACCGGGTGTCGGCCGGCGCCGCTTCCGACGGAGGCGCGATCGGGGACGAGTTGAAGAGCGCGATCCAGTTCTACGAGCGCGGGCACATCTCGAACGTCCTTCAGCGCTGCGAGGGCGACAAGAAGAAGGCCGCCGAGCTGCTGGGGATCAGCCTGTCGTCCCTCTACCGCAAGATCGAGGAACTGAACCTGTGAGCGGGCCGGATTCCGGCCGCCGGGCCGGCCAACCGCGTTGACAGCCCCGCGCGGGGCCGAATATGGTGGCCCCAATCGTTTCGGAAGGACTCGGCGAGGCCCCGGGAGCGGGTCGCCGATCGGAGGGGTCATGCGTTCACGTTGGATTCAGGGTTTCGCGCTCGGTGCGGCGCTTTCGTTCACGTCCGGGTGCATGTTCATGCAGTGGACCGACCGGGCCTTCCTCGGGAGCCCGAACGATCCGCCGACGCACCAGGACCGGGAATGGATCGGAGCCGTGGTGATGCCTCTCGCGATCACCGGCGACATCGTGACCGCGCCGTTCCAGGTCGTCGCGCTGATGATCACCGGCGACTTCGGCATCTACCACCATCCGCGCGAACAGGTCCGGGCGCTCGATCCCGGCCAGCTGCGCGTGGCCGGGGTGGACCGGGACGGGCACGTGACCGAGCTCGACCTGACGGCCGAGCAGCGCCAGTCGCTGGCGGCCCGGCTCCGGGCCGGCGACTTCGATGTCTCGACCGCGCCGCGACTCGCGCTGCGCTGAGCCTTCGGCGGGCCTCCCGGACGACGGGAGGCCCGCGCCGAACCACCGGCAGGGCGCCCGCCGGCGTCGCGCGCCCCGCCCGGAATCCGCGGGAACCGCGTCATGATCTCCGCCGAAGAGCTTCCGAAGAAATCGATCCGCGTCCTCGACCGCAGCCTCGCCGTCAGCGAGTTCGGCGAAGGCCGGCCGATCGTGTTCCAGCACGGCAACCCGACGTCCTCCTACCTGTGGCGCAACGTGATGCCGCATGTGGCGTCGCTCGGGCGCTGCATCGCGATCGACCTCGTCGGCATGGGCGACTCCGACAAGCTCGAGGATTCGGGACCCGACCGGTACACGTTCGTCGACCATCGCCGTTACTTCGACGCCGCCCTCGAGGCGCTCGGGGTAGCCGGCGACGTCACGCTGGTGCTGCACGACTGGGGCTCGGCGCTCGGTTTCGACTGGGCGAACCGTCACCGCGACGCGGTCAGCGGCATCGCGTACATGGAAGCCATCGTGCGGCCCGTGTCGTGGTCGGACTGGCCCGAGGCCGCGCGCGGGATCTTCCAGGCGTTCCGGTCGGACGCGGGCGAATCCCTGATCCTCGAGCGCAACACGTTCGTCGAGCGCGTGCTCCCTGCCTCGATCCTCCGTCCGCTCGGCGAAGCCGAGATGGCCGTGTACCGCAGGCCCTTCCTGGAACCCGGCGAGTCGAGGCGTCCGACGCTGACCTGGCCGCGGCAGATCCCGATCGAGGGCGAGCCGGCCGACGTCGTCCGGATCGTCGAGTCGTACGCCGCCTGGTTGAGCGCTTGCGACGTCCCGAAGCTGTTCGTCAACGCCGACCCGGGCTCGATCCTGGTTGGAGCGCAGAGGGAGTTCTGCCGCTCCTGGCCCAATCAGGAGGAGGTGACGGTTCGCGGCCTTCACTTCCTCCAGGAAGACTCGCCTCACGAGATCGGCGCCGCGATCGCCGACTGGATGCGGCGGCGGTCCTGACACCGTGCGGACGCTGTCCCACGACGAAGCCCGCCGCACGTACGATCGGATCGGATCCCTGCAGGACAGCCAGGCCTTCTACGAGGACCGGACCACCGGCCAGCTGCTCGCGCACGGACAATTCGAGACCGCGACGAGCGTGTTCGAGTTCGGCTGCGGCACGGGCCGCTTCGCCGAGACCCTGCTGCGGCGCCTGCTGCCGCCCGACGCGACTTACCGGGGCATCGACCTCAGCCCAGCGATGGTGAACCTCGCGCGGGTCCGCCTGGCGCGGTTCGGTGTGCGCGCCGAAGTCGCGCTGTCGGCGGGGGGTCCGCCGGTCGCGGAGCCCGACGCATCCCGGGACCGCTTCGTGTCGAACTTCGTGCTGGACCTGTTGTCCGAGGACGACATCGCGGCGACGCTCGCCGAGGCCCATCGCCTGCTGAGGCCCGGGGGACTGCTCTGTGTCGCCAGCCTTTCGACCGGGACCACGTCGCTGTCGCGCGCCGTCGCCGGCGTCTGGAGCGCCGTCCACCGCGTCAGCCCGGGGATCGTCGGCGGCTGCCGCCCGCTGGACCTCGGTTCGTTCCTGTCGCCGTCGCGATGGCGCCTTCGACACCGGGCGGCGCTCGCGCCGTACGGGATCCCGTCGGAGGCGTTCGTCGCCGAGCGCGCCTGACGCGGCCGGGAAGCCGATGGGATTCTACGTCGCCAAGGTCGCGATCACCGTCGCCGTCGTGGTGCTGGCGAGCGAGATCGCCAAGCGCGGATCGTTCTGGGCGGCGGTCCTGGTTTCGCTGCCCATCACCTCGCTGCTCGCGTTCGTGTGGGTGTACCTCGAGACCGGCGACACGGGGCGCGTGGCTGCGCTGTCGCACGGGATCTTCTGGATGCTGCTGCCGTCGATGGTGCTGTTCGTGCTGTTGCCCTTCCTGTTGCGGCTCGACGTGGGGTTCTGGGCGAGCCTCGGCCTTTCGTGCGCGGCGACGGCTGCCGCCTACATCGCGCTGCTGCGGCTTCTCGCCGCCTTCGGCGTCGAGGTCTGAGCCGCGGGCGGCCAGGCGCGCTGCTCGTTGGTGGTTTCGATGAGAGACGACGCGCGCATCGAGCGGGCGGCCTGGAACGGCTGCCGATACGTTCCCGGTTCGACCGCCGGCCACTACGAGAGCTGGTTCCAGCGCGCGAACCATCCGGAGCGGCCGCTCGCGTTCTGGATCCGCTACACGATCTTCTCGCCGGCCGGCCGGCCGGCGGACGCGGTCGGCGAGCTCTGGGCGGTCTTCTTCGACGGCGAGCGCGGCACGATCTCGGCCGTGAAAGAGGACATCCCGATCGCGGACTGCCGCTTCGCGACTTCGGGCATCGACGTGCGGATCGGACAGGCGGTGCTCGCGGACGGGCACCTGGCGGGGAGGGTCCGCAGCGGCGGCGGAGACCTCGAATGGGACCTTCGATGGACCGGGGGTGGCCCGCCGCTGCTGCTGTTGCCGCGCGCGCTCTATGAGCGCGGCTTTCCGAAAGCCAAGGCCCTCGTCGGGACGCCGGGAGCGCGCTTCGACGGGCGCCTGGTCGTGGACGGGCACGTGATCGAGGTCGACGGCTGGACCGGCAGCCAGAACCACAACTGGGGAAGCCGTCACACCGACTCCTACGCCTGGGGCCAGGTCGCCGGCTTCGACGGCGCTCCGGACGTGTTCCTCGAATGCTCGACCGCGCAGGTGAAGGTCGGCCCGTTGTGGACGCCGCGCCTGTCGCTCGTCGTGCTGCGGGTCGGCGACGAGGAGATCTCGCTCAACGGACTCGCTCAGGCGCTTCGGGCCGACGGCCGCCGGGACTGGTTCGACTGGAGCATCCGGTCGGCGTCGGCCGAGGCCAGCGTCTCGGTCCGCCTGCACGCTCCGCGCGATGCGTTCGTGGGCCTGACCTATCGAAACCCGCCGGGCGGCAGCAAGACCTGCCTCAACTCCAAGCTGGCGTCCTGCGAGCTCCGCCTGGAACAGGATGGGCGCGAGCCGCGCACGTGGACCACGAACAACCGCGGCGCGTTCGAGATCCTGACCGACCGCACCGACCACGGGGTACCGGTGGTGGCGTAGCGGCGGGCGCGGCGACGGCCCCAATGGAGTCGGCGAACCGCCCCGCGCAGAATCCGGGCATCCGGACTCACGAGGAGACCTGCCATGCCGATCCTTCGCAACGACGACCTCGAGACGCTCGAGCTACCCGGAATTCGCCACCAGACGATCGGGGGACACGCCCAGGGCGTGCGCGGCCTCGAGGTCTGGATGCAGACCATGGCGCCGGGCGCCGCGACGCCGGTCCACCGTCACGAGGGCGAAGAAGTGATCCTCGTGCTCTCCGGTCGCGGCACGTGCACGATCGACGGCAAGACCTCGGAGTTCGGGCCGAACTCGACGCTGATCATCGAGTCCGACGCCGTGCACCAGATCGTGAACACGTCCAACGAGGAGATGCGGCTCGTCGCCGCGTTCGGCACCGCGCCGGTGCGCGTCCGGACCGCCGATGGGGATCCGCTGCCGGTGCCGTGGGAAGCCCCGCGATGATCTCGGTGCGACGTTCCGGGGATCGCGGCAGGACCCGCTTCGACTGGCTCGACAGCCGGCACACGTTCTCGTTCGGCGAGTACCACGACCCGGCGCACGTCGGGTTCCGCGCGCTGCGCGTGATCAACGAGGACCGCGTCGAGCCCGGCCGAGGGTTCGCGACGCACTCGCACCGTGACATGGAGATCCTGACCTACGTGCTCGGCGGCGCCCTCGAGCACCGCGACAGCCTCGGCAACGGTTCGGTGATCCGGCCCGGCGACGTGCAGTGGATGCGCGCCGGCACGGGCGTCACGCACAGCGAGTTCAACCCGTCGCCGGTCGAGCCGGTGCACTTCCTGCAGATCTGGATCCTGCCCGAACGGATGGGGCTCGCGCCGGCGTACGCCGAGCGAAGCGTCCCGGCGGCGGACCGGCAGCGCGGACTCGTGCTGGTCGCGTCGCCCGACGGCCGCGACGGCTCTCTCGAGGTGCGACAGGACGTCGACGTGTACGCGTCGCTGCCGCCGGCCGGCGCACGGCTCTCGCACGCGCTGGCGCCCGGGCGCTGCGCCTGGGTGCAGGTCGCCGGGGGAGGCGTGAGCGTGAACGGGGAACGGCTCGCGGCCGGCGACGGCGCGGCGCTCCGCGACGAGTCCGCCGTCGAGATCTCGTCGCACGAGGATTCGGAGATCCTGCTGTTCGACCTCGCCTGAGGCCGGCCGGCAGGAGGCAGGGTCGCCGTTCCATCGACAGGACACAGCGGGCGTCCCGTCGCCGGGCGTTCCGGGAGGATGCAGCATGAGCGCAGGCAAGACCGCCGGCAAAGCCAGGTGTGGAGGCGGCCGCTCGCGGACTCGCAGGCCGCAGGGCTTGAAGCGGGACCCGCGCAGGATCGCCGCGGCGGGCGAGAAGCAGGCGCCCGGTCCGCTCCTCGGCTTCCCCGCCGTGGCGGCGGCGGATGCGGAGCTGCTGATCCTCGGCAGCATG
>CAYYZO010000085.1:0-16978 GCA_964476185.1 uncultured Myxococcales bacterium
TCCCGGACGATTTCAGCGCTTCTGCTCGTGCGACGGGTCACGTTCCCGCCGCGCCGTTGCCGCACGCTCGAGCTGCCACGCGACGGTGCGGCGGCCGAGCTCCGTGCGCTCGGGCGGGAACAGGCGGCGCCAGAGGCGGTCGGCGGGGCCGTCCTCGTAGAAGCGGAAGCGCGTCTTGTGGAAGACGTACTCGCCGGCGGCGAGCAGCCCGACCGCGACGTACGCGACGAAGCCGGTGTACCAGGCCCAGTCCTCGTCGGGCGCGTGCAGCGCGAGCACGGTCGCGACGGTCGCGTTCAGCGCGAAGAAGCCGCACCACATCCACGTCACCTTGCGGCAGTACGGCAGCAGGAAGTCGGGGAAGCCCTCGTGCATCGCGGTCGCGAACTGGCCGACGATCGACGGCTCCCGCCGAAGCGAGGCCGCGAACGTCGCGAGCAGCGCGAGGCTGGTCAGCGTCGGCACGAGCTTGAGTGCGAGCGGATGGTTGGTCGCCGCGGCGGCCACCGCCACGGCGACGAGCAGGCCGAACCGGCGCACGAGCAGCGAGACGGTGCGCGAGGCGCGGCCGCCGCTCGCCAGCGCCGCGCCGAGCAGCGCGGCGAGCAGCAGCGCGCCGAGCGTGCGCGCGTCGGCATGGGCGAGGCCGGTGACGACCAGGAACGGATACGCGACGACGGCGAGGCCGACGAGCGCGATGCGAACCACCCGCAACATTCCGGCGACGGGGCTGCGTGGCGCGCGGTCGCGAGGCGGCGCGGACCGGCCGCTGCCCGCGCCGCCGGGCGCCGCCGCCGGGCAAGCGCGGTCGTGGTCGGGATCGCCGTGCGCGTCGCGGCTCATCGCCGCGCGAGCTTGCCGGTCGGGGTCAGCGCGAGCTCGGCGACGACGTCGAAGCTGCGCGGCACCATGTAGCCGGCGAGCCGCTCGCGGCAGAACGACGCGAGCTCCTTCGGCGTCGGCTCGGCGGCGCCCGGCGAGAGCACGATCTCGGCCACGGGCAGCTCGCCGAGGTGCGGGTGCTGCTTCGCCGAGACGCGGCTGCGCTCGATGGCCGGGTGCGCGTCGAGCACTGCCTCGACTTCCTCGCAGAAGAACTTCATGCCGGCCATGTTGATGCGCGCGGCGCGGCGGCCGGCCAGGTGCAGGTCGCCGTCGGCGTCGAACCATCCCTGGTCGCCGGTGCGGAACCCGTCAGGCTCGAGGATGCTCGACGCGGGCGTCCACGGATCGAGGTACGCATCGAGCATGCCGGGGCCGCGGATGCAGATCTCGCCGCTCGTCTCCGGGCTCGTGCCCGGCGCCGGCCGACCGTCCTCGCCGCGCAGCCAGACCTCGTAGGAAGGCTGCGGCCGGCCGAGCGCGCCGGGCTTGGTGGCCGCGCCCGCGCGGTTCATGACCGGGAGCCCGACTTCCATGATGCCGAGCGCCTGCACGATCGATATCCCGTAGCGCTCGCGGAACGCCTCGGCGACCTCGGCGCGCAGGCCCTCGGCGGTCGAGATCACGAGCCGCAGCGAGTCGAGACGCGCGCCGCCCGTGTCCTTCGCGAGCAGTTTCATGTGGTGCGGGGACGCGTAGAGCACAGTCGCGCGCTCGGCGTTCGCGAGTTGCAGGATCGACGGCGCGAGCGAGCTCGGCGGAAGCAGGATCGTCGCGCCGTAGCGCAGGTAGAGCAGGATCGAGACGACGAAGTGGTGCGCCATCGGCAGCAGCCACAGCACGCGGTCCACCGGCCCGATCGCGAGCCCGAGGTTGGCCGCCTCGAGCCGCTCGACGATGCGCGCGTGGCCGATCACGACGCCCTTGCGCTCGCTCGTCGTGCCGGACGTGAAGCGCAGGTACGCCGGACCGACGGCGGCGAACGCGGCCTCGGCTTCCGGCGCGAGTGGCTCCGCGCGATACGCCGCCCCCGGGCTCCCTTCCAGCAGCCGGACCGCGAGCGGCCCGAGATCGCCGTCCTCGCCGTCCGCGGCCGTCTCGACGAGCGCGTGCAGGTGCGCGCGGCGAACGATGTCGGCGATCGTGGCGGCGGGATGGTCGTCGGCGATCGGGACCATGCAGGCGCCGGCGGCGAGGATCGCCAGCGCCGTCTCGATGAAATCCGCGCCCTGCGGCACGATCATGCCGACGCGCCAGCCCGGGCGGATGCCGGCGCGCGCGAGCGCCGCGGAGCGGCGGCGAACGTTCGCGACGAGGTCGGCGTACGTCAGCCGCCGCGCTTCGGCGGCGCCGCCGCCCGCCGCGACGATCGCCGGGTGGTCCGGCCGGAGCCGCGCCTGCTCCGCGATCAGCTCGAAGATGTTCGGGGACACGGCCCGAAGTGATGCACGAGAACCGCGACGCGCTCCAGCGCGGGCGCGCCCGGCGGGCGTGCCCAGGAAGCCGACCGTGCGCCGAGCGTGGGTCCGCGGGTCACGGCCGCGCAGCGGCGCGCCGCCTCGTCGTTCAGCCGCGCCCGAACGCGCCGAGCGTCGATCCGGACGCGACGGCCTCGCGCACCCCGGCTGCGGCCGCGTTCTCGAGCGTCATCCCGCTGCGCGCGGCGAGCGCGCAGGCCGCGCCCGCGGCCTCGCCCATCGCCATCGCGGTCGCGACGACGCGGATTGCGCCGAGCGCCTCGTGGCTCGCCGACGCGCAGCGTCCGGCGACGGCCAGGCGCCGCGACGGGTGATCGGCGACGAGGCAGCCGAGCGGGATCGACGCGGCGCCCTCGACCGCGCGGAACTCCATCCGGCGCCAGTCGCTCCAGATCTCGACGGGCCACGTCGTGACGCAGGCCTCGTCGGCGCGACGCCGGCCTTCGAGCACGGCGTCCACTTCGAGGCGCTCGAGGCCGCGCGCCCGCCGCGTCTCGCGGACGCCGACGCGCAGTGGCTTCGCTCCGAGCCGGGCGTTGCGAAACGCCGTCCTCTCCGCGGCGAGCAGTCCCACGAGCGCATCGGCCGCCGCCGACGCGCGCAGCTCGAGGCGGCCCATCTGCTCGTCGTCGAGCGGGTCGAAGCGTTCCGGCCGCGGCTTCGGAAGGTTCATCGTCAGGTACACGCTGCCGCGCCGGGTCGCGGGCCGCAGCACGATCGACTCGCCGAAGTCGTCGAGCAGGCCGCGCCGCGCCGCGCGCGCCGCGAACGCGGACGTGCGCGCCCGCTCCATGCGGTCGAGCGTCGCCGGATCGACGCCGTCGATGCGCACGATGTAGGACGCGTGCTGCAGTTCCTCGGCCGAGGCGGCCTCGACCGGCGCTCCGGCGAGTGCGGCCGCTCCGGCGTCGCCGGTCGAATCCACGAGCGTCCACGCTTCGAGCGTCTCCGGCGCGGCGCCGGCCGACTCGAGCCGGAGCCGCAGCGGCTCGCGCGCGCCGCGCGCTTCCACGCCAACCAGGCGCGCGCGCATCCGCCGGTCCGCCCGCGGCTCGACGAGCTCCTCGGCGAGCCGCTGGAACTGCGCGGGGTCGATCGGGACGAACCCCGCGGCGCCCGCCCATTCGACGTCTCCGGCGGCGCCGCGTGCGGCGAGCGCGCCCGCGAACGCGCGCGGGATGCCGGGGTGGGCGTGCCCGGCGCGCTGCTCGGCCGAGGGGAGGAACAGGCCGCAGATCGTGTGCACGAACGCCTGCGCGACGTTGCCGCCGAGCCGGTCGTCGCGCTCGACGACGAGCACGCGCGCGCCGAGGGAAGCCGCCGCGAGCGCCGCGGCGATTCCGGCCGGTCCGCCGCCGGCCACCACCACGTCGTAGCGCTCCGCCCGGACGCTCATGCGCCGAGCAGGTCGCGCCGGAGCTGCTCGCGCAGCACGACGAGCTCCGCGTCGTCGAGCACGCCGCGCTGGTGCACGTGGGAGACGTCGAGCGCGCCGGCGCGCAGCGAGAACGCCAGCGCGCTGCCGGGAGAGGCCGGGACGGCGGGGGCGTGGAAGCCGTCGAGGACCGGCGCGCCGCACAGCTCGCGCGCGCCCTCGGCGAACTCGCCGGTGTACGCGAAGAAGAACGACGACAGCTCGCCGCCGAACGTGCGCCGCGCCATGTGCGAGTAGACGCGCGACGGCGCGAAGCGCGCGAAGTCCATCGCCGCGGTGCCGGCCTCGACGAGCTTCGCCTTGATCGCCGACAGGCGCTGGGCTTTCAGCACCTCGATGAGCGTCGCAAGGTCGCGCGCCTCGTCGGGCGTCACCTGGAACCACAGCAGCGAGACGTGCGTGCGGAAGACCTCTCGCTGGCTGCCCTTGGGGCGCAGGTTGACGGGCAGCGGCACCACCCAGCTCGCCGGAAGGCGCCCGCGCCGCTCGGCCACGGCCTGGTGCGCGCGCATCGAGACCGCCAGGTAGAACAGCATCGGCGTCAGGAAGCCGGCGAGCTTCTTCGCGCGCTCGATCGCGGTCGCGGCCTCGGATCCCTCGAGGCGCAACTCGTCGTAGCGCGCGTCCTGTTGGACGCGCCGGAGCGGCCCCGCCAGCGACGTGGGCGGTTTCGCGGCCAGGCCCTGCATGTAGTGGTGCCACTGCTGCGCCATGCGGCCGCGCGCGCCGGATGCGACCGGCAGTTCGGCGACCGCCGGCGACGAAGCGCCGCCCTCGGAGCGCGTGATCGGGATCTCGCGTGCGAGCGTCGGGTCGGCCGAGCACGCCGCGAGGTGCTCGACGAACAGCTCGCTGCCGGAACCGTCGAACAGCATGTGCTGCCACGTCATCGCGAGGTCGGTTCCCGGGACCGCGCCGCCGCGCGGCGCCACGTCGAACGCGACGAGGCGGCCGCGACGCGCGTCGAAGCGGCTGTTCAGGCGACGGAAGAACGCTTCGGGGACCGGCCCGAGCGGCGCGCTGCCGCCGGCGGTCGCGGCGTCGCCGTGCACGGCGATCTCGATTCCCGGCGGCGGCGCCGCGAGGTCGATGCGGTAGAGCGGCGCGCCGACCAGCGCCTGCCGGCGGATCGGCGCGCGCAGGATCGGGTTCGCGAGCGAGACCTCGGAGACGAGGCGGCGGAAGGCCTCGACGTCGAAGCCGGGGCCGAGCCGCAGCAGCAACTGGGAGACGTGGGACGCGTTCGTCGTGCGCCGGACCTCCGCCTCGAAGGCCCGCAGGAAGCAGTCCGCGCCGGTCAGCGGCAGCGGCGCCGCGGCGGCGTCAGGAAGCGTCGAGGGAGGCATGGACCAGGTCGGTGAGCGCGACGACGCTCGCGAGGGTGTCCTCGGTCAGCAGGCTCTCGTCGACCCACACGCCCGTCGCCTCCTCGATCGCGAGCATCAGCTGCGTCAGCGCGAGCGAATCCAGGCCGGCTTCGATCAGGTTGGTCCGGCGCGTGAAGCTGTCGTCGACCGAGAGGATGTCCTCGCGCACGATGTCGAAAATCCGCTGTTCGAGTTCTTCCCTGTTCACGTCTGGCCTGGTCCCCGGTGCCGCTTCGGCACGACGCGCCGTTGCGTCGGCCGCCTCCTTTCGCCCGAGCGGAGCGAAGCTGTCAAATCGCCGCCGGTCCCGCGGCGTCGCCCGCGAAACGCGCGCCGCGCGGCGCGCGGGCTGCGTTGCGTCCCGAACCCGCCGTTTGTAATGTCCGCGCATGTCCAGTCCTTCCCCGCGCAGCGTGGCCGTCCTCGGAGGCGGGCCTGTCGGAGCGAGCCTTGCGACGTACCTCGCGCGCGCCGGCGTCCGGACCGTGTTGTTCCACAAGGCCAAGCGACCGCCGATCATCGTCGGGGAGTCGCTGGTCCCCGCGATCATCCCGTTCCTGCGTCGCCTCGGCGTCGAGGAGAAGGTCGCGTCGTTCAGCATCTACAAGCCGGGCGCGACGTTCGTGCTGACGACGGAGAAGGACATCAGCTTCCGCTTCGACGAGGCGCTCGGGGCCGAGGTCGACTACTCGTACAACACGCCGCGCGACCAGTTCGACGCGGCGATCCTCGGGGCCGCGCGCGAGGCCGGGGCCGTCGTGCTCGAGGGGACCGCCGGCGTCGAGCGCGTGGACGGCAGCGACCGCGTGCGGCTCACCGACAAGACGATCGAGATGACCGGCGGCGCGCTCGCCGGCCAGCCCGATTTCATCGTCGACGCGACCGGACGCACCCGCACGATCGGCAACCTGATGGGCATCCCGTTCGTCGAGGGCCCCCGCAAGGACTCGGCGCTACATGCCCACATGACGGGCGTGCCGCTGGTCGTCGACGGCAACGTGCACACCGACCGGCTCACGCGCGGCTGGTGCTGGCGCATCCCGCTGCCGGGCCGCGTGTCGATCGGCCTCGTCGTCCCGGCCGACCACCTCGCGCGCTTCGGCCCGTCCATCGAGGACCAGTTCGCCGGCACGCTCGCCGAGGAGCCGATCCTGAAGCGCTGGAGCGCCGGCGCCGAGCGCGTCACGCCGGTCGTCAAGTACACGAACTACCAGCAGCGCTCCGCGCGCGGCGTCGGCGAGAACTGGGCGACGGTCGGGGATTCGTTCGGCTTCATCGATCCGGTCTTCTCGAGCGGGTTGCTGATCGGCATGCAGGGCGCGCTCGACCTGTCGAAGGCGCTGCTCGGCGGCGGCGCGCAAGGCCTCAGGAGATTCGAGCAGCAGGTGCTCTACAACCTGACGACGTGGCAGCGCCTCGTCGACTACTACTACGACGGCAGCCTCTTCACGCTGTTCCTGATCGGGCAGTACAAGCAGCAGCAACGGGGCTGGAGGCTGCTCAACCGGCACTTCGGCCGTCACATGCCGCGCGTGTTCACCGGCGAAGCCACGCGCAGCCGCTACAGCGTCGGCCTCGTGGACTTCATGGTGAAGTACGCGACCTACGGCCACGACTGCGGCGAGCTCGCGGTAGGCTGAGCGGCCCGTGTCCGGCCGTCGCACGGCGGGGACCAGCTTCCACTCCGAGGCGCGGCGCGGGCGCTACGACGTCGTCGTCGTCGGAGCCGGGGTCGGCGGCCTGACGGCCGGCGCGCTGCTCGCGCGCGCCGGCAAGAGCGTGCTCGTCATCGAGCGCCACGACCGCGTCGGCGGCTACGCGCATTCGTTCAAGCGCCGCCGCTACCGTTTCGATTCGTCCGTGCACCTGGTCGGCGGGTGCGGCGACCGCGACGGCGACCACGGCGCGCTCGTGCAGCGCGTGCTCGCCGGGGCCGGCGTCGCGGGCCGCTGCGAGTTCGTCGAGGTCGATCCGTTCTACGAGGCCGTCTACGCGGGCGACCGCGTCGAGGTGCCGGCGCGGCCCGACGCGTTCCTCGAGACCCACGCGGCGCTCTACCCGCGCGAGCGCGACCGGCTGGCGTCGTTCCTCGGGCTGGTCGGCGAGGTCTACGAACAGACGCGGCTCGCGCAGTCGATGGAGTCGACGTTCGACATCCTCGGTTCGTCCGACCGCTTCCCGGCGCTCGTGCGCCATCACCGCGCGACGCTCGGCGACGTGCTGCACGCGTCGCTCGGCGACGCGGAGCTGCGCGCGCTCGTCTCGACGACGTGGCCCTACGTCGGGCTGCCGCCGTCGCGCGTGTCGTTCCTGTACTGGGCGAACATGATGGGGACGTACCTGCGCGAAGGACCGTGGTACTGCCGCGGCACGTTCCAGCAGTTCGCGGACGCGCTCGCCGAGGGAGTCCGCGGCGCCGGCGGCGAGGTGCTGCTGCGCAGCGCCGTGCGCCGCATCCCGGTCGAGCGCGGCAAGGTGCGGGGCGTCGTGCTCGAGAGCGGCCAGCAGATCGAGGCCGACGTCGTGATCTCGAACGCGGACGCGCGGCAGACGGCCGAGGAACTGGTCGGCGAGGCCCGCCTGCCGCCGCGCTACCTGAGGATGCTGCGCCGCGCGAAGCCGTCGGTGTCGGCGTTCGTCGTCTACGCCGCGACGGATCTCGACCTCGCGGCGGCCGGCGTCTGCCACGAGAGCTTCCAGTTCGCGACGCTCGACCACGACCGCGCCTACGCGACCACGATGGCCGGCCGCCCGGAGTGGCTGTCGATGACGGTGCCTACGCTGCTCGATCCGTCGCTCGCTCCGCCGGGCCAGCACACGGTCGTGCTGACGACGCTGATGCCGTACGACGCGTCCGGCAACTGGCGCGCGGACAAGAAGCGCGTCGTCGAGCGCATGCTCTCGCAGGTCGAACGGCGCGTGCCGGGCTTCGCCGCGCGGGTGCGCTTCGCCGAGGGCGGCACGCCGCGCACGATGGAGCGCTACACCCGCAACACCGCCGGGGCGATCTACGGATGGGAACTCTCGCCGGCGCAGGTCGGGCCGGGCCGCCTGCCCGACGTGACGCCGGTCGCGGGGCTGCACCTGGCCGGCCACTGGACACGGCCCGGAGGGGGAATATACGGGGTCGTATTGTCGGGCATCGACGCGGCGACGCGCGTGCTCGGCCTGAAGACGCCGACGGCGCTCTGGGAGACGCTCGGCGTCGGCGACCGGCGTTCCTGATCGCCGCCTTTTATGCGGCGGACGGCCCGTTTCGGAGGGACCGACATGAAGACGCTGAAGACCTTCGCCTGTCTCGCCTCGATTTCGCTGTTCCTCGCCGCGGTCGTCGCGGTCGCCGCGCCGGCGTCCGCCGAAGAGGGCGGCACCGCGGACGCTCCCGCGATGGGGACGATCGGTCCGGGCGCACCGCCGGCCGGCGGTGCGAAGCCCGCTGCACCGGCGTCGAAGAAAGCGCCGCCCAAGTCCGCCGCCAAGGGCATCGCGCTGTCGCCGATGACGCCGGTGTCGCCGGCCGTGAACGTTCACCAGAAGACGCTCGACGAGTGCCGCCTGCAGACACTGCTCCCGCAGCTGATCGCCGAGCGGAATTCCGAGGTCGTGCTGACCGACGGCGGCGGCGCGACGAAGCTCGAACTGAAGATCGTCGACGTCCACGCGCCGAGCGGCGGCTGGTTCTCCGGCCCGAAGTGGATCACCGTCGAGGGACGCCTTCTGCAGGGGAAGACCGTCAAGGGCAGCTTCGTCGCGAAGGAAACGTCGATGGCCTCCGCCACCGCGTGCGGCATGCTGAGCAAGGTGATGACGGTCCTCGCCGGCGACATCGCCACCTGGCTGCAGAACCCGACCAAGGACGCGCGCCTCGGCAGCGCCAGGTAGCGGCCGCTGAAAAAGATCCACCTGCGTCGTTCGACGGCCGGACGGTAAAGAGCCGCGCCTGGATCTCGCCTCTCGCCAGCTCGTGGCTCGCGCCTCCGCTCTCTTCCCCGGCCGTCTGCCCGGCCGTCTGCCTGGCATCCGGGCCGTTCGCGGCTGCGCCGGCTCGCCACTTCCTGAGCGGCCGGGGTCGAAGCCGACCTCGTCTCCCGGCAGGGTCGTTATCGGCCCGGGGTGTTCAGTCCTGCGCACCCGGGCCGAGGGCCTGTCCGTGGGAGAACTCGACCCAGACGCCGTCCGGGTCGCGCAGCAGGCAGTAGTAGCCGACCACGGGGCCGCCTTCGACGGGGCCCTGGACTTCGAGGCCGGCGGCGCGGCCGCGCTCGGCCGCGCGGTCCACGTCCTCGCGAGAAGCGACCGCGTAGCCGAGGTGGGCGAGGGCTCCTTCGCCTCCGGGCGGCGGGATGCCGATCAGCACGATCACGAAATCCGGGTCGCCGTCCGCGTTCGTGCGGCCTTCTTCGCCGAGCCAGACGACCGTCGTGTGCTCGTCGACGCGGCGGTGCACTTCCACGAGCCCGACCTGCGCGCGGTAGAACTCGACCGACGCTTCGACGTCGCGCGACCAGATCGCGACGTGGGTGCAGGCGGGGCGATCGATCGTGGTCATCGGATCAAGGATGCGCCCACGCCGGCAGCGAGTCCAAGGAGATCCCGAAGACGGGGCCGGCGAGCAGGAACGTCATGCCCGTGACCACCACGATCGAGACGAGGTTCAGCGCGAAGCCGACGCGCGCCATGTAGCGCACGGTCAGGTGTCCGGTCGAGAACACGATCGCGTTCGGCGCGGTTCCCGACGGCATCATGAAGCCGAGCGACGACGAGAACGTGCACGGCAGCATCAGCAGCAGCGGGTCCGTGCCGCTCGCGACCGCGCTGGCGGCCAGCACCGGCATCATGATCGTCGCGAGCGCGGTGTTGGTCATGACCTCGGTCAGGAACGTGATCGAGAAGCAGAGCAGGGCGACCTTCACGACCGCGCTCGCGTCGCCGACCGAGCCGAGGTGGTGGCCGATCCAGTCCGCGAGCCCGCTCTCCCGCGTCGCGTCGGCGAGGGCGAATCCGCCGCCGAGCAGCACGAGCACGCCCCACGGGATGCCGGCCGCGGTCTTCCAGTCGAGCAGCCGTTCGCCCTTCTCCCGTCCCGAAGGCACGAGGAACAGCACGAGCGCCATGCCGACGGCCACGGTCGAGTCGCCGGCGAAGCGCGGATCGGGGAGCAGGCCCTGCCAGCCCGGGAACGAGAACGCGTCGGTGTGGATAGGAGCGCGCAGCATCCACAGCGCGGCGGTCACCGCGAAGACGAACATCACGCGTCGTTCCGGCACCGACATCGGCCCGAGGCCGCGGCGCTGCACGGCGATCGCCGAGCGGTCGAGCTCGAAGTCGCGCTTCCACAGCGGCGACGCGACGCGCACGAGGTAGAACCACGTGAGCGGCAGCAGCACGATCGCGACCGGGACGCCGACCATCATCCACTGCAGGAACCCGATCGGCGGCGCCTCCGGGAACAGTCGCGCCATCTGGCCGACGAACACCGCGTTCGGCGGCGTGCCGACGATCGTCGCCATGCCGCCGATCGTCGCCGAGTGCGCGATCGCGAGCAGCAGCGGCGGTGCGAGGTCGCGCTCCAGCTCGGGGTGGTCCGTGCGGAAGTGCAGCAGCACGGCGGACGCGATCGGCAGCATCATCATCGTGGTCGCCGCGTTGGAGATCCATCCGGAGATCAGGCCGGTCGCGGCCATGAAGCCGAACACGAGGCCCGACGGCGTGCGCCCGAACTGGTGCACGATCCACAGCGCCATTCGCCGGTGCAGGTTCCAGCGCTCGACCGCCATCGCGATCATCAGGCCGCCGAGGAACAGGAAGTTCGTCTCGCTGGCGTAGGGCCGCGTGACGTCATCGGCGTCCATCGCGCCGGTCATCGGCAGCAGCACGACCGGCACGAGCGCGGTCGCCGCCGGCGGCAGCGCCTCGGTCAGCCACCAGACCGCCATCAGCGCGCCGGTCGCGGCGGTCCACTGCGCGGCGGGGCCGAGCCCTTCCGGCGAGGGGAGCCATCCGATCAGCAGGAAGACCAGGATGCCGGCGAGGAGCCCGAGGCGCCCGATGCTCGCTCCCACCGGGCTTCAGCCTTGGCGAAGGATGTCGCCGGTGTGCTCGAGCAGGATCTCCATGGCCGCGGCGCGGAAGATGCCCCAGCTCCGCCACGACGGGGTCATGCGCCGGAGCTTCTCGGCGTAGGTGGGAAGCTCTTCGGGCAGCGCCTCCTGCCAGTCGGAGATCTTCTCGTCGGGGTCGTTGCTCTGCAGCTCTCCCGAGAGCTCGCGGACCAAGAACAGGTGCGTGAAGAAGCGCGAGTGCGCGTCGCCGGCGCGGTAGCCGATCCTGGCGACGAAGCGCTCGATGCGGCAGGTCAGGTTCGTCTCTTCCCAGATCTCGCGCATCAGCGCGTCCTCGACCTTCTCTCGTCGGTGGATGCCGCCCGACGGCAGCCGCATCACCGAGCCGGGATAGTTCTGCTTCGTCTGCAGCAGGAAACGGCCGTTGCGGCGCAGGATCGCCATGCAGACTTCGCCGTGGGCGCGCTCGCTGACCGGCGGGAACTGGATCGACGGCAGGTCGAACGTGATCTGGAGCGGGGCCTGGATGGTTCCGGCGTCGGCTTCGCTCAAAGGTCCACCTCCCTCGTCAGCGCGTCGGCGGTGCGTCGCGCGAGCGTCTCGGCGCGGTTCGGCCCCGGGACTTCCATCTCGCAACCCGCGGCCGCCTCGTGCCCGCCGCCGCCGAAGCTGCTGGCCAGCCGCGAAAGGTCCGTCCTGCAGTCCGGCGTTCGACGGAAGCTGATGCCGCCGCCGCGCCGGTCGTACAGCGCGAAGACCGCGCGGTTCCAGCGGTCCCGCCAGCGGTCGGCGATCTCTCCCGAGTAGCCGTCGCACTCGCACGCGACCACGCGAAGGTCGCGGGTCGGGACTTCCTCGACCGCGCACGTGCTCTCGGCGAGCCGGAACGTGGAGGCGAGCTCGCGCTGCACGCGATCGTGCGCGCGGCGAAGCTCGGGGCCGTACGCGAGGTCCGGCCCGAGCGCGAGCAGCGCGCGGTAGGCTTCCTGCTGCTCCATCGCGCGGACGGTCAGCGCGAGCTCGCGCGAGCCCTGGATCGCGAGGATCCAGCGGTCGTTGTCGTCGGCCGTCATCACGAGGTTGCGCAGCGAGATCAGGTCGGGGTTGCGGCGCCCCGCCGCTTCGTCGCGCTCGCAGAGGTACTCGAACAAGAGCCGGCTCGCGGCGTACTTCATGTCGATCACGTGATCGGTGAAGCGAACGCGGAGCTTGCCCTTCTCGCGCGCCTCGAGCGCCGACTTGTGGTGGTCGACCCAGTAGACCTCGAGGCCGCGGTCGACGAGCGAGTTCAGGTGGTCGGTCGTCTCGTCGTCGCGCCAGGAGATGTCGGTGATCCACAACTCCTCGCCCTCGGGATTCTTCGGGGAGAAGCGGCGCAGCGTCTCGTCGATCTGGCGGTTGCTCGCGAAACTGGCCTGGAACTCCCGACCGCCCTGGAAGTACCGGGCTGCGACGACGGCGCAGGTCAGGCCGTCGAGGCAGTTCGGTCCGTGACTGACGACGGTGACGCGGCGACCCGAACCCATGACCTTCGCACTCTAGCGGCTCGTCCCGGCAAGACAACGCCCCCGGCCGCGCCGCGTGCGCGTCGCCTCAGTTCGGTGGCAGGGGGCGCACCGCGGCGAAGGCGCCGCTCGAGACCGAGCGGTAGCAGGCCTCGGCCACGGCCACGGCCGCGAGGCCCTCGCGATAGGGAATCGGCGGTGACGCGTCGCGCCTCGCGTCGTCCACGAAGCGTTCGAGCAGCGACTTCACGGTCATGCGCGGCGCGTCGATCGCGAGGTCCTCGCGGCCGCGCGGCGTCAGGCGGTAGCCGGTGCCGAGCACGTGGTCGACGACCAGCTGGCCGTGCTCGCCGGTGACTTCGACGAGGCCGTTGCGGCTTTGCGTCGACCGCGAGCACGAGACCTGGGCGAGCAGGCCCGGGTCGTCGGTCGCGAGGGCCGACACGAAATGGTCCTCGGTACGCTTCGTGAAGACGGAGCGCGCGTGGGCCGCGACCTCGGTCACGCGCCGGCCGCTCAGCCACTGCAGCAGGTCGAAGCAGTGCACGCCGGTGTGCAGGATGTTGCCGCCGCCCGAATCCTCGGGCGTGTCGAGCCAGCCGAGGTCCGGCTGCGGCGGGAAGCGCTGGCTGAACAGCATCGAATCGATGCGGCCGAGCGTCGGGATCTCGCGTCGCAGCGCCTCGACCGCCGAGTTGAAGCGCAGCGTGTGGCCGGCCAGGCAGTACACTCCGGAGCGTTCGACCTGGGGCAGCAGCGCGAGGCCCTCGTCGAGCGTGCGCGCAACGGGCTTCTCGACGACGAGGCGCTTCCTCGACTGGAGCGCGATCGGGACGAGGGTCGAGAGCAGGCGCGGCACGGTGCAGAGCACGGCCGCGTCGATGTCGCGGCGCGCGAGCAGCCGCTCGGCGTCGGCGTCGAACCCGCAGCCGAGCTCGCTCGCGAGCCTGCCGCCCTTCGCGGGGTCGCGCCGGCAGACGGCGACGAGCTCGAGGCCGTCGATGTCGCGCGCCGCGTGCGCGGCGTAGCGGCTGCCGTGCTTGCCCGCGCCGATGACGGCGATTCGGATCCTGGCGTGACCGGAGACGATCGGCATGCGCGGAACGTAGTGGCGTCGCCGGGCGGATGCACGCGCCGCTTGCATGCCCGGGAGCGTCTCCCTATTGCGGCGCGATGCCGCGCCCGACGAGAACGACGACCGGCGCCCGCCCGGTGAAAGCGACGAACGCCGGTCGCAAGGCCGAGAGCGCCGACGGGGCAGGTCGCCGCGCCGCGGCCGCCGCGGGTCCGGTGGAGAACCGCGCGCTACCAGCCATCTTCCGCCACCTGCGACGCGAGGCCGCGAAGCAGGAGGCGCCCGTCGTCACGCTGATCGCCGTGACGACGCGCGAGCCGTGGCGCGTGCTGTCGTCGTGCATCCTCAGCCTGCGCACGCAGGACGGCACCACCGCGAAGGCGGCCGAGCGCATGTTCGCGCGCTGGCCGACCGTCGAGGCGATGGCGAACGCCGACGCGAAGGACGTCGAGAAGGCGATCTATCCGGTCGGGTTCTATCGAACGAAGGCGCCGCAGCTCGTCGAGATGGCCCGCCGCATCCGCGACGAATGGAACGGTCGCGTGCCCGACGAGATCGACGAGCTGCTCCAGCTGAAGGGCGTCGGCCGCAAGACCGCGAACCTCGTCGTCGTGGCCGGCTACGGAAAGCCGGGCATCTGCGTCGACACGCACGTGCATCGCATCACCAACCTGTGGGGCTACGTCGTGACCAGGACCCCGGAACAGACCGAGATCGCGTTGCGCGAGAAGCTGCCGAAGCGCTACTGGATGGAGATCAACGACCTGCTGGTCTCGTTCGGGCAGACCGTCTGCCGGCCGGTCTCGCCGAAGTGCAGTGTCTGCCCGATCGAGGCGTGGTGCCCCAGGATCGGGGTCGGGCGGCGGCGGTAGGCCCGTCCCCGGCCCGGACTTGGACGCTCCGAGGGGTGCCGGTACAAGGGCGCATGAACCGAAGAGCACCCGGCCTTCCGACCGCCGCTCTGGCGGCAGCCCTCGTCCTCGCGACGGGCGCCGCCGCGTTCGCGGCGAATCCGCAACGCTCCGTCACCGCTGCCGCGCCCGACGCGGACAGCGTCCAGCTCGCGCAGAACCAGGACCAGGGCTACGGCACGCAGCAGCCGCGCGAACTGCAGCCGGCGTACGAGCCGGCCCCGCCGCAGCAGAAGAGCTCGTTCAACGACTCGTACGTGTTCGGCCTGACCCGCGGCGTCGCCGAGTCGACGATGCACCCGGCGGCCAAGGTGCTGCTGTTCCCGGTCACGGTGCCGCTCGACATCGTGCTGCTGCCGTTCGCTTTCATCGGAGGAACGTTCGGATGATTCGTTCGTCGCTGCTTCCCGTTCGTCGTGTCCTCGCCGCGTGCGTCGCGGCCGTCGTTGCCGCCGCCGTCGCGGGCTGTGCCGCGCAGGCGTACCGGGGCGGACCGGGCACGGACAACCCCGACATGGATCGTCCCGCGATGAGCGTCACGCTCGACCGCGACGACATCACCTACCTCGTCGACAACTACCTGCGCGGGCTCGAGGCGTCGCCGTTCTGGCAGAACACCGTGCGCGGCGCCGCCAGGCCGCCGGTCGTCGCGATCTGGCCGATCCAGAACGCGACGACGCAGCACCTGGACGACCAGATGCTGACGTTGCTGTCGTCGATCGAGACGGCGCTCGTGAACACGAGCAGCGTGACCGTGGTGGACCGCAGCCGCCAGGCCGACCTCGCCGACGAGATCGGCATCCAGCAGGGCGCGATCTTCGACCGCTCGAGCGCGCAGCGCCTCGGCCGCCAACTCGGCGCCAGGTACTTCTTCACCGGCAAGATCACGTCGGTGGACGAGCGGCTGAACGACACGCGGCGCCTGCAGTACTCGCTGTTCCTGCAGGTCATCGAGATCGAGACCGGCGTCATCAGGTTCCAGAACGAAGTGACGCGCTCGAAGGCGCTGAAGAGCTGAGCGTCCCGTGCCGGGAGACGCCTGCGGCCGGCGCCGGCTTCGTGCCGGCGCCGGCGCGTTGCTCGCGGCGGCCGTCGTGGCGGCCGCGGCCGGCTGCGCGACGTACACGGACAAGACCCTCGGCGCCAGGTCATCGGCCCGCGCCGGCGCCTACCCCGACGCCGCGGCCGCGCTGACCGGCCTGCTCGGCGCCGCGCGCGCCGACCCGGTCCCGGCGCCGCTCAGCGGCGACAAGCCGGTGCTGCTGCTCGATCGCGGCGTGCTGCAGCAGGCCGGCGCGCGGTTCGAGGCTTCGCAGCGCGACCTTTCCGCCGCCGAACAGAAACTCGAGCTGCTCGACCTCGGCAAGAACGGCATCGCGACGCTCGGCAGCTACCTCTACAGCGACAGCGTCAAGACCTACCGCACGCCGCCGACCGAGCGGCTTTCGCTGAACGCCGTCAACCTGCTGAACTACGTCGCGCGCGGCGATCTTTCCGGCGCGGCCGTCGAGGCGCGGCGCTTCCAGGTGATGCGCGAGTACCTCTCGTCGATCAACGTGCGGTCCCCGGCGCCCGACCGGCTCGGCGCGTATCTCGCCGGTTTCGTCTTCGAGAAGTCCGGCGAGGGCGATCGCGCGCTGCGCTACTACGACGAGGCGATCGAGGGCCGTGCGCTCGCGTCGCTGGCGTCGCCGATCGTACGGCTCGCGAAGACGAACCCGTACCGTGGGCGCAACCTCGCGCGCGTGATCGCGGGCGGCGCCGACGCCTCCCGGCGACCGGAGCTGCTCGTCGTCGTCGGCATGGGGCGCGTGCCGTACAAGGTGCCGCAGCGCATCGCCGTCGGCGCCGCCGTCGGGATCGCGGGCGCGTTCCTCGGCGACCGCGACCTCGACATCCTGCGCTACAGCGCATCGAAGGTGCTCGTCTATCCCGAACTCGTCGGCACGCCGTCGTCGCTCGGGCCGGCGTCGTTGCGGGTCGGCGGCCGCGACATCGGGCTCGAGCTGCTCGCCGACCTCGGCGCGTCGGTGGCCGACGAGTACACGGCCGCCAAGCCGAAGATCCTCGCCGCGGCGCTCACCCGCGTTGCCGCGCGTGCCGCCGTCGCCGAGGGAATGCGCGCCGCCGGCAACCAGGACAGCCAGGCGGTCGGCGACGTGTTGTCGATCCTGGTCGAGGCCACGATGGTCGCGCTGGACAAACCCGACACGCGCTCGTGGACGATGCTGCCCGGGCAGGTGCTCGTCGCGCGCGTGCCGGT
>CAYYZO010000086.1:0-16797 GCA_964476185.1 uncultured Myxococcales bacterium
TGGGGGATCGCCCGCATCGCCGGGACGACGTCCGACATGAACGCCATCGCGCGGATCGCGATGCGCGAGATCGGCAGGCCCTCGCTGCCGGGTGGCAGGCCGACGTCGGTCAGGTCGAGACCGGAGCAGAAGCCGCGGCCCGCGCCGGTCAGGATCGCGACCACGCATTCGTTGTCCGCGCCGACCTGGGCGAGCGCGGCGTAGAGCGACTCGACGAGCGGGAACGACATCGCGTTGAGCCGCTCCGGGTGGTTCAGCGTGATGACGCGCACGCGCGGGCGAGGGGACTCGATCGTGACGTACGGCGTGCCGTCCGCGCGCGTGTGGATTCGGTGTTTCATGCGGCGGCAGACACCGCCCGGGCGGAGTTGAGTCAATCCGGGTCGGACGCGGCCAGGGGCTTCCCCCGGGACCCGGCGACCCACGCTGCGGCACGGCCGAGGGATCCGGGAACCGGAAACGGGCGGCGTCGTGCGGACAAAAAAAGGCCCGGCGTTCCTCTGGCCTTGGAAACGCCGGGCCCAGGTTGCTCGAAGCCTCGGGGGGGGGGGAGGTCAGGCTTCGAGCGGGAGCTGGTCCGATGGGGGGGATGGTCTCGGAACAACTCCCGTGGGGAGTCCGAAAGCACGGGCCGTGCCAGAGTTTCGGCCTCCGGCCAGTGTTCCAAGTCACTAAAACTGCGCGGCTTTCTGCAAGGACACGCGGGAGATCTCCCGCACCACTGTCTCGGGTGGGCGTCTCAACGCTGTCTCACGTGTCTCTCGTGAGACAGCCCTGAGACAGGCGGCATGTCAGGAGCGAGGCGGATCCCGCGGTGCGGACGGGTCCTCCGGGTCCTCGCCGGTGGCCAGGGCGGAGAGGCCGAGCATCGCGAGGCGCCTGTAGAAGGTGGCGCGGCTGACCCCGAGCAGCTTCGCCGCCAGCGAACGGTTGCCGCCGGCGCGTTGCAGCGCCTCGATCATCTCGAGCCGGCTCCCGCCCGGTCCGGTCGGAAGCGCCGCCGCGGCGGTCGCGCCGTCGAGCACCTCGGCGGGAAGGTCGTCGGGCAGGATCAGGTCCCCGCGCGCGCGCGCGGCCGCCACCGCGATCGCGTTGCGAAGCTCGCGGACGTTGCCGGGCCAGTCGTACAGGTGCAGCAACCGCAGCGTGTCGCTCGTCACGCCGTGCACGGGCTTGCCGGACAGCGCCGACTGCAACGAAAGGAAGTGCCGCACGAGCAGCACGATGTCGTCCTTGCGCTCGCGCAGCGGCGGCAACGTGATGCGCGCCGCGCGCACGCGGTAGTAGAGGTCGGCGCGGAAGCGGCCGGTTCGCACTTCCTCGGCGAGGTCGCGATTGGTCGCGGCGACGATCCGCACGTCGACCGGTTCGCCGCGCGTCCTGCCGACCGGGTACACGACGCGTTCGTCGAGCACGCGCAGCAGGCTTGCCTGCACGCGTGCCGACAACTCGCCGATCTCGTCGAGGAACAGCGTGCCGCCGTTGGCCGCGCGGAACAGGCCCTCGTAGTCGCCGACCGCGTCCGTGAAGGATCCGCGCGCGTGGCCGAACAGCTGGCTCGCGGCGAGTTCCTCGGTCAGTCCCGCGCAGTTGACGGCGACGAACGTGCGGTTCGCGCGCGGGCTCGTCTGGTGGATCGCGCGGGCGACGAGTTCCTTGCCGGCGCCGGTCTCGCCGTCGACGAGCACCGGGACCTCTGCCGCGCCGAAATCGCGGATCAGCAGGAAGACCTGCTTCATCGCGTCGCTCGCGCCGACGATGTCGCTGAACCTCGAGCGCTCGTCGAGGATGCGCTCGAGCTGCACGACGCGCGAGACGTCGTACAGGAACAACAGGCGCCCGCCGGGCGTGCGCGCGTCCTCGGCGACCTCGACCTCGACGGCCGCGGGCACGCCGCCCTCGCGAGGAAGGTGGACGAGCACCGTTCCTGCCTGCGCGGACGGCGCCTGGAAGAGGTCCTCGACGCGCTGCCGGTCCGCGCGCGTCACGCCGAGCGCCTCGTGCCACGGCAGGCCTTCGAGCGGCTCCGGGCCGCCCGCGATCTCGCGCGCGGCCCGGCTCGCGAACGCCACGCGCCCGTCCGCGTCCACCAGCAGCGTGCCGTGGCGCTGGGAGTCCAGCACGGCCTTCAGGTCGTCGTGCGCGCGCTGCAGGTCCCGGTGGATACGGCCGCGCCCGAGCGCGGTCTGCACGGTGACCTCGATGTCGCGCTGGTCGAACGGCTTGACGATGTAGCCGAGCGGCGCGGCGCTGCGCGCGCGCTCGAGCGTGACCGGGTCGGCGTACGCGGTCAGGAAGACGACCGGGATGTCCCACTTCGCGCGAATGCGATGGGCGAGGTCGATGCCGTCCTCCTCGCCCTCGATGCGCACGTCCATCAGCACGAGGTCCGGCCTCTGCTGGCTGCAGAGCTGCCAGGCGGCCTCGCCGCTGCGCGCGGTGCCGACGACTTCGTGCCCGAGCCGCTTCAGGCGCGAGGAGATGTCGAACGCGACGATGCTCTCGTCCTCGACGACGAGGATGCGCGAGGGCGGGGCGCTGCCGGTGAGGTCGTTTCCTGCGGCTTCGGGACTCATGCGGCGGCTCTCCTCGGGGTTCGCGGGCGGGCGCTGACCGTCGGCAGGTGCACGACGCAGCGGGTGCCCTCGTCGCCGGTCATCTCGAAGCGGCCGCCGAGCTGTTCGGTCAGGGCGAGCACGAGCTTCAGGCCCAGGCTGTCGGTGGACTGGATGTCGAGGTCCTTCGGGATGCCGGCGCCGTCGTCGCTGACCGACAGCCGGCTGCCGGCCGCGTCGCCCTCGAGCGCGACGAGGATGCGGCCGGACTGCGAGCCTGCGAACCCGTGCTGGACGGAGTTCGCGATCAGCTCGTTCACGATCAGGCCGATCGGGATCGCGCGGTCGACGCTGACCTCGCGGATCGCGTCGTCCACGTGCACGACGACGCCGCAGTCGACGCGGCCGAAGTACCGCACCACCTGCTGGGCGAGCGTGTCGAGGTATTGCGCGAGGTCCACGTGCGCGAGGTCGCCGGAGCGGTAGAGCTGCTCGTGCACGAGCGCCATCGCGCGGATCCGCACCTCGCTTTCCTGGAAGATCCCGCGCACGTCCGGGTCGTCGCTGCGGTCCACCTGCAGGTTCAGCATCGACGAGATGATCTGCAGGTTGTTCTTCACGCGGTGATGGATCTCCCGCAGCAGGATCTCCTTCTCCGCGAGCGACCGCTCGATCTGTTTCTCGGCGGCGAGGCGTTCGGAGACGTTCTGCATCACGAACACGTAGCCCGTCGGGCGGCCGTCGGCGTCGCGCAGCGGGGCCGCGGAGACGCGCACCGGGACGAACCCGCCGCCGTCGGGTCGTCGCAGCTCGAACCAGCGCGGCGTTTCCTCCTCCGGCGGCAGCGGCCGGTCGGAGAAGCTGCCGTAGCCGGGGAGCAATTCCTCGACGCGACGGCCGCGCAGGTCGTGCTCGCTGCAGCCGAGCTCGGCGAGGCAGCTCGGGTTGGCGGTCACGATGCGGGCCCTGGCGTCGGCGACCAGCAGCATGTCGGCCATCGAGCGCAGGACGTTGTCGAAGTAGTCCTTGGAGACGGTGGTCTGCTGGAGGGTCGCGGCCATCTCCTCGAACGCACGGGCGAGGTCGCCGATCTCGTCGGCCCGCTGCAGGCCCTCCGAGCGCACGGCCTCTCCCCGCCCGATGCGACGCGCGTGCGCGGCGAACGCGACGACCGGCCTGGACAGTCCGCCGGCGACCCCGACGGCCGACAACACCGAGATCGTCACCAGCACGATGCCGAGCGAAACCCCGGTCAGCGTGAACGACGTGGACTGGCTGCGCACCAGCCCGTTGAGCCTGGCCTGCTCGATGAGGATGTCGCTGCGGATGCTGTCCATCGACAGCTCGACGAGCGCGGCGCCGAGCACGTGCCCGCCCGTGACCGCCGGCGCCGCCACGTACAGGATGTCCGCGGCGCGGTGGGTGACCGGCTTCCCGGTGGAGAGGGCCTGGCGAACCCACGGCACTTCGATCAGGGACTCCTCGTCGCCGATGTCCTCGGCCTGCGGTCCGATCACGACGCCGGAAGCGTCGACGACCCTGGCCGAGTGGATGTCGGGATAGCTTTGCTGCTCGATCGCTTCCTGGGCGACGAGGCGGTAGTCGCTGTAGTAGAGCGGCGTGACGAGCCGCTGGGCGAGCGCGGACGCGATCGCGATGCCGTGCTTCTCGAGCTGGCGGTCGAGCGAGTCGGCGAGGTTCGAGGCCGCGACGGCGCCGATCTCGCGCGAGTAGCGGCGCTGCTCGGCAAGGAGAGCCGCGCCGAGCACCAGCAGGCTCGCGCAGACCAGCCCGCCGATGATCAGCGTGTACTGCCCGCGCAGGCGCATCAGCGCGTTCCCTCGGCGATCTCGTCCTCGACGAGCGCGTAGCTGGCCTCGAGTTCCTTCATCTCGGCGTCGACCGTCGCGTCGACGGGGTCGAAGCGGTCGATCTTGTTGAACCCCGAGAGGATGCGGCGGCCGGCGGCGTCCTCCTGCATCTCGAGCATCAGCCGGCGCAGCGCCTCGCGCTGCGCGGCGTCCACGCGCGGGCCGGCCAGCAGGAACGCCCGCGGCACCGGGGCCGACCGGTGGATGACCCGAAGCTCCGCCGCGCGCTCGGGGCGTTCGGCGTGGAGCTCCTCGAACTCCTGGTTGCTGAGGGCTCCCGCGTCGGCCACGCCCCGCAGGACCGCCGTCGGGATCGAGGACTCCGAGAGCGTGAAGTAGTAGCCGATCGAGAACTCGTCGGGCGCGGACGTCGAGTCGTCGAGCCGGACGACGCGCGTGCCGGTGCGCTTCATCGCCGCGAGGGGGAGCAGGAAGGCCGCGGTCGAGCCGGCGTCCTCGAACGCCACGCGTCGCCCGCGCAGGTCGGCCAGGGACGTGAGCGGCGAGTCGTCCCGCACGAACAGCAGCGAACTGTAGGACCGCTCGCCCTTGCGGCGCTCGCGCAGCAGCAGCGAAGCGCCGGCCGCGCGAACGTACAGCAGCGCCGACAACGGCGTCTCCGAAACGACGTCGACGATGCCGCGGCGAAGGAAGTCGACCATCTCGGCGTTGTCGCGGGCGACGACCGGCCGCGCGCGCGTCCAGCCGAGGCCGGCGATGCGCTCGTCGATCCAGCCCGACATGGCCTCGACCGCGGCCAGGTGTTCGTTCACGTCGCGCGCGATGCGCCCGACGCCGAGCGTGGCGGGATCCTCGAGGTCGGCGGCGTACAGGGCCGGGACGAGCGGTCGCGGGGCGCCCGCGTCGCCGGATTCGAGGGCCGACGCCGAGCCCGGGCTGCCGGTCACGGACGCGGCCAGCAGCAGCGCCGCCACGGCGGCGGAGACGATCCCGAGGTCGATCCGCATTCCCTCCCCTCGCACGCCGGGCAGCCCGCCCGGCAGCCGAAGACCTGTCTCACACTGTCTCATCCGTGACGCAAGCCGATTCCGAGGCGGGCGGCGGCCGCGATTGACCTAGCCTGCGCGGACCGACATCGGACGCTCCATGTCTGCCTGGCTGTGGCCCACCGTCCTCTACCTGATCGTCTTCGGCCTCTACGTGGCGATGCCCGGCCGCTGGGTGACCGGGTACGTCGCCCACGAGCGCACCGGCGAGAAGCTGCGCTACCGCTTGAACGGCCTGCGGGTGCTGGCGGCGTCGCTGGTCCTTTGGGCGGCGGCCTGCTCGACGGGATTGCTGGCCTGGAACGATTTCTACCTGCATCGCTGGGAGATGGCGGCGGGGGCCTGCGTGCTCGGCCTGGTGTTCACGCTGGCCATCGTGCTGCCGGCCGCGCCGGTGCCCGGCAAGAGCCTGCTTGTCCAACTCTACGAGGGGCGCCTCGCGAACCCGCAATGGTTCGGCGGTCTGGTCGACGCGAAGATGTGGCTGTATCTCGCCGGAGCGATCCTGCTGGAACTGAACGTCCTGTCGTTCGCCGCGCACCACCTGCTGTCGTTTCCGGAGGATCCGTCGCCAGGCGTGTTCCTGTATGTGTTCCTGTTCTCTTTTTTCGTCGTCGAGTACCTGAACTTCGAGGAGGTCCACCTCTACACCTACGACTTCATGGCGGAGCGCGTCGGCTTCAAGCTCGGCTGGGGCTGCCTCGTCTTCTACCCGTTCTTCTATCCGGTCGGGTTGTGGGCGCTCTCGGACGCGCCGAACCCGCACACGAGCAACGCGCTGCTCGTGCTCTACGGCGCGGTCTTCTTCGCGGGCTGGATGCTGTCGCGCGGCGCGAACCTGCAGAAATTCCAGTTCAAGCGCGACCCGACCGCGAAGGCGTTCGGCCTGCTCGACCCGCGGGCGATCAGCGGCGGCGGCCGCCACGTGCTGTCGGGCGGATTCTGGGGCCTGTCGCGGCACATCAACTACCTCGGCGAGATCCTGATGGCGACGGGGCTCGCGCTGAGCCTCGGTTATCCGCTTTCGATCGGTCCGTGGCTCTACCCGCTGTACTACGTGGCGCTGCTGTTTCCGCGCCAGGCCGACGACGACAGGCGCTGCGCCGAGCGCTATGGAGAACTGTGGCAGGAGTACTGCCGCCGCGTTCCGTGGCGGATCATTCCCTACATCTATTGACCGGTCGCGGGTCTTCGTCGCGGACCCGCATCGACCGGTCGGAGGGTCGCCGCTCGCCGGCATCCCGGGAAATTCCGGGGTAGCTCGCCGGCATAGTTGCATTTCCTGGCGGGTGGAGTGCTGCTACACCGGAACGGCGTCGCAACGTTATCGCGGAACACCCGTCACCGATGGGAACGACCTGCGGTGCCCGACCCGGTACGGAGGCTCGATGTTCAGGACATCCGACGACGGGAAACGTCGCAAGGACTTCCTGTTCCAGCACGCATTCCACGCGGCTCCGGCGCGTTACCTGGTCTTCGACCTCGACTTCACGATCCTCGCGGCCACCGATTTCTACCTGCAGACGGCCGGTCGAACGCGCGAGGAGATCGTCGGACGGAAAGTGTTCGACGTGTTCCCGCCGTCCCCCGAAGATCCCGATCCGGTCGGGGAGCGAAACGTGCGCGCTTCGGTCGAGCGCGCTCTGGCCACGAATTCGGCCGACGCGATGGCGGTGCTCCGCTACCCGATCCGCAAGCCGGAAGGGGAAGGCGGGCAGTTCGAGGAACGCCACTGGAGCATCGTGCACTGCCCGGTCCTCGACGGGGACGGGGAGGTCTTCGCGATCCTGCACCGGGTCGAGGAAGTCACCGAACTGCTGGACCTGTACGAGCGCGGCACGGGCCAGGACGGCCTGGGTCCGGAGCTGCGGGCGCAGATCGAGCGCATGCAGGCCGACATCCTGCTGCGGGCGCGGGACATCGAGGACGCCAACCGCAAGCTGCACGACGCGAACCAGACGCTCGGCACGCTGTACCGGGAGCTCGAGCTGCACGCGGCAGAGCGCGAGGACGCGCTTCGCACCAGTGACGAGCGTTACCGTCTGCTCGTCGAGGGAGTGCAGGAGTACGCGATCTTCATGCTCGACCAGCTGGGCAACGTGGTCAGCTGGTCTCCGACGGCGGTGAAGCTCTATGGCTACGCCGAGGACGAGATCCTCGGCCGCCACATCTCGACGTTCTTCAGCCCGGAGGATGTGCTGGCCGGCCTGCCGCAGGCCGAGCTGCGCGAGGCGACGCAACACGGCAAGGTCACCACGCGAGGCTGGCGTGTTCGAAAGGACGGCAGCCGCTTCTGGGTCGGCAGCGTCGTGACGGTCCTCTACGATTCGGATCACCGGGTGCGCGGCTTCGCGAAAGTGTCCCGCGACATGACCGAGCAGCGCCGGACGGAGGCCGTGCTGGAGTCGATCGTCAACACGGCGGTCGACGGCATCATCACGATCGACGCGCGCGGGACCGTCCAGACGTTCAACCGCGCGGCGGAGAAGATCTTCGGCTACGAGGCCGGGGAAGTGGTCGGCCGCAACGTGAACGTGCTGATGCCGGAGCCGTATCACCGCGAGCACGACGGTTACCTTGAAGCGTACCTGCGGACGGGAGAGGCGAAGATCATCGGCATCGGGCGCGAGGTCCACGGACGTCGCAAGGACGGCTCGACGTTCCCGCTCGAACTCGCGGTTTCCGAGTTCGACCAGGACGGCCAGCCCTGCTTCACCGGGCTGGTGAGGGACATCTCCGCGCGCAAGCGGATGGAAGAGCAGCTGCGCCAGTCGCAGAAGATGGAGGCCGTCGGCCAGCTCGCGGCCGGCGTCGCGCACGACTTCAACAACCTGCTGACGGTGATTTCCGGCTACAGCGAGCTCGCCTCGATGAGCCTGGCCGAGGGCGGCGAGGTCCGTCCCGATCTCCGCCCGATGCTCAACGAGATTCGCGGCGCCGCCAAACGGGCGTCGTCGCTGACGCACCAGCTCCTCGCGTTCAGTCGCCGCCAGGTGCTCGAGACCGAGGTCTTCGACCTGAACCTCGTGATCTCGGAGACGGAGAAGATGCTGCGGCGCCTGATCGGCGAGGACGTCGACCTCGTCACGATCCTCGACGCCGGGACGAGTCCGGTGCGCGCCGATCCGGGGCAGGTCGTGCAGGTCGTCATGAACCTGGCGCTCAATGCGCGCGACGCGATGCCTCACGGCGGCACCCTCGCGATCGAGACCCGCAACGTCGACCTCGACGCCGGGTTCGAGCGTTTCAATCCCGGCGTACGGGCAGGCCCCTACGTGCTGATGACGGTGTCCGACACGGGCTGCGGCATGACGGCCGACGTTCGCGCGCGCATCTTCGAGCCGTTCTTCACCACCAAGGAGGTCGGCAAGGGCTCGGGGCTCGGCCTGTCCGTGATCGACGGGATCGTGCGCCAGAGCGGCGGGCACGTGGACTGCGTCAGCGAGGTGGGAGTGGGAACCGTGTTCAAGGTCTACCTTCCGGCGGAACGCGAGGCCGCTTCCGGGGGCGCCGCCGGCGCGCAGCCGGAAGGACATTCGCGCGGCGCCGAGACGATCCTGCTCGTCGAGGACGACCCGGCGGTCCGGTCCCTCGCCGTGCTTTCGCTGAAGCACGCCGGCTACGACGTGCTCGAGGCGTTCGCCGGCGCCGCGGCGCTGGACATCGTGGACGAGCGCCAGGGACGCATCGACCTGCTGCTGACCGACGTCGTGATGCCGGGCATGAGCGGGCGACAGCTCGCCGAGGCTGTGAAGGAGCGCTACCCGGCCATGAAGGTGCTGTTCATGAGCGGCTACACCGACGACTCGGTGGTTCGCGACGGCATCCTCGGAGCCGAGATCAACTTCCTGCAGAAGCCGTTCACGCCCGGGTCGCTGGCGAGGAAGGTGCGCGAGGTCCTCGACGACAAGGGCGTCGACGGCAGCGACCGCGCGGCGGTCCCGCGCACCGCCCCCCGGAGGGCCTGACCCGCGGGCCCGGGCGCCGACGCGAAGGCGACCGGCTTTTCTTGCCGCGCCGTTTGCGGCACGGGACTCGCGACACTCTTTCCTGCGAGGACCTGACCATGCGTACCGCCGTCACCGAGATGCTCGGGATCGATTTCCCGATCTTCGCCTTCACCCATTGCCGCGATGTCGTGGCGGCCGTGACCAACGCCGGCGGCCTCGGCGTGCTCGGCGCCGTCGCGCACACGCCCGAGCAACTCGACGTCGATCTCCAGTGGATCCGCGAGCAGACCAGGGGGAGGCCCTTCGGCGTCGACCTTCTGATCCCGAGCAAGTACGCCGGCAAGGAGGAGGGCGGCGTCGATGCGTCGGCGCTGCGCTCGATGATCCCCGGCGAGCACCGCGAGTGGGTCGAGAAGCTGCTCGAGCGCTACGACGTGCCGGGACTTCCCGAGCCGGCCTCCGGCGAGCGCGGCATGGCGCGCATGCGCGTCGACCCGAAGAGCATGGGGCCGCTGATCGACGTCGCGTTCGAGAACAAGGTGAGCTTCCTGGCCTCGGCGCTCGGCTCGCCGCCGCGCTGGCTGGTCGACCGCTGCCACGCGGCCGGCATCCCGGTGGCGGCGCTGGCCGGCCGCATCGACCACGCCGTCGCCCACAAGGAAGCCGGCGTCGACATCGTGATCGCGCAGGGCACCGAAGGCGGCGGGCACACCGGCGAGATCGCGACGATGGTGCTGATCCCGCAGGTCGTCGACGCGGTCGCGCCTCTTCCGGTGCTCGCGGCCGGCGGCATCGCGACAGGCCGGCAGATGGCCGCCGCGCTCGCGCTCGGCGCCGAGGGCGTCTGGTGCGGCTCGGTCTGGCTGACGACGAACGAGGCCGAGACCACGCCGGTCATTCGCGAGAAGTTCCTGCAGGCGACTTCGGCCGACACGCTGCGCTCGCGCTCGCTGACCGGGAAGCCGGCGCGCATGCTGCGCAGCGCCTGGACCGACGCCTGGCAGGAGCCCGAGGCGCCGCAGCCGCTCCCGATGCCGCTGCAGAGCGCGTTGATCGGGGAGGCCCAGCGCCGGATCCACCGGGTCGCGCACAAGGGCGGAGGCGCGGAGAAGCTCGCCACCTACTTCGTCGGCCAGGTGGTGGGGCAGATGAACGCGCCGATGCCCGCCCGGCGCGTCGTCTCGGGGATGGTCGAGGAGTTCGTGGCGGCGATGGAGCGCGTGAACGGGTTGCTGGAGGAATAGCCGATTCGCCCGCCGCATTGCGCGGCCGAGGCGTCCAGGCGCTGGACTGCGCCACTTTTCTCGGGTGCGGTTCTTTCCGTAACTGCGAAAAGCGGCTATGGACCCCACGGACGGGGATCCTGCCGGTGGCCGACGAGCACAACAGCTTGCCAACGATTCACGTGGTCGATGACCAGGCGGCGGTCCGCGATCTCGTCGTCGGCGTCCTCGCGACCGTCGATCTCGCCTGCGTGGCCTGGGACGGCCCCGACGCGCTGCTCGCCGGCCTGTCCGGTCACCAGATCGACGCCCTCGTCGTGGATGTACGGTTGGTCGGCATGAGCGGGCTCGAGCTCGTCCGCAAGCTCCGAAAGCGCGGGGTCGCCGCGCCCGTCGTCTTCATTTCCGGCAGCAGCGAGGTGCCGGTCGCCGTCGAAGCGATGAAGCTCGGCGCGCACGACTTCCTCAACAAGCCGTTCACGGCCCAGTCCCTGATCGACGCCGTGCAGGCCGCGCTCTCCCATCATCGCCAGCGCGAGGAGCGCAGCGTGCGGGTTCGCAAGGCGCAATCGCTCGTCGCGACGTTGTCGCCGCGAGAGCGGGAGGTCTTTCTCGCGGTCGTCGACGGTCACGCGAACAAGGTCATCGCGGCCGATCTCGGTCTCGCCGAGAAGACCGTCGAGGAACACCGAAAGCGCGTGATGACCAAGCTCGGCGCCGGGTCGGTGGCCGACCTGGTGAAGACCGCCGTGTTGAGCGGGCTCTGCGATCCCGGGCGCGACCCCGTCACCTGACTCTCGCGCCGCGGCAAGAGGCGATTTTTCGGCGTTCCCGTCCCCAGTCGTCGTGCCCGAATCGACGGGTGGGCCGCCTTCTCCCTGCCGCGCGCCGGTGAGGACGACGGGTTCCCCGGCGGGCGCGGCAGTTTCCCTCAGCAAGAATAGGAGTTCCCCGGGTGTGCCCGCGGGACACCCCGCGATCCCTTACGGGTGCCTCCTCCCGCCACTGCGGGGAGCCGAGGAATTCCCATGAGTTCTTGATGATTTCCCGAATTCCCGGGCGGGGATCTGCCCCCTGTTCGCTTTCGCGCCGATCCCTAGTGTGTCGGCATGCGAATCCTCATCGCGAGCGCTTTCCCGGCGGACGAGGCGACCGGCCCTCGCGTCCGGATCGTGCTTCGGGGGATCGTCCTCGCGACCGTCGCCGTCGGGTTCCTGCTGCCTCGTCCGGCCTCGTCGGCGCAGGCGGCAACCGCTGTCGTCGAGGTCGAGCGCGCCGGCGGCTCCGGCCGGCTCGAGGGAGCGCCCGTCGCGGTTCGTTTCGAGGCTTTCGGGCGGCGTTTCGATCTCGCTCTCGAGCGCCACGAAGCGCTGGTCCGCGACGGCGTCGTCGCCCAGCTCGCCGGCCGCCACGGTCGCCGGTCGGTTCCGCTTCCGGCGGCATGGATCGGACGCGGCGAGGACGGCTCCGAGGCCCGGATCGTGGTCGACGGCCACGAGGTCGACGGGTACGTGCGCACTGGCGTCGGGACGTTCGTGATCGCTCCGGTTCGCGACGGTCGTGGCCGTCACGAAGTCCGTCGAGCGGAGGATCTCGCCGCGGAGGCCGAACCGTCCTCTTGTGCGACCGCCGTCGCCCCGGAGGGCGCGAGCGCCGTCGATGCCGCGGGAACGGGCATGTTGGGGACCGCCGTGCCGACCGCCCTCGCCGCTTCCACCGATGCGGCGCCTCGAGTCCTCGACCTCACGATCGTCGCCGACGCCGAGTATGCCCGCCGCCACGGCGAGGGCGCGGTGCGCGACCTTCTCGCCCTCGTCAACACCGTCGACGACATCTACCGCGGCGAACTCGGCATCGCGCTGCAACTCGTGCAACTCGTCGTCTACACGGACGAGGCGTCCCAGCCGTTCTCGGCCACGACCGACACGGGGAGGCTGCTCAGCGAGCTTGCGCTGGCCCGTTCCGGGCAGGCGGCCCTCCAGATCGGCGCCGGTGGCGTGACGCATCTTCTGACCGGCCGGAGAATGGACGGCGGCATCCTCGGCATGACCTGGCTCGGTGGCGCCTGCGATCCTCGCTACGGCGCCGGGCTTTCGGCCGTGGACGAGACGTCGAGTTACCTGGCCGGCATCGTCGTCGCGCACGAGATCGGGCACAGCCTCGGCGCCGCGCACGACGGCGACCCCAACTTCGCGTGTGGAAGCGCCGCGACCGGGTTCGTGATGTCGCCGGTGCTGCGCCGGGACGTGTTCGACCAGTTCTCCGGCTGCAGCCGATCCGTGATCGCCTCGCTGGTTCCCGCGGCAACGTGCCTCGAGGGCCGTATCCCCGAGTCCTGCGGCAACGGCGCCCTGGACCCCGGGGAAGACTGCGACGCGAGTGTCGCCGGCGATCCCGGCTGTTGCCGCAGCGATTGTCGCGTGGCCGCCGCGGGGCTTCCCTGCGGCGAAAGCGGGGAGCAGTGTTACGACGCGCTCTGCAACGGGACCGGCGAGTGCGTGAACGTGCCCAGCAACGCGTTCTGCGCGGGGGACGACGCGTGCGTCGAGTCGCGATGCGAGGATGGCGAGTGCCGCTCGACCGGAATCGTGCGCGGGTTCGACGAGTTGTCGGCGAAGCTTCGCCTCTCGAGTGAGGGGACGGTCGAGAGCGCGAAGCTCGCCGGCGACGCTCCGTTCTTCGGCGGTGGGGACGATCCGGCTTCGGGCGGCGTCGTCTTCTCGACTTCGCTGGGCGGCGCGCCGGCCTGGGAAGAGCAGGTTCCCGCTGATCGCTGGATCTCGCACGGCCGCGGCAAGTTCTCGTACCGGGCTGACGTCGCGACCGCGGGCCGCGTGAAGACCGCCAAGATCCGCTTCGATGCGCTGGCACGTCGCATGACGTTCCGCGTCTCGTACTCACGACCCTTGGTCGCGCTGCCGCCGGCGACTCCGGAGATCCTCGTGCTCTCCGTCAATCCCGCGGGCGGACACTGCGCCACGGCCAGGCTTTCGGACTGTTCGCGTCGAGGGGGGAGCTATCGATGCACGTGAGGAAGTCGAACACGAACCAGGAGGGCGCCGGCCAGGCGCGTGACACCATGAAACCAAGCATGAACTGCGGAACGGCAATCCCCGACGATGTCCTGCTGCACCTGTTTCAGTTCACGCGCGAGAGCCTGCCGGCGCTCCCCGCGCCCGGTCGGATCGAACGCCTCGGTACCCGCGAATTGCCGGACGCTTCGCACGAGGACCTGCCGCGCGAGTCGCTTTGCCGGCTGACGAGCCCGCTGCTCGCCCCGAAGGGCATCCGCCCGTGGGAGTTCGAGATCCCGGCGCTGCCGCCCGGCAAGAGCGAGCGCGCGAAGAAGCCGACGCGCCACTGAAGCACGACGACCGGCGCGACGAAGTCCGGGACGACGGCAGGACCTGCATCAGGACCAACGGAGGATCGATCATGGGTACGGGGAGCTTTTCCATTGCTGAACGGTTCGCGGTTCCGCCGGCGCCGGCGCCGGCGCCAAAGGCGCTGGACGCCGTGGAGCCGGTGCAATCCCTCGAGTTGCTGCGTTCCCTCGAGGCGATGCGATCGCCGGCGCCGTCGTTCGTCGACCCTCCCGTGGAAACGACCGAAGAGCCGGCGGTGGAGGAGGACGACGGCCCGTCCAGGCTGGCGGCGCTGGCGGACGTGCAGCGCGCGGCGGCCGGCCGGGAGAGCACGGGGTTTTCCCCGCGCAAGCCGCTCACGCTCGAGGAGGCGGGTCTCGCCCGCGACTTCGTCGAGAAGCTGATCCTGCGATTCCTGCACGTGAACGGCGCGTCGGCCGGGCGAGTCGTCGCGCGACGGCTCGGGCTCTGCTTCCGGATCGTCGATCCGCTCCTCAGTGCGCTGAAGACGGAGATGCTGATCGTCCAGCGCCGCACCGCGTGCGCCGGGGACTACGAGTACACGCTGACCGAGGCCGGCGACGACCGCGCGCGGCGCTACATGCGCGCCTGCGCCTATGCGGAGACCGCGCCGGTCCCCGTCGAGGACTACGTCGCGTCGGTCGCCGCGCAGAGCCTGACCCAGCTCGAAGTCACCGAGGACAACCTTCGCGAGGCGTTCGAGGACCTCCTGATGGAGGGCGAGATGCTCGAGCGGCTCGGCCCGGCGATCGCGGCCGGTCGCGGGATGTTCCTGTACGGCGCTCCCGGCAACGGCAAGACCAGCGTCGCCGAGCGTATCGCGGGCTGCTTCGGCTCGACCATCTGGATCCCGAGGACGCTGCTCGTCGACGGGATGTTCGTGCGCCTGTTCGACCCGGTGCTGCACGAGATCGTCGAGAACCAGGACTCGGTGCTGCTGGGCGAATCGCTGGAGGACCCGCGCTGGGTGCACATCAAGCGTCCCACGGTCGTCGTCGGCGGCGAGCTGACGATGGACCAGCTCGAGATGCGCCACGACAACGTCAGCCACGTCAGCGAGGCGCCGCTGCAGATGAAGAGCAACTGCGGCGTGCTGCTGATCGACGACTTCGGCCGCCAGGCCATGCCGGTCTCGCAGCTGCTGAACCGCTGGATCGTCCCGCTCGAGAAGCGCTACGATTTCCAGAAGCTCCCGAGCGGCAAGAAGATCCAGGTCCCGTTCGACCAGCTCGTCGTGTTCTCGACGAACCTCGTGCCGAAGGACCTCGTCGACGAGGCCTTCCTGCGTCGCATCCCCTACAAGATCGAGGCGATGGACCCGACGCCGGAGCAGTTCCGCCACATCGCGATGATGGTCGCCCCGAAGCTCGGCCTGCACCCGACGCCGGAGCAGATCGACGACCTCATCGAGCGGTACTTCACGTCGATCGGCCGGCCGATGCGCTGCTGCCACCCGCGCGACCTGCTGCTGCAGGTGCGAAGCTGGTGCATCTACCACCGTCGTCCGCTCGAGATGAGCGAGGAGGCCGTCGCGTTCGCCGTGAAGAACTACTTCTCGGTGATGTGACGCCTCGAGGGTTCCTTCCGCTCCAGGAGTTCTTGGTCGGGCTCCCCGCTGCACCGCGGACACCCCCAGGTCCACGGTGCGAACGCCTTCCCCCAGGGCGCGGCGGAAGCGGAAGGAAATGCAGGCGCCGCGTCCGGAGTGTACCTCCTGCCGGACGCGGCGCCTGCCTGCTTCACTCCTTCAGCCGGATCTTGAAGTTGCCGCGGGCCTGGTCGTACTCGAGCACGACCAGGCCGCGCGTCTCGGCGTCCTTCAGCAGGTCGTTGAAGCTCGCGTAGCCGTAGCGCTCCTCGCGGAAGTCCGGGTACACGCGGCGCAGCGTCTGCTTCGCGAGCGAGCCCCAGACCGGGTCGTAGTCCTGCGCGAGCGAGGAGACGATCGAGACGAGCTTCTCGACGCCCTCGGCGCCGGTGTCGGGCGCGGCCTCCTCCTCGCCGCCTTCCTTCTTCTTCTTCGTGCGGCCGCCGGAGCGGGAGCGCTTCTTCTTGGCCTTCTCCGCGAAGCCGACGAGCTCGTCGTAGTAGAGGAACTCGTCGCAGCTGGCGACGAGCAGGTCGCTCGTCGAGCTCTTCACGCCGCAGCCGATCACGCGCTTGTCGTTTTCCTTGAGCTTGCTGACGAGCGGCGAGAAGTCGCTGTCGCCCGTGAGCAGCGCGAACGCGTCGATGTGGCTCTTCGAGTGGCACAGGTCGAGCGCGTCGACGACCATGCGGATGTCGGCCGAGTTCTTGCCGCTCATCTTGCTGGACGGGATGTCGATCATCTCGATGCCCTGCGAGTGGAACTCGCGCACCGCGCCGCGGTAACGGTTCCAGTCGCAGTACGCGCGCTTGAACACGATGCGACCCTTCTCGAGCAGGCGCTTGAGGACGAGGTCGATCTTGAACTCGCCCTCGTGCATGTCGCGCGATCCGATCGCGAGGTTCTCGAAGTCCACGAACACGGCAATTCTGGATTCATCAGCCATGGCGGCAACATACGCCTCGCGCGGCGCGGATCGGAACGGCTCGCGTGCGGGGACGGGGCGCCGGCGGCGGGGTTCGGAGCGGGGCCGGGGACTTCGCGGCTCGCCGGCTGGAACGGCCGCGATCCCCGCCGCTTTCGGCCGGCGTCCGGGCGCGCCCGCGGGTCCCTGCCCGAATCCATGCCAGTCATGATTTTCGTCATGGCTGGGAATCGCCCTCCCGTTGTTAGCTGCGGGCCGTAACGCCCAGCTCCGCCGGCAGTTCGCCGTGCGG
>CAYYZO010000087.1:0-16761 GCA_964476185.1 uncultured Myxococcales bacterium
GTCGGCCGACCGTCGGCCGACCGTCGGCGTCGGCGGTCGGATGCCGCGCCGTCAGACGTCGCGGACGAGGTCGGCGGTCGCTCAGCGACCGCGGTCGATCCGCAGCCGGCGGAAGACCAGCAGGTGCCCGATCCAGGCCGCCTGCACGAGCACCGTCGGCAGCCACACGAAGGGGAGAGTCGCGACGATCGTGTTGGCCGGCTCGTTCTCGAAGACGCGCGTGGGCCCGGGCACCGACAGGATCGCGATTGTGACGATCGCGAGCAGCAGCACGAGGCCGAGCACGTTCCAGAGGCGCAGCACGATGCGCGGCACGCGGCCGAACGCCGCCCAGGCCGCGACGACGATCGCGGTCACGCCGGTCACGATGTCGAAGTTCATGCCGTCGTAGGTCATCTGCACCGGCAGCACGCCGTCGAGGCCGAGCTGGTGCAGCACGAGCTCGAGCGGAAGCCGGAAGGCCTGGAACCCGACGAGCACCGGGATCGGAAGCGAGGCGGCGAGCAGGCGGCCGGTCGACGTGAGCGCGGTCGTCGTCGACGCGGCCGCGGCGATCGCGACGAGGATCATGACGGGCGGCGGCACGAGGCCGAACGCGAGCCGGCCGCTCGCGGCGAGCCCTCCGGTCAGCACGAGCCAGCCGCTGATCGCGAGCGCGGCGCGCCGGCGACGGCGCGACGTGACGGACGGATCCTCGCCGGCCGCGCGCGAGGCCGCGGCGATCGCCGCGACGCCGCCCGTCGCGACGGCGGCGACGAGCGCGACCATGCCGGACGTGGCGGCGAGGGAAGGGGCGGGACCGGTCATCAGGTTCATCGCGTGCTCCGGTCGTCCGCTTCAGTCCGCGGCCGGGCGGGCGTTGCCCGGGCGCGTCGCGATCGCGGCCAGGGAGACGCCGACGGGCAGGCCCGTCGTCGCCGCGAGCGCCGCTTCCACTCGATAGATACCGCGCAGCATCGCGTTGACCGGCGCGGGCACGATGCCGAGGTCGACTCCGCCGTCCCCCTCGCCGCCGACCATCCTCCTGGTCCAGCGCACCGCCGCCGTCGGCGCGAAGATCGTGAAGTTCGTCCAGCCGAGCGATTCGAGCTGGAGGCCGGTCTCGCCGAGCAACCGGCGAAGGCTGCGCCGCGTGTAGCGGCGCTTGTGCTCGAGGACCTCGTCGTGGCGGCTCCACAGGAACGGCCAGGCCGGCACGTGCACGGCCAGCGCGCCGCCCGGCGCGAGCACGCGCGCGAGCTCGCGCACGAAGGTGAGGTCGTCCTCGATGTGCTCGACGACGTCGTAGGCGGTCACGACGTCGAACGACCCGTCCGCGAACGGCAGCGCGGGCGCTTCGGCCGCGACGACGTCGGCGACGCCGCGCGAGCGCACGAACGCGAGCGCGTCGAGGCTGCGGTCGCAGGCGGTGACGTCGCCGCAGGTCGACAGCTCGAGCGCGTTGGCGCCGGCGCCGCAGCCGATGTCGAGGATGCGCGCGCGGCGGTCCGGCCGCAGCCGGTCCCCGAGCAGGCGCCGCATCAGCCGCCGCTTGCCCCAGAACCACCAGTGCTCGCTCTCGAGCTCGTACATCTCGGCGATCTGCTCGCGTTGCATGTCGTTGTGCCCCTGTCCTGCGCTCGCTGTCGCCGTGGGCGGTTGCGCCGTCGCGCCCGCGCCGTTCAGGCGGCGGGATCGTCCCCGGCGTCCGTCCCGTTGCCGCCGCCTTCGCGCTCGAGCAGCAGCACGCGCCCTTCGGCGGTCGGCGGCAGCCAGCGCGGGTACGGCCTCGAATCCGCCACACGGTAGCCGTCGAGCGGGGAGAACGCGATGATCCAGCGGTCGTCGACCACCCACCACCAGCTCTTCGCGGCGGCCGGCTGGCCGCGGCGGGCCTCGGCGTCGGTCGGCGCCGTGCGAAGCTCGGCCGCCAGACGGGAGGCGTTGTACTCGACGCCGCCGTCGATCTCGCGGGCGGAGACGCCTCGCGCCTCGAGCTGACCGAGCAGTTCCCAGCGCGCGCGGTTCCAGGCCAGGTAGTCGTGGGTGCCGGCCACCGAGTACGCGCTCATCATCGCCAGCCCGACCAGCGCGGCCGGTCGCGGGCGCAGCCCCGGCGAGACCGCGACGACGGCGGCGATCGCCAGCGGCAGCAGCGGCAGCAGGTAGCGGTCGAAGTAGTAGTGCGCCTGCACGAGGGTGCCGATTCCCGAGAGCACCAGCGCGAGCACGCAGAACAGCGCCACGGACGCGCGGCGCCCGCCGTCCGACGACCAGCCCGCCTCGGTCGCCGCGAAGGTCTCGAGCGAGGCCGCGGCGGCGACCAGCGACGCGCGCAGCCGCTCGTGGCGGCGGCCGAGCACGTTCGGGAGCGCCGTGGCGAGGCGCGCGACGAGCACGCCGGCCGACGCGATCGCGACGGCGGTCAGCGCGAGCAAGAGCGCGGGCGCCGGCGCCGCCTCGCGCGGCACGGCCAGGAACAGCGCGTCGCGCGTGGTGAGGGCGCCGACGGAGAACGTGTCGAGCACGTTCGTCAGGTAGAACATCGCGTCGCCCTCGCGGCCGTACAGGTACAGCGCGACCGCCGTCAGCGTCGCGATGACCGTCGCCGTGGCGCGCCGCTCGTACTTCTGGCGGCCGCGCAGCGCGAGAGCGCACGGCGCGAACAGGAAGCCGAGCGTCGCCAGCGCGCGGAACGCCGCGCCGGCCATGGCCGGCGCCGAGACCGCGGCGGCGTCGCCGAGCTTGTTGTGCACGGCGAGCGGCACGTCCGGGGACGTGGCCACCCAGGCCGCGTACGCGACCGCGACCAGCAGCGGCATCGCCAGCGCCGCGAGCGCGTCGCCCAGCCTCGAGCGCAGGCCCGCCGCGCGGCTGCGCGAGCCGTCGAAGGCGGCCGGCACCATCGTGGCGACGGCCGCGGCGACGGCGATCGACAGCGCGTGCTGGCGCACGAGGAACGCGAGCGCCGCCGCGCCGCCGGCCGCGAGCAGCCCGGCGCGCGATCCGCTCGCGAGCGCGCGCACGTAGAGCCACGAGGCGACGAGCGCGAGCGCCGTGAACGGCACGTCCGTCATGAACGTGAACGAGAGGTTGAACCAGAGCGGCGACATCGCGGCGACCATCGCGCCGAACGCCGCCGAGCGGCGGCGGGCGCCGAGCTCGAGCAGCATCGCGTAGAGCGCGGCGATGCCGACGGCCGACATCGCGAGCGTCGTCAGCCGCAGCGTCTCGTGGGAAAAGCCGGCGATGCGGCACGAGGCCGCGCCGTAGACCGCCTGCGCGACCAGGCTCGCGCCGGTCCACGGCAGGAAGTCGAACCCGCGCCCCTCGCACAGGGAGCGCACGACGTGCGCGTAGGCCCAGTCGTCGCTGAGCGGGAAGTCGCCGTCGACCCCGACGACGGACACGGCGGCCAGCCAGGCGGACAGGACCACGGCGAGCAGGAGAAGGGAGGGGCGCACGCCGCCGGTCACGCGCCGCGGCACACCGCGACGAGATCGAGGGCGCGGTCGACGCCGGTGTCGGACACGTAGAAGTCGTCCGGGACGATGCGGTCGGCGGAGACCGCGCCGGGCCCGCGCGCCTGGCGTCGGACGATGCGCGAGAGCTTCGCGAACGCGAACTCGACCAGCCAGCGCGGCAGGCGGTGGCGCAGGCCGAGCGGGTCGAGCCGCAGGATGCGGCCGACGGCGCGCGCGCGACGCTCGTCGAAGCGCAGGACTTTCTCGTTGCCGAACATCCCGAGCATCTGCACGCCGGCGAACAGGCCGTCGATCTCCGACCGAAACTCGTCCGTCGTGTACTCGCGCACGTGGAACGGGTTCTCGAAATAGCTTCCGAGGCGGTTCGGCGTCGTCAGCACGAGCGTGCCGCCCGGGGCGAGGCGGGCGACAAGAGCTTCCAGGAACGGCCGGGGCTCCTGGATGTGCTCGATGACCTGGAAGCACAGGACCACGTCGAAGCGTTCGGAGAAGCCTTCCGGGCGGGTCAGGTCGACGACCTCGAAGCGCAGGTTCGGCCGCTGCTCGTTGCACCAGACCCGGCGACACTCCGCGACCGCGTCGGCCGAATAGTCGACGCCGACGACCTCGGCCGCCGCGTCGGTCAGGGTGCAGGTGCCGAACCCTTCCCCGCAGCCGGCGTCGAGCACGCGCTTGCCGGCGACCAGCGTCGAGGCGAACCGGTACGCGGCGACGTGGCGCGCGTAATCGTAGTCGAAGTCCTCGTCCCAGCCGGGCCGCTCCCCGGTGAAGTCGCTCACGCGACCCGCCTCGCGGCTCGCGCTCGGGTGCCGCGCCGGCGTCGCGGACGCCAGCGGTGGGGTGGGGCTGGTGGAAGTCATGGGAACCGGACGGTTGTACGGGAGCCCTGCCCGGGCGGCAAGGCACGAGCCGTCCGTTTCAAACGCAGGCGCCCTTGTGCTTTAACCCCCCGCGGCGCGCCGGAATCCGTCCCCCGCGCCGCCCGTTCCTAATGGGATCCGACCAGCCTCCAAGTTGGATACAGCTGTTTTCCGGCCTCGACGTTCGTGAAGTTGCCCCGGCCGCGCCGGCGACTTCGTTCGACGTCCGACGGGGCACGGTGGACGCGCTCGAGGGGGCCGGGCTCGCGGAATTCGCGCGCGGCGCCGCCTCCGAGGGCCGCTCGCTGACGATCGTCGTCAACGACACGCATCGCTTCACCGACACCGCGAGCTTCTTCGAAGCCGTGCTGGCCGTCCTCGACGAGCGGCTCGCGGGCGAGCGCCAGCCTCCGCTGAGGGTGCTGGTCGCGGCCGGCAGTCACGTCTCGGGCCCCGGGGAGCGGGCTGCCCACGAGGCGGCGATGTTCGGCGCGAACGCCGCCCGCGTGGCCGAGGTGGCCTGGCACGACGCGCGCTCCGAGGTCTCGCTGCGCGCCGTCGGGAACACGACGCTGCACGCGTGGATGTCCGAGGGCGGCTTCTATCTGGCGTGCGGCAGCATGGAGCCCCACTACTTCGCGGGCGTCACCGGTGCCCACAAGACGCTGACCGTCGGCGTGATGTCGCTCGAGAGCCTGCGGGAGAACCACGAGCACGCGTTGTCGTCGCAGGCGCGCGCGCTCAAGCTCGACGGCAACCCGGTGCACGTCGGCATCGTCGACGCGCTCGCCGACCTCGAGGACTCGGGCGCGCGGCTGCTGGCCGTCAACCAGGTGCTGGTCGCCGGCCGCGTCGTCGGCGTGACGGCCGGGCACCCGCTCGAAGCGCTCGTGCAGGGACTGCCGCTCGTGCGCCAGTGCTTCGGCGCCGAGATCGAGGGGGAGGTCGACCTCGTCGTCGCCGAGGTCGAGGCGCCGCTCGACCGCGACTTCTACCAGGCCGACAAGGGCATCAAGAACACCGAGTTCGCCGTGCGCTCCGGGGGCGTGCTGCTGCTGGAGGCCGCCTGCCCCGGCGGCGTCGGCATCGACCATTTCGTCGAGTTGCTGCGCGAGGCGCCGACCGCCGAGGCCGCGCGCTCGCTCGTCGAGGAGCGCGGCTACCGGCTCGGCGACCACAAGGCCGTGCGTCTTCGCGGCCTGATGTCGGACCGCGAAGTGCGCGTGGGCGTCGTCAGCCGCGGCGTGCCGGCGGACCTCGCGGCGGTGCTCGGCGTCGAGCTGTTTGCCGACCGCGAGTCGGCCGCGGCGTGGGCGCTCACCCTCGTCGGCGGCGACGCCGGCGCGCGGGCGATCGTCGTCCACGACGCGGGCAACGTCGCGCTCGACGTCCGCTGAAGCGCATGGGCGCGGCCGAGCACTGGCTGGCCCGCACGCGCGCGCCGCGCGGCGAGGTGCGCGCCGGCGGCATCGCTAGCGAACGCGACGCCGAGGCACTCGCCGCGTACCTGCAGGACGCCGCCCGCTATCCGGGCGGACACACCGACGAAGTCTCGTTCCCGTGCAGCGAAGCCGAAGTGGCCGCGCTCGCGGCCGACCCGCGGCCGCTGCTGGTGATCGGCGCCCAGTCCTCGCTGACCGGCGGCGCGACGCCGCGCGGCGAGCGCGTCGTCTCCACGTCGCGGCTGCGCGCGATCGGGCCGTGGACCGCTTCGACCGTGACCTGCGGCGCCGGCGTCGTGCTGCGCGAGCTCGACGAGGCCTGTGCCGCCGAAGGCGCGTACTTCCCGCCCGTGCCGACCTACGACGGCGCGACGGTCGGCGGCATCGTGTCGACGGACGCCGCCGGCGCGGCGACGTTCAAGCACGGCACCACGCGGGCGTGGGTCGACGGCCTGACCGTCGTGCTCGCCAGCGGCGAGGTGCTCGACCTCGAGCGCGGCGCCACGACGGCGCATCCCGACGGATGGTGGGAGATCGAGACGCTCGCGGGAACGCGCGTGCGGGTGCCGGTGCCGCGCGTGGCGGTCGCCGGCGTGCCGAAGGTTTCCGCGGGCTATCGGGGCGTCGCGCGCGGCGCCGCCGCGACCGGGATGGACCTCGTGGACCTGTTCGTCGGCAGCGAGGGCACGCTCGGCATCGTGACCGGCGTGCGCTTGCGCGTGGTGCGGCCGCGCCCGGCCTGGCTCGCGGTGCTGGTGCCGGTCGCCGGCGACGCCGAGGCGGTCGCGCTGACGCGCGAGCTGCGCGAGGAGGCGCTGCGCACCCGGCGCGAAGGCGATCCGGCCGGCGCCGACGTCGCGGCGATCGAGTACATGGACGCGCGTTGCGTCGAGATCCTGCGCGAGGACGGAGTGCCGTCGCGCGCCGGCGTGCCCGTTCCCGACGCTTCGTGCGCGCTGCTGCTCGTGCAGCTCGAACTGCCGTCGTCGTATGACCGCGGCCGCGCGCACGAGGAACTCGCGGCGGCGGTCGACGCGGGCGCGAGCGGCCCGGTCGCGACGCTTTGCCGGATCCTCGATCGTCACGGGGTGCTCGGGACGGCGGTGCCGGCGCTGCCCGGCGAGGAGGACCGGCGTCGCGCGCTGTTCGCGCTGCGCGAGGCGGTCCCGGAGGGCGTGAACGCGCGCGTGCGCGCCGCGGCGCTGCGCTCGGGCGAGGCCGTGTCGAAGTCGGGCGGCGACGTGATCGTGCCGTTCGATCGGCTCGCCGAGGCGCTCGAGGGCTGGCGGCGCATCCTGGCGTCCACCGGGCTCGACGCGGCGGTGTGGGGGCACATCTCGGACGGCAACATGCACCCGAACCTCGTCGCGACCGACGCGGAGTCGATGGAGAAGGCGCGCGCGGCGCAGGTCTCGATCGGCGGGCTGGCCATCGCGTTCGGCGGCAGCCCGCTCGCCGAGCACGGCACCGGTCGCAATCCCGCCAAGAAGCGCATGCTCGCCGCGTTCCACGGCGACGACGGAGTCGAGTCGATGCGCGCGACCAAGCGCGCGCTGGATCCGGGGTGGAAGCTGGCCCCCGGCATCCTCTTCGACCGCGCGGAGCGCGCATAACAGGCTGTTGAAAAAGGCCGATCTGCGTCGTTGGACGGGAAAGCCGAGAGCTACGACGTACGGGAAGTACGCCTCCGCTCTCGGCTTTCCCGTCCGCCTAGCATCTCGACCTTTTTGAACAGCCTGGCGCGACGTGGGTTATCAACGGCCTGACAAGGGGCGATCTGCTTCGTTGCGGGCCCGGTCGCTCGCTGCGGCGACGGGCCGCGAGCTGGCGAGCGGCGGGATCCGCTGCGCCTTCGCTCGTCAGGTCGTGGTCTTGTCCGTGGGGGCGCGTCCGCTTCGGACGAGGTCGAGGTCGGCGTCGACCATGATCGCGACGAGCTGCTCGAGCGTCGTGGTCGCCGACCAGCCGAGTTCGCGGCGGATCCGCGACGCGTCGCCGATGCGCGCGAGTTCCTCGCCGGAACGGACGAACGACGGATCGGTCGCTACGTGCGCGCGCCAGTCGAGCCCGACGCGCTCGAAGGCGAGGCGCGCGAAGTCGGCGACGGTCGCCGCGCGGCCGGTCGCGACGACGTAGTCGCGAGGACGATCGGCGGCCGTCATGCGTTGCATCGCCGCCACGTACTCGGGCGCGTATCCCCAGTCGCGGGCGGCGTCGAGGTTCCCGAGCACGAGCGTCTCTCTGCTTCCGCAGGCGATCCGCGCGGCGGCGAGCGTGATCTTGCGCGTGACGAAGCGCGGCGGGCGGCGCGGCGACTCGTGGTTGAACAGGATCGCGGAGCACGCGAACAGGCCGTGCTCCTCGCGCAGCCCGGCGACGAGCCGGTGCGCGCGCGCCTTCGCCTCGCCGTACGGGGAAGCGGGCGCGAGCGGCGTGTCCTCGGACTGCGGCCGCCCCGTCGGAGGGCCGAAGATCTCGGCCGACGACGCGTGGCACAGCCGGACCGGGGCGCCGCTCGCGCGGATCGCCTCGGCGAGCCGTGCCAGACCGCCGGCGTTCACGTCGAGCACGAGGTCGGGGTCGTCCCAGGAGCCCGGCACGAACGTCGCGGCCGCGAGGTTGTAGACCTCGTTCGGCTCGGCCGCGTCGACGGCGCGTCGAAGCGACGACGCGTCGCGAAGGTCGCCCTCGATCGCGGTGACGCCCGCCGCGACTTCGCCCTCGTGCCCGGGGCGAACGAGCCCGAACACCACGGCGCCGTCGTCGACGAGCCGGCGCGCGAGGTACCAGCCGTCCTGCCCCGTCGTGCCGGTCAGCAGGACGCGGCGCGGCGCGCTTCGGACGAAGGTGGTTTCGGAAGAAGGTTCGGAGCCCATCGTGGTCCCGGGTCGGACGGCGTCGCAGCCGCGCGGAACGGGTGCTCCGCATCGCGATACGGTGGCGAGACTAGCCGTGCCCCGCAGGGGAGGCCAGTCGCGGGGGGTCGTTCTTGCGGCCGCTCCGTGTCTGTCGGAAACTTCGCGCCATGCGTAATCCAGGGTCTGTTCGCGGGTTCTGCGCCGGCGTCGTCGTCGGCGTGATGATCGGCTCGGCCGGGCTCGCCGCCGCGGCGTTCGGCTACAACGGCTGGCAGAAGTTCTCGCAGGACTTCAAGGTCGGGTACGTCTTCGGGTTCCTCGAGATGGCGAACCTCGCGCGCAACCTCGATCCCGGCGGTTACCTCGACATCAAGTACCCGATGGTCCCGAAGGCGAAGCCGGTGCACTGGGCCGACGAGGTCAACCGGCTCTACGCCGACCCGGCCAACCAGAAGTACTCGATGACCAGCATCATGCAGCTGGCCTCGCACGAGCTCCAGAAGAAGTTCGGCAGCGCGCCAAGCCCGGAGGAGCGCACGCGCCGCCGCATGGAGCAGCAACTCGAGGCGCTTCGCCGCAAGCGCGAAGCCCTCGGGCTGGCGGAGAAGGATCCGAAGAGGCAGGCCATCGCGCCCGAGAAGGTCGTCGAGCCGTCGCCCGCCGCGCCGGCGGAACCGAAGAAGAAGAAGTGGTGTCGCTGCGACGGCAAGGATCCGGCCGCCGAGCGGGCCAGGCGCCGCGCGGAAGCCCCTCGGCGCGAAGAGCGCGAGGAGAAAGAATTCCTCGAATGGGCGGCCAAGACCAAGGCCGAGAAGGAAGCCGCGGCCAGGGCTTCGGGACAGGCTCCCGGTGAGGACGTCCCGAAGGCCGGCGGGTCCGGCGCTCCGGCCGGCGAGTAGCCGCCCCGCCGGGAGTCCACGCCGGGGAGCCGGTTCGCGGCGTCAGCCGCTCGTCGCGGCGCGCGGCGTATCCGCCGGCGTCGCCGGCGGCGCGTCCTCGTGCTGGAGCTGGTAGAGGCGCGCGTACAGTCCCCCGATCTTCATCAGTTCCTCGTGCGTGCCGGTCTCGCGCAGCACGCCGTGGTGCAGCACCAGGATCCGGTCCGCGCGCTCGATCGTCGCCAGCCGGTGCGCGATCACGAGCGACGTGCGTCCCTCCTGCAGCCGCGCGACCGCATCCTGGATCAGTTCCTCGGTGTCGTGGTCGACGCTCGACGTGGCTTCGTCGAGCACGAGGATGTCGGGCTTGTAGGCGAGCGCGCGCGCGAACGACACGAGCTGGCGCTGGCCGGTCGAGAAGTTGTTGCCGCGCTCGCGCACGGGCGCGTCGTAGCCTCCCGGCAGGCGCTCGAGGAAGCGGTCGGCGTGCACCGCGCGGGCGGCCGCGCGCAACTCGTCGTCGCCGATGTCGTCGCGGCCGAGGCGGATGTTGTCGGCCGCGGTCCCCGAGAACAGGAACACGTCCTGCAGCACGGTCACGATGCGGCGGCGAAGGTCGGCGAGGTCCCATTCGCGCACGTCGACGCCGTCGACCAGGACGCGGCCGCGGTCGACGTCGTAGAAGCGCGCGAGCAGCTTCGTGATCGTCGTCTTGCCCGAGCCGGTCGCCCCGACGATCGCGACGTGCTCGCCCGGCGCGACGCGGAACGACACGCCGCGCAGGACCGGCTCTCCGGGCAGGTACGAGAACCAGACGTCGTCGAACTCGACCGTCCCGGTGCGCGGCGGCGCCGGCACGGCGTCGGGGCGGCTCGTCAGCGCCGGCTCCAGCTCCAGCAGCCCGAAGACCTTCTCGCAGGCGGTGATCGCCGACTGCAGCACCGCGTACTTCGTCGAGAAGTCCCGAACCGGGACGAAGAACCGGTTGATGTACTCCATGAACGCGACGAGCGTGCCGAAGCCGATCACGTTGCCGGCGGTCGGGGCGAGCGTGGCCGGTTCCCCGACGACGAGGTGCGCGCCGTACCAGAGGATGCCGGCCGTCGAGATCGAGCTGACGGCCTCGACGATCGAGAACAGCGACGCCTCGTAGATGTTGGAGCGGTGGTTCGCGTCGCGGTACGCGCGGTTCAGCTCGTCGAACTCGGCCGACATCCGCGGCTCGCTCGCGAACAGCTGCACGACGGCCATCCCGGTGATCGACTCCTGCAGGTACGCGTTGATCAGCGCGATCCGGTCCCGGATCAGCCGGTAGTACTTGCGCGTCTTGCGGCGGAAGAAATCGACGAGCACCAGCATGACCGGCAGCGTGGCGAGCGCGGCGAGCGTCAGCTTCGCGTGCAGCAGGAACATGATCACGACGATGCCGACGAGGGTCATCACGTCCATCAGCATCGTGATCGCGCCGGCCGCGAACATCTCGTTGATCGTGTCGACGTCGGTCGTCATGCGGGTGACGAGCCGCCCGACCGGGTTGCGGTCGAAGAAGGCGGTCTCCATCGACTCGATCCTGCGGAACACCGCCAGGCGCAGGTCGGCCAGGCTCTTCTGCGCCAGCAGCATCGTCACCACGTTCTGCCAGTACAGCAGCGCGAACTCGGCGAGGAACGCGGCGGCGTACGCCACGATCCACCAGAGGAGGCCGTCGGTCGTGCCGGCCGCGATGCAGTGGTCGATGGCCTGCTTGACGATCCACGGCTGCACGAGCAGGCAGGCCGAGATCAGCGGAAGGAGCCCGAGCGACAGGAAGAACAGGCCCTTGTACGGCGAGAGGAAGGTCCACATCGCGCGCACCATCGCGAGGTCGCGCGTGCCGAGGAGCTGCTGCTCGCCGGTGATGCCGCGCTGCGCCCGCGCGGCCCCCCCGGCCTCGCCGGCCGGCTCCTGCAGCGGCTCCGCCCCGGCGCCGGTGTCCTCGGCGGCCACCTCCTCGACGCCGCCTTGGCCGGCGGCCATCTCGACGACCGCCGACTCGGCCGCCTGCCGTGCGGCGCGTTCGAACGTCGCGTCGACGCTGCTGTCGGGGGCGGCGCGGTCGCGGTCGGTGGAGGACGGCGCCGTCACGCCATCGCCTCCAGCTCCTCGGTCAGCCGCTGGCGCTTCCAGAGGTCGGCGTACAGGCCGCCGCGCCCGAGGAGCTCGCCGTGCGTGCCCTGTTCCACGATGCGGCCGTCGTCGAGGACGGCGATCTGGTCGGCGCGCGCGACCGACGAGACGCGGTGCGAGATCACGATCGCCGTGCGGCCGCGGCGCACTTCGTCGAGGCGCTCGAGGATGCGCCGCTCGGTCGCGGCGTCGACGCTCGACAGCGAGTCGTCGAGGATCAGGATGCGCGGCTCGCGCGCGACCGCGCGCGCGAGCGTGAGTCGTTGTTTCTGTCCGCCCGACAGCGTCACGCCGCGTTCGCCGACGGGAGTCCCCAGGCCGGACGGGAACTCGGCGAGGTCGGCCTCGAGGCCGGACGTCGCGAGAAGCTCCCTCATCTTCGCGGCCGGGATGGGGTCGCGGCCGAACGCGATGTTCTTCTCGATCGTCGTCGAGAACAGGAACGGGTCCTGCGGCACGAAGCCGATCGCACCGCGCAGCGCCTGCAGGTCCCATTCGCGCACGTCGACGCCGTCGACCAGCACGCGCCCGGCGCTCGTGTCGAACAGGCGCGGCGGCAGGTTCGCGATCGTGGACTTGCCCGAGCCGGTGCGGCCGAGGATGCCGAGCGTCGTGCCGGCCGGGACATCGATCGTGATGTCGCGCAGCACCGGCTCGCCGGAGCCTTCGTGCCGGAAGTCGACGTGCTCGAAGCGGACGTCGCCGCGCACGGCCTCGGGCGCCCAGGGCGCGTCGGGCGACGCGATGGCGGGCTCGATGTCGAGGATCTCCCCGAGTCGCACGAGCGCGGCCTTGCCGCGCTGCCAGAGCGCGATCATGAAGCCGACCGACAGGATCGGCCACGCGAGGATCTGCAGGTAGCCCATGAACGCGACCAGCTCGCCGAGCGTCAGCCGCCCGGCGACGACCTCGCTGCCGCCGTAGCCGAGCACGATCAGCACGCCGAGCGAGGAGATCATGCGGATCGCCGGGAAGATCTTCGCTCGAAGCTTCGCGACCTCCATGGCCTCGGCCTTGTAGCGCTCGTTCATCCCGACGAAGTCCCGCGCGCGCGCGTCCTCGCGGCCGAACGACTTGACGACGTGGATCCCCGCGAGCGTCTCCTGCCCGAACGCCGACATCTCGGCGAGCCGCTCCTGCGTGCGCACCGTCGCTTCCATCATCGCGCGCATGTGGCGGCGCATGAACAGGAGCATGACGGGGAACGGCAGCAGCGCCGCGATCGTGAGCCTCGCATCCATCAGCAGCATCAGCGTGAACGCGTAGACGCAGTAGAGCGGCGTGTTCATCAGCGTCAGGAAGCCCGGCCCGAGCAGCAGGCGCACGGCGCCGATGTCGTTGACGAGCCGCGACATGAGGTCTCCCGTCCGCTGGCGCTGGTAGTAACCCTGGTGCAAGTTCAGCAGGTGCCCGTAGAGTTCTCCCCGGAGGTCGTACTCGACGTCGCGGCCGGCGTTGAACACGAGGGCGCGCGACCAGGTGCGAACGATCGCCTGCGCGATCGCGATCACGGCGATCGCGATGCCGTACCCGGTGACGACGTCGATCCGGCGGTCAGCCGGGAGGTCGGACGCGATGACGTCGACGGCGCGCTGCGTGAGCTTCGGGATCGCCATCACGAGCGAGGCGGTCGCGAACAGCGCGAGGCCTCCGACGGCGTAGCGGACGCGATAGCGCCGCATGTATTTCCAGAGGCGGTTCACGACGGATCCGCCTTTATATCCAAGGAGCGCGAGGCCGCGAACGTCGTCGACGCGCGGGGGGCGTCCGGGCGCGTCCGTGGCCGGGGCGCGCGCCCGGCGGCGGCGAGCAGCTGCCCGCGGCCGACGCCGCGCCGGCGAGCGTGGGCGCTCGCGATCGCGGCGATGGTGGGAGCGGGGGCGTTCACGAGCGGCTGCCGCGCACCCTATCTCGTGCGCCTCGCCTACGAGGAGGCGAGGTTCCTCGGCGCAGCGACGCCGGCCACAGAACTGCTCGCAACCCGGCAGGATCCCGCGGGCCGGCGCGCGCTCGAGGCGCTGCTCGAGGTGCGGGCGTTCGCGGCGCGCGAGGGGCTCCACGTCGGTGGAAGCTACGAGGAGGTGACCGACGTGTCCTCGGCGTCGCCGTTCCACGTCGTCACCGCCGCCTACGCGGACCGGCTCGAGGCGTACACCTGGTGGTACCCGCTGGTCGGCGCGATCCCGTACCGCGGCTACTTCGACCGGGATTCGGCGGAGCGGCAGGCGGCGCGCCTTCGCGCGGAGGGACTCGACACGAGGATCGTCGAGGCGTCCGCCTACTCGACGCTCGGCTGGTTCGACGACCCGCTTCCGTCGAGCGTGCTCGATCGCGGCGAGCGCGCGGTCGTCGTGACGGTCCTGCACGAGCTCGTGCACCAGACGTTCTTCGCGAAGGGGCAGGTGGCGTTCAACGAGACGCTCGCGACGGCCGCGTCGTGGCGGCTCGCCGAGCGTTATTACGCGGGGCGCGGGGACGACGCGGCAGCCGCTCGCATGGTCGCCGCGCGCGAGGCGTGGATCCGCCGCAGCGACGTGCTCGACGCGGCCGCCGCGCGGCTGCGGGGGTTCTACGACCGGTCGCGGCGCGAGGCGTGGCCGCGCGATCGACTGCTCGTGGAGCGCAAGGCGATGTTCGAGGAGATCCTGTCCGGCATCCGACGGGCCGATCCGTCCGCCGGCGAGGACCTCGACGGCGGCCTCGACAACGCGTCGTTCCTCGCGTCGCACCGCTACGCGATGCGCGCGCGGGAGGTCGATGCGTTCCTGGGATCACGACCGTCGGTGGCGACGGCCCTCGCCGATCTCGAGCGGATCGTCGAGCGCGGGCGAACGGACCTGTTCGACGAACTCGGCGCCGCTCGCGCCGAAGCGCCGTGACGCGCCGGTGCACAGGCGCGCCGGCGCCCGCGCGCAGGGGCGCTTGATTCTTCGGGACATGGGCCTAAGACACGAGCGGGCGGCCGGGAGTTCGTCGAGGCCGAGCCGCAACCGGAACGACGCAAGGGGAACGAAGATGGCCACTGCCCGAGTCAAGGAAATCCTGAGCTGGTACGCGGGGGAGAATCCCGGCGTGCTTTCGAACATCGCGCGCATGCTGAACACCGGCAAGCTCGGCGGCACCGGCCGCATGGTGATCCTGCCGGTCGACCAGGGCTTCGAGCACGGTCCCGCACGCAGCTTCGCCCCGAACGCCGCCGGCTACGATCCGCGCTACCACTTCCAGCTCGCGCTCGACGCGGGCTGCAACGCCTACGCCGCGCCGCTCGGCTTCCTCGAGGCGGGCGCCGCCGAGTTCGCCGGCGATATCCCGCTGATCCTGAAGGTGAACAACCACGATTCGCTCGCGCCCGACGGCGGCGACCCGACGCCTTCGCTGACGGCCTCGGTGCAGGACGCGCTGCGCCTCGGCTGCTCGGCGGTCGGCTACACGATCTATCCCGGATCCGCGCAGTTCCAGGGAATGTACGAGGTGCTGGCCGACCTGACGCGCGAGGCCAAGGCCTGTGGCCTCGCGGTCGTCGTCTGGTCGTACCCGCGCGGCTCCGGAATCTCGAAGGAAGGCGAGACCGCGATCGACGTGACGGCGTACGCGGCGCAGATCGCGGCCCAGCTCGGCGCGAACATCATCAAGGTGAAGCCGCCGACCTCGCACGTCGAGCAGGCCGAAGCGAAGAAGGTCTACGAGAAGGAGAAGATCCCGGTCGGCACGCTCGCCGAGCGGGTCAAGCACGTGGTCGAGTCGTCGTTCGGCGGCCGACGCATCGTGATCTTCTCGGGCGGGGCCAAGGGCGCCGACGAGAAGGTCTTCGACGAGTGCAAGGGCATCCGCGACGGCGGCGGCTTCGGCTCGATCATAGGCCGCAACAGCTTCCAGCGGCCGAAGGCCGAGGCGCTCCGGTTCCTCGCCGAGGTCATGAAGATCTACGGCTGAGTTCCTCCCGGAACCACGGACCGGCCAGGACGGCCCCGTCCGGCGATGCGCCGGGCGGGGCCGTTTTTTTTCCGGCTTCACCAGTGGAGCACGGAAAGCCCCGGGATCCTCGGGAAGCTCCGCCGGTCGCGCGTGACGACCGAACAGCCGTGCCCGAGGGCGGTCGCTGCGATCATCAGGTCGCGCTCGCCGATCGTGATTCCGCCGCTACGGGTTTCCGACCACAGGCGCGCGTGGACGCGGGCGCTGCGCAGGTCGAACGGAAGCGCCGGCAGTCGGTCCAGGATCCCTTCGACGAAGACCTCCGTCGCCGCGCGGCGCGCGGCCGCGACGCGATGCACGCCGTGCAGCAGCTCGGCGGCAGTCACCGCGGAGATCGCGAACGTCTCGTCCCGATGGTCGTGAAGCGCGGCCGAGAGGTCGAGCAGGCCACGTTCGGCCGCGACCAGCACGCTGGAGTCGATCAGGAATCCCATGGCGATCCCGCGGTCGGGGCCTGGTCTCGCGCGATCTCCTCGACCGCCTCGAGGAACTCCGGGGCCGGCCTGGGCAGTCTCGACAGCAGCGCCGAAAGGTCGGCTCCGGTGCATCGCCGGGCCTCGAGGGGGCCGAGCCGGCACAGGGCGCGGCCACCGCGCTCGATCACGAAGGTTTCTCCCTGGTAACTCGCGCGGTTGACGAGGTCGGAGAAGTTTCGGGCGGCCTCGGTCGCGGAGACGACCGTTGCGGCCGGGTCGCCCGGCCCGGTGGAGTCCGGCTCGCGAACGATCCCGGACCGCGCGGCGCCCGCCGGGATCTCGTAGCGGGCCGGCTCGGCCGATTGGGGCGGGTCCGGCAGGCGGCGGGCGGCTTTGCGTCTGGCCATGGCCCGACCGGTATCGGATTTTCAGATTCTCGGCAACGCCGAGGGCTGCTTCCCGCGCCTCCGCGGAGCGCGGCTCACGTCCCGGGGCGGGAAGCGGTCGCCCGCGCCGGCCCATGCGCCGGCGCCGGGCAGCAGCCCGGCGCGCACGGCCACGGTCGCGGCCCGCGCGTGCCGAGTGCCGCGGGGCGGCGACCCTCGACGTGCGCGGCGACGAGGTCGCGCAGGCCCGCGACGAAGCGTGGCGCGGAGCCGACGCAGGTCGCGCGGGTCATGCGGAGGCCGACCGATTCGGCGG
>CAYYZO010000088.1:0-3266 GCA_964476185.1 uncultured Myxococcales bacterium
CGAGGCCGTGGCGCGGTTCGGGGAACTCCTCGAAGCGCACGTGCGCTTCGAGGAGAGGGAACTGTTCGAGGTCGCGCAGCGGAAGCTCGCGAAGGCCCGGCTCGAGGAAGTCGCCGAGGCGTGCCGGAGGCAGCCGCGCGAACGACCGCGGCCCGGGCGCGCCTGAAGCCGCTCCCCGCGGGAGCCGCCCGACCACAGGGGCCACCCGAAACGAGGACGACCCGGCCCCCCGGCTGTCCGGATGGGCCGGGTCGTCCGGCGGGCCGGCAAGCCGGCCATCTGCTGGGAAAGGACGCCCTGGCGGGCCGTCAGTAGGAATCGTCCTCCGCGTCCGTCGCGGGGTAACGCGGCGTCGCCATGCCGCCGGAATCGACGTGCATCGTGCGCTGGGCCTGCTCGTGCTCGTCCTGGCACGTGACGCACAGGCGCGTGAACGGCATCGCATCGAGGCGCCCGGTCACGATCTCGCCGCCGCACTCCTCGCACTCGCCGTACTCGCCGGTGTCGATGCGACGAAGCGCATCGTCGATGAGCTGGAGCTTCTTGCGCTCACGGTCGCCGAGCAGGAGGTTGATCTCGCGGTCGCGTTCGTCGCTGGCGATGTCGTACGTGTCACGACCCTCGCCGGCTTCGCCTTCGCGGCCTTCCTTCATGTCCTGCTGGATCACGCGCAGGATTTCCTTGCGCATTTCGAGGAGCTTGGACTGGAACTTGTCGCGATCGCGTTTTCTCATGACTGACCCCTTGCCGACGAAAGGCGCGGTACCTTAGTGGCGCAATGCCCGTTCGTCAACAGCGCGGATCGATTTGCGTCGAAAGTTCACGCGGGCTCCCCGAACAGGTCGATGCCCTCCGCGCCGGTGATGCGGACGTCGAGGAGACGACCGCGCGGCACGGGGCATTCGGAGCCGAGCAGCGTCACTCCGTCGATTTCCGGCGCCTGGACGTCGGTTCGGCCGTACCAGGTTCCGTCCTCGTCCCGTCCGCACACGAGCACGCGCTGCACGCTGCCGACCTGCGCCTCCTGGTGCCCGGCCGTGATCGGCTCCTGGAGCGCCATCAGCGCGTCGCGCCGGTCCTCCGCCACTGCGGGCTCGACCTCGCCGTCCAGGCCGTGCGCCGCGCTGCCTTCCTCCGGGGAGTAGGCGAAAACGCCGATGTTGTGGAAACGCGTTTCTTCCACGAAATCGCACAGGCGTCGGAACGCGTCGTCGGTTTCGCCGGGGAACCCGACGATGAACGAGCTGCGGATCGCGGCCCCCGGGATGGTTTCGCGGATGCGCTCGACGACGCGCCGGATCTGGCCGGTGTCCTTCGCGCGTCGCATGCGGCGCAGCACCTCCGCATCGGCGTGCTGCAGCGGAATGTCGACGTACGGCACGACGTTGCCGACGTCGCGCATCGCCTCCAGCGCCCCGTCGGTCAGCGTGCTCGGATACAGGTAGAAACAGCGCACGCGCTCGAGGCCTTCGACGCGGCCGAGCCGCCACAGCAGCTGCGCGAGCCCGTCCTTCAGCCCGAGGTCGCGACCGTACGCGGACAGATCCTGCGCGATCAGGTTCAGCTCGACGATACCGCGCGACGCCAGCCGCCCGGCCTCGGCCGCGACGTCCTCGAGCGGGCGGCTCTCGTGGCGGCCGCGAAAGCTCGGGATCACGCAGAACGAGCACTCGTGGTCGCAGCCTTCGGAGACCTTCAGGTAGGCCGAACCGTCGGTTTCCGTGACGGCTCGCTCCATCAGCGCGGACGGCAGGTAATGGTTCGAGGCGGCCCGGAAGATCTCGCCGCCGCGCGCCTCGAGCGCGGCCGGGAAGCGGTCGAGCGCGCCGGTGCCGACCATCGCGTCGATCTCGGGGATCTCGCTCGTCAGCTCCGCGCCGTAGCGCTCGGCCATGCAGCCGGTGACGACGAGACGGCGCCCCTCCCGCGCGGCCTTCACCCGCGCGAGCTCCAGGATCGTGTCGACCGACTCCTCGCGCGCCGCCGCGATGAACGCGCAGGTGTTCACGACGAGCACGTCGGCGTCGTCCGGGCCGTCGACGACGCTGTGCCCGTCGGCCAGGGCGCGGCCGAGCATCAGCTCGCCGTCGACCTGGTTTTTCGGGCAGCCGAGCCGCGCGAGGTAAATCTTCTTCGAGTCGGGCACCAGGAATCCGTTCTCCGTCGCGACGCCTTGTTCCAGCGGCCTGTCAGTCGCGGAAGTTCTCGAACTGCAGCGGCAGTCCGTAATCGCCCTTCTTCAGGAATGCGATCGCTTCCTGCAGGTCGTCCTTCGACTTGCCGGACACGCGCAGGCTGTCGGCCTGGATCGCGACCTGCACCTTGAGCTTGGTCGCCTTGACGTCCTTGACGATCTTCTTGGCCGTGTCGGTCTCGATCCCGGCCTTGACGCCGATCTTCTGGCGGGCGCGCGCACCGCTGGCCGGCTCGACCTTGCCCTTGTCGAGGCACCTCAGGGACACGCCGCGCTTGGCAAGCTTGCTCTCGAGCACCTCGACCGCCGCGTCGACCTTGAACTCGTCCGCCGACTCGACGACGAAGGCCTTGTCGACCAGTTCCATCTTCGTGTCGCTGTTCTTGAAGTCGTAGCGCTGGCCGACTTCCTTGACGGCCTGGCCGAGCGCGTTGTCGACCTCGTGCCAGCTCACTTTCGAAACCACATCGAACGACGGCATCGCATCACCTGATCGGGCGGCGGCCCGATCGGCGGGCCGGCGGCAAACCGCGCGCAGCGCGCGGGGCTCAGCAGTTGGGGAATCCCGGTCCGGGAAGCGTCAGAACCCGGCCTCGTTGTCGGTGATGATATCGACGGAGGGCGGCGGGGTAAACGTGAAGCGAGTCCGGTCCGCGCCCTGGTTGCGTCGCGGTTCCGCGAACGTCATCGAGGTGATCGAACCCGCGGCGTCGTGCACGACCACTCCGAGCAGGTCGAACGTGTCCGCTTCCAGCGTCACCTCGAGGTCGCCGCCGCCTTCCACCAGGGATTTCAAGTGGATACGGACGGTCTTGTCGTCCGGGCGCACGATGCTCGTGCGGTAGCGCTCCGAGACGCCTTCGCGGCCCGCGAGCAGTTCGACGAGGCCGCCGCGCCCGAACGCCCGCGCGTACGGGATCTTGTAGACCTGCTCGAGGTCGGGCTGGTACAGCCAGATCCAGGTGCCGTCCCCGACCACGGTCTGCGGCGGGCCTTCGACGTAATCCCAGCGCACGAGGCCCGGCTTCGCGAAGAAGAAGCGGCCCGCGCTCTCGATGCGCGAGCCGACGTC
>CAYYZO010000088.1:3366-16610 GCA_964476185.1 uncultured Myxococcales bacterium
GGTCGCCGGCTTCGCGGCGGTCCCGGCGGAGGCCGGCCTGGCCGCATCGTCGGCGGCAGCGGTCGAGCAGGCCACCGCGACGGCGGCAAACACCGCCACGGTCCGCGCGAAGCGGCCCGGTCCTTTCGGGTACGAACGAGTCATGTGCCTTCAGAGGGGCGGAGCGAGCACCTTGCGGGGCTTGGCCCCGTCGGCCGGGCCGACCACCCCTTCGCGCTCCATCATCTCCATGATGCGCGCCGAGCGGTTGTAGCCGATGCCGAGCTTGCGCTGAAGCCACGAGGTCGAGCCCTGGCCGTGCTGGGTGACGAGCTGGACCGCGCGGTCGTAGAGCTCGTCGTACATCTCCTCGCCGTCCTCGTCGCCGCCCTCCCCGTCGCCGGCGCCCTCGAGGATGTCCATGCGGTACTCGGGAGCGCCCTGCGTCTTCAGGAAGTCGACGATCTCCTTGATCTCGGCGTCGCTGATCAGCGCGCCGTGCAGGCGCTGCAGGTGCGAGGTGCCGGGCGCCATGTAGAGCGCGTCGCCGTTGCCGAGCAGGCGGTCGGCGCCGACCGTGTCGAGGATCGTGCGCGAGTCCGGCCGCGACGTGACCTGGAACGAGATGCGCGACGGGAAGTTCGCCTTGATGAGGCCGGTGATCACGTCGACCGACGGACGCTGCGTGGCGACGATCAGGTGGATGCCGGCCGCGCGCGCCTTCTGCGCGAGCCGCGTGATCGCGGACTCGACCTCGCGGCCGACCGTCATCATCAGGTCGGCGAGCTCGTCGATGATGACGACGATGCGCGGCAGGTGCTCGTGCCGCAGCTCGGGCCTGGCGGGCGCCGCGACGACCTCGGCCTCGCCTTCCTCCCCGTCGCCTTCCTCGGCATCGTCGATGACGGCGGCCTTCGCCTTGGCCTTCGTCTTCGCGGCTTCGGCCTCGGCGACCGCCGTCTCCTCGGCGATGCGCCGGTTGTAGTCGTCGAGGCTGCGGACCTTCTTGTCCTTCATCAGCTCGAAGCGGCGGTCCATCTCGCGCATCACGTTCGCGAGCGCGGCGGCGGCCTTCTTCACGTCGGTGACGACGGGAACGAGCAGGTGCGGGATGCCCTCGTAGAGCGACAGCTCGAGCATCTTCGGGTCGATCATGATGAAGCGGATGTCGCGCGGCGTGGCCTTGTACAGGAACGACACGATGTAGGCGTTGAGCGCGACGGACTTGCCGGTGCCGGTCGCGCCGGCCATCAGGAGATGCGGCATCTTCGCGAGATCCGCGTAGACGGGCAGCCCCGTCGTGTCGCGGCCGAGCGCCAGCGCGAGCGGGGACCTGTGCTCGCGGAAATCGCCGGCGTCGATCAGGTCGCGCAGCGTGACGACCGCGCGGTTCTTGTTCGAGACCTCGATGCCGACGCAGTTCTTGCCGGGGATCGGCGCGACGATGCGCACGCCGTGCGCGCGCAGCGCCATCGTCAAGTCGTCGCAGAGGTTGACGACGCGGCTGACCTTCACGCCGGCTTCCGGCTCGAACTCGAACGTCGTGATGACCGGCCCGGGACGCACGGCCGTCACGCGGCCGCCGACTCCGAACGTCGCGAGCTTCTGCTCGAGGATCGCCGAGCTGTCGACGAGCGCCTTCTCGTCGACGTAGTCGTTGCGGTCGTCGTGCTTGCCGAGCAGGATCGGCGACGGCAGGCGGAAGTTGTCCGACGTGCCGCCGAACGAGAACTCGGCCTGGGTCGGGCTCGGGCGCTTCGAGGACTTCTCGCGCGCCTTCGGCCGCAGCACCTCGATCAGCGGCGAGGACCGGCGCGGAGCCGGCACGGGCGCGTCCTCGTCGTCCTCGTCGGCGTCGTCGTCGACCGCCGCGGGACGGCGCACGATGCGCGGCTCGTCCGCCCCCGCGTCCGCGCGACCGCGGCGCAGGAAGCCCGGGAGCGCGATCGCCGGCTTCAGGCCGCCGAAGCCCGGGAGCCCGCCACGAATCGTCTCGAGCACGCGGCGGAACGAGTCGACCGCCGTTTGCCGCGCCGACTCCCACGCCTCGTCGATCGCGTACGCGAGGCGGCGCAGCAGTTCGGACAGCGCGTGTCCGGTGATCATCATGAAGTCGAGCAGGAACAAGGAGACGAGCAGGACGAGCGACCCGCCGTGGCCGAGTCCCTGCAGCATCAGGGTCGCGAGGAAGCCGCCGACCCAGCCGCCGGCCGCTTCCGGGGCGACGTGCGGCCGCGAGACGCCGAGCGAGACGGAGACGAGGAACAGCAGGAAGATCGCGCCGACCCAGCGGACCGGCGTCAGGCGGATCTTGCGCGACAGGAACAGCGAGGCGCCCGCGGCCACGAGCGCCGCCGGGAACACGTAGGCGCCGAAGCCGAAGCCCTGGGTGAGGACGTTGGCGAGGGTGAAGCCGAGGCGCCCGCCGTGGTTCACGTCCGGCGACTCGGGGACGTAAGAAAGGAGGCAAACGACGAGGAAGCAGCCGAGGGCCGAGGACACGATGGCCTCGACCTCCTGGATCAACCGCGACGGATCCTTGCTGCCTGCACCCGATCTGGCCACCGACCCCACGACTCCGCTACCTCCCCTGCCGGCACGACGCCGGCCGTTGTCCCCGCCGGTCAGGCGCCGAGGATGCTCCAGGCCAGCGTCAGGCCGCCGACCGCCCAGCAGTATACAGAAAACGCCCGCAGACTACCCTTTCGCACAGCCCGCATCAGCACTTCGATCGCGAGCAGCCCCGTGATCCCCGCGGCGAGCGGCCCGACGACGAGCGGCGCCACGCTGGCCTCGGCCCGGGCCATCGACAGCAGTTCCGGGGACTTGAGCACAAGGGCCCCGGCGATCGCCGGGATCGAGAGCAGGAACGAGAAGCGCGCGGCCGTGACGCGCTCGACCCCCGTCGAAAGCGCCCAGAACAGCGTCGACCCCGAGCGCGAGACTCCCGGGAGCAGCGCGATGCTCTGGATCCCGCCGATCCCCAGCGCATCGCCGACGGTGAGGTCGCCCTCCCGGCGGCCGCTCTCGCCCTTGCCGTTGACGAGCGCCAGCATCGTGCCGGTCACCAGCAGGCCGGCGGCGGCCCAGGTGAGCGAGTTGAAGGTCTCGGCGAACCAGTCCTCGAACAGCGCGCCGATGATCGCCACCGGGACCGTTCCGAGGCCCAGCAGCCAGATCCACCGTCGGCGGATGTCGGCGACCGGGCCGGTCGCGCCGAACAGCGCCGCCGTCATCTCGAGGAGTTCCCGGCGGAAGTAGCCGATCACCGCGACCAGCGTGCCGAGGTGCAGCAGCACGTCGAACGCGATCGCGTTCGGCGGCCGCAACCCGAAGACCTCCTGCGCGATCACGAGGTGGCCGTCGCTGGAAACGGGAAGGAACTCGGTGAGCCCCTGGATGATGCCGAGAATGATCGCCTGCCAGATCGTCAACCGCCCCGCCTCCGCCGCGAATCCACCGGCGGATCGTATCGGCGCAGCTTCACGCCCACAACCCGCCCGGTGCAGCCGCGAGCGCGATTCCCGCTGGAGTCATGGTGCCCGGCCCTTGTCCGCCGCGCTGCGGCGGCGCATGATCCGCGCATGACGGACTCCGCCTCGACGCACGGCCGCTACACCATCGAGAGCTACCACGCCCTCGGCGAAAGCGGGGTCCTCGGCGCCGACGACCGCACGGAACTTCTCCGCGGCCTCATCGTGGCGATGGCGCCGCCGGCTCCCTCGCACGACAACACCGTGCACCGGGTGCTCCGGGTCCTGCAGCGAAAGCTCGGACTCGACGTGATGATCCGCGTGCAGTCGACGTTCCTCGTCGGCGACGACTGTTCGCTTCTGCCCGATCTCGCCGTCTGCCCGGGCGATGTCGAAACGTACGAACATCGCCATCCGACCCGCGCGCACCTCCTCGTCGAGGTCGCGTTCAGTTCGCTCCCCCAGGACCGCCTGACCAAGTCCGCGATCTACGCGCGCGCCGGCGTGCCGTGCTACTGGATCGTGAACCTGCGCGACCTCTGCGTGGAGGTCTACCGGAAGCCCGACCGCTGGAAGTCCGAGTACCGCAGCGTCACGAGCGCGACCGGCTCCGACGCCCTCGTCCTCGACGATTTCCCCGACGTGACGTTCGAGGCCGCGGAGCTGCTGCCGCCCGCAGCAGCGGACTAGCGCCTTCCGGCCCCACGTTCAGGGTTCGTCCACCGGGCTGCCCGGGGGACCAGAGGCGCCGCTCGCGGGAAGCGCCGCGGCGCGAGGATCCTGTTCGTGATGTGGTGCGGCGAGCGCGCCGCATGCGCAGGCCAGTTCGATCGCGTCCTCCAGCCAGTCCAGGCGCTGCGCGGGAGTCGCTCCGAGCCCGGCCGTCAACTGCCAGCGCCGGTGCCCTTCCCAATCCACGCTCGGGGACTCGTCGCGAGAAAGCCGCTGCGGATCCTTCATCGTGCTTTCCTCTCGGCGATCGCCTCCAGCGCCTCGATGTCGACGAGATCCTGCGGCCGGCCGGCAAGCCTCTTCATCGCGATGATGTCGACGATGGCCGCCACACGGACGCTGGTTTCCCGAAGCGGCATCACTTCGGAGCGCTGCCACAACTGGTCGAACGGGATCGGGGATTCGACGAACAGGTCCACCTGCCGCATCGGGTTGTTCGCGTCGAGCATGGTGAATACACGCATGTTCTTGTCGCGGATCCAGCTCTCGCGCTTGCTGCCGTCCGCGAAATCGGAAGCCGCCACCGGGACACGGGGAACGAGTCCCAGGCCGGCGAGGACGTCGATCGCTTTTCTCGCTTCTTCCGGCGCCAGATCGACGACCAGGTCGATGTCGACCGTGAGTCGCGGGTAGCCGTGAAGAACGGTCGCGAGCCCACCGACCACGACGTATCGGACCTTGGCCGCCTCCAGCGCTGCGAGGATGGGTTCGATCAGCGACACGGGGCTCTCATAGCACGAGCGTCCGGCCGATCGCGACGCGAAGCCCGAACGCGCGGCTCGGAACTCGACCTCGCAGGCTCGACAGAAGGTCGCCCTCCCGCGACGGGCCGATGACCGGCGGCCGACCCGCAGCCCAACAAGCCGGCACCGTCGGGCGGCCCGCATCGCCACGACGCCCGCCAAGCGGTCAGCCGAAGGGTTGCCCCACGGATGCAGCGCTCGAGCAGTCCATCAGGCTCCCTCCCGCCTACAGTTCCACCACGTACGGCACGACGACCGGGCGCGAGCCGTGCGTGCGCCGGAACCAGCGGCGCACGGCCAGGCGCACCTCCTCGCTGATCTCGTCGACGTCGCGCACCGCGGCCTTCGGCATCGCGTCGATCGCGTTCAGCACGGCGCGGCGCAGCGGCTCCGGGTCGGCCTCGGCGTCGTCGCCGGCGACCACGCCGCGCATCAGGAACTCCGGGCCGGACAGGATCGCGCCGCTCTGCTGCGCGATCGTCAGCACCGCGAGCACCATGCCGTCGCGCGAGATGTTGCGGCGGTCGCGCATGACGCCCTCGTCGTCGATGCCGACGACCGCGCCGTCGATCAGCACGCGGCCGACGGTCACGCTGCCGGCGCGCTGCGCGCCCGCGTCATCGATCTCGAGCACGTCGCCGTCGGTCATCCGAATCACCTTCGTCTCGTCGACGCCGGTCTCGACGCCGAGGCGCGCGTGGTGCACGAGGTTGCGGTACTCGCCGTGCACCGGCACGAAGTACTCGGGGCGCACGAGCTCGAGCATCCGGCGAAGCTCTTCGCGGCAGGCGTGGCCCGAGACGTGGGCGCGGGCGCGACGCGGGTAGTAGACCTCGCAGCCCATCCGGTAGAGCTGGTCGATCACGGCGCCGATCGGGCGCTCGTTGCCGGGGATCACCTTCGACGAGAAGATCACCGCGTCCCCGACCTCCGGGACGATGCCCGACATCTGGCCGAACGCGATGCGCGTGAGCGCCGAACGCGGCTCGCCCTGGGAGCCCGTCAGCAGGAAGCAGACCTCGCCGGGCTTGCGGCGCGCGGCCTCGCGCATGTCGATGAGCAGGTCGCCGGGGAAGCCGAGGTGCCCGGTCTGGTTCGCCAGCACCGTGTTCGACTCCATGCGACGGCCGATGATCGCGACCTTGCGGCCGAACTGGTGCGCCAGCGACATCACCGCCGCGACCCGGTGGATGTGCGACGCGAACGTCGCGACGAACACGCGGCCGCGCGTCGCCGCGAACATCGGCTCCAGCATCTCGCGCACGAGCCGCTCGGAGCCGCTCCAACCCTCGTTCTCGATGTTCGTCGAATCCGAGAGCAGCAGCTTCACGCCCTCGTCGCCGAGTTCGCGGAAGCGGTCGGCCGCGAACCCGCGGCCGTCGACCGGCGTTTCGTCGATCTTGAAGTCGCCGGTGTGGATCACGAGGTCGCCGTGGGTGCGCACCGCGAGCGAGACCGCGTCGACGATGCTGTGCGTGACCGGAACGGCCTCGATCTCGAAGTGGCCGACGCGGAACTTCTCGCCGTCGGCGAATCGCTCGATCGTCTTGCCCGCGAGCCGCGGGTGGTCGCCGAGGCGCTCGCGCAGCAGCCCCTCGGTGAAGCGCGTGGCCCAGACCGGGACGTCGAAGTCGCCCCACACGTAGGGCAGCGCGCCGAGGTGGTCCTCGTGGCCGTGCGTGAGCACGAACCCCTTGAAGCGATCGCCGAGCCCGCGAAGGTACGAGACGTCCGGGATCACGAGGTCGATGCCCATCAGGTCCGCGTGCGGGAACATCACGCCGCAATCGATCGCGATCGCCTCGTCTCCGCGCTCGAGCACCATGCAGTTGAGGCCGAACTCTCCGAGTCCGCCGAGGGGGATCAAGCGCAACGGGGGTTTGTTGGTCATGTTCTTCTCCGGCTCCCGCGTCCTCAGGCTGGTGTGCCCCCGGGCGCGGCCGCCCCGGTGTTCGGCGGCGTGCTCCGGCGCCGCCACGATTCGTCGGATGCCGGAGGCGGTCCCTCGAGCTCGACGAGCATCTGCTGAAGCCTCTCCTGCACCATCCCGGTCAGGAGCGCACGGTCGTCGTCCGTCATGCCGGCCGTCTCGATCGGCTCGCCCATCCTCACCCGGATCGTGCCGGGATGCGAAACGATCGAGTGGTTCGCGAGGCAGCGCTCGGAGCCGGACACGGCCATCGGCAGCACGGGAAGGCCGGCCGAGATCGCGAACGCCGCGGCTCCCTTCTTGAACGGCAGCATCTGTCGCGTCGACGAACGGTGTCCCTCGGGGAAGAAGCAGATCAGCGCGTCGCGGTCGCCGGCGTGCGCCGCGAGCGACCGCACCGCCGAGGAAGTGTCGCCGCGGTCGATGAAGATCTGGCCGGTGACTTCGAGCACCCTGCCGAAGATCGGCACGCTGCGAAGCTCTTTCTTGGCGACCCAGCGCGTCACGCGCGGCAGCGCCGCGACGCCCATCGCGACGGGGTCGAGCTGGCTGCGGTGATTCGCCATCACCACGTAAGGGCGGTCCGGACCGAGATGTTCCCGTCCCTGAACCACGACCGTCACGCCGAAGATCCGCAGGACGCCCTTGATCCAGAGCTCCGCGGGCCCCCAGTACGCGAGCGTCCCGGGACGCGCGACGGCAGCGACGCCGATCGCGACCAGCATCACCGCGCTGAATGTGAAGAAGACCAGCAGGCGAAGATAGGAGAGGAGAATCGTCAACGAATTCCTGCCGGGCTCGGGCCTCGGAACTGCGCAACGTACCGGTTCAGCACTTGGATGTCATTGACTCGGACCATGGCCGGCTCTAGCCTCCGCGCTCGTTTTCCCGGCAACACGAGCAGAAAGCACGAGGACACCATGGCTTCAGTAAACAAGGTAATGATCCTTGGCAATCTCGGCCAAGACCCGGAACTTCGCAACACGACGAGCGGAAAGCCCGTCGCGACGCTCCGGGTCGCGACCACCGACCAGTGGACCGACCAGAGCGGGCAGCGCCAGGAGCGCACCGAGTGGCACTCCATCGTGGTGTGGGGTCGCGCCGCCGAGAACTGCAAACAGTACCTCGCCAAGGGCCGCGCGGTCTTCGTCGAGGGACGCCTGCAGACGCGCAAGTGGCAGGACAAGGAAGGGCACGACCGCTACACGACCGAGATCGTCGCCGATCGCGTGCAGTTCGTCGGCGGCGGCGGTGGTGGTGGCGGCGGCGGCGGTCGCGGCCGCGGCGATGAGGGTGACATGGGCGGCGGCGGCGGATACAGCGGCGGGGGCGGCCCGCCGGACGACGACATCCCGTTCTGACCGTCCGCGCGAGTCGCAGCGGCAGTCGAAGCGGCCCGCACACGGGTGTGTGCGGGCCGCTCGTCGTTTGGAGATCGGGCGCCGCGGGCGGCGGCCTCCTCGCCGCGTCACCAGCCATTGTCCGCGAACGACCAGTAGCGGCCGCGACCGACGACGACGTGGTCGAGCACCGGGATGCCCATCAATTCGCCGGCGCGGCGCAGCTTGTCGGTCGTGCGCCTGTCTTCGGCGCTCGGCGTCGGATCTCCGCTCGGGTGGTTGTGCACGAACAGCACCGCGGCGGCGGCTTCGCGCACCGCATCGCGGAAGCATTCGCGCGGATGCACGATCGACGCGCCGAGCGAGCCCTGCGAGACGCGGATCTTCGCAAGCACGCGATTGCGCCCGTCGAGCAGCACGCACCAGAAGCTCTCGCGCTTCTCGTCCGCGAGCATCGGCCCGAAGTGCGCGTGCACCGCATCCGACGACGTGAGAATCACGCCGGCATCGAGGCGGTCGGCCTGGACGCGACGCGCGACCTCGCCGATCGCGACGATCGTGGCCGCGCGCGCCGGCCCGACGCCGGGCCTCGACGCCAGTTCGCCGACCGACGCGCTGAGCACGCCGCGCAGGTCTCCGAACGCGGCCAGGAGGCCTCGGGCGACCGTGAGCGCGGTGCCGGCGCCCGGGTGGCCCGTGCCGAAGATCACCGCGAGGGCCTCGCCGTCGCTGAGCACGGAGGGGCCGAGCGAGAGAAGGCGCTCGCGCGGTCGCTCCGTCTCCGGCCACAGGGCGGGAGATCCATCGTTCGCGCAAAGTGGAGCGGACAGGTCGGCGGCGGGTCGCGACTTCATGCCGTCACGCTACGCGCGTGCGGGCCGTCGCGTCATCGACGCGGATGTAATGAATCGCCGGCGCCGGGAAAGAACGAGCGAACCATCGGCCGCGGCGACGGGATGACCGAACCGGCTGCGCACCAGCCGAACGGACGGCGCACCGGCCTTGCGAACGTCGCTCGCGCCGGATGGGCGAAGGGATCCCGTCGGGTCGGCTACTCGCCCTCGCGCACGAAGTCCCCGCTCTTTCCGCCGCTCTTGCGAACCAGGCGCACGTCCGTCAGCACCATCGTCTTGTCGACGGCCTTGACCATGTCGTAGACGGTCAGGCCGGCGACGGAGACCGCCGTCATCGCTTCCATCTCCGCTCCGGTCCTCGCGGTCACCGCGACGCGCGCCTCGACCTCGAGCACGCCGGCCTCGGCGCCGGCCTCGAACACGATCTCGACCGACGAAAGCGGCAGCGGATGACAGAGCGGGATCAGGTTCGGCGTCTGCTTCGCCGCGAGGATGCCGGCGGTGCGCGCGACCGCGAGCACGTCGCCCTTGGGCAGGTCGCCGGCCAGGATGCGGGCGAGCGTCTCCGGGTTCGTGCGAAGGCGCGCGCGCGCGACAGCGCGGCGTTCGGTGACGTCCTTTCCGCCCACGTCCACCATGCGCGCGCGGCCGTGTTCGTCGAGATGGGTCAGTCCGGACTTCGGTTGCATGCCGGAGGGGTCCTTCTTATATCGGCGCGACCATGTCCACCGAGCACGTCCAAGTCCTGATCCTCGGTTCCGGCCCCGCGGGCCTGACCGCCGCCCTGTACGCCGCCCGCGCGAACCTCGAGCCGCTCGTCGTCGAGGGAACGCAGCCGGGCGGACAGCTCACGATCACGACCGAGGTCGAGAACTTCCCGGGCTACCCCGAGGGGATCCAGGGCCCCGAGATGATGGTGCAGTTCCGCGAGCAGGCGGCCCGCTTCGGGACGCGCTTCGCGACCGGCGACGTCGAGTCGGTCGACCTCTCGAAGCAGCCGTTCACGCTGAAGACCGCCGACGCGACCTTCACCTGCGACGCCCTGGTCGTCTCGACCGGCGCGACCGCGCGCCTGCTCGGCCTGCCGTCGGAGAACCTGCTGATGGGCCACGGCGTGTCGGCCTGCGCGACCTGCGACGGGTTCTTCTTCCGCGGCAAGAAGGTGCTCGTGGTCGGCGGCGGCGACTCGGCGATGGAGGAAGCGAGCTTCCTGACGAAGTTCGCGAGCTCGGTCACGATCGTCCACCGCCGCGAGGAGTTCCGCGCCTCGAAGATCATGCTCGATCGCGCGCGCAAGAACGAGAAGATCGAGTTCCTGCTCAACAACACGATCGACGAGATCCTCGGCCAGCCCGGCTCCGGCGTGACCGGAGTCCGCCTTCGCAACACCGCCACCGGCCAGACGAGCGAGCTCGCGTGCGATGGCGTGTTCATGGCGATCGGCCACGTGCCGAACACGAAGATCTTCGCGGGCAAGCTCGAACTCGACGACAAGGGCTACGTGGTCACGCGCCCCGGCAGCACGTACACGAGCGTCGAAGGCGTGTTCGCGTGCGGCGACGTGCAGGATTCGATCTACCGCCAGGCCATCACGGCCGCCGGCAGCGGCTGCATGGCCGCGATCGACGCGGAGCGCTGGCTCGAGAGCCGCCACGGCTGAACGCGCCGCGCGCCGGCCTCCGCCGCCCTCCCCTGCTCCCGCGGCCCTTCAGCGCTCGAGCATCAGCGTGACGGGGCCGTCGTTGTGGATCTCGACGTCCATGTGGGCGCCGAAGCGGCCGGTTTCGACCACCAACCCGCGCTCCGCCAGTAGCGCGCAGAACTTCTCGTAGAGGGGAACGGCAAGCTCCGGCCGCGCGGCGTCGTTGAACGACGGCCTGCGCCCTTTCACCACGTCCGCGTACAGCGTGAACTGCGAGACGACGAGCACCTCGCCGCCCACGTCGGCGAGGTCGCGGTTGATCTTGCCGTCCCCGTCCGGGAACAAGCGCAGGCCCGCGATCTTCTCGGCCATCCACTGCACCCCGGACTCCGAGTCCGCGTGCGTGAACCCGACGAGCAGGCAGAAGCCGCGCCCGATCGCCCCCGTCACCTCGCCTTCGACGGTGACCGACGCACGGGAAACGCGCTGGAGCAGCACCCTCATCGCGCGCGAGTCATGATACAAAGCCGGTCGTGCCGCAATCGCGCCTGCTGACCGTCGGCCCGGTCGCCGTCTTCGCGCTCTGCCTCGTCGTGTACGGCGCGACGCTGATGCCGACCATCCCCGGCGGCGACGCCGGCGAGCTCGTCGTCGTCGCCGACGCGCTGGCCGTCGCGCACCCTCCCGGCTACCCGCTCTGGACGCTGCTGGCGCACCTGTTCACGCTGCTGCCCGCCGGATCGATCGCCGCGCGCGTCGCGTGGTTCTCGGCCGTGTGCACGTCCGCTGCCGCGGCCCTCGTGTTCGCGTGCACGGCCGCGTTCGTCCGCTGCGCTTCGCCGCCCGGCGAAGACGACTCGACGGCCGGGGGAAGCGCCGCCGCGGGCGCGGCAGGCCTCGTCGCGAGCGGCCTGTTCGCGTTCTCGCCGACCGTCTGGACCTACGCGGTCGGCGCCGAGGTGTTCCCGCTCCACCTGCTGCTGGTCGCGGCGTTGTTCGCGCTGTCGCTCGCGTGGGAGCGCACGCACGATCCGCGCGTCGCCGTCGCGACCGCGTTCGCGTGCGGACTCGGCCTCGCGAACCACCACACGATCGTGCTCGTCGCGGCGCCGCTCGCGGCGTGGATGCTCTGGTCGGGCCGTGCGGTGCTGCTCGCGCGCCCGGGGCCCGTGCGAATCGCGGCGGCGTTCATCGCCGGGCTGCTGCCGTACGCGTGGCTCTGGATCGCGGGACTGCGCGAGCATCCGCTCTCTTGGGGAGACACCGCGACGCTGTCCGGCTTCGTCGACCACCTGCTGCGCCGCGACTACGGCACGTTCCAGTTGTTGCCGGCCGGGCACGCCGCGTCGTCGTCGTGGGTCGACAAGGTCCTCGCCTGCCTCGCGCATTTCGCGCGCGCGACGCTCGGCGCCGGGCCGCTGCTCGTCGCGGTCGCGGTGGGGATCGCCCTGTGGTCGCTTCGCGCCGTCCGGGCGGACCGGAGGCCCGCGTGGATCCTGCTGCCGACCGGATGCGCGCTGTTCTCGATCGGCGCGTTCCACGCGCTCGCCAACGTCGCGATCGGCGATCCGTTGCTCTCGGGCGTGCTCGCGCGCTTCTGGATGCAGTCCGACCTCGCGCTCGCGATCGCCACCGGCGGCGGGTTCGGCCTGGTCGCCGCGCGCCTGCCGTCGCTGCCGCGAGGGTTGTCGCGCGCGCTGCCCTGGGGCGTCGCGGTCGCGCTCGTCGTCGTCCGGCTCGGGCTCTCGGGCGCCGATCGCGCCGACCGCGGCGCGGGCATCGTCGAGGACTACGGCCGGGCGATCCTCGAGCCGCTGCCGCCGCGCGCGCTGCTGCTCACGCAGGGCGACCTCGTGACGAACGTCGTCCGCTACCTGCAGGAAGCCGACGGCGTTCGCCCGGACGTCATCGTGCTCGACCAGGAGCTGATGACGCGGGCCTGGTACGTGCGCCGGATGGCGCGCCGCCACCCGGCGGTCCGCTTCCCGGGGCGCTTCTACGGGCCCGGCGCGACCGGCGGCTTCGCGATGGGCGACTTCCTCGCGGCCAACGCCGACGGCCGCGCGATCTTCGCGTACCCGGGGTTCAAGGAAGGCGACCCGAGCGCCGACGCCGCGTGGCGACTGTGGCCCGAGGGACTCGCCTCGCGCGCGCTGCCGACGTCCTCGCCCCCGGACGGTCCGGCGTGGATGCTCGGCAGCGCCGAAGCGCTCGCCGCCGTCGAGGCGCGCGGCTGGCCGCCGCTCGCGCGCTACGCACCGGGGACCTGGGAACGCGTCGCGCTCGAGGACCTCTGGCAGGCGCGCCACCGGCGCGCGGTCCAGGTGCTGCGCGAGGCGATCGCGCAGCACAACGACGTGTCGCTGCTGACGGTCGCCCGCGGCGAACTCGAAGCCGCCGCGCGCGCGCACCCGGCGCCGCCGCACCAGCTGCTGCTGAACCTCGGCATCGTCTACGAGCGCCTCGCGCTGACGATGCCGTACCTGCGCCGCGACCAGCTCGCGGCGTGGAAGCGCTACCTGGCGGTCGCGCCGGCCGACGACCCGGCGCG
>CAYYZO010000089.1:0-16527 GCA_964476185.1 uncultured Myxococcales bacterium
CCGTCGCCGCAGCAGTAGCGATCCCTCGGCTTCCCACCCGTGCGTCCCGCGCAATCGGCCGGGCAGCCGCGGCAGTCCTCGCCGGCGTCACACCGGCCGTCGCCGTCGCACGGCGGGCCCGCGCAGACCGGGTCGCTGCTGCATTGCGAATCCTGGCAATCGACGAGGCCGTCGCAATCGTCGTCGGCCTGGTTCGCGCAGTGTTCCGAACCCGGGGCGCCGCAATCGAGGCCGCAGGAGCACGACGTCTCTGCGCCGCTGCAGGTCGCGTCGCCGCAGCAGTAGGGAACCGACGCCGAGTTGCTGCAGGTGAAGCCGCTCGCGTTGCAGCGGAGGTCGGAGCAGCCGACGGCTCCGGAGCCCGCGCCGTCGCCGCAGCAGAAGCGGCTCTTCGGGTTGCCGCCCTGGCGGCCGTTGCAGTCCGACGCGCAGGACAGGCAGTCCTCGCCGATCGAGGGCTCGCAGACGCCGTTGCCGCAGCCCGCCGCGCCGCCCGAGATGCAGTCGTCGGCGCAGTTCCCGCAGTTTTCTCCGGTCTCGCACGCGCCGTCGTGGTCGCAGGGATCCACGAAGCAGAAGTCGCCGTCTTCGTCGCAGGACTGCCCCGCGCAGGGCGGGGCACCGGCCGAACACGCTCCGTTGGCGCACGTCTCGGCGCCGTCGCAGAACAGGCCGTCGTCGCAGTCGGAGTTCGTCGCGCAGCCGGCAGACGTCGCGTCGGAGAACGCGGCGACGAGCGCGACGTACGGCCCCTGGTAGCCGATCGAGTTCTCGGTGATCTCCCACGTCACTGCCGTCCACACGGCCTGGTCGGCCCAGTCGCGGTAGAAGCGGTTGGACGCGGAGGCTCCCGCGGGCGGCGTCGCGGTGCCGGAATAGCTCGCGTTCGGGCCGCCCGGCACGAACCCCGGGGGCGGACCGAGCGACGAGGCCTTGTTGTCGCTGACGCCGTGGTTGTCGGTGCCCTTGAAGTACGGGTAGTCGGGCTCGACGACCGACGCCGGCTTGCCCATATAGTTGTTTCGCGAGTACGCGCGCGCCGAGTCGCCGAACCAGGCGTGGTAGAACTGGAACGACGAATGCTCTCCGCCGGCCGCGGCCATGTTCGTCAGGTACATCATGTTGAGCGCGTTCTGGCCGTGGAAGAAGTGCAGCGTGTCGAGGGCGTGGCGAACGCAGTCGGAGGCGCTGCGTGAGCCGGTCGCGCCGAGCTCGGCGGCGGCCAGCAGGAACAGTCCCTGCGCGGCGCGCGGGGTGTTCGACCCCCAGTGGTACGACCACGACGGCATGCCGTTGCGATAGAAATCGTCGTTCGAGAACAGGTAGTCGACCTGGGCGGCGATCGACGCGCGCATGTTCGAGACGACCGTCGCGTTCGCGCCCGGCGTCTGCACGTACGTCAGCGCGGCGTAGGTGTCGTAACGCGCGACGTTGAAGAAGCGGCCCGACCACGACGACGGATAGAAGCCGTCGACGTAGGCCTTCGCCGAGGCCGTGCCCGCCGTGCGGAACAGCTCGGCCGCTGCCCAGGCCTTCAGCTCCCGCATGGTGTCGGGTGCGCTGTCGCTCTGGCCGAGGAGCCAGTTCCACGATGCGACTGCCTTCGCCTCGAGGGCGGCCGCGTAGGATGCCTGCCCGGCCGATTCGAAGACCCTCGCGGCCTGCGCGAAGCTCCCGACGAGCACCGCGGCCGATTCCATGTTCGGGTTCTGGTAGTAGCGCGGGTTCGTGTCGACGGACGGCGGGGAGTCGGACGCGAACCCGTCGACGTGCATCTGCGATAGCACGGCGCCGCTCGCGAGTTGCATCTTCGCGATCCAGTCCAGTTCCCACTTCACTTCGTCGAGCAGGTCGGAGACGCCGTTGCCGGATTCGGGGATGCCGGAGGCGCCGTCGGGAAACAGCGAGGGGTTGCGTTCGTAGGCGAGCAGCAGGTAGCGGATCGCGGTCGAGGCCGCGCCCCAGACGTACTTGTTGTAATCGCCGGCGTCGTGCCAGCCGCCGGTCAGGTCGCGCGCGCCGACGCTGGTGTGTCCGGCGGCAGCCGTCGTCGCGGCGTCGCCCATGTGGCAGGCCGAGGCGTCGGCCCACGCGCCGGCATGGGCCGGCAGCTTCGGCGTGTTGCAGCGCTGCAGGTAGAAGGTGCGGAGGGCCGCCTCGAGCGCGCCGTTGTAGACGTCGTCGGCGATCTCGAAGTCGTAGGACTGGGCCGCGAGCGTGGGGGAGTAGGCGCGGTAGCTCCCGGGCGTCGTGAAGGGCGAGAAGTCCACCCACCAGACGTTGTCGCCGGACGGGCCGTCGAATCCCTTGCTCGCGATCGAACCGCCGTCGAGCGGAACGCGGAAGCGAACGACATCCGCCGAGTCGCGGATCTCGACCGAACTCCCGGGGTTGGCCGAGAAGATCGCGATCTTCGCGTCGTTCGGTCGATAGCCGAGATGGTCGGTCTTGACGGCCTGCGTGACGGGAGCGGCGAAGGCGGCGGTCGACAGGCCCGCCAGAACCAGGGACGCGAACGAGGACAGAAGGCGCTGCATACGGTCTCCCCCGCACGACCAGGAGTCGTGCAACCCGCGATTCTGGAGGGGGTCGCCGCAGCGAACAAGGCCCTTCACGCGCGCCGGCGCGGCCCCGGGGATGGGTCCGGGGCGCGCCGGCGGCGGTGGGCGTCAGGGCTGTTCGAGTTCGACCTCGGCGGGCAGTTCCGAAGGTTCCTGCCGGCGAGGCTTGCGTTTGACGGCATCGAGCAGTTGCCGGCGTGCGGCGTTGAACGCGTCCCGGATCGCGACGTAGACGTCTTCGTGCGCGTGGTTCTGCTCGGGGTCGCGGGTCACGGCGATCTCCACTCCCGGCACCACGAGATCGATGCGAACGTTGAACAGGTTGCCCTTGTGATGGCGGCGGTGTCGGGATTCGACCGTGACCTGGCAGCTGGTGATACGGCTCTCCACCTCCTCGAGCTTCGCGGCGGCCTCCCGGATCCTCGCTTCGATGAATTCGCTGGGTTCGAGATCGCGGAACGTGATCTTGAGTGGTCCTTGCATCGTTTACCTCCGTCCGTGCACGACGAACGCAGCAAGGAGCGAGCCACCTGCCCGGACCGTCGCTGCGCCGGTTTCCCCGGTGTTTTTCGTCGCAGACCCATCCTGCGCGCTTCCGAGCTTCGCGAAAACCCCGGGGATTCTCGTCCGGGGCGGGAATTGCGGATTTTCCCGCTGACTGGGGGCGCAAGTCGCTGACCAGACGCGATGGGCCACTTCCTCCGGGCGATCCGTCGAGCCACGGGTCGAGCCACCCGGCCGGGTGGCTCCGCAGCGATCTTCGCCGGCCAGCAGTGGGGCCATGACCCGGGCGCCGCGGAGCCGCTGACAGGAACTCGGGTTGCTGCGGGCCGCGATTTGACTCGGCTGGGCGATTTTGAACATAAAAGTCAAAGTCGAGCGCGGGCGACGGCGGATGGGCCGAGATCCCGCCCGGAGGGAACCATGAGAAAGCGTCAGATCCACATTCGTGCGGCGCTCGCCGCCTTGGCGACAGGGATCGCGCTGGCCGTGGCGGTCGTGCCGGCGCGGGCCGACGACGAAGCCGCGGTTCGCGCCAGGATGGCCGAGCTCGAGAAGCAGCAGGCCGCCATGCAGGAGGAGATGCGCAAGCTTCGGGAGATGCTCGAAGCCTCCTTGAAGGAGCGGACCGCGACGCCGGCGACCGCCGACGCCGCCGTCGTTCCCGCCTCGGGCGGAGGGCGCGTCGAGGAAGTCGAGCGCAAGCAGAACGTGATCACGGAGGAGGTTCGCAAGCTCAAGGAAGCGCTCGTGCTGCCGGAGACGAAAGAACTCAAGAGCGAGTACGGCCTCGGCCCGGCGGCATCGAAGGTCTACAGCGTCAATCGCGGGGTCTCGATCGGCGGTTACGGCGAGTACAACTATCGAAACGTCGTCGCGGACTCCGGCGGGTCCAAGGACGAGTACGACACGCTGAGGCTGGTCCTGTACACAGGCTACAAGTTCAACGACTGGCTGATCTTCAACTCGGAGATCGAGTACGAGCACCAGGTCGCCGGCGATGGCGAAGACGGCGAGGTCAAGGTCGAGTTCGCGAACATCGACATCCTGCTCGACCCGAAGATCAACCTGCGCAGCGGGCTCGTGCTGGTCCCGATGGGCTTCATCAACGAGATCCACGAGCCGCCGTTCTTCCACGGCAACGTTCGTCCCGTCGTCGAGCGGAACATCCTTCCGGCCACCTGGAGCGCGGGAGGCGCAGGCCTGTTCGGCGAACTGCTGCCGGGGCTCAGCTACCGCACGTACGCTGTCGTCGGGCTCAATGCCGAGGGCTTCTCCGACAGCGGTCTTCGTGGCGGTCGCCAGTCCGGCTTCCAGACGGCCGAGGATTTCGCGTGGGTCGGGCGGCTCGACTACAGCCCGTTCTCGATCCTGTCGATCGGGGCTTCCGCGTACCTCGGGAACTCCGGCCAGGACGGGGAATACGGGGATCCGGACGACCCGCAGAAGCCGGAGGTGTTCACGCAGATCTACGAGGTGCACGGCCAGCTGCGCACGCACGGGTTCGAGGCCCGGGTCCTCGGCGCCTGGAGCGGGATCGACGATGCGGCGATCCTGAGCCTCGCCGACCCGACCAACCCGGTCTCGAGCTCCCAGTGGGGCTGGTACGGTGAAATCGCGTACAACGTGCTGCCGCTGATCGTGGCCGACACCGGGCACTACCTGGCGCCGTGGTTCCGGTACTCGATGTACGATACACAGGCCGACGTGCCGTCCGGCTACGTCCGCGACGCCACGCAGGACCGCGATGTCATCGAGGTGGGCCTCAGCTACAAGCCGATCCCGCAGGTCGTGTTCAAGCTCGACTATCGCAACCAGGACTCGCAGGGTGGGCAGATGGCGGACGAGGTTCGAATCGGTGCGGGTTTCGCCTACTGAACGAAGACGACGGCCGCTCGTCGCCGCCTGGATCGCCGGGAGCCTCGCTTTCGCGGGGCTCCCGGCCGTCGTCCAGGCCAAGGTCTACCACGCCCGCGACGAGGCGCTCGGGCTCGCGTTCCCCGGCGCCGACCGCGTCGAAGTTCGCGACGTGCTGCTGACGAAGGACCAGCACGCGAAGGTCGAACAACTCGCCAAGGCTCCGCTGGAATCCGACCTGGTGACGCTCTACGTGGGATGGAAGGGCGACGCGCCGTCGGCGTACGCGATCTTCGACACCCACACCGTCCGCACCTTTCCCGAGACGTTCCTCGTCGTGATCTCGCCCGAGGGGGCGGTGGTCGCCACGCACATCCTCGCGTTCCACGAGCCGGAGGACTACCTTCCGAGCCAGCGATGGCTCGATACGCTCCGCGGCAAGACGCTCGAGGACGAGATGCGAGTCGGGGGTGACGTCGCGGCCGTCACCGGCGCGACCTTGTCGACCAACGCCGTTACGTCCGGGATCCGCCGTGCGCTCGCGCTCTGGGCGGTCCTTACCGGAGGCTGAACGCGTGCGTTTCGTCGTCAGCGGGGAGTGGACCCGCAACAGCCTTCTCAAGGCCATCGTCTGGTGTTTCCTCGGCTACACGCTGCTCCTGTGGGCCAGCAATTTCGGGATGTACTTCTCGAAGATGACCCTCGCTCCGTCGTCGGTCGTCGCCTACTACCTGGGCAGCGAAGAGCAGTTCACGCAGCCGCGCACGATGCAGGGCATGCTCGAAGTGCTGCACTTCCATTCGTTCGCGATGGGCATCCTGCTGCTCACGCTGACGCACCTGCTGCTGTTCGTGCCGTTGTCGATGCGCGTGAAGGCCTGGGGCATCTGCACGGCATTCCTCGCCGGCATCGGCGACGAGCTTTCGGGCTGGGCGGTCCGGTTCGTGCACCCGGGGTTCTCCTGGACGAAGGTCGGGTTCTTCGTGCTGCTGCAGTCGGTGCTGCTCTGGTTGATGGTGCTGGTCGCGAGGGCGCTGCTGTTCGAGCAGCCGAGCGCCTACACGGAGAGCGACCCGACCGCGGAAGATTACGAGTGATCCGCGGGCGCATCGTCGCGCTCGCTATTCTCGCGGTCCTCGCGTGCCCGACCGCCCCGGCGGCAGGCGTGGCGCGCGACGGCCAACTCGTGATGGGGACCGTGCTGACCGTCACGGTCGTCCTCGAGGACCCGGCGCGGGCGCGCGAACTCGCCTCTGCGGCCATCGACGAGGCGCGTCGCTGGGACGACGCGCTGACGATCTGGCGACCGGACGGCGAACTCGCCCGCTTCAATCGGAACGCCGGGACCGGAGAGATCCCGGTCGGCCCCAGGCTCGCGGCCGGCCTGGCGGCGATGTCCCGTCTCGAGGCGGCGACGGGGGGAGCGTTTCAGCCGCTCGTCGCGTCGTTCTCGGTTTCGCCGCCGCCGCCGCGCCCGCTTCCGAGGCTCGCCGACGTGCTTCGAGCCCGGGAGACCCGCGCCGCGCTCGAGCGCGGCTACGCGCTGGATCCAGGGGCCATCGGCAAGGGACTCGCGCTGGACGCAGTCGTCGGCCTGCTGCGCGGGCGCGGCGTCGCATCCGCTTTCCTCGACTTTGGTGGTTCCAGCCAGAGCGCGATCGGAGGTTCGCCCGGGGATGCCGCGGGCTGGCCGGTCGCGGTCAGCGGATGGGCGGCCGGCACGGTGCACGGCGTCGTGAAGCTTCGCGATGCGGCCCTGTCGACATCCCGCGCCGGCGCTGCCGACACGACGGCGGTGCTCGATCCCCGCAGCGGCGAGGCGATCGCGGCGCCGAGGCTCGCCACCGTCCTTGCTCCCAGCGCGACGTCGGCCGATGCCTGGTCGACGGCCCTCGTCGTTCTCGGTCGGGAAGGACTCGGGCTGGCCGGCCAACAGGGGCTCCAGGCCCTCGTCGAGGACGCGGCCGGGGCGGCGGGGACGGACGGCTTTCCGGTTCGTACCGGGTCGGCGCCCGACCGGGGCGCCGACCCGGTACGATGAAGTTGACAGTGATTGTCAGTTTCCGCATGCTGCGCCCCGACGGGGACGCACAGGAATGATCATCTGCGAATGCACCGGGGTGACCGACGGAACGATCCGCGCACTCGCGCGGGACGGGGTCACGAAGGTGGCCGAGGTGACCCGGCGCTGCGGCGCGGGAGGTTGCTGCCAGTCGTGCCGCCCCGCGATCGCCCGGATTCTTCGCCAGACGGCGAACGAAGCATCCGCCCCCAGCGCCCCCGGCGACCTTCCGGCCGCCGAACCCGCGACGGCCTGAGTCCTCAGTCCGTCGCCAGCTTCGCCTGCAATTCGAGCAGCGGAACCTGTTCCACGCGGATCGAACCGCGCCGCGGCCGGTCGATGTCCAGGATCGTCACGATCACCAGCGCGACGAGCGCGTGGAACGCGGCGGTCGACCAGAACGACCGCTTGCCGCGCAGGCCGGCGGAGTGCCCGACGCTGCAGGCTGCGCCGAAGGACATCAGGAACAGGAGCTGCACGGTCATCGGCGGGACGTGGTTGCGGGTCGCGGCGACGCGCAGGGCGTGCACGTCGATCGTCGCGTTCAGCGAATCGAGGTAGAGCGCCAGGACCGGGCTGTCGGGCTGCGCCCGCGCGGCCTGTTCCGCCAGTTCCCACAGCCGGTCCTGTTGCGCGGACGCGCTGTCCAGGAACCGCTGGAGGGCATCGTTTCCCGCGTCGCGCTGGAGATTCTCGTAGAGCTGGATGCGGTCGTCGAGGTAGTCCCGCAGCAAGCCCCGGCTTTCGGACCGGAGAGGCTCCGGAAGGAACGACGCGCGAAGCCAGGTGGTCCCGAGGTCGTTGGCTTCCTCGACCATCAGCGACTTGCGAAGCTCGAAGCGGGAGTTCGCCATCGAGAACGTGAAAGCCGCGAGCAGGCCGAGCAGCGCGAGAAGCGCCGACTGCAGTGTCGTGACGATCGACCCCTCCGGGTCGTCGCCGGCGGACTTCGCCTCGTGGCGGCCGACGCGGAAGAAGACCTCGGCGCCGAACAGGAAACTCGCGACGAGCGACGCCGCGAGGACCCACAGTGGAGTCGAATAGATCACCGTCACGCTTCCTCTTGGTCGGGGGCCGTCTCGCGCTGGCAGCCTGAATTACATGTCGCGCAGGACCCGCTTCAGCACCTTGCCGGTGGGATTGCGGGGCAGTTCGTCGACGAAGACCACGTCGCGCGGCACCTTGTAACGGGCAAGGTGTTCCTTGACGTAGCCCTTCACCTGGTCCGCCGTCAGCGAAGCGGAGGCGTTCAGGGCGATGAACGCCTTGAGGCGCTGCCCGAACTCGGGATCGGGAACTCCGATCACCGCGGCCTCGTGCACGGCCGGATGGTCGGTGAGCAGGTCCTCGACCTCGCGCGGGAAGACGTTCTCTCCGCCGGAGATGATCATGTCGTCGTCCCGGCCGTCCACGAACAGCAGCCCGTTCTCGTCGAAATGGCCGACGTCACCGCTCGACATGAGGCCGTCGATGATCTGCTTGCCGCCGCCCCCGGTGTAGCCGTCGAACTGGTTGTCGTTGCCGACGAAGATGCGACCGGTGACGCCGGCCGGGACCGGCTTCCCGTCCGCATCGTAGATGCGGACGATCGTGCCCCGCGGCGGACGACCGGCGGTGCCGGGCACCGCGCGAAGCTCGTCGGGCATCGCGATGCTGGCCTGGGCGACCTCGGTCGAACCATAGAAATTGTAGACGTTGTCCCCGAACGTGTTCATCCAGCGCAGGGCGAGCTCGCCCGGCAGCGCGGAGCCGCTGGCGCCGACGACGCGCAGCGAACTGCAGTCGTACTTGCGGATCACGGCCGGATCGAGCGCGCAGATGCGCTGCATCATCACCGGCACCACCGCGAGCACTTGCGGCTTGTGCTCGTCGATCGTGCGCAGCGTGTCTTCCGGGTCGAAACGGCTGCGCATGATGACGGTGTTGGACAGCAGGGCCGCCATCATCAGGTGCGCGCCGCCCCACGAATGGAACGCCGGCGCGACGATGAACGATTTCTCGCCGACCTGGAGCGGCATGCGGCCGAGCAGGCCGATCAGCGAATCGAGGCTCGTGCGCTTCGGCGCGCGCTTGGCTCCCTTCGGCGTCCCGGTCGTCCCGGACGTCAGGATCGTCATGCGCCCGTGCTTCTCCGGCGCCGGAAGCTCGCTGCGGTCGTGCGTGCGAACGAGATCCTCGAGCGTCGTGCCCTGGCCGTCGCGCGTCGAGAGCGTGAGGACGCGCGTACGGCTGCCGCCGCCCTTCTCGACGATCGGCGCGAACTCCTCGTCGAACAGCACGAGATGGCAGTCCTCGCGCTCGAGCACTTCGGCCAGCTGCGGTGCGGCGAACCCGGTGTTCAGCAGCAGCGCGTTCGCACCGAGCTTGTTCAGCGCGACCATGGACTCGACGAAGCCCCGATGGTTGCGCGCGTAGAGACCGACCCCGTCGCCGCACTTCACACCGGCGGCGGCGAGGCCGCGCGCGATCGCGTTCGTGCGGGCGTCGATCTCGCCGAACGTGAGCGGGGCGCCGACTTCGTCGATCAGGCCGATGTCGTTCGGGCGCCGGCTTGCGGACGCCGCGAATCCGCCGGCCGGCGTCGAACCCCATTTCCCGGCGCCCTTCGCGATCGAGCCGAAGACGCTGGGCCACAGGATCCCGGCGCTGCCGAGGACTTCGAGGACTTCGAGGAAACGGGAAACGGGGCCGCCTTGGCCGGTACCACGCAGGCTCATAGCGGGGGGTCTTTACGACAGCCTCGCGGACAAGGGAAAAGGCCGCGGGCCGGTTGTCCGCTCGGTTCGCGCGCGGCGCCGGCGCGGCACCTCCGCCCAAGGTCGAGATCCAGCCTTCGAGGCCCGGATCGTCCGCGGCGTTGTTCGCCGCCCGCCGCGAAGTTCCCAGGTGCGAGCGCCGGGGGCGGGACCCCTTCCGGCGCCGCCCCCGGAAAAGGTCGGGGCAGGCTGCTGCGCGATTTGCTCCCCCGGAACTGCTCTGTTAGACACGCGGGCTCGGTTGCTCGGACCCGGGCCCGAAGCAGGGTTTAGGGGTCGTAGTTCAGTCGGTTAGAACGCTGGCCTGTCACGCCAGAGGTCGCGAGTTCGAGTCTCGTCGGCCCCGCCACTTTGCTACCGGGTCGTGCGACGTCGATGGCGTCGCCGGAGACGGCGACCATTGCCAGAGGAATCATGCAGCAGAAGGTCACCAGGAGCCTGACGGTCGAAGAGGCGCTCGCCTCGAGGCATTGGTACGTTGTCGACGCCAGCGAGCAGGTGCTCGGCCGGTTGGCCACCCGTGTCGCGGGCGTGCTGCGCGGCAAGCACAATCCCGCGTTCACGCCGCACGTGGACTGCGGCGACTTCGTGATCGTCGTGAACGCGGACAAGATCCGCATCACCGGCAACAAGGCGAAGGGCAAGATCCACTACACCCACTCCGGCTACCCGGGCGGGACCAAGGCGCGTTCGGCCGGGGACCTTCTCGAGAAGAACCCCGAGAAGCTCATCCGCCAGGCCATCGTCGGCATGTTGCCGCGCAACCGCCTCGGACGGCAGCTCGCGACCAAGCTGAAGATCTACACCGGCGCCGAACACCCGCACACGGCGCAGCAGCCCCAGCAGCTCGCGGTCTGACGACCGCCGCAGGAACGGACAAGCCCATGGCAGCGACCACCGATCAGACTTTGGCAACCGGCAAGCGCAAGTGCGCGATCGCGCGCGTCTGGGTGCGTCCGGGCGGCGGCAACATCTCCATCAATGGTCGCCAGATCGAAGACTACCTCCCGCGTCCGACGCTTCGCATGATCATCGCGCAGCCGTTCGAACTGATCGGCCGTCCGTCGGGGTACGACGTGCGCGTGACGGTCAGCGGCGGCGGCATCGCCGCGCAGGCCGGCGCGATCCGCCACGGCATCTGCCGCGCGCTCGTCGACGCCGATCCGGAACTTCGCCCGGCGCTGAAGCGCGCGGGCTTCCTCACGCGCGACTCGCGCGTGGTCGAGCGCAAGAAGTACGGCCGCCACAAGGCGCGCAAGCGTCCGCAGTACTCGAAGCGATAAACAGGGGTCGATGATGGGCACCACGCTCGTACGAGTGGCCGTCGTCGGAGCGACTGGCTACTCGGGAGCCGAGCTCGTCCGACTTCTCTCCCGCCACCCGAACGTCCGGATCGAAGTCGTCACGTCCGAGCAGGCCGCCGGCCGCGCGCTCGGTGACGTGCACCGCACGCTCGGGTTCCTCGGTCTCGAACTCGAAGGGGTCGACGCGGCCGCGATCGCGCCGCGCGTGGACTTCGCCTTCACGGCGCTGCCCCACGGGGCCTCGACGCCGGTCGTGAAGGCGCTCGTCGCGGGCGGCGTTCGCGTGATCGACGTCGGCGCGGACTTCCGGTTCCACGACCTCGACGCCTACGAGAAATGGTACGGCGCGCACGGCGCGCCGGAACTCGCCGAAGAGGCGGTCTACGGGCTCGTCGAGCACGCCCGCGCGCGGGTCGCCGGTGCGCGGCTCGTGGCGAACCCTGGTTGTTATCCGACCAGCGCGCTGATGCCGCTGCTCCCGCTTGCCGCGCACCTTCGCGGCCCCGTCATCGTCGACTCGAAATCGGGCACGAGCGGGGCAGGGCGGGCGGCCAAGGTCGACCAGCTGTTCGCGGAAGTCACCGAGAACCTGCGGCCGTACTCGGTCACGAAGCACCGGCACCAGCCCGAGATCGCCGAGCAGCTTTCCGACCGCGCCGGCGCGCGGCGTCCGGTCATCTTCACGCCGCAACTGCTGCCGATCGCTCGCGGGATCCTCTCGACGATCTACGCGGACGTGGCCGAGGACGTCGACGTCGGCGCGCTGCTCACCGAGGCCTACGCGGGCGAGCCGTTCGTGAGGCTGCTCGGGGATGACGGTCCGATGCCGGAGCCGCGCGCCGTGCGCGGCACGAACCTGGTCGAGATCGCGTGGCGGCGCGACGCGGAAACCGGGCGGGTCGTCCTCGTCTCGGCGATCGACAACCTCGGCAAGGGCGCTGCCGGCCAGGCCGTCCAGAACCTGAACTGCATGATCGGGGTGCCCGAGACGACCGGGCTCGACCTGCTGCCGGCGCTTCCGTAGTCCGCCCGCAGGGCTGCGCCGGCTCGGCCCCCGCCCCGGCGGCGCGGTGGCAGCACGGCGCTGGCCGACCTCCGGGCACCCCCGCCGTTTCGCGATGCCGCTGCGCGGCGCCGGCCGGCCGGCGAGGCGGCGTTGGTCGACCCGCGATGGACGGGAGGAGGCTCAGCCGTCGCGCTTCGAACCGCTCGCGGCGCGGCCGACCCTCGGCGACGGGGATTCGCCGTAGAAGAAGAGCCCTGCCGAGACGGCGGCACAGGCCGTGTTGGCGGCCCAGGCGGCGACGACCGGGGAAAGCCCGCCCGTGCGTCCCGCCGACAGCGCGAGCCCCGTCACGATCCAGTACGAGAATCCGACGACCATCCCGATGCCCGTTCCGCGCGCGAGACCCGCGCCGGGCCGCGCGCGCAGCGCGAGCGGCAGTCCGACGAGGGCGACGAAGAAGCCGGCGAACGGCCACGCGATCTTGTGGTGAAGGTCGACGAGGTACTCTTCGGCGCCGAGTCCCCGCGACTCGAGTTGCGCGATCTGCGAACGAAGCTGCTGGAAACTGAACTCCTCGGGCCGGCGCTTGCGAGCCGCGAGGTTCTCCGGATCCTCCTGCAATTCGAACTCGCCGGGGGCGAGCGGACGGATGCCGACGGTCTCGTCCTCGATTTCCTTAACGAAGCCGCCGGCGGACACCCAGCGGTCGTTCCGCCAGTTCATCGACTCGACCTCGACGACGCGTTTCAGTCCGAAGGCCGCGTCGGCCTCGTAGAGCGACAGGCCGGAGATCACCCGCGCGCCGGCGTCATACCGACGGATGTGCACGAAGCCGCGCCCGGTCTGGAACCACAGCGAAGCGGCGTCGAACACGCCGCGGTAGACCTTTTGCTTCAGCTCGACGTCCCAGAGCCAGCGTGAGCGGGTCGCCGCCGCCGGGACGACGTTCTCGCTCCAGAACAGCGCCCCGATGCTGAGCGCGAACGCACAGGCGAGCACCGGCGCGGCGATGCTCCGGTCGCTGAGCCCGCAGGAGCGCATCGCCGCGAGCTCGCGCGAGCGCGCCAGGCCGCCGATCGCGACGAGCGTCGCGAGCAGGCTCGCGGCCGGATAGACGTCGAAGAAGATCTTCGGGAGCTTGAACACGAAGTAGCTCCCGATCGAGAGCCACGAGGGGGAAAACGGCAGAACCTCGCCGAGACGATCGAACACGTCGATGACGAGGAACAGCGATGCGGCGACGAGCATCGCGGCGCCGAAGACCCGGAGCCAGCTGCGGGCGACGTATCGGCGCAGCAGCCTCATCGCGCACCCGTCGCGGCCGGCCGCCGCCGCCACGTCGGCAGGGACGGCGGGAACGGGAGGAACGGCAGGTCGCGGGCGTTGCGTGCGAGCGCCCAGAGGGAGATCGCGCCGAGCAGCACGTTCGGCATCCAGAGGGCGGGGGCGGGTGACAACGCGCCGGACTTGGCCATCGCGATCCCGAGCGTGAGCGCTGCGTAATACGCGAGGATGATCGCGATGCTGATGCCCACCGCGCGGCCTCGCGTCGCGCCGGACGTCGCGAAACCGAGCGCGGCGCCGACGAGCCCGAGCGTCAGCGCGGCCATGGCGATGCCGAACCGGCGGTGCATCTCGATGCCGGCTTCGCGTACGCGGGCCGGGTCGTCCGAGTTCATCTCGCGCCGCAGTTCGTTCCAACCGAGCGCGGCCGGCTCGTCGTCGGCAGGGCCGGCGCCGGAACCGGTGCGCAGCTGCAGGTTCACCTCGAGCGAGCGAAACCGCGTGACGTCGTAATCGGCGAGGTTCTCGCGCGACGAGATGCTGGTTCCGTCGAGGAGCTGCAGGTAGAGCCGACCGGAGTCGGAGTTCCCTCCGATGCGTCCGCTGCGGGCGAACACGGCCTGCCGCTCCGCGCCGCCGCGCTCGTCCGACAGCAGCACCCCGACGAGTTCGCCACTGCCCTGCTCGATCCGGTCGACGTACACGACCATGTGCTCGAAGTCGGTGTTGAAGAAGCGCGGCTTCAGGGCGGCCGCGGCCCGGGTACGCGCCATGTCGAAGAGCGTCGTTTCGATCTCGCGGTGTCCCCACGGGCGGGCCGTCATCGAGAGCACCAGGGTCACCGCGGCCACGACGCAGGCCATCCCGACGACGGGCGGGAGCACCCGCCAGACGCTCAGGCCGGCCGCCCGCAGCGCGAGCGTCTCGCCATCCGAGCCCAGGCGCCCGAACGCCGCGATGACGCCGAGCAGGAAGGCCATCGGCAGCGAAGCCTCGAGCAGGGACGGCAGGATCGCCGTGATCAGGCGCAGCACGAGTCCCGCCGGCACGCCGCGCGCGAGCGTCATTTCGATCAGGTCGACCAGCCTGAGCAGGAACAGGATCGACGCGAACATCGCGATCCCTGCCAGGAAGGAGCCGCCGATCTCGCGAAGGAGGTACCTTCGCAGGGTTTTACCCATGAAGACGGGAGTGTAATGAACCACCCGCGCGGTTACCAAGTCCGCGTGGACGGCCGATCGACGCCGACACCCGCGGGCGATGCCGCCGGGCATGGCCATTGGACAGCGCCGACGCGTGAAGCCGTCGGGCCTCGCCGGCACGCGAGGCCGTGACGCAACGCCGGCAGGCGAGGTCATCACAAGGAGACGGGAGATGAGTCGCCGCCTGAAACCCACGAAACCGTCCGCCCGCACCGGCGCGCGAGCACCCGGCGCCGCTGAACAGCGAGCCGGCAGCACCCGCGGTCCTGTCGCTTCGCGGGAAACCGAACGCGTCACGGTCGCCGGTCCCAACGGCGTCGAAGCCGTGCTCGACGCCGTCTCCGGGGGCCGAAGCGCCGCCGCCAAGGCCAGGACCATCGCCGCGGTCCACCGTGTGTTCCTCGAGGACACGGCCGGCGGGCGATCCCAGCGGCTCAGCCAGCGGGCCCACCAACTCGGGGTGGCAGTCTCGATGGTCGGCAAGGGCGAATGCGACCGCATGGCCGGCGCCCGCTGCCAGGGGATCGCCGCGGAGGTCGCGTACGCCTACGCCGAACTCGACGAGCTGCTCGAACGGCCCGGGTTGCTGGTGTTCCTCGACCACATCGCCGATCCCCACAACCTCGGCGCGATCGTGAGGACCGCCGAGGCGGCCGGGGCGCTGGGCGTGGTGATCCCCGAACGCCGGGCGGCCCAGGTCACCGGCACGGTGATGCGGGTGTCGGCCGGCGCCGCGGTGTTCCTGCCGGTCGTGCGCGTGACCAACGTGGTCCGTTCGCTCCAGAGGGCCCGCGAGGCCGGCTTCTGGATCGTCGGCCTGGCCGCCGACGGGGCGCAGCTGGTCCCGCGGGCCGGAGGCCGCGACGATCCGCGGGCCGGCGATCGGCTGGGACTGGTGATCGGCAGCGAAGGCGAGGGCCTGCACCGCCTCGTCGCCGAGCACTGCGACGAACTGGCCAGGTTGCCGATGCGCGGCCGGGTCGAGTCCCTGAACGCGTCGGTTGCCGCCGGGCTCGCGATCTACCGGCTGCTCGAAGACTCCCTGTTCGGCGCGACCGACGCGGCGGACGAGGCCGATGGGTAGGGCCGGGGGCGACGAAGAAGGTTCCCCCGCGCGGGATCCCGACCCGTCGGCGCCACGAGTTCCCCGCCGTGTTCCAGCAAAAAGCCGCGACGCAGTTTGACACCTCGACACTCGGTTGATAGCAGCCCGAGTTTCGATTTCGGGACCTGGGGCATTCGTACCGGCCAGAAAGGGCAGGGACGGGGTGTCTGCAGGGAGGATCGAGCGGCATCCGCGGGTGCGGATGATGCGGGATCCGACTGTTTTTGCGGTGCCGATGTAGCTCAACTGGTAGAGCACCTGATTTGTAATCAGTAGGTTGCCAGTTCGAGTCTGGCCATCGGCTCCAAGCGACGAAGGAAAGGGTAGAGAAGGCTCAGGCTGGGCGGAGAGGTACCCGAGTGGCCAAAGGGAGCAGACTGTAAATCTGCCGGCGATAGCCTACGAAGGTTCGAATCCTTCCCTCTCCACCATTTTCTCCTTTCGTCGCTCGGTGCTGCCGAAGCGTTCGGTTTCCAGCTTCATCGACTACGTGGCCGCTCCACCGCCCCGGTATCGTTCGTGCGGGAGTAGCTCAGATGGTTAGAGCATCAGCCTTCCAAGCTGAGGGTCGCGAGTTCGAATCTCGTCTCCCGCTTTTTGTCTTGATGGGTGAGGACGTGCGGCGCGCCGCCGCGTGATTCGGCAAGGGTTGCCCACGTAGCTCAGTAGGTAGAGCACGTCCTTGGTAAGGACGAGGTCACCGGTTCGAGTCCGGTCGTGGGCTCCATCGAACGAAGCGTTCGTCACCTGGAGCGCCCCGCGAGGGCGATGGAAGGAGCCCGCAACTGCCCGAAGACGCCTGGAACGGGCGACAGCGGGCCGCGAAGCGGCGAACGGCGGGCCGCGAAACATCGAGCGGCGAACATCCAGACGCCCCGAGCGGGCGCCG
>CAYYZO010000090.1:0-11353 GCA_964476185.1 uncultured Myxococcales bacterium
GCCGCGTGGATCAGCGCCGACACCGGCGTCGGGCCGGCCATCGCGTCCGGCAGCCAGACGTAGAGCGGGATCTGCGCCGACTTGCCCGTCGCGCCGACGAACAGGAGCAGGGCGGCCGCGAGCGCGAAGCCCGGCGCGAGCTGGCCGGCGTGGGAGTTGATCGTCTCGAACGCGAGGCTCGGCTGGCCCATCTCGGCCAGCGCCCAGAACAGCGTGAACGCGCCGAGGATGAAGCCGGCGTCGCCGATGCGGTTGACGAGGAACGCCTTCTTGCCGGCCGAGGCCTTGTCGGGATCCGTGTACCAGAAGCCGATCAGCAGGTAGCTGCACAGGCCCACGCCTTCCCAGCCGACGAACATCAGCACGAGGTTGTCGGCGAGCACGAGCACGAGCATCGCCGCCATGAAGAGGTTCAGGTACGCGAAGAAGCGCGCGTAGTCCTCGTCGTGGGACATGTATCCGGTCGAGTAGAGGTGGATCAGGAACCCGACGCCGGTGACGATCATGACCATCACCGAGCTCAGCGCGTCGACGCGGAAGCTGACGGTCGCGGAGAAGTCGCCGGACGCGATCCACTGGTAGACGGGGTCGACGACCGAAAGGCCGGCCGGGCCCGTGAAGACGGTGAAGAACGCGGTCGCGGCGAGCGCGAAGCTCACGGCGACCGACGCGCAGGCGACCAGCCCTACGGCGCTGCGCCCGAGCCGGGAGCCGAGCGCGACGTGGAAGAGCACCCCCACCAGCGGCGCCAGCGGGATGTAGCGGAGATACGGCGCGGCCTGCGCTACGTGTTCGACGGCTTCTGCGTGCATTCCGGTTCCTGCGCGGTCACCACTTGAGCAGCGCGATCTCGTCGGCGGCCACGGTCTGGCGGTTGCGGAACAACGCCAGGATCACCGCGAGCCCGACGGCGGCTTCCGCGGCGGCCACCGTCATGACGAAGAACACGATCGATTGCCCGTGCATCAGGCCGAGGCTGTGGGCGCCGGCCACGAAGGCCAGGTTCGCCGCGTTCAGCATCAGCTCGACCGACATGAAGATGATGAGGACGTTGCGCCGCACGACGACGCCGATGGCTCCGATGGCCATCAGGATCGCCGACAGGACGAGCCAGTGGGTGAGGCCGACCGTGGTCATGCGCCCGTGACCCCCTCGGTGTTCTCCGCCGCGGTGCGCTTGGCGAGCACGACCGCGCCGACGACGGCGACGAGCAGCAGGATCGACGTCAGCTCGAATGCGACGACGTAGCGGCTGAACATCTGCCGGGCCAGCTCGACCGTGGTCCCGAAGGTCTCGGGCAACTCGGTCCCTCGCGCGGCCGGCGCGACGATCCCCGACCACGCCAGCGCCAGACCCCCGGCGACGACCGCCCCGGCGCCGAACCCGATGGCCGACAGCCGCGGCTTCTCGCCGACGCCGTGGTCGGACTCGAGGTTGAGCAGCGTGATCACGAACAGGAACAGCACCATGACCGCGCCGGCGTAGACGATGATCTGCAGCACGGCGAGCAGGTGGGCCTGCAGGAACGCGAACATCACGGCGAGCAGGCCCATCACGCCGACCAGCGCGAGCGCGCTGCGGACCGGGCTCTTCGCGACGACGACGGCCAGCGCGAGCAGCACCGAGACGGTGGCGAGGGGGTAGAAGAGGTACGGGCTCATGCCGGCTTCTCCCATTCCACGAAGCCGGTCATGCCGGCTTCTCCCATTGGACCGAAGCCGGTCATGCCGGCTTCTCCAGCAGAAGGATCAGCAGGGCGGTGGCGATGAGGTTCACGATCGCGACGGGCACCATGCCCTTCCAGCCGAGCCGCATGAGCTGGTCGTAGCGGAAGCGCGGCACGGTCCAGCGGATCAGGATCTGCAGCCAGCAGAAGAACAGCACCTTCAGCATGAAGGCGCCGACCTGCATCAGCGTGATCGCCAGCGCCGGCAGGGCCAGCGGCGCCATGCCCGGCAGCGCGAACCCGGCCTTGGACAGGTACGGGACCTGCCAGCCGCCGAAGAACATCGTCGTGACGAGGCCGGCGACCATCACGCTCTCGGCGAAGTCGGAGAGCATGAACGAGGCCTGCTTGCCCCCCGAATACTCGGTGAAGTAACCCGAGATCAGCTCCGACTCGCACTCGGGCAGGTCGAACGGAACACGCTTCGACTCGGCGATGCCCGACACGAAGATCAGGATGAACGCGACGGGCTGGTAGAAGATGCCCCAGGCGGGCAGCACGCCGAGCAGGAGCGAGCCCTGCGCGCGCACCATCGCCTGCAGGTCGAGGGTGCCGTAGAACAGGATCATGCTGACGAGCGCGAGTCCCATCGCGAGCTCGTACGAGATCATCTGCGCGCTGCCGCGGATGCTGCCGAGCAGCGCCCAGCGGTTGTTCGAGGCCCAGCCGGCCAGCGCGACGCCGTAGACGCCCATCGAGACCATCGCCGAGACGTAGAGCACGCCGACGTCGAGGCGCACGGCCTGGAGCTCGATCGTGCGCCCGAACAACTCGACCGAGTCGCCGAACGGCACCGCGACCATCGTCACGACCGCCGGGAACAGCGCGAGGAACGGCGCGATCGCGTGCACGAAGCGGTCGGCGCCGGCCGGCACGAACTCTTCCTTGGTGAAGAGCTTGAGCGGATCCGCGATGAGCGTGTTGATGAAGCCGAGGTTGACGGGGCCGATCCCGAAGATCGAGGCGCGGTTCGCGCCGATGCGGTTCTGGATCAGCGCGCTGCCCTTGCGCTCGATCCACAGCAGCACCGCCGCCAGGTTCAGCACCATGAAGATGACGATGAAGGACTTGGCTCCCGGGATGACCCAGTCGAAGACGACGTCGCTCACGGCTCAGCCCTTTGCCTTGCGGTCGGCGGCGAGCGCGGTCGGCGTCGGCACGTTGCCGCGCTCGAGCTCGCCGAGCAGTTCGAGCGTGCTCTCGACCGTCAGGTTCTCGTAGTAGCCGTCGTTGTCGAGCTGGAGCATCGGCGCGGTGTCGCAGGACCCGAGGCATTCGGCGCGCTCGACCGACCACTTGCCGTCCTCCGAGACGCCGCCGGCGGTCGCGCCCGTGCGCTGGCAGACCGCCTCGTAGACCTGCTCGGCGCCGCGCAGGTAGCACGACAGGTTCGTGCAGACCGCGACGTGGTGCCGGCCCATCGGGCGCTTCCAGTACATGGTGTAGAACGTCGCCACGCCCTCGACCCAGGCCGGAGGAAGCTCCATCAGCCCGGAGACGTACTCGAGCGCGGACGGGCTCAGCCAGCCGAACTCGCGCTGCGCGAGCCACAGCGTCGGCATCAGCGCGGCTCGCCGCTCCGGATAGCGCGTGAGGATCTGCCGGTACTCGGCCAGGGCCGCCGCGGAGAACGAGACGGGGCCGGTGTCGGCGGGTGCGGGACTGTGCGTCGCGTCGTGGGACATCGTGTTCAGGCTGGCGCGCGGACCGCCGGTCAGCGGTCGCACTCCCCTCCGATCATGTTGACGAGGCCGAAGATCGCCGTGAGGTCGGAAACCATGTGGCCCTTGACCATCTCCTCGAGCGACGCCATGCCGTACCAGCACGGCGGCCGGACGCGCACGCGGTACGGCCGGCCGCTGCCGTCGCTGGCGACGTAGAAGCCGAGCTCGCCGTTGGCGCCCTCGCCCGAGAAGTAGATCTCACCGGCCGGCACGCGGATGCCCTCGATGACGATCTTGAAGTGGTTCATCAGCCCTTCGATGTTGCTGTAGACGTCCTTCTTGTCCGGCAGCACGAAGCGCGGGTCGTCCACGGCGACGCGGCCCCGGGGCATCTGCTTCAGGGCCTGGTCGATGATGCGGATCGACTGCTTCATCTCCTCGAACCGCACCGCGAAGCGGTCGAAGTTGTCTCCCTTCGTGCCGACGGGCACCTCGAAGTCGAAGCGGTCGTAGAACATGTACGGCGCGGCCTTGCGGACGTCGTACCGGACGCCGGTCGCCCGCAGCAGCGGGCCGGTCAGCCCGAAGCTCAGCGCGTCCTCGGCCGACAGCACGCCGATGTCGACCATGCGGTCGGCGAAGATGCGGTTGCGCTCGAGCAGCTTCTCGCAGTCGAGCAGCACTTCCTCGGTGCGCCGGATCGCCGCGCGGACGGCCTGCTCGAAGTCGTCGGGGACGTCGCGCGCGAGCCCGCCGACGCGGCCGTAGCTGACCGTGACGCGCGCGCCGGTGACGTGCGCGTTCAGGTTGTAGAACAGCTCGCGGGCCTCGTTCATGTAGAAGCCGGCCGAGATCGCGCCGAGCTCGGTGACCGACATGCCGAGGCAGGTCAGGTGGTCGGCCAGGCGCGAGCATTCCGACAGGACGACCCGGATGTACGACGCGCGCTCCGGAGCCTCGATGCCGCACAGCCGTTCGACGGCTTCGCAGAAGATGAAATTGTTGATCTGCGGCGACGCGTAGTTCAGCCGGTCCGTGTACGGGATCACCTGCGTCCAGGTGCCCTGCTCGCACATCTTCTCGAACCCGCGGTGCAGGTAGCCGAGCACCGTGTCCATCGAGATGATGTTCTCGCCGTCCAGGCGCAGGTCGAACTTGACGGTGCCGTGGCAGGCGGGGTGCGACGGCCCCATCTGCAGCTCCATGATCTCCGAGAGAGGATCGGAGGCCGTGGCGAGGTTCTTGCGGGTCTCTTCGGTGCTCACGGTATCGCCGTTCAGTGGCGCCTCGGCCACGGGTTGGCGAGCGGGTCGCGCTCGGGAGTCAGCGGCTGGCGCTTCTGGTACGGGTAGCTCTTGCGCAGCGGGTGGCCGACGAACTCGGGGTACATGAGGATGCGCCGCAGGTCCGGGTGGCCCTCGAACTCGACTCCGAACATGTCGAAGATCTCGCGCTCGGCCCAGTTCGCGCCGCGGTAGACTCCGCTGGCCGTCGGCATCGCCGGCCGGGCCGCGTCGACGGCCGTCTTCAGCACGACGCGCCACGACCACTCGGACGTCGAACGGACGACGTAGACGACGTCGAGCTGGCCCCGGTCGGCCTCGTGGTCGATCGCGGTGGCGTCGACGAACAGGCGGAACTCCAGGCCCGGCTCGTCGCGCAGGAAGCGCAGGGCGTCGGGCATCGCGTTCGCGGCGACCTCGATGGTGGGCGTGAGCGCCCCCTCGACGGCGCGGGCGTCGCTGGCCGGGACGGCGCCGCGGATCCGGTCGGCGAGTTCGGTGGTGTCTAGCGCCATTCGAGCGCTCCCTTGCGCCACGCGTAGGCGTAGCCGACCAGCAGGATCGCCATGAACGTCATCATCTCGACGAAGCCGAACAGGCCGAGCTCGCGGTAGACGACCGCCCACGGGTACATGAAGACCACCTCGACATCGAAAACGATGAAGAGGATCGCGACCATGTAGAACTTGATCGAGAACCGTCCCCAGCCCGGTCCGGTCGGGTCGTTGCCGCACTCGAACGCGCGCCCCTTGATCTCGCCGGGGCGTCTCGGCCCGAGCAGGCGGTTCAGGTTGGTCATCGCGCCCACGATGACCGCGCCGATGATCAGCGAGATGAGGACCGGGATGTAATCGGACATTCCAGATCGATACGGGCAGCGGGAAAGTGGGGGCCGATGTGCCCGCGCGCACCGCCGCGCGACCGGGCCTTATCCCCAGCGCATCCCCCGATGTCAACGAAACGGGAGCGGCTGCGCAGAGGCCGCGGTTGCCGCGCGGGCGGTCGCTGTGTACGACGCTGGAGGCTCGCTCGCGACCTCGCGATGCGGGCCTTTCGAAGATGACGACCAGGCCTTCCAGCTCCCGACGGGCGGCATCGGATGCGACCCGCGCCGCGACGCCGATCGCGCTCGACGACGCCCGCGCGTTCTGCGCCGAGGTCGCCGCCGGGCTCTGGGCCGGCTCCGTCGTCGCCCGCATCGAGCCGATGCGCGGCGACGCCTCGACGAGGACCTACGCCCGGGCCTGGCTCGACGGCGACGGCGCTCCCGCGACGGTCGTCGTGATGATGATGCAGGACGCGGCGGTCGCGATGTCCTCGGAGGAACTCGGCGTCTTCGGCAAGGACGGCCCGAAGGAACTCGCGTTCGTCAACGTCGGCCGCTTCCTCGCCCGGCTCACCGACGCGGTCCCCGCCATCCACGGCGTCTCGGCCGACTCGCGGCTGCTCGTGCTCGAGGACGTCGGCGACACCCCCCTGTGGGAGGCCGCCGGCGACCGGCCCCAGGAACTGTTCGGGAGCGCGCTCGACCTGCTCGCCGACCTGCAGGCCCGGGCGACCGACGACGGAAGCGGCTGCTTTGCATTCGTGCAGGCCTTCGACGAGAAGCTTTTCTCTTGGGAATTCGAGCACTTCCTTGAATTCGGGGTGTCGCCCGACGCCCCCGCGGCCCTGGTCGAGGCCAGCCGTCGGGAACTGACCGACACGGCCGCGCGGCTCGCCCGCCTGCCGCGGGTGTTCGCCCATCGCGACTACCACGCCTGGAACATCCACGTGCAGCCGCCGGAACCGGGCGAGCGGGGACCGCGGCTTCGCGTGATCGACTTCCAGGACGCCCTGCTCGCGCCGGCCCTCTACGACGTCGCATCCTTGCTGACCGACCGGATCACGCCGGAGCGCATCACCCCGGCCATCGAGGAATCGCTGCTGGTCCGCTACTACTCCCGGCAGAAGGCGGGACGGCTCGAAAGCCTCGACGCCACACGCGCCGCCTACCGGCTGCTGGCCCTCCAGCGCGTCCTCAAGGTGGTCGGCCGCTTCCACTACCTGGCCGAGGTCAAGGGCAAGCCCCACTACCTCGGGTTCCTGCCGGCCGTGTGCCGCTCGGCCCGGCGCCTGCTCGCGGCCGCCGACGGCGTCGAGGCCACGGCCGAACTGTTCGCGGTCGCCGGCAAGGACCCGACCCGGGAAGGCTGAGATGCCCGGTGCCGCCCGAGACGCGCGCGAGGTCCGCGCGATGATCCTGGCCGCCGGGCGCGGCGAGCGCCTGCGGCCCCTGACCGACACCACCCCGAAGCCGCTCGTGCGGGTCGGCGGGCGCGCGCTGATCGACTACGCGCTCGAGTGCGTCGCGCGCGCGGGCATCCGCGAGGTCGTGATCAACCTGCACCACCTCGGGGAACGGATCCGCGACCACGTCGGCGACGGCTCGCGCCACGGGCTCACGATCCACTACAGCGTCGAGGAGGTCCTGCAGGACACGGGCGGCGGCATCCGCGACGCCAGCCGCTGGCTCGACGGCTGCACGTTCGTGACGATGAACGCCGACACGATCGTCGACGCCGATCTCGGCGCGCTCGTCCGCGAGCATCGCCGCGGCGGAGCGCTCGCGACGATGCTCCTGCGCAAGGACGAACGGATGAACCAGTTCGGCCTGATCGAGGTCGAGGACGGCGGACGGGTCGGCCGTTTCCTCGGGCTCGAGCGGCCGGGCTGTCGCAGGCCGCTCGAGCCGTACATGTACACCGGGGTGCAGGCGCTGGAGCCCGGCGTGTTTCGTTACCTGACGACGCAAGGGCCGTTCTCGATCACGCGCGTCTCCTACCCGGCGATGCTCGAGGCCGGCGAGATCGTGCGCGGAGTGCCGTTCGAGGGGACGTGGATCACCGTCGGGACGCCCGCGGAACTCGCCGAAGCGGAGGAGCGCTTGCGCGCAGGCGGCGCGGAAGGGACGCTGGACAACGCAGAGCGTCGATAGCTAGACTCGATGGCGATGCGGGGTGGGAGCCCTTCCGGGGGACTTGTCCCGTTCGAAAGGGGGCCGGCTCATGGGAATCACCATCATCCAGAAGAGTGACCTCAGCACCCGCAAGAAAAACCCGAAAGTCGCGCTGGTCCTCGCGGGCGGCGCCGTCACCGGCGGCGCCTTCAAGCTCGGCGGCCTCAAGGCGCTCGACGACTTCCTGATCAATCGCAAGACGACCGACTTCGACCTCTACGTCGGGCTGTCGGCCGGGGCGCTGCTGGCCGCGCCGCTCGCGGCGGGCGTGCCGCCCTCCGAGACGCTGCGCGCGCTCGACGGCTCCTCCACGGTGGTCTCCCAGTTCCTGCCCCGCCACTTCTACAACCCGAACTACGACGAGCTGCTGAAGCGCCCCGTCGAGTTCGTGGTCGACCTGGCGCTGTACATGCCGCGCACGCTGTCGAAGATCGCCTCGCGTTCGCCGCACCTGCTCGACCGGCTCCAGCCGGCGCTGCGCGTGTTCCGCAAGCAGCCGTCTCTTTCCACGCTGCAGGACATCGCGACGCCGATCGTGCGCGAGATCCTGAACAACCGCATCCCGATGCCGCAGGACTACGTTCCGTCCGGCCTGTTCGACAACTCGACGATCGAGCACTACCTGCGCGAGAACTTCGAGCGCAACGGCATCCCGAACGACTTCCAGTCGTTCCACGAGCGGCTCGGCAAAGAGCTCTACATCTGCGCGATGAACCTCGACACGGCCGAGCGTGCCTGCTTCGGGCACAACACCGACCATTCGGTGACGATCTCGCAGGCGATCCAGGCCTCCACGGCCCTGCCCGGCTTCTACCGGCCGGCGCGCCTGAACGGCGTCGATTACGTCGACGGCGGGGTCCGGCACACCGCGAACATCGACGTCGCGATCGAGCAGGGCGCGGACCTGATCATCTGCTACAACCCGTTCCGCCCGTTCACGAACCGCGTGCACCGGCGCTTCGACATGGAGACCGGCGAGTGGCGCACCGAAGGCTCGCCGATCGCCGACACCGGCATGGTCGGCGTGATCAACCAGGTCTTCCGGACCCTGCTGCACACCCGGCTCCAGTACGGGCTGCGCCAGTACCAGGAGAACCCGCGCTTCCGCGGCGACATCATCCTGATCGAGCCGGCCGAAACCGACGTGCACATGTTCTCGATGAACCCGCTGGCGCTGTGGGACGGCCCGCGCGCCGGGCGTTACGGGTACTCGTCGGTCACGCAGACGATCGACACCCACTACGACATCGTCAAGCAGATCCTCGGGTCGTACGGGATCCTGATGACCCGCCGCGAGGTGCGCGCCGGCCTCGAGAAGATGAACAAGGGCAGCTTCGGCGAGTCGACCGTCGAGGTGCTGCTGCGCGACGTTCCGCGCCGCAGCCTCGGCGTGGCCTGACCCGTTCCGCGCGCCGCGGCGCCGGCGTGACCTGGGGCGTTCCGTGTGCCGCAGTGTCGGCGCGCCCTCGAGCCCCCGAACGACACGGCCCGTAGCGTCAGGCGCGGCGCTGCCCGCGGAACTTCCCCTGCCCCGGCCGTGTGCGCCGCTCAGGCTGCGGCGGCCGACGCCAGCGTCGGCCATGGCAGCTCGCTCTCGAGTTCGTAGGCGAGTTCGAGCAGGCGGCGCTCGCTTCCGCGGTTGCCGCCGAGGTGCACGCCGACCGGCAGGCCGTCGCGGCTGCGCCCGAGCGGCAGCGAGATCGCCGCGGCGCCACTCAGGTTCTGGATCGGCGTGAAGGCCGCGTACCCCATGATCCGCTCGACGGCCGTCCGGAACGGGACGTCGGGGCCAAGATGGCCGATCGCGACCGGCGGCTGCGCGAGCGTCGGCGAGACGACCACGTCCCAGCGCGTGAAGAGCCGCTCGTAGCGCTCGGCCGAGCGGCGAAGCCGCCAGAGGATCGCCGGCATGCGCGCGAGATTGCGCCGGAAGTGATCGGCGAGCGCCCGGCTCCAGTCGTCGAGACGGGCGTGCTCGTACCCCGCGCCGAACAACGGACGTCCGAGCAGACGAAGACCGAAGGGAGCGAACCCCCAGTACGCGAGGAAGTCCTCGTTGATCCGTCCATCGATCGGGCAGCGGATCCGTTCGACTTCGTGGCCCAGCCGCTCGCAGGCCTTCATCGCCTGCTCGACGGCCCGCCGGCAGTCCTCGTGGCTCTCGACGCCGGTCGACGTGTCGGTGAACCAGGCGATGCGCAGCCGCTTCGCCGACGGGCCTTCGACGTGTCCGACCGGCGCGTACCTTCGCGAGGGGCGAAGCTTCTCCGCGGCAGCGAGGAACGCCGCCGCGTCGCGCACGCTGCGCGTGACCGCTCCCTGCACGATGATGTCGATCGGGAACAGGTGACCGCCGTCGGCTCCGGCGAGCCTGGCGCGGGAACTCTTCAGCCCGACCAGACCGCAGCAGGACGCGGGAATGCGGATCGAGCCGCCGCCGTCGTTCGCGTGCGCGATCGGCACGACCCCGGCAGCGACGAGCGCGGCCGAACCGCCGGACGAGCCGCCGGTCGAGTGCGAGGGATTCCACGGGTTGCGGGTCGGGCCGTGCAGCAGGGACTCGGTCGTCGCAGTGAGGCCGAGCTCCGGCAGCGTGGTCTTGCCGAGGCAGACGAGACCGGTGCCGAGGAACTGACGGACGAAGCTCGAGGTGTGCGGCGCCGGCACGTCGGGCAACGCGCGGCTGCCCATGCGAAACGGCTGACCCTCGACCGGATCGGTGTCCTTCACGAACGTCGGCAGGCCGCCGAACCAGCCCTCGACCGGACCGCGACTCCGTTCGACGGCGAGGTCGAAGCACTCGTGCGCGATCGCGTTCAGCCCGGGCTCGACTGCGCGAGCGCGTTCCACCGCGGCCCGCACCAGTTCCTCGCGGCTGACCTCGCGCGCGGCCAGGCGGCGGGTGAGTTCGACGGCGTCCGCCTTGCCGAGCACGTCGTCGCGGAACGCGGACACCGTGCGCGGGCGTGGATGCATGGAAGTCACGAGCCCGGCTTAGCGGGAACGCGAGCCGAGATCGACGGGGCCGGCGCCGGGACGGGCTGCGCGGGACCGGGCAGCAGGCGGTCCGTCCCCGGGCTTCGAAACGAAAAAAGGGGAGCCCCGACGGGACTCCCCTTTTTCTGTCGAACCTTCCGAAGCCCGATCAGGCGTTCGGGAAGATCTGCTGCATCTTGAGCGCGAGGCTCATGTCGCCCTTGATCTTCAGCTTGCCGCCCATGAACGCCATCTGCGGGTTCAGCTTGCCGGTGATCATGTCGAGGTAGTCGCCCGCCGCCATCGTGATCGTGATGTTCGGCTTGTCGTTCGGCGAGCCCTGGGCCACCGAGCAGGCGCCGTTCGCGACCGCGACCTGCCAGGTGCCGCCGCCGTCGCCGGTGAGGTCGAACTGGTAGGTGGCGTTGACGCCGGACGCCGCCGCCGCGTTGAAACGCGAGGGCATCATGTCGAAAACCTGCTGAGCGCTCGTGGGTTGATCTGCCATGGTTACTCCTGATCCTCCGGGAGGTTTATTTCCGGGCTACCTAGTGGACCTGCCGACCCGTGTCAAAGCGGGAAGTAGAACTTTCGACTTCGGCATTCCCGGACTTGGGAGGCTTCTCACGTTCGCGGGGCCGGCGCCAGCGACGCACGGGCATTGCGGCGGTTCCGCTCTCGCCGCCGCCTCGGTCCGCGTCGGGCA
>CAYYZO010000090.1:11453-16014 GCA_964476185.1 uncultured Myxococcales bacterium
GCGCGCCCGCAGGCGACCCGCCCTGGCCGGCGCCAGCACATCGGCGCAGAGGCCGGGCACGGCTACTGCCGCGAAATAAGGGATGCGTTGGCGCAGCGGCCACCGCGGCGCGGGTTCGCCGGAGGGGCTGTCCCGAGCGATGCGCCGCAAGCAAAAAGCCCCCCGGGGTAGCCGGAGGGCTTTTTGCGAACCCCGAAGGGTTCGCTGTTCGCCTGTGAGGGTGGTTGGCGGTGGTACGAACCGGGCGCTCGTACCTTGGGTTTGGTTAGTGGACCGGTTGGTCGAGAAGTAAGGCTGAGCCTTACTTCTTGGCCTTGGCGCGTCGCGCGCGACGCTTCTTCGGAGCAGCACCCTCGGCAGCGGGTGCGACGGCCTTCTTGGCCCTCCGCTTCTTTCCGGCCTTCTTCTTGGTGGCCTTCTTCTTGCCGGCCTTCTTGGCAGCCTTCTTCTTGCCGGCCTTCTTCTTCGTGGCCTTCTTCTTTCCGGCCTTCTTCTTGGTCGCCTTCTTCTTGCCGGCCTTCTTGGTCGCCTTCTTCTTGGCGGCCTTCTTGCCGGCCTTCTTCTTCGCCTTCTTACGTCCAGCCATTGGTTTGCCTCCTTCAGCTGTCTTCCGCGGTCACCCTCGCAGGCGAAGCTTCGAACACGTATGCACCAGGTGCATACGAAACGAATTATAGAGAGCCAGTGATGAGCGAGTCAACAAAATCGCAACCGCGGGCGTGCATTCCTGCACGCCGAGGTCCGTCTCCGGGCCGCTCTGTGCGCAACGAGACCTTCATGCGAATGCGTCGAGGCCGGGATACACGGCGCGTTTGCCGAGTCCCTGCTCGATCCGCAGCAGCTGGTTGTACTTCGCGGTGCGCTCCCCGCGTGACAGCGATCCGGTCTTGATCTGGCCGGCCCCGACGGCGACCGCGAGGTCGGCGATCGTCGCGTCCTCGGTCTCGCCGGACCGGTGGGAGATCATCGAGTGGTACCCGGCCTTCTTCGCGGTGCGGATCGTCTCGAGGGTCTCGGTCAGCGAGCCGATCTGGTTCACCTTGATCAGGATCGCGTTGCCGGCGCCGGCGTCGATGCCGCGCCGGAGCCGTTCGCGGTTGGTCACGAAGAGGTCGTCGCCGACCACCTGCACCTTGCGCCCGATCCGCTTCGTCAGCTCGACCCAGCCGTCCCAGTCGTCCTCGGCAAGCCCGTCCTCGATCGACAGGATCGGGTACCGGGTGACCAGCTTCTCGTAGAGCTTGACCATCTGGCCGGACGTGAGGCGGGCGCCAGTGGACTTGTGGAACACGTAGCGGCCGTCCTTCCAGAGCTCGGTCGCGGCCGCGTCCAGGGCCAGCGAAACCTGCTTTCCCGGCTTGTATCCGGCCTTTTCGACGGCCTCGAGCACCACGCCGATGGCGGCGTCGTTGCTCGCGAGGTCCGGCGCGAAACCGCCCTCGTCGCCGACGTTGGTGCCCTGCTTGCGACCCTTCAGCACGGCCTTCAGCGCGTGGAACACCTCGGCGCCCATGCGCAGGGCGTCGGCGAAGGTCTTCGCGCCGTGCGGCACGATCATGAACTCCTGGAAGTCGAGGCGGTTGTCGGCATGGGCGCCGCCGTTGACGATGTTCATGACCGGGACCGGCAGCACACGCGCCCTCGATCCGCCGATCAGCCGGTAGAGAGGCTGGCGCGTCGCCGCGGCGGCGGCATGGGCGGCGGCCAGCGACACGGCGAGGATCGCGTTCGCGCCGACGCCGGACTTGTTCGGCGTCCCGTCGAGTTCGATCATCCGGCGGTCGATGTCGGCCTGCTCGCGGACGTCCATGCCCCGGACGGCCGGTCCGAGGATCTTGTTGACGTTGGCCACGGCCCGGAGGACCCCCTTGCCGCCGTAGCGCTTCTTGTCGCCGTCGCGCAGCTCGAGCGCCTCGTGAGCGCCGGTCGATGCACCCGACGGGACACAGGCGCGGCCGATCGCCCCGCCCTTCACGTGGACCTCGGCCTCGACCGTCGGATTGCCGCGCGAGTCGAGAATCTCTCGCGCCAGGACAGACTCGATTTTCATGCTCGTGGACTCTCCTCGTCCGGTACGCGCACCGCCGTGACGTTGAACCTGCAGCCGCCAGCGCGATATTCTGGCGACCCGCGCGTGAACCGCCGAGCCGGGTCCGACCGATGCGATCGACTCACACCTTCTCCCTGTGGCTGATTCGCGCGCTGAGCGTCGCCGCGGTGATGCTCGCCTACTCCGTGTTCCTGGGCCCGTACGGCCTGCGCGGCCTTGCCGACCGGCAAGGCAACGTGGCCGAGCGCTCCAATCGCGTGTTCGATCGCATCCAGGCCAACCGCGGGCTCGAGCAGCGGCTCGAAGCCCTGCAGAACGATCCCCGTGCGCTCGACGCGGAGCTTCGTGCCTCCCAAAACTGGGTCCGCCCGGGCGAAGTGATGATCGTCCTGCCTTCGGAGACAGGGCCCAACCCGACTCGCCCGGACCCTCGATCCCTCCCTTGAACCTTTCCTGACCCGCCGGGCGCCGCGCCCGACGACGGTCGCAAGCCGAAGCTCCCGGGCTCAGGCGATCTCCGCCCGACCGGCATCGCCCCGATAGGGAGCGACGCCGGCGCGGGGGTGGAGAACGTCACGGCTCAGGAGCAACCGCTCGTCGCGCCGCAGTTGTGGCACTTGTAGCAGGCTCCGTTGCGAATCATGATCGATCCGCAGTCCGAGCAGGTCGGCGCGTCGCTCTGCGACAGGATCAGGTCCGTCGGCTTGCCGTGCCCTCCCTCGACCAGTTCGAGTTTCGGCCGCGCCGTGGCGCCTTGGCGGGCCTGCGCCGCGGCCGCGTTGGCCGCTTCGGCCGCCACTGCGGCCGCCGCCGTCGCCGCCCCGGCCTCGCCGGCGAAGCGGGTCCCGAGGAACCGGAAGATGTAGTCGGTCAGCGACTTCGCGACCGGGATCTCGGGGTTCTTCGTGAAGCCGGACGGCTCGAAGCGAACGTGCGCGAACTTGTTGACGAGGGCGTCGAGCGGCACGCCGTACTGCATCGCCATGGAGGCCAGCGTGGCGATCGTGTCCATCAGGCCGGAGATCGTGCTGCCCTCCTTGGCCATCTTGATGAAGATCTCGCCCGGCGCGCCGTCGTCGTAGAAGCCGATGTGGATGTAGCCCTCGTGCCCGGCCACGTCGAACTTGTGGCGGATCGAGCGGCAGTCGGCGGGTAGCCGCCGGCGCTGGGGACGCGCGGCGTCCTCGGTCGCCGAGGCCTTCTTCGACGCCTCCGAGCCGGTGTTGAGGGGCTGGCTCCGCTTGCAGCCGTCGCGATAGATCGCCACGGCCTTGAGGCCCAGCCGCCACGAATCCATGTAGATGTTCGCCACGTCCTCGACGGTCGCGTCCGACGGCATGTTGACCGTCTTGCTGATCGCGCCCGACAGGAACGGCTGCACCGCGCCCATCATCCGGATGTGGCCGGCCGGCTCGATCGACCGCACGCCCGAACGCGGTTTGAAGGCGCAGTCGAAGACCGCCAGGTGCTCGTCCTTCAGGTTCGGGGCGCCCTCGATCGTGTCGTTGGCGTCGATGTGCTCGAGGATCTCGGTGATCTCGCGCGTCTCGTAGCCGAGCTTGCGAAGCGCCCGCGACACCGTCGTGTTCACGAACTTCAGCATGCCGCCGCCGACGAGCTTCTTGTACTTGACGAGCGCGATGTCCGGCTCCACGCCGGTCGTGTCGCAGTCCATCATGAACGCGATCGTCCCGGTCGGCGCGAGCACGGTCACCTGCGAGTTGCGCACGCCGTGTTCGCGGCCGGCCTCGCAGGCGTCGTCCCAGACCTCACGGCTGGCCGACAGCAGGTCGAGCGGCACGTACGCCGAATCGATCGCGCGGGACTTCTCGCGGTGCTTCTCGAGCACCCGGATCTGCGGGTCGCGGTTGACCTCGTAGCCGTTGTACGGGCCGAGCGCCCCGGCGATGCGCGCCGACTGCGCGTAGGCCTCGCCGCACATCAGGGACGTCACCGCGGCCGCGAAGCTGCGGCCCGCGTCGGAGTCGTAGGGCAGCCCCATCGACATCAACAGCGCGCCGAGGTTCGCGTAGCCGAGGCCGAGCTCGCGGAAGTCGTGCGCGTTCTTCTCGATCTCGTCGGTCGGGTAGCTCGACTTCGCGACGACGATGTCCTGCGCGGTGATGATCACGTCCACCGCGTGGCGGAAGCCCTCGACGTCGAAGCGGCCCGACGGATCGGTGAACTTCATCAGGTTCAGCGACGCGAGGTTACAGGCCGAGTTGTCGAGGTGCATGTACTCGCTGCACGGATTCGACGCGTTGATGCGGCCGGTGTTCGGGCAGGTGTGCCAGTCGTTGATCGTGGTATCGAACTGCAGGCCCGGATCCCCGCAGAAGTGCGCCTGTTCGGCGATCAGGCTCCAGAGCTGGCGAGCCTTGACCGTCCGGCAGGTCTTCTTGTCGGTGACGTTGCGGAGGGTCCAGTCGGAGTCGTTCTGGACGGCACGCATGAACTCGTCCGTCACGCGCACCGAGTTGTTCGCGTTCTGGAAGAACACCGAGCCGTACG
>CAYYZO010000091.1:0-15941 GCA_964476185.1 uncultured Myxococcales bacterium
TCGGTCTCGGCGCCGTCGTCGGTGACGTAGACCTCGCCGTGCTGGAACGGGCTCATCGTGCCGGGGTCCACGTTGATGTACGGATCCATCTTCAGCATCGAGACCTTGAGGCCCGAGCTCTCGAGCAGCGCGCCCATCGAGGCGGAAGCGAGTCCCTTGCCGAGCGCGGAAACGACGCCGCCCGTCACGAAAATGTACTTGGTGGCCCTGCCGTCGGTTGCGCTCATGATGCCGGCACCTCCTCGGCGGCGCGTGCCGCCCGGGCGGTCTGGGGCCTTGCGGCCGATGCTTGCCTGCTGGCGGACAGGACCCGTCGGGCCGCCGCGAGATCTTCCGGAGTATCGACTTCGATCGGCACGCCTTCGCTCCTGACCACGACGCCGATGACAATCCCGTTCTCGAGCGCGCGCAACTGCTCGAGGCATTCGGCCTGCTCGAGCGGCGTCGGCGCCAGCCGCGCGAACCGGAGCAGCGTGTCCCGCCGGTACGCGTAGATGCCGACGTGGCGCAGCGTGCCCGAGGGGCGCCCCGGGTTCGCGCGGTCGTAGGGGATCGGCGAGCGAGAGAAGTAGAGGGCGCGTCCGCGCAGGTCGCAGACGACCTTGACGACGGACGGGTTCGCGAGCTCCTCGGGGCTGTCGATCGGGACGGCCACGGTGGCCAGGCCGACGTCGGGATTCGCGCGCAGCATCTCGATCAGGTCGTCGACCAGCGTCGGGTCGAGCAGCGGCAGGTCGCCTTGCACGTTCACGACGATGCCGCAGTCCAGCCGCTCGGCGACCTCGGCGATCCGGTCGCTGCCGCTCGGGTGGTCGGCGCGCGTCATGACGACCTCGGTCTCGGGCGGCAGCGCGCTGCGGATGCGCTCGTCGTCGGTCGCGACGAGCACGCGCTCGGCGAGGCGCGCCTCGCAGGCGCGGCGCCAGACGTGCTCGATCAGCGGCCGGCCGTCCAGATCGGCCAAAGGCTTTCCAGGCAGTCTCGTCGACCCGTACCTGGCGGGGATGACGACGACCGCAACGTCGTTCGAAGGAGTGGACATCCGGGAGGCTGCGGCTCGAGCCGCGCGAGGCCGATATATCGACCCCTCGTGCCGGAAGTCAAAGTCGTCGTCGCGACGGCTCGCACGGTGCGCACTTCGAGGCCGCGCAAGCAGCGGAAACACGAGCGACGGCGGCGCCTTGCGTCGCGCCGCTAGCCCGCGGAGCAGGGTTGACAGCGGCACGGTGGTCCCGTACTCGCCGCGAGGGCCGACCGTGGGAAAACGCGCTTTCGTCACCGGGATCACCGGGCAGGACGGGTCGTATCTCGCCGAGCTGCTGCTGAGCAAGAGTTACGAGGTGCACGGCCTCGTGCGCCGCGCCAGCTCTTCGGCGCGGCCCCGCATCGACCATCTCCGCCATCTCGAGGACGACTCGAACGGGCGCCTGGTCCTGCACGGCGGCGACGTCACCGATGCCCTGCGGCTTCGCGACCTGGTCGAGGCGATCGAGCCGGACGAGGTCTACAACCTCGCCGCCCAGTCCCACGTCCGGGTCTCGTTCGACGAACCGGCCTGGACGGTCGCGGTCGACGCCGTCGGCGCGATGAACGTGCTGGAAGCGGTCCGCCGGATGCCGCGGCCGGCCCGCTTCTACCAGGCCTCCTCGAGCGAGATGTTCGGCAAGGCCGCCGAGGCGCCGCAGACCGAGCGGACGCCGTTCCATCCCCGCAGCCCCTACGGGTGCGCGAAAGTCTTCGCGCACTGCCAGACCGTCAACTGCCGGGAGGCCTACGGGATGTTCGCGTGCAGCGGGATCCTCTTCAACCACGAGTCGCCGCGCCGGGGCGAGGGCTTCGTGACCCGCAAGATCACCCGCGCGGCGGCGCGAATCCGGCTCGGGCTGCAGGACAAGCTCCATCTCGGCAACCTCGACGCGAGGCGGGACTGGGGATACGCTCCGGACTACGTCGAGGCGATGTGGCGGATGCTGCAGCAGGACGAACCGGAGGACTTCGTGATCGCGACCGGCGAGGCGCACTCGGTGCGCGACTTGCTGGACGCGGCGTTCGGGATGGTCGGGGTCGACTGGCGAGGGCACGTCGAGACGGACGCGCGCTTCGAGCGTCCCGCCGAGGTCGACACGCTCCTCGGCGACGCGTCGAAGGCCCGGCGGCTGCTCGGCTGGCAGCCGGGCACTCTGTTTGCGGAGCTGGTGCGGCTGATGGTCGAGTCCGACCTCGAGCTGGCGAGGAAAGAAATGCGACAGGAGCAGGACGATGGCCGGTGAAACCGTGCGCAAACCGGCCCAGCGCCGGAAAACCACCAGGGCCGCGGCCGCCGTGCCGGTCGGGACGGCGAGGACGGCCGTGGTCGAGGAGCCGGGCGTGTTCGTCACCGGCGCGACCGGCTTCATCGGCCGGCACCTCGTCTCGCGGCTGCTCGAGCGGCCAGGCGGGCCGATCTTCGTGCTCGTGCGCGCGGCGTCGCTGTCGAAGCTCGAGGCGCGCCGCCGCGACTGGAACGACGCGAAGGGCCGCGTCGTCGCCGTGATCGGCGACGTCTCCGAACCGGACCTCGGCATCGCCGGGCACGCGCTCGAACGGCTGCGCGGCCGCGTCGGGGATTTCTTCCACGTGGCCGGCCTCTACGACATGGCCGCGAGCGAGGCCGACCTCGAGCGCACGAACGTGACCGGCACCGAGGAAGCGGTGCGCGTCGCGCAGGCGATCGGCGCCGCGCGCTTCCACCACGTCAGCTCGATCGCTGCGGCCGGGCGCTTCGTGGGCGAGTTCCGCGAGGACATGTTCGAGGAGGCGGTCGGGCTCGAGGATCCGTACTTTCGCACGAAGCACGATTCCGAGGCGATCGTGCGAACGCAGTGCCGGATCCCGTGGCGGATCTACCGGCCGTCGCTCGTGGTCGGGCACTCGGTGACCGGCCAGATCGACAAGGTCGACGGGCCTTACTACCTGTTCCCCGCGCTGGAGCGCCTCGCGGCGGCGCTTCCGTCGATCCTGCCGCTGCCGGGCATCGAGGGCGGCACGATCAACCTCGTGCCCGTCGATTTCGTGGCGTCGGCGATCGATCACATCGCGCGGGAGCCAGGGCTCGACGGCCTCGCGTTCCATCTCGTGGACCCGCAGCCGCTCACCGTCGGCGAGACGCTCAACGTCTTCGCGGAGGCAGCCGGCGGACCCCGCTTCTCGATCCACGTGCCGGGGGCGGAGACCGCGCTGGCGCCGATCACGCACGTGCTCGCGCGCACGTCGGGGTCGCGGCCGGGCCGCGCGTTCGAGGACATGATCGGGATCCCGCTGCGCGCGCTCGACTACATCGGCAACCCGACGACGTTCGACTGCACGCAGACGAACGCGGCGCTCGCCGGCTCGGGCATCGGGGTGCCGCGCCTCGAGAGCTACGCGCGCAACCTGTGGCTGTACTGGCAGCGACACCTGAACGCGAACACCGACCACGGCCGCAACCTCGTCCGCGCGGTGAGCGGACGGACCGTGCTGATCACCGGCGCTTCGGCGGGGATCGGCAAGGCCACGGCGCTCAAGCTCGGCGCCGCCGGCGCGCACGTGATCCTCGTGGCGCGCGACATCGAACGGCTCGAGGAAGTGCGGGAGCAGGTCGAGCGGGTCGGCGGGAAGGCGACGCTGCATGCGCTGGACGTGACGGACGCAGAGGCCGTCGACGCGATGGTCGCTGACGTCGTCGAGCGGTTCGGCGGCATCGACGTGCTGGTGAACAACGCGGGCCGCTCGATCCGGCGCTCGCTGCGCATCTCCCAGGGGCGCTTCCACGACTTCGAGCGCACGATGGAGATCAACTATTTCGCCGCGATCCGGCTGATCCTCGGGTTCCTGCCCGCGATGCGCCGCCGCAAGCGCGGCCAGATCGTCAACGTCTCGTCGATCGGCGTGCAGGTCGGCCCCCCGCGCTTCGCCGCGTACATCGCGTCGAAGGCGGCGCTCGACGGCTTCTCGAAGTGCGCGGCCCCCGAGCTCGTCGGCGACGGCATCGACATCACGACCGTCTACATGCCGCTGGTGAAGACCGAGATGGTGGCGCCGACGCGCCTGTACGACTCGTTCTCGATGATCACGTCGGCGCAGGCGGCGGACCTGATCTGCACCGCGATCGTCCACCGCCCGAAGCACGTGGGCACGACGCTCGGCCTCGTCGGCCAGGTGCTCTCGAGCGTGGCCCCGGGCGTCAGCGACGTCGCGCTCCACCTCGCGTACCGGCTGTTCCCGGATTCGTCCGCCGCGCGCGGCGAGGTGCCGGTGCAGGACGAACAGCCGAGCAACCTCGCGCGCGTGTTCGCCCGCCTGCTTCCGGGCGTCTACTGGTAGCGGACGTTTCGCAGCGGGATCGCGCGAAGGAACTCCGGACGACGACCGTTGCCTCGCGACCTCGACGCAGGTCGCCGGCGCCGCCCTTCAGCCGAGCAGAGCCTGGGCGACGACCGCGATCGCCGAGACGGCCGCGGTCGCGAGCACGGCCGCGCGCGTGCGGCCGCCGTCGAGGAACGAACGGGTCGCGCCCGAAAGCGCGAAGCCGATCGCGGTGGCCGGGATCAGCAGCAGCCCGTCGACGGCCTGCTGCGGGCCGAAGTGCCCGGCGAGCGCGAGAGCGGGCAGCGACATCGCGCTGCCGAACGCGAAGTACGTGTTGAGCGTCGCGCGAAGCTCCGGGCCGCGCGCGTCCTGGTACACGATCGCCATCGGCGGTCCGCCGATCGACGTCATCGTCCCCATCACCCCGGACACGAAGCCCGTCCCGAGGAGCGTGCCGGTGGTCAGCGGCAGCCGCAGTCCGGAGAGGCTGAGCGCGACCGCGACGAGCACGATCGCGCCGAACGCGACACCGAGGGAGTCGCCGGGAAGCAGCGCGAGCGCCGCCGCGCCGAGGACGACGCCGGGCACGCGTCCGACGAGCGCGAGCGCGACGCCGCGGCGGTCGATGCTCGCGCGCTCGCGCACGGCCGCGCCGATCGAGAGCGCGATCGAGCTGAGCATGATCGGCCCGGGCACCATCTCCGGCGCGAACAGCGCGAGCAGCGGCGCGGACACGAGCGCGTAGCCGAACCCGACCGATCCCTGGATCCAGGCGCTGAAGGCGACCACGACGGCGGCGACGGCATTGCGCGCGCTCCAGAAGTCCGGCGTCATCCGGCGGCGAGCCTCGCGAGGACGGTGTCGGCGATCTCGAGCCCGCGATCGGTCAGCACGACCGCGTCGCCGCGGCGCTGCAGCAGCCCGCCGCGCACGAACTCCTCGAGTCGCGGCGCCGCGGCCTCCAGGCTCGTGCCGAACGTCCGCTCGAACTCGGGCGCGTCGACGCCGCGGACCAGCCGCAGTCCCACCATCAGAAACTCCGCGATCGCCATCTCCCGCGTCAGCGACTCCTCGCTCGCGTGCCAGCGTCCGTCGGCGGCCGACATGTAGTGCTCGGGCAGGCGGACGTTGGCGTAGCGACGGCCCCAGCCGGCGCCCGGTTCCGCGTCGCCGGCGGTCGCGCGTGCCTCGACGGTCGCCGCTTCGCCGGCCGTCGCCGGCTGCCGGCCCGGCGACGCGGCGAACCCGTGCGCGCCGGCACCGAGCCCGAGGTAGTCGCGCCAGGTCCAGTACGCGAGGTTGTGGCGGCTCTCGCGCCCGGGCCTCGCGTAGTTCGACACTTCGTAGGGGGACAGGCCTGCGGCGGCGAAGCGCTCGCGCGCGACGCGGAACATCGCGAGCTCGGTGTCCTCGTCGAGCGGAGCGATCAGGCCGGCGTTCTTCATGCCGGTCATCGGCGTCCCCGTCTCGTACGTCAGGCAATAGGCCGAGACGTGCTCGCTGCCGAGCGAGATCGCGGTCGAGACGTCGGCTTCCCATTCCTCGACGGTCTGGCCGGGCACGCCGTAGATGAGGTCGCAGGAGACGTTGTCGAAGCCGGCCCGACGGGCCGCGCCGAACGCGCCCAGCGTTTCCTCGGCCGAATGGATGCGCCCGAGCGTCGCGAGGTGCTTCGCGTGGAACGACTGCGCGCCGAAGCTGAGGCGCGTCAGCCCGGCCGCGCGGAACTCGCGCAGGCGCTGTTCGCCTCCGCCTTCGAGCGTGCCGGGGTTGGCCTCCAGCGTGATCTCCGGATCCGCCGCGAAGCCCCACAGGCGCTCGAAGTGCTCGAGCAGCCTTGCGATGCTCGCGGCGGAGAACAGCGACGGCGTGCCGCCGCCGAAGAACACCGTGGCGATGCGCCGTCCGCACCACGAGGATTGCGACGCGGCGAAGGAGGCTTCGCGAAGCAGCGTCGCGACGTAGCGCTCCTCCGGGATCGAATGGACGACGTAGGTGTTGAAGTCGCAGTACGGGCAGCGCCGCGCGCAGTACGGCAGGTGGACGTAGACGGAGAAGGGGGCGGGCATCGAGGGCGGCGCGTCGACCGGGGGCGTGCCGCCGCCCGGCCTACTGGTAGCGCCGGATCAAGCCTACCACGGCTCCGCGAATCTTCAGGTCCCCGCCCTCGACGACGATCGGCTTGAAGCTCGCGTTGGAGGGCTGCAGCCGCACGCTGCCGTTCTTCTCGCGATAGAACCGCTTGACCGTCGCCTCGCCGTCGACCGTCGCGACCACGGCCTCGCCGTTGCGCGGGTCGGGCCGTTCCTCGACCAGGATGATGTCGCCGTCGAGGATGCCCTCGTCCATCATCGAATCGCCGGTCACGCGCAGCGCGAAGCTGTCGCGTTTCCGCAACATGCTTGCCGGCACTTCGATCGTGTCGCGTCCCTCGATCGCCTCGATCGGTCGCCCGGCGGCGACGCGCCCGAGCAGGGGCAGGGTGACCGCCGCGGCCTTGCGCCGGTCGTCGGTGACCTCGATCGCGCGGCTGTGGTTCCACTTGCGGCGGATCAGGCCCTTGGTCTCGAGGTTGGACAGGTGCTTGTGCACCGTCGCCATCGAGCGGAGCTCGAAGCGTTCGCCGATTTCCTCGAGCGTCGGCGCGTATCCGTTGCTCGCGATGCACTGCTCGATGAAATCGAGGATCTCTTTCTGGCGCTTCGTCAGTGTGGCCATGACCGTCCTCCGAAGGCCGCCGGTCTCCGGCGGCCACAAGATTGGCGTCGCTTCTTCGTTCCCTTCTCCGCCCCGTCTCCGCGGCGGGCGGTGGCAGGACCTTTCCCGAGGGCACTGCGCGCCCGGCGGTGCGAACCGCTTCCGACACCCGAAAGCCTGCGCGGACTCTAGGCGAAAACTAGGCGAAGGTCAATGGTTACCGAAGTTGAAAGCGCCGGACGGCGCGATTGTGGTCGGCCAGGTTGGTGCTGAACTCGTGCGAGCCGTCGCGACGGGCCACGAAATAGAGGTCGCGCGTCTCGAGCGGCGCGAGCACGGCTTCCATCGATGCGCGTCCGGGGTTGCAGATCGGCCCGGGCGGCAGCCCTTTCCTCGTATAGGTGTTGTACGGCGTCGGGGTCGTCAGGTGCGCCCTCGTCAGGTTGCCGTCCCACGGGTCGCCCGAGGTGATCACGCCGTAGATCACGGTCGGGTCGGTTTGCAGCGGCATGCCGATCCGCAGCCGGTTGTAGAAGACCGAGGCGATGCGCGGCCGCTCGGCGGCCTGCCCGGTTTCCTTCTCGACGATGGAGGCGAGCGTCAGCAGCCGCGCGAGGCGGCCTTCGGGCGGTCCGGCGAGTTCCTCGAACGCCGGCTGCCCGGCGGCCGCGGCGACGAGCGGTTCGACGACCGCCTGGAAGCGGCGGAACTGCAGGTCCACCAACTCGCCGGGCGACATCCCCGGGACCAGGTCGTAGGTGTCCGGGAACAGGAAGCCCTCGGCGCACGCCACGCCGTCGGGGGCCGCGACGAGCCGCAGCAGTTCCGGCGAGCAGGCCACGGCGAGATAGCTCACGGCCGGCATCGCGCCGGCCGATTCCAGCAGGGAAGCGATCTCCCGCACCGTGAAGCCCTCGGGGATCGTCACGCGCAGGATCGGCTTCGGCGTGCGCTGGAGTTCCTCCAGGACGGACTCGAGCGTGACCGTTCCCTCGAACTCGTGGCGCCCGTGCCGGATGGACCGGTCCACTTCCTTCCATAGAGCCACGCCCAGGAAGATGCGTTCGCTGCCGATCAGGCCGGCCGCGCGCAGGTCGGAGGCCACGCGGCGAAGGCTCTGGCCGGGCTGGATCTCGATCGTCCGCGTTGCCCCGATCTCGATCCGGCGATCGAGCTCCTCCTTTATGACAACTGCGGCAGTGACAGCCGCGGCAATCGCTGCGATCACGAGAGCAGACAGCGCAAGGAGGAGGCGGCGTTTCATGGGAAGGGTCAGGCTGCGGGCCGACGCGACCGGCCCGAGGGGGTCACGATTCGGGCTGCGCGTCCAGCCAGGACTGCAGGATGAGCGCCGCGGCGACCCGGTCGCGGACCTCCTTGCGCCGCTGGCGGCGCACTCCGGCCTGGATCAGCATCCGGTCGCCCTGGACGGTCGTCATCCGTTCGTCCTGGAATTCGACCTCCCGGCCGGTCTCGACCACGAAGCGCTTGCAGAAGTGCCGGACCCGGTCGGCCTGCTCGCCTTCCTCCCCTCGGGGGTTAAGTGGCAGTCCTGCAATGACTTTTTCGACGTCGTACGGCTCCAGCATGCGCTCGATCGCAGCGCAGTCGGCGGCCAGGGAGCGGCGCTCGACCGTCCCGAGCGGCTGGGCCGTGAGCCTCAGGCCGTCCGAAATGGCGACTCCAATGCGTTTGTCTCCCACGTCCAGTGAGGCTAGCCTGCGTTTCATCGTTGGGGCCGAGCGCCCCGGCGAGAGTAAGAAAGGGGGCGGGGGTTCATCTGTCGTCGTCCAGAGTAGCGATCTGGATCAGGACGGCAACAGCCGACGGACCAAGGGGACGGTCCGACGTACAGGCGCCGGCGTTGACACGCTGGAAGCGGGTAGGCAACGTAATTTGAACTTGCTGCTAACAGTTCGAAGGGACATCTGCCGTCGGCGGCGGACGTTCGGCGTGGGGTGTGGAAGATGATGGTGGGAACGCTCGGACAGCCGTCGAAGGGCGGTGATCTCGGCCCGGGGCGTCTCGTGCTGCTCGGGGTTGCTGTCAGCATGGTGTCGTTCGCGGGGTTCCGTGTGACGACCGACACGAAACCGACGGCGGACTACAGCTCCTCCGACAGCGTGGTCACCGCGTCCGTCGCTTCCCCGATCCCCAGCATCCTGTTCCCCCGCCTCTCCGCTTCCGATCCCACCCTCTCCCGGACCAGCCTGAACCCGGCCCCTGCCGAAGTCGCCGTGGCGCCGCAGGACGTCTCGACGTCCGCGGTTTCGTCGCCCGTCGGCGCGGCCGCTTCTCTCGCCGAGATCCCGGAGTTCCGCGACATCGAGCACAGCTTCCGCACCGGCGACACCTTCGCCGAGGTGCTTTCGCGCAACGGCGTGAGCCCCGCCAACGCGGCCAACTGGATCAAGGCCGCCAGCCGCATCTACGCCCTGAGCCAGATTCGCGACGGCCAGAAGCTCCAGATGCGCGTGGACGTCGCCGCTTCCGACCTGGTGTCGCTGAAGATGGACATCGACGTCGCGACTTCGCTCGTCGCGCGCCGCAAGGACGGCGCCGTGGTCGCCTCTCGCGAGCCGGTCGAGCTCGGGCGCGTCCGCCGCGTCGTCGAGGGCGTCATCGACAGCAGCTTCTACTCGAGCGCCGCTCGCGCCGACATCCCCGACGAGGTCATCGCCGAAGTCGCCGAAGTGCTCGGCTGGGACCTCGACTTCCAGAAGCTCCAGGCCGGGGCGAAGTTCAACATCCAGTTCGAGGAACTTCGGAATCCCGACGGCGGCGGAACGCTGCCGGGGCAGCTCCTGTCGGTCCGCATCGTCGAGGCCGGCGGGAAGGTGCACGAAGGCATCTGGTTCCAGCAGCCGGGCGAGAAGAGCGGCGCGTACTACACGAGCAAGGGAATGGCGCTCGGCCGCTCGTATCTGCGTTACCCGGTTTCGTTCACGCGCATCAGCTCGGGCTTCTCGCACGCGCGCCTCCACCCGGTCCTCAACCGCACGCGTCCGCACTACGGCGTCGATTTCGCGGCGCCGACCGGCACCCCGGTCCGCGCGGTCGGCGACGGCAAGGTCGAGATGGCGGCGTGGCACGGCGGCAACGGCCGCTACGTGCAGATCCGGCACGACGAAGTCTTCGACTCGGGTTACGGACACCTCTCGCGCATCGCGTCGGGCATCCGGCCCGGCGTCACCGTCCGCAAGGGGGACGTGATCGGCTACGTGGGGTCCACGGGCCTCGCGACCGGCCCGCACCTGCACTTCGTGATGTACAAGAACGACAAGTACATCGATCCGCTCAGCGCCTCGGCGCCGCGCTCGCGGCAGCTGAGCGGCGCGTCGGCGACGAAGTTCACCGACCACGTGAAGAAGATCGAGGCGGCCTACGCCGCCGCCGGCCGCGCCGGCGGAAGCCTCGTGCTCGCGGCCAGCGCCTCGAGCGCCACCGCCAAGGACTGACCTTCCTCCGTCGCCCGCTTCCGGTCGACAGGACGGAAGCGCGGGCAGGCTACTCGCCGCTGATGTCCTTGATCGTGTCGCGCAGCGGGCCGTACAGCGTGCTGCCGGTCGCGATCAGGCCGGGCAGCAGCGTCTTCGGGTTGTTGAACGTCAGCGGCTTGCCGTAGCGGTCGGTGACGACCCCGCCGGCTTCCTCGACCAGCATCGTGCCCGCGCAGATGTCCCACTCGTTCTTCGGCGTCAGCGAGAACGTCGCGTCGGCCATGCCGGCGGCGATCTGCGCGAACTTGTAGGCGACGCTGCCGGTCAGCTTCACCTTCATCAGCGGCTTGTAGGCGTCCCACTCGCCGCGCTTGTCCTCGCTGCGGCTCGCCAGGACCACCGCGTCGGCGACGCTCGCCTGGGCCGTGCAGCGCACGGGCTTGCCGTTCAGCGTCGTGCCGCCGCCGCGGCGGGCGGCGAACAGCAGGTCCTCGGCCGGATTGTACGAGACGCCGACCTGCACCACGCCGTCCACGACGAGCGCCACGCAGACGCAGAACTCGGGAATGTGCTGCGTGAACTCCTTGGTGCCGTCGAGGGGATCGACGATCCAGACGCGCGACTTCGACAATCGCTCCGTGGTGTCGGCCGTTTCCTCGGACAGCCAGCCGTCGTCCGGGAACGCGCCGAGCACCACGTTCTTGATGGCGGCGTCGGCCTCGGTGTCGGCGACGGTCAGCGGGTTGTCGGGGGCCTTCTCGTGGACCTCGTACTCGCCCTTGTAGTACTTCGCGACGACCTTGCCGCCCGCGCGGGCGGCCTCGATGGCAACTTCCAGTTCACGCTGCATTCCGGGGTGTTCCTGGGGCCGGAGGCGAACGCATGGCGGGCGCCAGCGGGGCGCGGCGTGTCGTTCGTCTGCCGGGAAGCTCCACGGCGACTCGCGCCGCGGGCCGGCGACGAATAACGGGTTTCGCGCCCGCTTCCAACCGGACCCGGCGGCCCGGATCGCAAGGACTGTCGACGCCTGGCGGCTGTTTCGAGCGCGGTCGCTCCCCGGTGGCAGCGGAATCGTTCGCGGGCAGCCGGGGTGCGAAGAAAAGCGGGTTGCACCGAACCCTGTTCCCTTGGATCCTTGCCGCTTGCTCCGTGCGAGCGAGTCGCGCCGCCGCGAACGACTCGAGCACGGTTCCTGGAGACGATCCCTTGGCAGTCCGGCCCGCGCACACACGACACTTCGACCGGCCGTCCCGCGCCTTGGCGGGCCTGGCCGTCGCCGCCCTGCTCGCGATCGCGGCCGCGGCAACGGCCGAGGCGTCGGTGCAGCAGCTGACCGCCGACGCCGGGACGAGCGGCTGCATCAGCGTCGCGCCGGTGCCGAACTCGGCGGGCAGCGCCGCCGCCTACCAGTCGAACTGCAATCCCGCCGGCGCCAACGCCGACGGCAGCTTCGAGATCTTCCGGGTGACGAGCGGGGGCAGCGCGACGCAGGTCACGTCGGCCACCGGCTGCACCAGCAGCGACCCGGTCCTGAACGCCGACGGAAACCGCATCGCGTTCGTCTCGAACTGCAACCTCGCCGGGCAGAACGCCGACGGCAACGACGAGATCTTCCTGTGGACGAGCGGGGGCCAGGGGACGATCACCCAGCTCACGCAGTCGTTCGGATGCGACAACCTCGCGCCGTCGATCAACGGGTCCGGCTCGTGGATCGCGTTCGACAGCACCTGCAACGTCTTCGGGACCAACAACAGCGGCCGCGGCGCCGAGATCTTCCGTGTCTCGCCGGCCGGCGAGCTCCAGCAGCTGACCAACGACCCGAACGGCGGCCTCTGCGACAGCACTTCCCCGTCGATCAACCAATCGGGCTCCACGGTCGCGTTCGATTCGGACTGCGACCTGGTCGGCGAGAACGAGGATCTCGCGACCGAGATCTTCACGGTCAACACCTCGAACGGGAACATCCGACAGCGTACGAAGGCGCCGGACGACTACTGCGACAGCGTGTATCCGTCGATCGACGCGGGCGGTTCGATCATCGCGTTCCACAGCAACTGCGACTTCACGGGCGGCAATGCCGACGGCGGCGACGAGATCTTCACGGTCACCGTCGAGCAGTCCCCGAAGATCGCGCAGGTGACCGCGGTGAACGACGACTGCGCGAGCGGGGAGCCGTCGATGGCGGCGTCGGGCCTGGCGGTCGCGTTCACGAGTTGGTGCCCGCTCGGCGGCGCCAACGCCGACGGCAGCGTCGAAGTCTTCCACGCGGGCGTCGGAGCGGCGGCCGGCGGCACCTACGCAGTGACGAACGGCACGGGCTGCACCAGCGTTGCCGGCGGCATCGACGCCGCCGGCACCCGCGTGTTCCTCGACAGCGACTGCGACCTCACGGGCGGCAACGCCGACGGCAGCGTGGAGATCTTCCGGTCGACGGCCTGCGCGTGCGGCGCGCCGGCCACGCGCCGCAGCCCGCCGCTCGCGAGCGACGCGCTGTACGCGCTTAGCGCCGCGGTCGGCAGCAAGCCCTGCGCGAACTGCGAGTGCGACACCGACGGCAACGGCACCGTCCTGACCAGCGATGCGCAGCGCATCCTGAGGAACGCGGTCGGCCAGCCGGTCGCGCTCGAGTGTCCCGAGCCCTGACGCCCGATCCGGGGGCTGGAATCCCGCCAGCCGGCCGACCGATCGCGACGCCTGCCCGAATCGAACCGCGCTCTTGGAGCTACGCCCGCGCCCACCGCGTCGGTGTGCCCAAACCCGTTGCCAGCCCCGGCCCGGGCGCATAGCTTCCGCGGCCGACGTGGAGATGGATCCGAAGGCTGCACCGGAGGGCCTGCTGGCGACGGTCGCGACCGTGCTCGCGACCGGATTCGGCGCCGGCTACTCGCCGGTCGCCCCCGGGACCGCGGGCACGCTCGTCGCCGTGCCGCTCGCGCTGCTGCTTCCGGCCGGGGCGATCGCGCAGGCCGCGGCGCTCGCCGCCGTGATCGCGGTGTCGATCTGGGCCGCCGATGTCACCGCGCGCCGCGTGGGCCTCAAGGACCCCGGCCTGATCGTGGCCGACGAGATCGCCGGCTTTTTCGTGTCGGTCGCGTTCCTGCCCCCGACCACGACGACCCTGGTCGCCGGCTTCCTGCTGTTCCGCCTGTTCGACATCGCCAAGCCGCCGCCGTGCCGGCAGGCCGAGGCATTGCCGGGAGGGCTCGGGGTCGTCGCCGACGACCTCCTGGCCGGGGTCTACGCGAATCTGGTCCTGCGCGGCCTGTGCGCCGCCGGCCTGCTTTCGCTTTAGTTTCGCAAACCGCTCGCAATCCGCCGCACGGTGGCGTAGAAAAGGCGAAACCCGATGACGACGGTCCATTCGACAGCAGCGCCGATGGCAGTGCTCGCGGCCGGATCCCACCCCGGGGCGTGCGGGCGGAGGGCGTCGTGACCGCGCCGATCCGCACCGCGGCCATCCTCGCCACCGGCGACGAGATCGTCGGCGGCCGCACGGTCGACACGAACTCGTCGTGGCTGGCCGACCAGCTCGCGGCCCTCGGCATCGACGTGGTCGCGTTCGTGGCGGTCAGCGACGACGTCGACCGGATCGCGTGGGCGTGGCGCAGCGCGATCGAGCGCGCGGACCTCGTGCTGTCCACCGGGGGACTCGGCCCGACCACGGACGACCTCACGTCGGAGACCGTCGCGATGGTCGCCGGCGCCCCGCTCGAGCTGCACGAGGACATCGTCGAGCACATCCGCGCGTTCTTCTCGGCGCGCGGCCGGACGATGCCGCAGAACAACATTCGGCAGGCAATGATCCCGGCCGGCGCCGAGGTGATCCCGAATCCGGTCGGCACAGCGCCGGGCTACCGGATCGCGTTGCGCAGGGCGGACGGTGGCGTCGCCCACGGCATGGTCTTCCCGGGCGTGCCGCGCGAGATGAAGCCGATGTTCCAGGCGACCGCGCTGCCGTGGATTGCCGGGCGCACCGACCCGGGCCGCATCGTCCTTTCGCGAACGTTCTCGACGTTCGGCCTGGCCGAATCGGCGCTCGACGAGCGGCTGCGCGGCGTGGTCCCGGCGGCCCGCGGCCGGCTCGCGTTCCGCGCCTCGTTCCCGAAGATCAGCGTGCGCGTCAGCGTGGCGGGGGCGCCGGAGACGGCCGCGGCCGAACTCGACGAACTGGCCTCGGAGGTCCGCGTGCGGATCGCCGACTACGTCTACGCCGACGAAGATTCGAACATGGAGCGCGTGGTGGGTCAGCTTTTGACCTCGCGAGGGCTTACGGTCGCGACAGCTGAATCGTGCACGGGCGGATTGATCGGGCATCGCCTGACCGACGTGCCGGGAAGCTCGGCTTATTACAGCGGTGGGATTGTGGCCTACAGCAACGATCTGAAACAACGGCTGCTCGGAGTCAGCGGGATGACGCTCGAGCAGCATGGCGCGGTCAGCGAACCGACCGCGCGCGAGATGGCCGAAGGCGCGCTGCGTGCGGCCGGATCGGACCTCGCCGTCGCGACGACCGGCATCGCCGGCCCCGACGGCGGGACGGCCGAGAAGCCGGTCGGCACGGTCGCGATCGCGCTCGCCCGGCGGACGGCCGACGGCAGCGAAGTCGAGTCGCGGCTCTACCACTTCTGGGGTGGTCGCGACTGGGTGAAGACGCTGACGTCGCAGGTCGCGCTCGACTGGATCCGCCGCAACCTCCTCGGGCTGCCGGCGCTCGAGCCGGCGCGCCTTTCGCCGACGCCGCGCCGCGGGGCAGGAGCGTGACGGCCATGACGGCCATGACGACATGGACTGCAAGAGCGTGCGCGGCCGCCGACGCACAGGGAACAGAAAGAACGTAGATCCGGAACGCGGACCCGGAGAGCATGGGAACAACGAACGGACCGGCCGCGAGCACACCGGTCCGGGTGTAGCGGACAAGGAGAGGAAAACGATGTCGCAGCAGGTGGAAGAGAAGAAGAAGGCCCTCGAGCTCGCGGTCAGCCAGATCGAGAAGCAGTTCGGCAAGGGCTCGCTGATGAGGCTCGGCGCCGACGACCAGCCGAAGGACATCCCGGTCGTGCCGACCGGCTCGCTGGGCCTCGACGTGGCGCTCGGCGTCGGCGGCCTGCCGTGCGGACGCGTGATCGAGATCTACGGCCCGGAGTCGTCCGGCAAGACGACGCTGGCGCTGGAGGCGATCGCGCAGTGCCAGCGGCGCGGCGGGACGGCCGCGTTCGTCGACGCCGAGCACGCGCTCGACGTGAACTACGCGCGCAAGCTCGGCGTGCGCACGGGCGAGCTGCTGATCTCGCAGCCCGACACCGGCGAACAGGCGCTGGAGATCACCGAGACGGTCGTACGCAGCGGCGCGATCGACATTAGCGACCTGGCCAATGTGACGCCCAACACCACGCTGGAAGCATCGCGCGGCACCAATTCGACGCTCACCGCCTTCATTCGCGGCGTGGGCCAGCAGGATCCGGTGTCCGGCTTCGAGCA
>CAYYZO010000092.1:0-15936 GCA_964476185.1 uncultured Myxococcales bacterium
CCCGCTCAAGGTCGCGAAGGCGCTCGAGGCCGAGGGCGTGCCGATCATCGGCACCACGCCGGACGCGATCGACCGGGCGGAGGATCGCGAGCGGTTCAACGCCGCGCTGGAGACGCTGGCTCTCAAGCAGCCGCCGGCGGGAACCGCGCGCACGGTCGAGGAAGCGGAAGCGGTCGCGAGGCGGCTCGGCCTGCCGGTTCTGGTGCGGCCGAGCTACGTGCTCGGCGGCCGCGCGATGGAGATCGTGCACGAGTTCGAGCACCTGCGCCGCTACATGGAGACGGCGATCAAGAGCTCGCCGGAACATCCGGTGCTGATCGACAAGTTCCTCGACCACGCGACCGAGGTCGACGTGGACGCGATCTCCGACGGCAACCGCGTGGTGATCGGCGGCATCATGGAGCACATCGAGCAGGCCGGGGTGCATTCCGGCGACAGCGCGTGCTCGCTGCCGCCCTGGTCGCTCAGCCGCGAGCTCCAGGACGAGATCCGCGACCAGACGATCGCGCTGGCCCGCGAGCTCGGCGTGCGCGGCCTGATGAACGTGCAGTTCGCCATCGCCGGCGACGTCGTCTACGTGCTGGAAGTGAACCCGCGCGCCTCGCGCACGGTTCCGTTCGTGTCGAAGGCGATCGGCGTCCCGCTGGCGAAGCTCGCCGCGCGCGTGATGGCGGGCGAGACGCTCGACTCGCTCGACTTCACGTCGGAGCGCATCCCGACCTACATCTCGGTCAAGGAAGCGGTCTTCCCGTTCCTCAAGTTCCCGGGCGTCGACACGCTGCTCGGACCGGAGATGCGCTCGACCGGCGAGGTGATGGGCATCGACCGTCGCTTCGGCATCGCATTCGCGAAAGCCGAGGAAGCCGCCGGCAACCGGCTTCCCTCGAAAGGCTGCGCGCTGGTGACGGTGCGCCCCGAGGATCGCGAGCGCATCGGACGGGTCGGCCGCCGGCTCGTGGACGCGGGGCTGAGCCTGATGGCGACCGACGGCACCGCCGAGTACCTCGAGTCCCTGGGGCTCGCGTGCGAGCGCGTCAACAAGGTCTACGAGGGCAGCCCGCACACGGTGGACGCGATCCGCGCCGGCAAGGTGCAGCTCGTGCTGCACACGGTCGGCGACCCGAAGAGCGTGCAGGACTCGTTCTCGATGCGACGGGCGGCGCTCGAGACGGCGACGCCGTACTTCACGACGATCGCCGGCGCGGCCGCGGCGGCCGAGGGGCTGCTGCTGCGCAGCCAGGAGGGCGTGAAGGTGACGGCGCTGCAGGACTTCCACGCCGGCAACTGGAGCTGACGCGGGGCGGTCTTGAGCAGCATCCCGGCCACGACGTTCCGCGCGCTTCTCGGCTACCTGCCGGGGCTCGGCATCGATCGGGAAGCGGCCGTGCGCGGGACCGGCGTGGACCTGGAGGCGATCGAGCACCCGCGCGCCACGATCGACTCGAGCAGCCTGCGCCTGCTGATCCTCAACCTGCTCTCGTTGTCGAAGCAGCCGGATCTCGGCCTCGTGCTCGGCATTCGCGCGCGCATCAGCGACTTCGGGCTGTTCGGCTACGCGATGATGAGCTGCCCGACGCTCGGCGACGCCGCGCGGCTCGGAATGCGCTTCTGGGGAACGACCGGCGCCGAGGTCACCTTCGAGGAGATCGAGACCGACACGATGCTGGTCTGGCGCCCGCGGGAGGCGTTTCCGCTCGGCGACCTGTGGCAGTTCGCGTGCGAGCGATGGGTCGCCGCGGTGATCGGCTTCAGCCTCTACAACACGGGGGCGGCCGCGCTGCCGTACGACATCGAGCTCGATTATCCGCCTCCCGACCACGCCGACCGCTACCTGCAACTGCTGCGCCGGCCGGTGCGCTTCGGGCGCCCGGCCACGCAGCTCGCGCTCCCGAAGAGCGCGCTCTCCACGCCGAGCCGCTTCAGCAGTCGCGAGACGAGCGAGTTGTTCGCGCGCCAGTGCGAGGCGCTGGCGAGGTCGCGCCGCGGCGAGGATGCGATCGTCACGCGGCTGCGGGAAGTGGTCGTGCGTTCGGCGGGTCGCTTCCCGAGCCTCGACGAGGCCGCCGAGGAAGTCGGAGTCAGCGGCCGGACGCTGCGGCGAAGACTGCGCGAACACGGCGAGACGTTCCAGTCGGTGCTCGACTCGACTCGCGCGGATCTCGCGATGCAGTACCTGACGAACACCGACCTGACCGTGCAGGAGGTCGCCTCGCTCGTCGGCTTCACCGAGGCCAGCAACTTCACTCGGGCGTTTCGGAAGTGGACCGGGCTGACGACGGGCGAGGTGCGACGGCGCTGATCGGCGAGCCGGGGCGCCGCCGGCTGCTCGCGGGCGTTCGGGTCCGCGGCGGGGGCTTGGCGAGCGAAGCCCGGGGAGGGGACCGGAGGGCCGAGCCGGAGGTTTCGAAGTACGGACCTCTGGCCGGATCGGATCGGCGAATGGCCGTAAATGATAAAGCTCTGGCCGGATCGGATCTTCCGGTGACGCCAGTCACCCTCTATATAAGCGCCGTCCCGACCCAGGAATCAGGCATCCGGCCGCCCGTTGTCGCCCCCGGCAGCGGATGGCAGGGGCCGGGACATCGCAAGGGGGGTGATGACGCCCACGGCCAAGGCCGCGGGCGACGACCGACATCATCCGGACAAGGAAACAAGGAGGAAGGAAGAATGAAGATGACGGCTCCCAGGAAGGCGGCGTCCGTGCTCGTGGCGCTCCTGACGGTGACCGGTGGGATCGGCTGCGGATTCGTGGCCAGCGTCCCGTGGATTCGCAACGCGAACAACAACCAGGTCGTCAACATCGGCGACTCGATCTTCGCGCTCTCGGGCCAGATCCAGAACTACCTGCACTCGTACGCGGGCAAGACGTTCCGCCGCTACGCGACGTCGGGCGCCGAGCTCGAAGGCGGCGACCTGATCGCGCCGTCGGTCGTCAACCAGTACGCGATCGCTCGCGGCGACAACTCGAACATCCAGACGATCCTGATGGACGGCGGCGGCAACGACATCCTGCTTCCGGTGCTGACGTTGTTCGATATCTACAACTGCAAGAAGGACTGGTGGGAGTCCAGCCTGTCCAGCTCGTGCAAGAACCTCATCAACGACATCTACGTCGATGCGGTGGACCTGCTGAACGAGATGCACTCGCGCGGCGTCGGCAAGGTGCTGTACGTCGGGTACTACTACACGAAGGACAGCCTGATCTCGGGCAACCTTTCCGCGCTGAAGCAGGCGATCGACTACGGCGACACGAAGATGTCGCAGGCCTGCTCGTACTCGGCGGCCAACTGCACGTTCATCGATCCCCGCAGCTCCGTGAAGAACGCCGACATCATCGCGGACGGCATCCACCCGGCGACGTCGGGGTCGCTGAAGATCGCCAACCTGATCTGGCCGCACCTCTCGTCCCGCCTCTGAGGCGGGGGGAGCAGGCGGACGCCGATTCCGTGCGCGGGAGGCCCGACGGCCTCCCGCGCACGGATCTTCCGCCGCGGCGGCACGCCGAGCTCGGGGCGTCGGCCGAGCGGGGCCGGGCATGAAACGGAATACGGGCTTCCTGCTTCTTTTCGGGGCGTCGCTCGCCGCGACGATGGCGCTGGTGTTCGTCACCAGCGGCCGGCCTCCGGCGCTGGACGCGCCCGGGTTCGCTCCGGAAGAGTCCTCTGCGGAGGGGCACGCGCGTCGCGAGCGCGACACGCTCGCGCGTCGCACGCCGCGCGCGGCCGCCGTGCGCAGCCCGGAGGAGGACCGCGAACTCCACCAGCGTCTCGTCCTCGCGCTGCGCCAGCTCTACGGCGACCGCATCTCGACCACCGGCGCCCAGATCGCGATGGCGCAGTTCCGCATCCAGGTCCTGAGCCTGTTCCCGGCCGACGGGGAGCAGCGCTTCCGGGACATCCTGGAAGAGGCGTTTCCCGGCCATGCCGCCGGGATCGCGGCGACTCTCGCGAAGGTGGACGATTTCGACCGCTGGCTCGCCGAGAACGAGGACGAACTGGCCGCGATGTCGCCGGAGGAGCGGGAGAAAGCCGTCCTCGACCGGAAGCAGGAACTGTTCGGAGAGGAAGCCGCCGCCGAACTCGAGGCCGAGGCGCGCGCCGCCGAGCAGCGCGAGGCGGCGATGGGCGAAGCGCTGCGCTCGCTCGCCGAGAGCAGCGACACCTCTCTCGACCAGAAGCTCGACGTCTACGTCGACGCGGTTCGCGGCAACCTCGGCGACGGGCCCGCCGCCGTCGCGATCGAGAACTCCAGCGTGCTCGCCCAGGCCTTCTTCGGCCTCGAGTCGGTCAGCCGCCAGCTCGGCGAGCTCGATCCGGAGGCGCGGCAGGAGAAGATCAACGAGATCCGCCGCGAGTTCGGCTACGACGAGGAGCAGATCGCGGCGCTCGAGGAGCGCGACCGCCAGAAGGAGACGCGCTGGCAGAACGGGCTTGCGTACATGGACGAGCGCCGCGCGCTCGAGGCGCGCTACTCGGGCCAGCAACTCGAGCAGCAGCTCGCCGCCTTGCGAGAGCGCTACTTCGCCCACGAGGCGAGGACGATCGAGCTCGAGGAAGGAGACGGCTTCTTCCGATTCGAGCGCCCCCGCCTGTACGGGCGCAACTGACTTCCGGTCGCCGTCGGTCGGCGCGCGAGGCCGGCCGGGGCGCAGGCCCGCGTGCGCTTGTCCCTCGACCGCTCCAGTGCCACACCGGGCGCGACGTTCGCGTGGGGCCCCCCGCGCGGACACGACCGTCGTTCCGACGATTCAGGACCGCCGCGGGAGACCGCGGGAAACGATTCGATACCGGAGGAGAAGCCATGAACCCTGCCGAGACCATCCAGCAGTTCTCCCGCATGCTCGCCAGCCTCGACGCCTGGCTGCAGAAGGGCGCCGACCACGCCGCGACGCGCGGTTTCGAGGTGGACGTGCTGGCGCCGTCGCGCCTCGCGCCCGACCAGTACACGCTCGTCCAGCAGGTGCAGGCGGCCTGCGACCAGGCCAAGTTCGCAGCGGCCTATCTCACGAAGCAGACGGCGCCGTCGCACCCCGACACCGAGACGACGATCGCGCAGCTTCGCGAGCGGATCCAGAAATGCCGGGCCTACGTGGACGGAGTCTCCGGATACGGGGATGCGGAGTCGCTGCGCGTGGCCCCGGCGTGGATGGGCGGCAAGTCGATCCGTGGCGATGTGTACGTGCACCGGGTCGCGGTCCCGAACTTCTACTTCCACGTGACGACGGCCTACGCGATCCTTCGGCACAACGGCGTCCCGCTCGGCAAGGCCGACTTCGTCGGCGTCACCGATTTCGCCGAACTCGGCGCGGAGTGAGTGCCGGCGCCGGCGTCCGGCGGGGGAGGCGGCGTTCGTCGCCGGCGGAAGCCGCCGCGGTCGTCGTGGCCGCGGCCGGCGTCGCGCTCTCGCCGGGCGATGCAGGCACGATCGGCGGCGTGGCTGCGCCGTCTCGAGACAGGGGAGAAGCGTCGTGGATGTGATCGAAGCGATCCGCAACCGTCGTTCGACGCGCGCGTTCCTGGACACACCGGTGACGGAAGCCGACCTTCGCGCGATCCTGGAAGTCGCGCGCTGGGCGCCGTCCGGCGGCAACTGCCAGCCGTGGCACGTCTACGCGCTGTCGGGCGACTCGATGATCCGCTTCCGGCGCGAGCTCGCGGTGCTGCGCGAGACCGAGCCGATGGGCGAGCCGACCGAGTTCGCGATGTACCCGCCGGGGATCAAGGAACCGTACCGGACGCGCCGCTTCGAATGCGGCGAGGACCTCTACCGCAGCATCGGCGTCGAGCGCGACGACAAGAAGGGCCGACTCGCGCAGTTCGCGAGGAACTACGACTTCTTCGGCGCGCCGGCTGCGTTCTTCTTCGCGCTCGACCGCCAGATGGGGCCGGGCCAGTGGGCGCACCTCGGCATGCTGATGCAGTCGATCGCTCTGGTCGCCGAGGACATGGGACTGGCGACCTGCATGCAGGAGTCGTGGATGACGCGGCACACGTTCGTGCGCCGCTTCTTCGACGTGCCGGAGGACTGGCAGCTTTACTGCGGGATGGCGGTCGGTCACGCGGACGAAGCGGCTCCGATCAACCAGTGGCGCACGACGCGCGCGGCGGTCGACGAGTTCGCGAAGTTCTCGAGCTAGGAAGCGTGCCCTTCGGCCGCCGAGTCGGGGGGCGATGCGCGGCGGCCGGCGATCTCACGACGTCCTTCGACCGGGACGGCCGGCGGCGCGGCTGGTCGGCCGGTCCGGGCGGCCGGCCGGCGGGACGGCACGGCCGGTGCCGGCGAGGAACAGGGTGTGGCGCGGTCCCCGGGTGCTCGCGCCCTGGCGCGCAGCAAGCTGCGTCGTGCGGACCGAGAACCCGGCGCGCGCGAGCGCGCGTTCGAACGGCCGGCTCCCGGCGGCCGACCACACGGCCAGCATTCCGCCCGGCCGCAACGAGGAGCGCAGCGCCGCCAGTCCGGCGGGGGAGTAGATGGCCGCGTTGGCGGCCACCGAGAACGCGTCGGGGCCGTTGTCCACGTCGAGCAGGATCGCATCGAACCCCGACCCTGGCGACGCGACCACGCGCCGGACGTCGCGGATCTCGAGGCGCACGCGCCTGTCGTCGAGCGCGTTGGCGGAGAGTTCCGCGAGCGGCCCGCGATTCCAGTCGACGACGCATTCGAACAGCTCGGCGACGACGACCTCGGCCACGCGCGGCAACACGTCGAGAACCGCGCGCAGCGTGAATCCCATGCCGAGGCCGCCCACCAGCACGCGGGGCCGCGCTGCGCGCAACGCCGGCTCGAGGCTCGCCGCGGCCATCGCCTGCTCGGACCCGTGGCTGCGGCTCGACATCAGGACTTCGTTGCCGATGCGCACGACGTAGCTGTCGGCTTCGCGGTGAAGCGTCAGGGCCCGACCGTCGTGCGTCGTGGCGGATCCGAGCAGTTCGCGCGCGCGCATCATCCCACCATGACGAAGACGCGATGCCGGAGCGACAGGCTCAGGCGATTCGCTCGATGACGGCGCGCAGCGTGCCGGACGGCAGCTCGGCGACGACCTCGTCGCCGCAGGCCTGGCCGGCCAGCGCCGCCCCGAGCGGCGAGCGTGGCGTGAGCACGGTGACCGGACGTCCGCCCACGTCGAGCGCCTCGCCGGCGCCGGCCGGCGACAGGAAGAAGAGCAGTTCGCGGCCCTGGTCGTCGACGAGCGTGACGAGCGCTCCCGGCGCCGCGACATCGTCGTCGTCGAACTCGCGTACGCGAAGGAGTTCGAGCGCCCGGATCTCGTCGCGCAGCGTCTCGACCCGCTCGGCCAGGCCGCGCGCGAGGTAGCTCGCCTCGGTCGAGCGCATGTCCTTGGAGCCTTCCTGGCGGTTCTCGGGGTGGACCGCTCCGGACTGAACGGCTTTCTGCGAGAGGGTGAGCCGGTCGAGGACCGCAACGAGGCGCTCGCGCAGCGCCGCCACGACGGCGCGTTTTTCCGGGGGGTGCCGGTGCTGTTCGTTCATTCCCGCGTTCCCGTCGAGGAGACCCGGCCGGGGCGCTCGCCCCGCAAGCTGGCGCGTCCTGCCGCCACGTCGTCCTCCCGTCTCCGCTAGCGCCGGCTCGACCCGCCGAGGATCCCGCCGAGCACGCCGCGCAGGATCTGGCGGCCGATCTGGCTGCCGACGGTGCGCATCGTCTGCTTCGCCATCGTCTCGACCATGCCCTGCCGGCGCCCGGTGCCCCAGACGATGTCGGAAAGAACGCTGCGTTCCCCGGAGCCCGGCGGCGCGTCGCCGGATCGAACGGGCGTTTCGCCGGATCGCGCGACCTCCGCGCCGGTCGCCTGGCGATGCGTGAGCATCTCGTACGCCGATTCCCGGTTGACCCGTGTGTCATACTTCGCCCCGAGGGGACTGCGTGCGCGTACCGCGGCCCGCTCGTCGTCGGTGATCGCACCGATGCGGGACCGCGGCGGACAGATCCTCGCCCGCTCGACGGGAGAGGGAACGCCGCCCTCCTGGAGCGTGGAGACCAGCGCCTCGCCGACCGCGAGTCCGGAAATGGCCGCTGCGACGTCGAGTCCCGGATTGGCGGCGAACGTTTCCGCGGCCGCCCTCACCGCCTTCTGGTCGCGCGGCGTGAACGCCCGCAGCGCGTGCTGGATGCGGTTCCCGAGCTGGCCGAGGACCTTGTCGGGGACGTCGTCCGGATACTGCGAGCAGAAGTACACGCCGACGCCCTTCGAGCGGATCAGGCGCACCACCTGCTCGACGCGGGCGAGCAGCGACGCCGGCGCGTCGTCGAACAGCAGGTGCGCCTCGTCGAACAGGAACACGAGCTTCGGCCTGTCGAGGTCGCCGACCTCGGGAAGGTTCTCGAACAGCTCCGACAACAGCCAGAGCAGGAACGTGGAGTAGAGCCGCGGCCGGAGCACGAGGCGGTCGGCGGCGAGGATGCTGATGATGCCGCGCCCGACGAGGTCGGTCCCGAGCAGGTCGGTGATCTGCAGCGCGGGTTCGCCGAACAGATCTTCGCCGCCGTCGCGCTCGAGCGTGAGCAGCGCGCGCTGGATGGCGGCGACCGACTGCGTGCTCACGAGGCCGTACGCCGTCGAGATCTCCTTGCGATGCTCGGCGACGAACGAGAGCAGGGCGCGCAGGTCGTCGAGGTCGAGGAGAAGCAGGCCGCGGTCGTCGGCGAGCCGGAAGGCGACGTCGAGGGCGCCGGACTGCGCGTCGCTGAGCTCGAGGATGCGCGCCAGAAGGGCCGGGCCGACCTCGCTCACGGTCGCGCGCACCGGATGCCCGGACCGGCCCTCGATGTCCCAGAACACGACGGGACAAGCCTCCGGGGCGTAGTCGTCGAGGCCGAGATCGGTCGCGCGCTGGCGGGCCTTCTCGCTTCCGCCGGGCATCGCGAGCCCCGCGACATCGCCCTTGACGTCGGCCACGAAGACCGGAACGCCGATGCGCGAGAAACCTTCCGCGAGGACGAGCAGGGACACCGTCTTGCCGGTCCCGGTCGCGCCGGCCACCAGGCCGTGACGGTTCCCGAACCGCGCCGAGAGGAAGGCGGGTTTCTCACCCTTGCCGATCAGGATCTCGTTCACCCGGACCTCCGCCCGCGAGCGGGCGGAGGATTTTCCGACTGCCGCGCTGTCGAAGCCAGCGCAGCCGCCGCTCTTCGGCCGCGGCGGGCGTTGCGATCCGGCCGCGGCTTTACGCCGGGCGACTCCGCGGCGCGTCGCGAGCTCAGTTGCTCTGCGCCTCGCAGGAACCGTTGCCGCACTCGCCCGACCCCGGAGGCGAGTAAGAGCAAAGGCCGCCGTCGACGGGGGCCTGCGTTTCCCCGCAGTCCCAGCCGAAGGGGAACTCGGGGATCCAGAAGCAGCAACACCAGCAGCCGGCCATCGTCGTCGAGGTCGTCGACGACGACGTCGACGTGGTGGTGGTGGTGGTGGTGGTGGTCGTCGTTGTCGTCGTTGGCGGCGGCCCTCCGGTCTTCGCGAACGAGACGACGAGGTCGAGGAACTCGTCGGTGGTGCGCCCGCTCTCGTCCTGCGGAAGCGCGCTGGTGCCGAGGTGCCCGAGCGCCTGTCGCAGCCCGTCGAGGATCTTCGCGGCGCCGAGGCCTGGTTCTCGCGACCACGCCGCATCGAGCACGCTCGCGACTTCCGGACCCGCGTAGGAGGTGCCGCTGCACTCGATCTCGCCGGTGTCCTGCGACCACGCGGCGACGTTGACTCCGCGCGCGTAGACCATGTTCCCCGAGGCGTCGTCGACGAGGTAGTTGAAGCGGCCGGGCTCGATCGAGCCGTCCTCTTCCGCGCCGCCGACGACGACGATGCGCTCGTAGGCGTGGGGGAACGAGGTCCGCAGGCCGGCGAGCTGCACGTCGAGCGGGACGCCGGGATTGCCGGCGATCACCGTCACGAGGCTGCGGTCGGCCGCCTCCGGGTCGCTCAGCCAGAGCGTCTCCATCGCGTCGAACAGTCCGCGCAGGAGATGGTACTGCTGGAAGGCGACGCGACGCTCGGTGCAGGCGAGGTCGCAGTCCGGCCTGACCTGGCCGCCGACGGTCTCGCCTTTCTTGAGGTCGTAGTTCAGCGAGAGGTTGATCACCTGGCGGCTTCCCGCCGGCACGACTTCGAGTTTCCTCGCGACGAAGCCGGCGAGATCGTTCGAATTGCCGGCGACGCTCTCGACGTCTTCCAGGGCGAAATTCCCGCCGCGCCGGCTCGCGATGTCGGCGACGAGCGAGCCGTGGTTGCGCAGGCACGGGCTCGACACCTCGGGGCCGGAGTTCCAGTCGAGCACGAGGTTGCCGCCGGGCACGGCAGCCGAGACCGCATTGCCGTCGAGCACCCACGCATTCTCGTACAGTTCGAGAAGGACGACGTCCTCGTTGCCGGCGCCCGTTTCGACGAGGTACCAGCCGAGCCGAGGGGTCTTCGCGAGGACGGTCGCGTTCGCGTTCTGGACGGCGCTTTCGACGGTGGCGTCCGGCGTGCCGTCGGCCACGTCGAGGTGGACCCAGCCTTCGTAGCAGTTGGAGCAGGCGAGGGGTCCCTCGAGCTTGCTGGTGTAGGCGACTTCGCCGAGGGGAGGCGACTCGCCGGAGTGGAACGTCGCGCCGTAGAGCAGCGACGCCGCGTCGCCGCTGCCGTCCGAGCACGAGCACTGCATGTCCACCGGCTGGCCGACCGCGGCGCGCAACGTTCGCAGGGCATCGGCGGCGCTGAGCGTGCCCGAACGGTCCACGTCGCCGCAGGCGCCGTCGGCTCCGCAGATCCCGGCGGAACAGGGGCAGGAGACCGGGAGCTGGACGCCGACGGCGAGGCGCAGGAGGCGCAAGGCGTCGGGCGCGCCGATGCTGCCGGAGCCGTCCACGTCGCCGCACGCGGCTGCCGGAGCGCAGGCGGCGCCCTGAGCCGGGGGCGCCGGACACAGGAAGGCGGCCGCGAGAACGAGTGCGGGCAATCGCGCCGGGGATCGCAGGGGCATTCCTCGTGACCGAGGGCCGGGAACGGTCGTTGGAAAAACCATCATTCACCCGCGACGGGCACCGGCCGTCGCTCCGTGTTCACGTTCGGGTTCGTCGTCCGTCGCCGTGCGCCCTTGCCGGCCGGAGGACCGTCCGGAACGTGCGGGAGCAGGACGACGAGCGGGAGCATCGACGGATTCCTCGGCTTCTACAACCGGACGCGCCGCGCGTCCGACGGCGAGCGCCCCGTCCATTGGCGGTAAGCGTGGCAGAAGGAACTCTGCTCCTGGTAGCCCAGCATCTGCGCGATCTGCGCGACGCTGAGGCGCTGGTCGTCGAGCAGGCGGGTCGCCATGTCCATGCGGACCTCCTGCAGGAGCCGGGCGAAGGTCGTGCCGTGTGCACGCAATCGCCGCTGCAGCGTTCGCGGCGAAGCATGAAGGCGCGCGGCGATCTCGCCGATCTCGACCCCGGCGCCCGCGCCGATGCGTTCGACGATGAGGCCGCCGACGCTGGCCAGGAAGTCGTCCTCGCGGATCCCCGCGAGCAGCCGCGAAGCCTGTGCCTCGAGCACGGGCACGAGCGAGGCCTCGGCGGTGCGCAGCGGCGCGTCGAACCACGACCTCGCGAGCGCGAAGCCGTCGTCGTCACACCCGAAACGCGGTGCGACGCCGAAGATCTGTTCGCGGAACCCGGTGGAAGCCGGGCGCGAACGGCGGAACCAGACGTCGGCCAGCGCAGGCTCGCTGCCGATCAGCCACGCCCCGAAAAAGCGCAGGCCGGCCACGAGCAGGTCGGCGAACACCGGCGGCGGATCGAACCCCCGGTACTCGAGCCGGAAGCGGGCGAGTTCCCCGTCCACGGTCACCCGCACGGCCACGCCGTCGGCGACGAGTTTCTGGCAGTTCATGATGCGGGGCAGGGCCTCGAGCAGCGTGGGGCCGGCCATCGCGATGTAGCCGGGCACTCCGAGCGCGGAGGGGCCCAGCCGACGGCCGAGGCGCAGGCCGATGTCGTCGTCGCCGCCGCGCTCGAGCACCGCCAGCCTCTGCAGCAACGCGTCCAGCGGCACGCGCCGGGCGTTCGCCGATCCGCCGTCGGGAAGGGGCGACGGTTCGCCGCAGAACGGCGGCGCGCACCCGATGTCCTCGGCCACGCGGCCGACTTCGTCATAGAGGGCTCGGGATACCGACAACGCCATCGAGCGGGCCTCCGCCGCCGGGCGGCGGAGGCCCGCGGATAGCACGACGGTCGATGGCGAGTCCACGGCCCGGGCGGCGGGCCGGTGCGCGGCCGCCGCGGCGGGGCGGGGGACAACCGCCCTGCCGCGGCGGCACGGGACGCGGTTCGTCAGGGCTGGTCGCCGTCGACGAACAGCGTCACCGGGGTCGTCGTGGCCACGGTGAGCCTGGCCTTGGACCAGCCCGTGTAGAACGCGGCGTTGACGAACTTCTGCACGCTGTTGCCGACGTCGACGAAGAACGAGTTCGGCGTGGTCATGCAGTTCGTGCAGCCGGGGCAATGGCCGTCGCAGAAGCTGCAGTGGAAGAACTTCGGCGAGTACCCGCACGGGCCCAGGCTGTACTTCTTCCCGACGCGCACGAACGCCCGTGGTCCGTCGGTTCCGTAATAGCCGGCCTTGGCCGCGTCGTTCACGCCGACGAAGCAGGTCGTCGTTTCGAATCCCCAGTACAGCGCGGGGCCGTACACGCGTCCCGCGCCGGAGAGGTTGTATGGATCGATGCTGAAGACCGCGTCGGCCAGCGACGGGTTCGCCGAGATCGCGTTCTGGGCCGCCTGCCCGCCGGCCGAGTGCCCTCCGAGGATCCAGTGCGAGACCGAGCTGAAGCCGTAGGGCGCGAGCCACGCGGCGACCTGCATCTTGACGAGGTTCACGCACGACGCGTACCGGGCGGGGTCGGTCTTCGTGAGGCTGCCCGGCTGGTGGTCGATGATCGCGACGAGGTAACCTTTCGAGTTCAGTTGCGCGGCGAGGAAGTCGTAGTCGCCGCGCGACATCGAGGTCCCGACCGCGAGCACGAACGCTTCGGCGCCGGCCGGGATCGTCGCCGGATAGTGCATGCGCACGGAGCAGTTCGAGCTCGGGTCCTTGTCGACGTAGGCGGCGACTGCGGCCGAGGGCGGGGCCAGCGCCAGCGCCAGGGCGCAGGCGAACGACGGGGCGAAACGGAATCTCGACATGGGGTGATCCTCCTTCACGGGTTGCGACGCCGGATGACAGAGAGGGCGGGATGGTCGGGTCCCGACCGGCCCGGCGTCGAAGGGGACAGTAGCCGTTCGGGCTGCCGCCCGGCTTGTCGGCCGGCGGCAAACCGTTTGTCGAAACGCGACAACTCCCCGTGGCGTCGGGATCGCGGTGGAGGCCGGCTCGGGACACGTCGCCGCGGGAAGGTTCCGGGCGGAGCGTCGCGCGGCGCGACGACTCGGGGCGGGCCGGCGGTGAAGACGCGGGCCGCGGCGTCCGTGCCCACCCCCGGTTCGACTTCCCGGCGCCTCGTCGGCTAAGCCACCCGTCGGTGGCCCTCGAAGATTCCGTCCAGTTCCTGAAGGGCGTCGGCCCGCGTCGCGGCCAGATGCTCGAGAAGGCCGGCCTCGCGACCTTCGAGGACCTGCTGTTCCACCTGCCGTTCCGCTACGAGGACCGCCGTCGCATCCGCACGCTGCGGGAGGTCGGCCCGGGGGGCGAGGCGACGCTCGTCGGCAAGGTGACCTCCGTGCGCGAGCACCGCCGCCCCGGGAAGCGTCGCTCGATCCTGCACGCCCTGTTCACCGACGACAGCGGCTGGGCCGAGCTGCTCTGGTTCCAGCAGGCGGCGTACTTTCGCGACAAGCTGAAGGAAGGCTCGCTGTGGCTCGTGCACGGCCGCGTCGAGACCGCGCCGCGCGGAGGCCTCCAGATCGTGCATCCCGAGCTCGAGGCGATCGACGCGGACGCCAGCGGCGACGCACGGCGCATCGCATCGGGCATGGCGCGGATCCTTCCCGTCTACCAGAAGCCGGGAGAGATCCCGGTCGCGGCGATGCGCCGCATCGTCGCGCAGGTCGTCGAGCGGTACGCGGCCGGAGCGCGCAGCGCCATCCCGGAACCGGTGCGCCGGCGGGTCGCGCTGATGCCGGTCAGCGAGGCGCTGCGCTATCTCCACGAGCCGCCGCCGGACGCGGACGTCGACGCGCTGAACGAGTCGGGGACTCCGGCGCACCGCAGCCTCGTGTTCGAGGAGCTGTTCGCGCTGCAGGTCGGCATGAGCCTTCGCAAGGTCGAACGCGAGGGCCAGCCGGGCCTCGCCATCGAGCGAGCGGATGACCGCCTGCGCGCGTTCTTCGCGCGGCTTCCGTTCCAGCCGACGCGCGCGCAGAAGCGCGTCGTGCACGAAGTGGCCGGAGACATGGCGCGCGCCCAACCGATGAATCGGCTCGTGCAGGGCGATGTCGGCAGCGGCAAGACGGTCGTGGCCTTCGCGGCCGCGCTGCAGGCGATCGCCGCCGGCTACCAGGCGGCCGTGATGGCTCCCACCGAGCTGCTCGCCGAGCAGCATTTCGCGACGATGCGCGCGTGGGCGGAAGCCGAGAACGTCGACATCCGGCTGCTGACGGGCAGCTTCAAGGCCGCCGCCGCGCGCGAGGTGCGCGAGGCGATCGCGTCGGGGCACACCGACCTCGTCGTCGGGACACACGCGCTGATCCAGGAATCGACGGCGTTCGCGAAGCTCGGGCTCGCGATCATCGACGAGCAGCACCGCTTCGGCGTCGCCCAGCGCCAGGCGATCCAGACCGCGGCCACCGGAGCGGACGGGCGCAAGGGCGCGCGCGCCGACACGCTGCTGCTGTCGGCGACGCCGATCCCGCGCACGCTCTCGCTGACGCTGTACGGCGACCTCGACGTCAGCGTCATCGACGAGCTTCCGCCCGGCCGCCTGCCGATCGTCACCCGGGTGATCCGCGCGAGCGCGCGCGGGAAGCTCCACGAGCGCATGGCGGCGGCGATGCGCGAGGGCCGGCAGTGCTACGTCGTCTATCCGCTCGTCGAGGAGTCGGAGACGATGGATCTCGCCGACGCGACGAGCATGGCCGAGCAGCTCCAGCAGGGGCCGTTCCGCGAGTTTCGCGTCGGCCTGCTGCACGGCCGCATGAAAGCCGCCGAGAAGGACGCGGTGATGCGCCGCTTCAAGGCCGGCGACCTCCACGTGCTCGTCGCGACGACGGTGATCGAGGTCGGCATCGACGTGCCGAACGCGACGATCATGGTGATCGAGCACGCCGAGCGCTTCGGCCTCGCGCAGCTGCACCAGCTGCGCGGGCGGGTGGGGCGCGGGGCGGCGCAGTCGTACTGCTTTCTGCTCGCCGGCTACGCGCAGTCGGAGGTGGCGCGCACCCGGCTGGCGATGATGGAAGAGAGCAACGATGGGTTCGCCATCGCCGAGAAGGATCTCGAGCTGCGCGGGGCCGGAGAATTTCTCGGCACGCGCCAGTCGGGCATGCCCGAGCTGGCGGTGGCCGACCTGGGGCGCGATCAGGCGCTGCTGGCCCAGGCGCGCGACGAGGCGCGGGCGATCGTCGACCGCGACCCGGGGCTCGAGCTGCCCGAGCACCGCGGGTTGGTGAAGGCGCTCGAAGAGCGGTGGGAAGGCCGCCTGAAATTGGCCCGCGTGGGCTAGGCTTCGGGCCGTTCAATGATCGTCTGCCCCGTCTGTGAGCACCCTCAGGCTGCTGGCTTCACCTGCGACGTCTGCGGCAAGGACCTTGGCGCGGCGCTCGGCGACGGCGATCTGCTCGCCGCGCTCGAGCCCGAGATTCCGACCCTGCCCGAGCTCGAGCAGACCGGCATGGAGCTGGCGAGGGACGTGCCGATTCAGCCGATGCCCGAGCTCGAGCTGAACATCGGGGCGGCGGGCACGCCGAACGTGCCGACCCAGCCGATGCCCGACCTCGAGACCTACAAACTCAACGTGGGCGACGTGCCGGTGC
>CAYYZO010000093.1:0-15916 GCA_964476185.1 uncultured Myxococcales bacterium
ATCTCGGCGATCTCGATGATGGAGATGTCGAAGGTGCCGCCGCCCAGGTCGTACACCGCGATCTTGCGGTCACCGCGCTGCTTGTCCATGCCATAGGCCAGCGCCGCGGCCGTCGGCTCGTTGATGATGCGCTTCACTTCGAGACCCGCGATGCGCCCCGCGTCCTTGGTGGCCTGTCGCTGGGAATCATTGAAATACGCCGGTACGGTGATCACGGCCTCCGTCACGGTTTCCCCGAGGTAGTCCTCGGCGGTCTTCTTCATCTTCTGGAGGATCATCGCCGAAACCTCGGCGGGGCTCATGACCTTTCCGCCGAGCTTGACGTAGGCGGCGCCGCTGTCCGCCTTGACGACCTCGTAGCCGAGGTGCGTGCGCGCCTTCTCCACTTCCTTGTCGTCGAAGCGGCGGCCGATCAGGCGCTTGACCGCGTAGACGGTGTTCTGCGGGTTCGTGATCGCCTGGCGCCTGGCGATCTGGCCGACCAGGCGCTCGCCGGCGTCGTTGACGGCGACCACGGATGGAGTCGTGCGGCCGCCCTCCGAGTTGGCGATGACGGTCGGCTGACCGCCCTCGAGGATGGCCACGCACGAATTGGTGGTGCCGAGATCGATACCGATGACCTTGCCCATTCCGTTACCTCTTTCCGTGAAAGCCCCGGAGCGTCGAGTTCGAGGGTCCTGGCTCCGAAACCTTCAGAATGTTCGCGCTGTCGCGCGGTCGTCCCGCGTCGTCGCGCCTGGGAGGGGAAATAACCACAGGGTCCCGAGGCGCAAGCCGTTTTTCCCGTTCAATCCTTCGCCTGCGGCGCCTTCGAGACGGAGACCATCGCTGCGCGCAGCAGCCGGTCGCGCATCTTGTAGCCCGCGCGAAAGACATCGATCACCGTCCCCGCAGGCACCTCGGCGGACTCGACCATGCTGACCGCCTCGTGCTCGGCGGGGTCGAACGGTTTGCCCGCCGCGTCGATGCGCTCGACGCCATTGCGCTGCAGCGCGGCGATCAAACCCTTCAGCACCAGTTCCACGCCGCCGGACACCCCGCCCGTGGCAACGTCGGCGTGCTGCAACGCCCGCTCGAGGTCGTCCACCGCCGGGAGGACGTCGCGGGCAAGAGCTTCGCCGTCGTAGCGTGCGCGTTCGCTGAGCTCGCGCTGATGGCGCTTGATGAAGTTCTCGAGGTCGGCCTTCGCGCGCACGAAGCGCTCGAAATTCTCCGCCGATTCGCGGCGGGCGGCCTCGAGCTGGTCCTCCGGGGATCCCGGCTCGGCCACGGGGTCGTCGCCGGCGGGATCGCCGCCGCCCACGTCCCCGCTGGTCGTCTCGGCCTGACTGCTGGTGGAGGTCACGTCTTCGCCGTCCGACCGGCTCGAGGAGGGATCGTCTTCGTGTTGCATGCTCATCGATCTGAATCGCCCCGGGCCGCTGGAAGCGCCCCGGGGGCCACTGGTACGCGCCCCGGGTGGTTCGCGAAGTGCGCGGAAGCTAAGTCGCGAGGCCCGGCTGTCAACGAACGAAACGCGCTTCCTTGCGAAACTGCCGGGCGCGGCGTTTCCTGTGGCTCGCCGCCGCGACGGCAGGTCGTCCCGAGGCTCGCGCCGAGCCTCGGCTGCCGCCACCGGGAAGCGACAGGTCGGAGATGGAAGAGGTCCACACCAACGCGTTCGTGCTGCGGACCCGCAACTACGGGGAGTCCGACCGCATCGTCGTGCTGCTGACGCAGACCCTCGGCAAGGTTTCGGCCATCGCGAAAGGCGCTCGCCGCTCGGCCCGGCGCTTTGCCGGCGGGGCGCTCGAACCGTTCCAGGAGCTGGCCGTGCGGCTGGACCGCAAGCCTGCTTTTTCACTGGCGTTTTTGCACGAGAGCCGGGTCCTCGCCACGAACCGCACGCTGGCGACCGACCTCGATGCGTTCGCATGGGCGTCGTACCTGACCGAGCTCACCGAGGTCATGACCGCCGACCGTGACCCCTGCCCCGACCTCTTCGACCTGTACCGCGACGTCGTCGCCCGGCTCGGCCACGAGCGGACCGAACCGCTGGCCCACCACTTCGTGCTCGGGCTCCTCGACCGCAGCGGCTGGGCGCCGGACTTCGGGGCCTGCGGCATCTGCGCCGAGCCGGTCACCGAGTACTCCCGGCCGATCCTCGACGCCCGCGGCAGCGGGGTGGTCTGCGCGCGGCACGAGGCCGAGGCCGCGGGCATCGACCCCGAGGACGAGCACTTCCGCCCGAGCCGCCGCGTCATCGACCCGCCGCTGATGGCCTACGTTCGCGACGCCGCGGCCCAGGTCCCCCCGGCGGCCGAACCCGCGGTGGGCCGGCTCGCCACGGCCCTGCTCGAACGGCTCGTCGACCTCCACCTCGCGCGTCCCCTGCGTTCGCGCGCGTTCCTCAAGACCATCGCCAAGGAGTTCCAGTGAAAGCCATCGTCATCCCCGAATACGGGGCCCCCGAAGTCCTCGCCCTCCGTGACCTTCCCGACCCCGTCCCCGGCCCCGAGGACCTGGTCGTTCGCGTGCGCGCCACGGCGCTGAACCGCGCCGACCTGCTGCAGCGCCGCGGCCTGTATCCGCAGCCCGGACCGAAGCCCGAGTTCGAGGTCCCCGGGCTCGAGTACGCGGGCGAGGTCGCCGAGGTCGGTGCGCGCGTCACGTCGTTCCGCGTCGGCGACCGCGTGATGGGGCTGCTGCCCGGCGGAGGCTACGCGGAGAAGATCGTCACGCACGAACGGCTCGCGTCGCCGATCCCCGACGCGCTCTCGTTCGAGCAGGCGGCCGCTGTTCCGGAGGCGTTCATCACCGCGCACGACGCGCTCTTGCAGTGCGGTCTCGCCTGCGGGGAGACGGTGCTCGTGCACGCGGCCGGCTCCGGCGTCGGCACGGCGGCCGTGCAGGTCGCCAGGGCGATGGGCGCGGGGCTCATCCTCGGCACGGCGGGCTCGGCCGAGAAGCTCGCCGCCGCCCGCGAACTCGGGCTCGACGTCGGCATCAACTACAAGGACGAGAACTTCGCCGATCGCGTCCGCGAGGCCACCGGCAAGCGCGGCGCCGACGTCGTCGTGGACTTCATCGGCGCGGCCTACCTCGAGGGCAACCTGCGGGCGATGGCCGAGAAGGGGCGCATGGTCGTCGTCGGGCTGATGGGCGGCGCGAGCGGCGACCTGCCGCTCGGGATGCTGCTGCAGAAGCGGCTGTCGATCCGCGGCACGCTGCTGCGCGCGCGTTCGCTCGAGGAAAAGGCCGCGGCCACGCGCGCGTTCGAGAAGAGCGTACTGCCGCACCTGGCGAGCGGCCGGATCCGGGCGGTCGTCGACTGCACGTTCGCGCTGGCCGATGCCGCCGAGGCCCACCGGCTCATGGAAAGCAACGCCAACTTCGGGAAGATCGTGCTGACGGTCTGAGACTCAGAGCAGCAGCGGGCACATCGGCGCGACGAACTGCCCGACCGCGACCTTCAGGATCAGCAGCGCGTCCGAGCTCTGGACCGAGCCGTTGCCGTTGTAGTCGCAGCGCTGGACCGAGCACTCGGCGGTGCCGACGCTCTTCTTCAGCGCGATCAGCGCGTCGGTGGCCGTGATGTCCTTGTCGTTGTTCGCGTCGCCGCAGATCACGATGACCGGCAGCGTGCTCGTGGACGTGGACGTCGACGTGCTCGTCGTCACGGGGATCGTCGTGGTGGTCGTCGTCGCGACGGAGCACTCGACGAACTCGCAACTGCTCGCGTCGCCCTGGTAGATCCCCTCGCTGACCGTGCAGACCGAGGACGTGTCGGTGAAGCACGATCCGTTCGACAGGCAGCAGGCGCCGATCGCCGGCAGCGTCGTCGTCGTCGTCACGGCCACGCACTTCGCGAACTCGCAGTTCGTGCCGTCGCCCAGGTAGAAGCCTTCGTTGACGGCGCAGACCTCGGGAGTGTCCGTCACGCAGAGTCCGTTCGACAGGCAACACCCCCCGAAGGCCGGGATCGTCGTCGTCGTGACCGAACACTGGGCGGCACAGGTGGTCCCGTCGCCGATGTACTGGTCCACGATGCCATTGCAGTCCGGCAGGGCCACTTCCCGGCAACTTCCTTCCGGGGGGCAGCACCCGATGAGCGAATTGCAGCAGGCGCCGGTGGGGAGCGGCGCCGCAGAAGCGGTCGCTGCGCCCAGCGCCGCGACGGCGAATGCCGCGAATCCCACCAGAAGAATCGACCTCGACGCGATGCGCATCATGGAGCCACCTGCCTTCGCGGACCGGCTCCGGCGCCGGTCACTCCTTCCCATATACACGGCGATGGCCGAAACGGAAGAACCCCGACTCTTCTTCGCCGCGAATGACGTCGGCTTCCTCCGTGTCGAAGAAGCGCTGGCGCAGCTCCTGGAGACGACGCGCCTGCTCCTCCCCCTCGTAGCGGGAGGCGATCCGTTCGCGCTCCTCCATGTAGGTCTCGCCGTTGTCCCAGGCGCGGTCGCGCTCGGCGTCGAGTTCCCGCCAGCGTTCGATCGCGTCGTCGTCGAGGCCCAGCTGGCGGCGGACGTTCTCCATCTGTTGCTGGCGCGCCGCCGGCGCCATCCCGTGCAGGTCGTCCTGCACCGAAGGGAGCGTGAGGAAGTTGTTCATCAGCTCGGTCTGGCGGTTCTCGATGAACGAGGGCGCCTTCTCGCCGTAGGCCTGCCGGATCGAGTCGACGTACTTCTCGAGCTTCGCGTCGACGCTCGCCTCCGGGATCTGCTCGATCTGTTGCATGGCGTCGAGGATCTGTTCCTGGCGCAGCGACTCCTCGAAGATCTCGGCGGCGTCCTCGCCGAAATAGCGGAAGCGCGCGTCGTTCAGCGCCGCGCGGCGTTCGTCCGGGGTCATCTGCTGCAACTGCTCGCGATTGGCCTTGAGCCAGTCGTTGTACGACTGCATGTTCTGGAACTGGGCCATCAGTTGCGCACCCATGCCCGGGAACGCGCGTTCGAGCAGCGCCTGGAGCCGCTCGCGCCAATCGTCCGGGTACTCGCGCATCAGGTAGCCGGTCAGCTTCTCGAGAGCCTTGATCTGCGCACGCTTGTTCGCGATGGTCGCGCCGAACTGCTCCTGCAGGTAGCGCGCGGCCTCCGCGTCCTTCGCCTCCTGGCTCATGGCCGGGCGGCGATCGCGCGGGGCGAGTTCGCCCGGCTTCGAGTCCGCCGGCTCCCCGGACGGGAGTTGCGAGCGCGCCGAGTCGCCTTCGTGTCCGTCGACGCCCGGCGCGACCTCGGCCGAGCGCTGCCAGGCCAGCAGGCCCACCAGCGCCACCGCCAGCACTCCCAGCACGAGCGTCCTGTTCCTCGAAGCAGCCACTTCTCGTTCCCCTGCCTTGCCGTCGTCGCGCGAACGCGGCAGCGGCGGCCCTATTCCACCACCACCTGCACCAAAGCAAGGGGCCTTTATCCCTCGCGGGATAAAGGCCCCTCGTCGATCGCGGGATGTCCCGCCGCCCGGATCAGAACCCGGAATCGGCGATGTAGTCCGTCAGCGCCGCGTAGAACTCCATCTCGTCGAACGTGTCCGGCCCGATGCCGATCACGTCCAGGTGGTCCTGCGGGATCACGTAGGAGTACGAGGTCATCATCGTGGATGTCGGCGCGTTCAGGTTCGTGCAGTCGCCGGTCGCCGTGCGCTCGTAGACGTAGTCGAGGCACGGCCAGCAGCCGACGTGCTCGAGGCGAAGTCCCATCTGCGCGGAGTTGAGTCCCACGAGGCCGTCGTCGTCGGTGTCGTTCCTGTTGCCGTCACCGATGCCGAGCGCGCCGTCGTTGTCGGCGTCGGTCGTCGCGTATCCGTCGCCGTCGATGTTGTGGAAGCCGTTCACCACGAGGAACAGCGCCGGGTTCACGTCGAGGCCCTGCTGCACCGTGATGAAGCTGCGGCTGCGCGCGATGTACGACGTGCTGTTCGGATACGAGGTGTTGTACGCCTGCAGGCCCGTCGTCACGCCGTCGGTCGAGCTGTAGTCCTTGTACATCAGCGACTTCGCCGCCGCATAGCCGTCGTTGCCGGCGCCGTACACGATGTTCCCGTAGATCGTCGCCAGGGCGTTGATCACCGAAGTCACGCCCGCGCCGAGATCGAGGATGTGCTTGGCGACGGGCGAACCGCGGTGCGGCGACGAGACGCTGATCCCGAACTTCACGACGTTGCGGCCCTTGTTCGTGTAGAGGAGCTTGGCCGCCTTGCGCAGGTCGATGCCGCCCTGCGAGTGGCCGACGATGTTCACGTACTGGGCGCCCGACGACGCCATGTACCCGAGGATGTCCTGGTAGAGCTCGTAGCCGCGGTTCTCGGAGGACTGCAGCGGGGTGACCGAGGCAATGAACGACTTCTGGGTGGTGCTGATGTCGCCGTTGCAGGTCGTCTCGAGGAAACCGTCACAAGGGTCGAGCACGAACACGCCCCAGTCGTCGCCCCAGTAGTCGTAGCCGAGAATGTTGTCGAAACCCCCGGCGCCGTGCGCGAACACGATGGGGTAGACGGTCTTGTTGGCGGTTCTGGCAGCTGCGCTTCCGGCGATGCCTGCGGTCAACAGGCACGAAAGCGCGAGGACTGCGCCGGTCTTGATCGTTGCGTTCATTGTCCCTCCGGAGGATTCGGGCGCCGCTCGAGCGATGCACCGAGGTCACGACACCTGTCCGAATCCGTAGTCCGCGGACCCTCCCGGGCAGATGGTGTCGTTGTTCACCGAAATCTATCGGAGAGGCCCGGCCTGCGTCAACGCAATCGGGGGGCGCTCGCGCACGGGTCGAGAAGATTCCGGGCGACAGTCGAGTCGGAATCGACGCGACATCGCGTCGCGGTTTCTAACGCGGAGAAGCGACGATCGGTAAGGTTCGCGAAGTACGCGAACGACTACACCCCGGCTCTCGCCAACGACGCGTCGGACGCAGGAACTCCCGTGAACGGGATAACGCGCGACCGACAGCCGCATCCGGAAGAGTCGATCGGGAACGCACGGCGACTTCGCGAGGTCGGACCGCCCCGAGACGTAGCGGTCGCGGCGGCGACTCAGCGCGAGGGACGCGGTGTCCCCGCCTGGACCCGGCCCCGCTGCGCGAACAGGCGGAGCACGGTGTACACGGCCTTCGCGATCTCGCGGCGGGAGATCTTCGAGATGCCCTCGCGCCGGTCCTCGAACAGGATCGGCGATTCGCCGACCTTCCAACCGGCCGCCTGGACGAGGAACAGGATCTCGATCAGGAACGAGTAGCCGTTCGAGAAGATCGCGTCGAGGTCGATCGTGTCGAGCGTGTGCCGGCGGTAGACGCGAAAGCCCGCCGTGCAGTCGGCCGCCGTGAGCCCGAGCATCCCGCGCGCGAACGCATTGGCTCCGCGGCTCAGCATCCGCCGGTGGAACTTGAAGTCCTTCGTGCCGCCCCCGGGCACGTAGCGCGAGCCGATCACCACGTCGGCTTCGTCGAGGCCGGCCAGCAGGTCCGGGATGTAGCGCGGGTGGTGGGAGAAATCCGCATCCATCGTGCCGATCGGGTCGAGGCCGAGTCCGGCGGCAAAGCGGATCCCGGCGATGTGGGCGGTTCCGAGCCCGAGCTTGGCCGGCCGGTGGACGGCGTGCACGCGCGGCTCCCGCGCCGCGAGTTCCGCGACGAGCGCGCCGGTGCCGTCCGGCGAGTTGTCGTCCACGACGACCACGTGCGCGCCGACCGGGAGCGCGAGGATCTCGGTGACCAGGCGAACGATGTTCTCGCTCTCGTTGTACGTGGGGATCACGATCGCGGGAGCCGTGCCCGCGCACGGCCTCGTCGTTTCCACGGTCCCGCCCATCGCGCGAGGTTCCTATGGCGGGCAGCGGCGCGCTGTCAAGGAACGCCGCGCCCGGCCGAAGCGAGCCGCGCCGCATCCTCGCTCGTCACGTCGAAAACGTAGATCGAGCGTCCGACCCTCGCGACGGGCTCGAGTCGGTCGAGCCAGGCCCAGGCGCCCTTCGCCACGCCGCGGATGCGCGGCCCGGCATACGTGATCGCGTACGGATACCCCGCGAGGAAGTTCGCGCTGATCGCATAGCGCCCGGCAGCGGGCGTGATCGGCGCGATCGTGTAGTCGATGCCGTACACGCGCGGGTCGACGTGGCCGAAATACCCGAGGCCGATGCGGTCGATCCCGTTCGCCTTCATGTACTCGCCGAGTCGCCCGAGGTCCTGCCCCCAGTCCAGGTTCGAGTCGAGCAGCAGTCGTCGCGCGCGATCCGGCCCGCCCGCGAGCTCGTTGAAGTACGCGAGATGGTGCGGCGTGGCGACGGCGCACGCGACGACCTGCCACGCCAGCAGCACGGCCGCGGCGACGCGCGCGCGAGGCCCGGCCGACAGCAGCAGGTCCACGCCACGCCCGGCCAGCAGCACGAGGAACGGGAACGCCGGCAGCAGGTAGCGGATGCCGTAGTCCTTCGCGTAGTGGAACGACAGCAGGTACAGGAGCAGCAGCACGGGCAGCGCGATCCACGCGCCCGCCGCGATCGCGTCCCGGTTGCCGCGGACGCGATCGCGGCGGCGCGCGTCGCGGACGATCGCGGTGCCGCCGGCGAGCATCAGCACGAGCGACGGCAGCGGCGTCTTCAGCGCGAGCGCGACCAGGTAGTAGTGCCACCAGCCGGTCTGCGACCAGTCGCCGAACAGGAAGGCCGGGAACTCGCCGGCGCTGCTCTGGGCCATCTGGAAACGAACGCCCTCGACCAGCGGCTCCGGCAGCGGGAAACCCTGCAGGCCGTACGACAGCAGGATCGCGCCCCACGCCGCGACGGCCATCGTCGCGCCGCCGGCGACGAAGCGCGCCGCCCCGGCGACGCGCCAGTCGCGCCACTGCAGCGCGACCACGACCGGCACGACCGGCGCGAGCAGCGCCGCCGTTCCCTTGACCGCGAACGCGAAGCCGAACAGCGCGCCGGTCGCCGCCGCCCATTCGTACCGCTTCGTCGATCCGAACCGCGCGGTCGCGCAGAATCCGGCGAACAGCAGCGCCGTCACGCCGAGATCGAGCGTCGCGAGCGAGCCGTGCGCGACGAGCGGCGGCATCGAAGCGAACAACACCAGCGCGGCCAGCGCCGCGGCGGGCGAGAGGAGCTCGCGCGCACGGACGAACACGAGCGCCCCGAGCAGGACGGTCATCGCGACGACCACGAGCCGCGCCGCGAAGTAAGCGTCGAGGTAGCGCTCGCGGTTCAGGTCCATGAACCGCGTGCCGAAGATCCACGGCCCCCAACCCGTGCGGTTGTCGCGATAGCGCGGGTCGAGGTCGAGCTTGACGTCCATGCCGGCGAGCGGCAGCGCCATCGCGATCTTCAGCAGCGGCGGATTGGTCGGGTCGAACGAGAGGTCGCCGGTCTGCAGGTGGTAGAGGCCCGCCGGCACGTAGACGAACTCGTCGGGCGTCGGCGTGTGCGTGCGGGCGGCGGGGATCGCGACGGCGGCGAAGAACGCCAGCGCCAGCCCGGCCATCCCCCATTGCACGACGCTGCGCCGTGCCATCGACTGCAACCGCGCCAGACCGCAGCCGCCCGGCGCGGCGGCGCCGGCCGCCGCCGGCCGCGCCGGCGCCGGCGCCTGCGCCGGCGCCGCCGGTTTCCCTGCGGCCGGCCGCGCCGGATCCTGCGCGGCGCCGTTCGGAGCCGCGGCGGCCCGCTCACGACCTGCCGGCTCCGCACTCTTTCGTCTTCGTCGGGACATCTCGCGACTATCGCCGGGGCGACGACCCGCGCGATAGCAGTGGCTTGCGACGGAAACAGCCGAGCGCGTGGTCGTTGACGAGGCCGGTGGCCTGCAGGTGGGCATAGACGATCGTCGTGCCCACGAAGCGGAAGCCGCGTTTCTTGAGATCCTTGCTGATCGCGTCCGACAGCGGCGTCCGCGGGGGGTAGTCCGACAGTTTCTCGAGCCGGCTCACCACCGGCGTTCCGTCGACGTACCGCCACAGATAGTCGCAGAAGCTCCCAAACTCGTCCTGCACCTCGAGGAACCGCTTCGCGTTCTGGACAGCGGACGTGATCTTGAGACGGTTGCGGACGATGCCGGGATCGAGCATCAGCTTCTCGATCCTCGCGGCGGAGAAACGCGCGACCTTCTGCGCGTCGAAGTCGGCGAACGCCGAGCGGTAGCCCTCGCGCTTGCGCAGGATCGTGTACCAGGAAAGGCCCGCCTGCGCGGACTCCAGCGTCAGGAACTCGAACATGCGACGGTCGTCGTGGACGGGCACGCCCCACTCGTCGTCGTGATAGGCGACGTAGTCGGGCTTGGTCGTGTCCACCCACGGACAACGCTGGCGACGGTCGATCATGGTCGGCAAGGGCGCCTCGTCCCGGCGAGCGAAGGCCGGCCGGGAAGCGGGCGCGCGACCTTAACGCTGCCCCCGGCCACGCGCCAGACGGCGGGCCGGACCGGAGAGCGCCTTTCTCGCGCCCCACTCCGCGCGCATCTAATGGATAGGGCGCTGGTCAACCACCCCGTCGGGCCGCCGGTTGACTACCCGGCGCTTGGCCGTTACCCGGACCCCCGCTTCCCATGTCGAACCCGTCGCTCCCCGCCACCCCGGGCTCCCCGCCCCACGCCGTCTCCGCACCGGAACGCGATTCGCTGGCCGACGCCCTCTCCGGCGAGCTCGCCTCCATCGAACGCCGCGGACTGCGCCGCCGCCTGCGCGAGATCGGTGGCCCCCAGGACCCCGTCGTGCGGCTCGGCGGCCGCGAGATCGTGCTGCTCTGCTCGAACAACTACCTCGGCCTCGCGTCGCACCCGGAGGTCGTCGAGGCCGCCGTGCGGGCGGCGCGCGACTTCGGCGCGAGCTCCGTGTCCTCGAGGCTCGTCTCCGGCCACATGACCGCGCACGCGCGCTTCGAGGAGCGCCTCGCCGCGTGGAAGGGAACCGAGGCCGCGCTGGTCTGGTCGACCGGCTACCACGCGAACGTCGGCGTGATCGCGTCGCTGGTCGGCCCGGACGACGTCGTCGTCAGCGACGAGCTGAACCACGCGAGCATCATCGACGGCTGCCGGCTCTCCCGCGCGCGCATCGCCGTCTACCGGCACAACGACGTCGAGCACCTTCGCGAGGTGCTGGCCGGCTGCGCCGGCGCGCGCCGCGTGCTGGTCGTGACCGAGTCCGTGTTCTCGATGGACGGCGACACCGCGCCGCTCGCGGCGATCGCCGACGCCGCCGGCGAGGCCCGCGCCTGGCTCATGGTCGACGAGGCGCACGCTGCCGGCGTGTTCGGACCGTGCGGCGCCGGGCTGGTCGCCGAGCTCGGCCTCACGTCGCGCGTCGACGTGCACATGGGGACGCTCGGCAAGGCGCTCGGCAGCTTCGGCGCGTACGTGGCCGGCTCGCGCACGCTCGTCGACCACCTCGTCAACCGCGCGCGTTCGTTCATCTTCACGACCGGCCTTCCGCCGTCGGCCGTCGCCGCCGCGGCAGCCGCGCTCGACGTGATCGCGCGCGAGCCCGGGCGGGCCGCCGGCCTGCTCGCGCGCGCCCGCGCCCTCGGCGAAGTGCTGCGCTCCGCGGGGCTCGACGTGCCGGACGCGGACAGCCAGATCCTGCCGGTGCTCGTCGGCGACGCGCGCCGCGCGGTCGACGCCGCCGAGCGGCTGCTCGAGCGCGGCTACTACGTCGCCGCGATCCGGCCGCCGACCGTGCCCGAGGGGACCTCGCGGCTGCGCCTGAGCCTGATGGCCACGCACACCGAAGCACAGATCGACGGCGTCGCCCGCGAACTCGCCGGCATCCTCGCCCCGGCGCCGCGCAACGGAGGGACCTCGTGACCACTGCCCCGCCCCGCGCGCCGCAACCCGCGCGCACGACCGCCGCTTCGATCGCCGCGCTTCGCGACGCCGACCGCCGCCTGCTCTGGCACCCGTTCACGCAGGCCACCGAGTGGGCGTCGTACGACCCGCTCGTCGTCGAGCGCGCCGACGGCTTCTTCCTCGCGGGCAGCGACGGGCGGCGCTACCTCGACGGCGTGTCGTCGCTGTGGTGCAACGTGCACGGGCACGGACACCCGCACATCCTCGCCGCGCTGCACGCGCAGCTCGATCGGCTGCAGCATTCGACGATGCTCGGGCTCTCGCACGCGCCCGCAATCGAGCTCGCCGAGCGGCTCGTCGCGATCACGCCGGAGCCGCTCACGCGCGTCTTCTATTCGGACTCCGGCTCGACCGCCGTCGAGGTCGCGCTGCGCATGGCGTTCCAGTACCAGCGCCAGGTCGGGCATCCGGAGCGCACGCGCTTCGTGACGCTGTCGGAGGCGTACCACGGCGACACGATCGGCTCGGTGAGCCTCGGCTTCTCGGAGCCGTTCCACCGCGGCTACGAGCCGGTCACGTTCCGCGTCGCGAAGTTCGACCCGCCGTTCCTGTGCGAGCCGATCGCAGGGCGCGGGCGCTGCGACGCGGCTTCGCTCGAAGCGGCGTCGACTCGGAGCCTCGCGCGCCTCGCCGCCGTGCTCGAGCAGGAAGGCTCCACGGTCGCGGCGGTCGTGATGGAACCGCTCGTGCAGGGCGCCGCCGGCATCTGGCCGCAACCGCCGTCGTTCGTGCGCGGCGTGCGCGAGCTCTGCGACCGCCACGGCTGCCTGCTCGTCTGCGACGAGGTCGCCACGGGATTCGGCCGCACCGGAGCGATGTTCGCGATCGAGCAGGCGGGAATCGCGCCCGACATCCTCTGCCTGGCCAAGGGCATCACCGGCGGATACCTGCCGCTCGCGGCCACGCTCGCGACCGAGCGCGTCTACGAAGCGTTCGGCGGGCGGCCGTCCGAGTACCGCGCGCTGTTCCACGGCCACACCTACGGCGGCAACCCGCTCGGCTGCGCGGCCGCGATCGCGAGCCTCGAGGTGTTCGAGCAGGAGGACACGCTCGCCCGCTCGGTGCAGGCCGGACGGCGACTGCAGGAGCTGCTCGACGAGCACGTCGAACCGCTGCGCGCGACCGGGCCGGTCCGGCGCGTGGGCCTGATGGTCGGCTTCGACCTCTGGCGCGACGCGGACGCCGGAGAACGCTTCCCGACCGACGAGCGGCGCGCCCACCGCGCCGTGCTCCTCGCGCGCGAGGACGGCGTCGTCGTGCGGCCGCTCGGCGACACGATGGTGCTGATGCCGCCGCTTTCGATGCCGGACGACCTGCTGGAGCGGCTCGTCGTCACGGTCGCCCGCGCCGTCGAGCGCGCGACCGGGGGCTGAGCGTGCGAACGAAGCTCACCGGAACAACGGGCGGCGACGTTCCCGCGAGGCTGGGCGTCGCCTCGCGCACGACGGAGGACTGACATGCGTGGCATCTTCGTGACCGGCACCGACACCGGCGCCGGCAAGACCCTGGTCTCCTGCGCGATCCTCGCGGCGCTCGGCCGGCGCGGGGCCCGCGTCGCCGCGTACAAGCCGGTGGAGACGGGCTGCCCTTCGGTCGGCGGGCGGCTCGCGGGCGAGGACTGCGGCCGACTCGCAGCCGTCACCGGCCAGGATCCCGCCGAGGTCGCCGCGTACCTGTTCGCCGAGCCCGCCGCGCCGCTCGTCGCGGCCGCCGCCGAAGAACGCGTGATCGGCCGCAACGTGCTGCTCGAGCGCTACGGTGCCATCTCCCGCAACGCCGATTTCGTGCTCGTCGAGAGCGCCGGTGGACTGATGGTCCCGGTGACGGACGGCTTCACAACGCTCGACCTCGCCCGGGAACTCCGCCTGCCGGTGCTCGTCGTCGTTGCGAACCGGCTCGGCTGCATCAACCACGCCTTGCTGACGCTCGAGGTACTGCAGTCCTCGCGCCTTCCCGTCGCCGGCTACGTGATGAACGAGGTCCTCGGCCACGACGCCCATGTGCTGGCCGCGCGCACGAACCGCGCGACGATCGGGCACTTCACGACCGCGCGGGATCTCGGCGCGATGCCGTTCGTCGGCGACGTCCAGCGCGACGACGGCGAGCGGCTCGCGGCCCTCGCCGAAGCCCATCTCGACCTGCAGGCGCTGGCGGCAACGGACTGATCGCCACGCCCGGGTCGAGCGCCGCGCCGCAGCCGGCGTCAGGTCGACGCTTCGCCGCGTCCACGGAGCAGCAACACGAAGATCGCCGCGTGCGTGACGAGCAGCGCCGGAACGGCGAAGCCGATCACCACCGCCTGCGCCCCGACACCGTGGTCGAGGATGCGCTCGGCGGCGGCGTTCACCCCGGCATTCAGGCAGTCCAGCGAACCCCAGGCATTGAACGCCCACGTCGCCGCCAGCGACCAGCGATGGCGGCGACGCAGCATCGCCACCGCGCCGATCGCGAGCGCGACGGTGACCACGTCGCCGAGCGCGACGTGGCGGGCCCACGTGCTGGCGGCGGCATGGTCGCTCGACATGCCGGGCAGGAGCGCGAACAGGCCTAGCGTGCGGATCCAGTGGAACGCGACCAGCGGCGCGAGGCCATCCTCGAGCCTGGCCGCGCGAACGCGCGGCCAGATCCACCAGCGCAGCAACAGCGTGCAGCTGACGAGATTGATCGAGAACGCGAGCGCGACGACCTGGATGGGCTGCACGCGGCCATGAGGCCTTCGCGGCGCGGCTGAGCCAAGCCGCGGTCGACAAGGCCCGGGCCCGGCGCGTTCCGGCCCGTCCCGAGGAACGACCGGCGATCGCGGCGACGCGGCCGAAAGCCCACTTTGCTGCTGGGTGTCGCAGACTTCGGTTCGCGCTGCTCCTCGCCGGTCGCGCCCCGCGACCAGGAGCATGCGCTGGAGCGATCGGTCGTCCGCCCGCCCCGCTCAGCGCTTCAGGAACGCGGCCAGCGCCTCGGCCCGCACGTCCGCGAACGGGCGGCCCGACGACGTAGCCGCGCGCGCCACGTCCTCGAACTCGGGTTCGGCGCTCTCGCTACCATCGGGCCGCACGACCACCTTCACGCGCACGGGGCCGCACGTCGTCGGCACGACCTCGATGCGGCGCGCGAGCACGCTGCGCTGCACGGAGCGATAGCGCACCCCGATCGTCGTCGTGTGCAGCAGCATCGAGGCAGCGACCTTCTCGAGCAGCGCCGCTTCGACGAGCACCGACAGGCGCATGCCGAGCCGGTTCTTCTTCATCGCGAGCGGCTGCACGCTGACGTCGCGGGCGCCCTCGGCGCGGATGCGGTCGCACGCCGCCGCGAGCGCGGCCGGCGCCATGTCGTCGAGGTCGGCCTCCACGAGCACCAGCGCCTCGTCGCTCTCGTCGTCGATCGTGCCGAGGAACACGCGCAGCACGTTCGGGCGGTCCTTCAGCCGCTTCGTTCCGGCGCCGCAGCCGGTCGCCTCCACGTGCATCACCGGTCGCGTCGACCTCGCCGTCGCGGCGAGGATCGCCGCACCGGTCGGGGTGACGATCTCGCCTTCCCCGTCGCCGGCGCGGACCTCGAGGCCGCGCAGCAGCAGCGCGGTGGCCGGGGTCGGGACGCTGAGTCGGCCGTGCTCGGTGTCGACGTGCCCGGATCCGGTCGGCAGCGTCGAGACCGTGCAGGCCTCGACGCCGAGGAAGTCGAGGCACCAGGCCGCTCCGACGATGTCGACGATCGAGTCGACCGCGCCGACCTCGTGGAAGTGCACGTCGTCGACCGCGCAGCCGTGGACCTCGGCTTCCGCGCGCGCGAGTACGTCGAAAATCCGGACCGCGCGCGACCAGGCGCCTTCGGACAAGCCGCGCTCGCGCGCCTCGGCAAGCATGGAGCGGATGTCGGACCAGTGGCGATGGTGGTGGTGCGCGGACTCGTCGATGTCGACGCGGAAGTGCAGGGCCGGCACGCCGGACACCTCGACCCGCTCGGCGTCGATCCCGTAGTGGCCGAGCGGAACGGCGGCGAGCGCCGCCCGAAGCGCCTCGAGCGTCAGGCCGCGCGACGCACCGGCATCGAGCAGCGCGGCGACCGTCATGTCGCCGGCGATCCCGGATCCGGCCTCGAAATGGGCGATTCTCATG
>CAYYZO010000094.1:0-11513 GCA_964476185.1 uncultured Myxococcales bacterium
GACTACCTGCAGAAGAACCCGGGCGGGTACACCTGCCACTGGCTCAGGGATTAGGCGGGCGGGCGGCGCTCGTCAGGGCGGTGATGGGCAGGACGGCGTCGTCGGCTGACCGACCGAGGCGCGCAGCACGGCGAGCGCGTCGGACGTGGTGACGGCGCCGCTGCCGTCGTAGTCGCAGATCCAGGCCGCGCACTGCCCGAGTCCCACGGCCACGCGCAAGATGCCTTGCGCGTCGGTCGCGGTCGTCGTGCCGTCGCCGTTCCAGTCGCCGCACGGGTCCGGCGGTCCGCAGAGGACCTCGCACTCCGGCGCGTAGACGTCGCAGCGGCACATCCGGATCGACGACTTCCACTCGAGTGCGACCGGCCCGGTGATCCCCAGCGCGGAGTTCAACACCGAACTCGTCGTCGCGGGCATGCAGAACACGGCCGCGAGGTCGGGAGACATCGTGTCGGGGCGGCAGGCGTCGCCATCGCAGTCCGCGTTCGACGAACACGGCGTTCCGGCCGTCGAACAGTACGCGCCGAGGGAGGCAGGATTCCCCTGCCTCTCGATCCGGGGACCGAAACACGGCCTCGGGGCGAGCTCGCACAGGCCGGCCGAAGAGGCTTCGCAGTCGGTGTTGCTGCTGCAAGAGCGGTACGGCTGGTCCGAGCAGGCCCCGGTCTGGGACGTCGCACAGGTCTCGTCCTCTCCGCCGCAGATGAACTTGTCGAAGCTGCAGTCGTTGTGACGTTGCTGCGGGGCGTTCGGCTGCGTGCCGGTCCCCGTGCCTTGCTGGCAGACCCCGCCCTCGCCGCAGTCGCCGTCCTCGAAACACGCGCGCTGCGGGTCGCCGTTGCAGAAGCCGCAGTGGCACCAGTAGCCGCACGTGACCGGTTGGTCGGGTGCCTCGGCGCAGGCGCCGCTGCCCGGGCAGTCGTCGTCGGCGTCGCAGGCGATCGCGGGATCGCCGCTGCAGCGGCGGCAGTCGGCGTTGCTGGTGCAGATGGGGTCTTCGGGACCCGTGCGGTCCGTGCACTTCGGGTTACTGGCCGGGTTCAGCGGATTCCCGGTGAAGCCGAAGGACTTGCAGGGGAGCTGCGCGGTGCGGGTCGATGTTCCCGTCGTCAGTTCCGGCAGTGGCACGGCGTTGCCGAAGCCTCCGACTCCGAACGAGGTGTCCGGCGGACAGTCGTAGGAGGTGCCGCCGAACTCGTCGCTGACGCCGTCGACGGTGCAGGGCTTGCCGTTGTTCAGCCCGCCATCGCACGTGAACGTGTCCCCGGTCGTGGGCGCCTGGTCCGGCGAACCGCAGAGCGGGCAGGGTTTGTCGATCGCGATGCCGAGCCTGACATTCCAGCGCAGCGTCGACGCGAGGTTCACCTCTCCGGTGGCCGTGTCGATCGCGCCGGTCAGCGGCGCGTCGAAGTACGGGACCGTGCAGATCGGGGTCCCGTAGTTCGACTGCGGCACGGGCGGTCCGGTCATCGAGACGCAGGCGCCGAAGCCGCAGTCCGCGTTCGTCGAGCACTCGGCGAAGCTGCCAAGGCAGCGCCGGCCGCCGACCGGGCCGGTGATCTCGCAGGAGGTGTCGGAGGCGCAGTCGCAGGTGCGGACGCACTCGGCGCCACCGCAGTCCTCGTCGCCGTCGCACGGCGACGAATCGTTCGCGCAGCGCCGCTGGATCGCGAACGCGAACGAGGTCCCCGTCCCGGGGTCGTCGCCGTGCGCGCCGCCGGTCCAGCCGTAGTCGAGCGTCGAGCCGGGGCGGAGTTCGAGGATGCCGCCGTCACAGGCCGGCGTGGTCGCGCGAGCCGCGGACGCGAGCATCACGAGCACGAACGCGGTGAAGAACGCCAGAGGGCGAGGGTTCGGTCTGCACACGAAGGTAGGAGTCATGCGGGTCCCTCGCGCGGCACTATGACCCACGCGCCGGGAGCAGTGCCAGCGGCGAAATGCGAGGCGTGCGGGGTCCGCGGGGCGTTCGCGGCCCGCACGGCGTCCCCCGCTGCCCGCGGAGGGCCCCTCGGGCCCGACGACCGCGTTCGCGCGGCCGGGCAGCGCGCGGAACTCCCGTTCCTCTCGTCCCTCTGCTACTCGGAATTCGCTTGTTCGACCGGATCCCAGTTCCCGACGCCGACTTGCTGTTGATGGCCTCGCTGCTCCTCGGTCCGCCGCCCGAAGAAGTCCTCGCGCGTCTCGTCGAGGAGACCCCGTGGCGCTCGGAGAAGATCGTGATGTGGGGGCGCGAGTACGCGCAGCCTCGCCTGCTGGCCTGGTACGGCGATCCCGGCGCGGCCTACGCGTACTCGGGCACGCGTTACGAGCCGCTCGCGTGGACGCCGCTGCTGGCCGACCTGCGCCGCCGCGTCGAAGACGCCGCGGGCGCGGAGTTCAACAGCGTGCTGCTCAACTTCTATCGCGGCGAACGCGACAGCATGGGCATGCACAGCGACGACGAGCCGGAACTCGGCCCGGAGCCGGTGATCGCGTCGCTGAGCCTCGGCGCGACGCGCACGCTGGTGCTGCGGCACCGCAGCAATCGATCCATCCAGAACGTGCGCATCCCGCTGGAAAGCGGCAGCCTGCTCGTGATGCGCGGCGCGACCCAGCGGCACTGGCAGCACGGGATCGCGAAGCTCGCGCGGCCGTGCGGGCCGCGCGTGAACCTGACGTTCCGGAGGATCGTGGGATGAGTCTCCCTGTCCTCGCGGACACGCCGGCGCGTCCGGTCGCGGCAGGACCGGGAGCGGTGACGGCACGACCGCAAGCGGTCAGGGCACGACCGCAAGCGGTCAGGGCATGACGGCGTACCACGGGTACCGCGTGATCTCGCGATACCCCATCTTGCGGTAGACCGGCTCGCCCATCACCGACGCCTGCAGCGCGACGAACTTCGCGCCGAGGTCGAGGCCGGCGTTGCCGGCGATGCGCGTGCACGCGGGCGCCAGTCCGCTGCCGCGCGCTTCCGGGATCGTTCCGACCCAGTAGATGCCGGCCACGCCGTGCGTGACCATCACCATCGCCGTCGCCGCCGGCGCGCCGGCCAGCCGCGCTAGAAACGCCGCGACGTGCGGCTGCGTGAAGAAGCGCCAGTCTTCGAACTGGCTCCGCGCAATTTTCGGCGGCATGCCGTAGGTGGAGTAGGCGGCGCCCGCGACGTCGGCGAATTCGCGCGCCTGAGTCTCGTCCCGCACCTGCTCGACGGTCACGCCGGCCGGCAGCGGCGCGTCGGGAAGCCTCTGCTCGAGCACCATGCCCGGGCTGTTGCCCATCCGGCCGATGCCCTCGGCTTCCAGCAGAGCCGCGATGTCGGCGTCGCGGTGCTCCTGGATCACGTGCGTGTAGCCGTGCCCGCGCGGGCCGAAGAAGGCCTTCGTGCGCTCGAGGACCTGCGCGGCCGGCACCGTCCGGTCGGTGCGCATCACGCCGGTGAACCCGACCGGGAAGCGGTGCCCCGGCACGAAGAACACGAGTCCGCCCTCTTCGTGCACGAGACCGCCGGCGGTCGAGCGGGCGCCCTCGCGGTTGAACTCGATCAGGTTCAGGTCGGCGGCTTCGAGCAGGTCGCGGTCATCCATCCGCGGAACCTTGCGTCGGACGGCCGGGCAAGGAAAGGCGCGGGGCGGATCGGTTTCGCGACCCGGTTCATCACACGGTCATCATCTTCTTGCGGCGTGCCCCTCTCTTGTGTTACCGAATCTGGTAACGCTTGGGCGTGGGCAAGCTGCGCCGAGGAGGGTACGTGTTCCTGGTCTGGAAAGGCGATCACCGGCCACGGCACGTGCACGTGTTCCGGGACGGACGGCTGGTCGTGAAGTGGAACCTGGAGACGTGGGCTCCGATGCGAGGTCGCGCTGACGCCCGCCTCCAGGCATTGCTGCGCGCGCTTGTCCGGGAGGAACTCCTGTGAAGCTCCGCGAGGTCCACGTCCATCGCCGCAAGCAGCAACTCGAGGTCGTGACACGGGCCGGCGACGTCTATCCGATGCCCTTCGTGAAGCTCGTCCCGCGCCCGACGCGCCGCGACCCGATCGTGCGCGCCGTCGTCGACCCCGAACTGGCGAGGGAAGCCGTGACCTATACGCTGGCCTCCGGGAGGGAAGGCTCGGTCCACCTGGACCACCTCCTGTCCTACAACCGTGATCCGGCCTACCTGGCGCGCATCGTGCTGCACGAACTCTCCGTGCAGGCCCGCCAGCGCCTCGAGGCGTCGGGCCTGAGCCGGCGCGAGGTCGCGCGCCGGCTCGGGACCTCCGCGCCGCAGGTCTATCGCCTGCTGGATCCGGCGAACACCTCGAAGAGCTTCACGCAGACGCTCGCCCTCCTGCAGGTGCTCGACTGCGACGTCGAACTCAAGGTGAAGCCGCGCAGGACGCGGACCTCGGCAACTCCGCGGAGCCGGTCGTCGAAGGCGGCGGCCTGAGCGTGAGGCCGGGGCTCACGCGCGCCCGGGCTGTTGTGCGGGAACGGTCCGGCGGCTCTAATCGGCCGATGTCCGCGTTCGCCCTGCTGTCGTCTCCCGCGAGGCTCGCCGCCGTCTTTCTGGGACTTGGGCTGGGGTTCGGGCTGGCGCTGGCGGCCGGCTGCGCGGGCACCGGCGGCGACGCGGACGAGGTCGTCTTCTGGGCGATGGGCAGCGAGGCCGAGGCGGCCGACGCGGTGCTCGCCGGGTTTCGCGGGCAGCATCCGGGAATCCGGGTCCGCGTGCAGCGCGTGCCGTGGAGCGCCGCCCACGAGAAGCTGCTGACGGCGTTCGTCGGCCGCTCGATGCCCGATGTCTTCCAGCTCGGCAACACCTGGGTCGCCGAACTCGACGCGCTCGGCGCGCTCGAGCCGCTCGACGCGCGCGTGGCGGCGAGCGGGGCCGTCGAGCGCGACGATTACTTCGCCGGCGCGCTGGCGGCCAACGAGATCGACGGGCGGCTGGTCGCGCTGCCGTGGTACGTGGACACGCGCCTGCTGTTCCTGCGCAGCGACCTGCTGCGGGAGGCCGGCGTTCCCGCGGCGCCGGCGACGTGGGAGGAGTGGAGGACGGCGATGCGGCGCGTGCGCCGCGGCGAGCCGGAGCCGCGCTACGGCGTGTTCCTGCCGATCGACGAGTGGCAGACCCCGGTCGTGCTCGCGCTGCAGCAGGGGGCCCGGCTCCTCGCCGACGACGACACGCGCGGCAACTTCCGCAGCGACGAGGTCCGGCGCGCGTTCGCGTTCTACGTCTCGCTGTTCGCCGAAGGGCTGGCGCCGGCGCGTTCCGAAGCGCAGATCGCGAACCTGTACCGCGAGTTCGCGGCGGGGTATTTCGCGACCTTCGTGACCGGCCCCTGGAACCTGGCGGAACTCGCCCGACGCCTGCCGCCCGAGCTCTCGGACGCGTGGACGACCGCGCCGATGCCCGCGCCGGCCGCTCCCGGCCCCGGCCTGTCGGTCGCCGGCGGGGCGAGCCTCGCGATCGCGTCGTCGTCGCCGCGCAAGGACGCGGCGTGGAAGCTCGTCGAGTACCTGTCGACGCCGTCGGTCCAGCGCGAGTTCCGCGACGCGAGCGGCGACCTGCCGCCCCGCCGCAGCGCCTGGGACGACGCCGCGAGCGGCGATGCCGCGAGGAAGGACGCGACCGCGCAGCGCGCGCACGCGTTCCGCGTGCAGATGGACCACCTCGCGCCGACGCCGAAGATCCCGGAGTGGGAGCGCATCGCCGACAAGATCACGCTGCACCTGGAACGCGTGGTGCGCGGCGAGACCGGCCTCGACGCGGCACTCGTGGACCTCGACGCCGACGCCGACCGGATCCTCGCGAAGCGCCGCGCGCTGCTGGCGCGGGCGGAGGCCGCGCGATGAGCCGCGCGTCGACGCCGACGACGGCCGCGGCGCTGTTGCTTGCCGGCCCGGCGCTGGCCGTGATCGGCCTGTTCTTCTACGTGCCGATGTCGGCGTCGGTGTTCCTGAGCCTGACCGACTTCGACCTCTACGCGGTCGCCGATCTCGCGACGCTCCGGTTCGTCGGGCTGGGCAACTACGCGACGCTGCTGGCCGACCCGCTGCTGTGGCGCGCGATGCGCAACACGCTCTACTTCGTGCTGGTCGGCGGCCCGCTGTCGATCGCGGTGTCGCTCGGCGCGGCGCTTCTCGTCGACGCGCGCCTGGCGCGCTGGAAGGGGCTGTTCCGCACGATCTTCTTCCTGCCGGTCACGACGACGATCGTCGCCGTCGCGGTGGTCTGGCGCTACCTCTACAACCCGCGCTACGGGCTGCTGAACCAGGCGCTCGTCTCGCTCGGTTTCGCGCCGATCGACTGGCTCGGCGACCCGGCGTGGTCGATGCCCGCGATCATCCTGATGGCCGTCTGGAAGAACTTCGGCTTCAACATGATCGTGCTGGTCGCGGGGCTGCAGAGCATCCCGGAGCGGCTCTACGAGGCCGCTGCGCTCGACGGCGCAGGCCCGTGGCGGCGCTTCACGTCGATCACGCTGCCGATGCTCGCGCCGGTGCTGGGGTTCGTGACGCTGCTGACGGCGATCGGCTACTTCCAGCTGTTCGCCGAGCCTTACGTGATGACCCAGGGCGGACCGGCCGGCAGCACGCGCAGCGTCGTGCTGCTGATGTACGAGGAGGGATTCCGCTGGTGGAACCTCGGTCGCGCGTCCGCGGTCGCGTTCCTGCTGTTCGTCGTGATCCTCGCGGTGACGATGCTGCAGGTCTGGCTGCGGCGCCGCACCGGGCCGGGCGCCGCGGCGGAGGGCGCCCGATGACCCTGAGGCGCGCGCTCCCGCTCGTCGCCGTCAACGCCGCGCTGGTCGTCGCGGCGGCGCTGACGCTGTTCCCGCTCGCGTGGATGCTGTCGGCCTCCCTGATGCCGGCAGGCGAGGCGACGACGATCCCGCCGCGCCTCGTGCCGAGCGCGCCGACGCTCGAGCACTACACGACGCTGCTCGGCCGCCTCGACCTCACCCGCTATCTCGCGGCGAGCGCGCTCGTCGCGTGCGGCGCGACGGCGTTCTCGGTCACGCTGAACTCGATGGCCGGATACGCGTTCGCGAAGCTGCGCTTCCCGGGCCGCGAACGGCTCGGGCGCTTCCTGCTCGCCTCGCTCGTCGTGCCGGGGCAGGTCGGCATGCTGCCGCTGTTCCTGATGCTGCGCGAGATGGGCCTGCTGAACTCCTACTGGGGCGTGCTCGTGCCGTCGATGGCGAGCATCTTCGGGATCTTCCTCGTGCGCCAGTACGCGGAGGCGATCCCGGACGCGCTGCTCGACGCGGCGCGGGTCGACGGCGCGGGCGAGCTGCGCATCTTCGCGGAGATCGCGCTGCCGCTTTGCCGGCCGATCCTCGTGACGCTGGCGGTCGCGACGTTCATGGGGACCTGGAACGACTTCCTGTGGCCGCTCGTGGTCCTGACCGACGACCGGCTCTACACGCTGCCGGTCGCGCTGGCCGGTCTGTTCGGCGAGCACGTGCAGGACACGGAGCTGATGATGGCGGGCGCCGTCGTCACGGTCCTGCCCGTCATGCTCGTCTTCCTCGTGCTGCAACGCTACTACGTCGCCGGCATCACGTCCGGCGGCCTGAAGGGCTGACCCGCGGCCCGTGACGTTTCCGTGCCTGCGAGGTCGACGCCACCGATGTTGAACCGATTCGTCCAGAGCCTGGTCTCGCAGTGCGCCGTCGCCGTGTCGATCGCCGTCTCGCTGCCTCTGCCCGCGACCGCGGCGCCGGGTGTACAGGAAGCCTTGCGGCCCGTCGTCCTCGAGTCGGGAGCGGGGGCCTCGTCGTGGTCGGCGGTCGCGTCGCCGGGCGCGAGCGCCCGGATCGCGTCCGGGGACGGTCGCGACGGCCCGGCGGTCGGCCTCGTGTTCGACCTCGGCCGCGGCCGCTCGCACGTGATCGCCCGGCGCGCGCTGTCGGTGGACCTGCCGGCCGACTACATGTTCGTCTTTACGCTGCGCGGGCAGGCCGAGCCGAACACGGTCGAGATCAAGTTCCTCTCGGGCGAGAACGTCTGGTGGAAGCGGCTCGAGAAGCACGAGTTCGCGCGCGAGTGGCGCGAGATGCGCGTCTCGAAGCCGCGCATCTCCTTCGCGTGGGGACCGGCGGGGGGCGGGATGCCGGCGCACCTCGACGCGATCGAGATCGCCGTCGTGTCCGCGAGCGGGGGACCGGGCGAGGTCTGGATCGACGAGATCCGCCTCGAGCCGCGCGATCCCGCGCTGGCCTCGAGTCCTCCGTCCGTGGCGACGAGCACGAACGCCGACGGCGCCTCGTTGCTGCTCGACGGCGACGCGAAGACGGCCTGGCGCAGCCCGGCCGGCGCCGCGACGACGATCACTCTCGATTTCCACTCGCCGATCGAGCAGGGCGGCCTCGTCGTGGACCACGCCGACGGCGGCTACGCGAGCGAGTACGTCGTCGAGACCTCGACCGACGCGGACGCGTGGACCGAGGCGCGGCGTTTCACGCGCAGCGACGGCGGCGCCGACTACGTCTACCTGCCGGACGCGTACGCGCGCTACGTCCGCTTGCGGTTCGAACCGCCGGCCGGCCGCGAGGTCGCCATCGCGGAGATCCGTCCGCAGCCCTACGAATTCTCCGCCTCGCCGAACGGGTTCTTCCAGGCGATCGCGCGCGCGGCGACGCCGGGCGACTACCCCCGCTACTTCCTCGGCGAGCAGAGCTACTGGACCGTGGTCGGGACGCCCGACGACGCGCACGAGGCGCTCGTCAACGAGGAAGGCAGCGTCGAGGTCGACGCCGGCGGCTTCACGCTCGAGCCGTTCGTGTGGAGGAACGGCGAGCTTCGCACCTGGAAGGACGCCGCGACAAGCGTCTCGCTCGACGGCGGGGACCTGCCGATCCCGTCGGTCGAGCGTCGCGACGGGCCGCTGCGGCTGACGGTCACGGCGTTCGCGGCCGGCAAGGCCGGGGCGTCCACGCTCTACGTCCGCTACCGGCTCCAGAGCGAGGTCGCGACGGCCGCGAGGCTGTTCGTCGCGCTGCGCCCGTTCCAGGTGCTGCCGCCGTGGCAGACCCTGAACCGCACGGGCGGCGCCGCGCCGCTGCGGCGCATCGAACGCGACGGCCGCACGATCCGCGCCGACGACCGGCGCGTGGTCGCGCTCGACGAGCCGGCGGCGTTCGGCGCCGCCGCATTCGAGCAAGGCGCGATCGCGACCTTCCTGCGTCGCGGCGTCGTGCCGCCGTCGCCGTCGGCCGACGATGCGTTCGGTTACGCCTCGGCGGCGCTCGCGTGGGACGTCGAGCTCGAGCCTGGCTCGCCGCGCGACGTCTGGGTCGCCGCGCCGTGGTCGAAGGATTCGCCGGTCGAGCGGGACGCCCCCGCGGAGCTCGAGCGCACGCGCGAGCAGTGGAAGGCCCTCGTCGAGCGCGTCGCGATCGAGCTGCCGGGGGAGGCGCGCGACTGGGTCGACTCGCTGCGCAGCAACCTCGCCTACGTGCTGATCAACCGCGACGGGCCGGCGATCCAGCCCGGCTCGCGCACATACGAGCGCTCCTGGATCCGCGACGGCGCGATGACGAGCGGCGCGCTGCTCGAACTCGGCCTCGACGCTCCGGTCAAGGAGTTCCTGCGCTGGTATGCAGGCTACATCGGCAAGGACGGCTGGGTGCCGTGCTGCGTGGACGCGCGCGGCGCCGACCCGGTCCCGGAGCACGACAGCTTCGGCGAGTTCGTCTGGGCGGTCGCGGAGGTCTGGCGCTTCACGCGCGACGAGGCGTTCGTGCGCGAGATGTGGCCGAAGGTCCGCGCGGTGGCCGACTGCATCCTGCGGCTGAGCGGGAAGCGCAGGACCCCGGAGTACGAAACCGGGGAGAAGCGCGCGTTCTACGGGCTGCTGCCCGAGTCGATCAGCCACGAGGGCTACAGCGCGCGCCCGGTCCACTCGTACTGGGACCAGGCGTTCGCGCTGCGCGGCCTCGCGGACGCCGCGATGCTCGCGAAGGTCGTCGGCGAGGAGCCGGACGCGACCAGGCTCGCCGCCGCGCGCGACGAGTTCGAACGCGACCTCGCCGACTCGATCCGCCGCACGATGAAGACGCACCGGCTCGATGTCGTGCCGGCCTCGGTCGAGCTCGGCGACTTCGACCCGACCTCGACGGCCGTGTCGTTCCTGCTCGGCACCGAGGGCGTCTATCCGCGCGACGCGCTCGAGCGTTCGTTCGATCGCTACATGGCCGACCTGCGTGCCCGGCGCGGCGTGCGGGCGCCGGGCGTCGGCTACACCGCCTACGAGTTGCGCAGCGCGACCGCGCTGGTGCTGCTCGGTCGCAAGCCGGAGGCGATCGAGATGCTCGGCCAGCTCGTCGCCGACCAGCGGCCGCCGGCGTGGAACCAGTGGCCCGAGATCTCGTGGTACGTGCCGACCGAGCCGTCGTTCGTCGGCGACGTGCCGCACACCTGGATCGGGTCGACGTTCGTGCACGCCGTCCGCACGCTGCTGCTCGCGGAGCGGGAGGATTCGCTCGCCGGCGCCGGATCGCGACTGGTGGTCGGCTCCGGCGTGCCGCTGCGCTGGCTCGAGCGCGGCGAGGTGCGCGGAAGGAGTCTTCCGACCTGGTTCGGGCCGATCTCGCTCCGCATTGCCGGAGACCTGCGCGACGAAGGGGCCGACGAAGGGGCCGACGAAGTGGCCATGGTTCCGGCGGCGCCACGCGTCGTCGTCGAGCTCGAGGCGGGAGCGCCCCGCGCCGGCGCGGTGGACTCGCACGAGACGGCCGGCCCGGATGCGCTTGCCTTCACAATGCCCGACGGCGGGATCGAGGTCGCCGCGCCGTTCGGACGGGAAGTGGCGTCGGCGACGATCGACGGCGTCGAGGCGACGGTCGAGGACGCTTCGGTTCGGGTGGCCCGACTACCGGCGAACGTGATCTTCCAGTATAAGCCCGCACTGGAGAATCCACGTGAACGACGAGAACGAAACCCCGACGAATGACGAAGTCCACGCGACCGCGCCTGCCGGCGACGGGTCGCCGCAGAGGCTGACAGGGAACCTGGAATCCGCGCTCGCCGCGCTCCTCGGCCGCGAGGCGCCCGCGCCGTCGCGGCTGCACGACGGCGCTCCGCACGTGCGGATCCTCTCGAACGGACGTTACTGGACGGCCGTCTCCGGCGCCGGCACGGGCCTTTCGCAGAACGGAGGGATCGCCGTCACGCGCTGGTCCGGCGATCGCTTCGTCGACCAGGACGGCGTGCTCGTCTACCTGCGCGACCTCGACTCGGGGGAGGTCTGGTCGCTCGGCCATGCGCCGGTCGGAGCGACCGGCGGCACGTTCTATGCGCGCACCGCTCCCGGATCGATGACCATCGGCAGGCGCCACGGCGGCGTCGAGTCTTCCTGCGAAGTCGTCGTCGCCGCGGACGAGGACGCCGAGGTGCGCCGGATCGTGCTGCGCAGTCGGTCGTCGCAGCCGCGCCGCATCGAAGTCACCGTCTACGCCGAGATCGTCGCGGGCCACCGCGGCGCCGACGAGGCGCATCCCGCGTTCGCGAAGCTGTTCGTCGAGACGGCGTTCGACGCGGCGACCG
>CAYYZO010000094.1:11613-15916 GCA_964476185.1 uncultured Myxococcales bacterium
GCGCATCCCGCGTTCGCGAAGCTGTTCGTCGAGACGGCGTTCGACGCGGCGACCGGCATCGTCACCGCGCGGCGCCGCCCGCGCGCCGCCGACGAGATGCCGGTCTGGGTCGCGGCGACGCTGACCGGCGACGGTGAACTGCAGGTCGAGACCGACCGCTGCCGTTTCCTCGGACGTGGGCGCACCGCGGCCGCTCCGGCCGCGCTCGCGCAGCAGAAGTTGTCCGGGACGACCGGCAGCGTGCTCGATCCGGTCTTCGCGCTGCGCCGGACGGTCACGCTCGAAAGCGGCAAGGAAGCCGCGCTGACGTGGATCCTGTCGGCGGGGACGGAGCGCGAGAAGACGCTCGGCGCGGTCGCGACGCTGAAGGACATGGCGGCCGGCGAGGACGGCGCGAAGGCCCTTGCGAAATCCGCGGCGGCCGCCGAACGCTCGCGGCGGCGCAGGTCCTCGCTCGGCTCCGAGCTGGCCGAACTCGCGCAGGAGGTCGCCGGCGCGATGCTGTACGCGCATCCGGCGCTCGCCGCCGATGCCGCCGACCGCGAGCGGGCACGGCTCTCGGCAAGCCCGCTCGGACGGCTCGGCCTGCCCGGGGACGCGCTGCTCGTCGTCGCGCCGGTCGGCCACGGCGAACGCGACCGCGCCGCCGCCGTGCTGGCGACGGCTTCGTACCTCGTCGAGCTCGGGCTCGCGGTCGCCGTCGCGCTCGTCTGCGAGGAGCCGGGCTGCGCCGGCGCCGAATGCGTTCATGCCGCCGCGGCGAGCGCCGCCGCCTGCCGCGCCGCCGTCGCGACGGTCGAGGAACTCGGCGACGAAGCGCTCGCGACGCTGCGGACCCAGGCGCGCTGGTTCGTGCGCCGCGAAGCGCCCGCGCTCGCCGACGGCGGCGAGGCGCCGAAGTCGAAGCCGGCGCGCCTTCGCGCCCCGAAGCCTGACGCGGCGCCGCCCGCGCGCGACAAGCTGCTCTTCGACAACGGCTACGGCGGCTTCTCGGCCGACGGCCGGGAGTACGTGATGCGCGTCGGCCCGGCCGCGCTCGTGCCGCCGGAAGAGTCCGTCGTGCCGCCGATGCCGTGGACGAACGTCGTCGCGAACGAGCGCTTCGGCTTCCTCGTCACCGAGAGCGGCGCCGGCTGCACCTGGGCCGGCAACGGAAGGCAGAACAAGCTGACGCCGTGGAGCAACGATCCGGTCACCGATCCGCACACCGAGGCGCTGTACGTGCGCGACCACGCGAGCGGGCGGTTCTGGTCGCCGCAGCCCGGTCCCGCGCCGTCCGCGGCATGGCACGACGTGCGGCACGGCATGGGCTGGTCGCGCTGGTTGTCGCGCACCGAAGCGCTCGAACAGGAAGTGACGACCTGGGTGGCCGGCGACGACCCCGTGCGGTTCACGCGCGTGCGGCTGTCGAACCGCGGCAGCCGCGAGCGCAGCCTTTCGCTGTACTCGTACGCGCGGCTCGTGCTCGGCGTGCAGCCGTCGGATGCGTCGCGCTACGTCGTCACGTCGCGCGACGACGCGACCGGGGCGCTGCTCGCGCGCAACCCGCTGAGCGAGGACCACGCCGATGCCGTCGCGTTCGCGGCGGTGCTGGGCTCGCCGGGATCGTCCGCGTCGTGGACGACCGACCGCGCGGGCTTCCTCGGGCGCGGCGCCACGATGCAGGCGCCGCGGGCCGTCGCGGAGGCTGCGCCGCTCGACGGAGCCGCCGGTGGCGTGGCGCGCGACGCCTGCTTCGCGTTCGAGGTGCCGGTCACGCTGGCGGCGCGCGGCGAGGTCGAGGTGGTGTTCGCGCTCGGCCAGGGCGTCGACCGCGACGCCGCCGTCGCGCTCGTCGCGAAGTATCGCGACGGCGATGCGGTCGAGGCCTCGCTCGAGGAGGCGCGGCAGTCCTGGCGCGAGCTCGCCGGCGCGCTCGAGGTGCAGACGCCGTCGAAGGCCGTGGACCTGCTGCTGAACGGCTGGCTGCTCTACCAGGCGCTCGGCTGCCGGGTCTGGGCGCGCACCGCGTACTACCAGTCGGGCGGCGCGTTCGGCTTCCGCGACCAGTTGCAGGACTCGGCGGCGCTCGTCTACGCGCGTCCCGACCTGTCGCGCGCGCAGATCGTGCTGCACGCGGCGCACCAGTTCGTCGAAGGCGACGTGCTGCACTGGTGGCATCCTCCGGCGGCGCGCGGCACGCGCACGCGCTTCTCCGACGACCTGCTGTGGCTCCCGTACCTCGCGGCGACCTACATCGCGACGACCGGCGACGAGAGCGTGCTCGACGAGAAGGCGCCGTTCGTCGAGGCGCGCGCGCTCGCCGAGGGCGAGGACGAGGCCTACCTGCAGGCTGCGCGCAGTGACGAGACGGCGTCCGTCTACGAGCACTGCTGCCGCGCGCTCGACCGCTCGCTGACGGCGGGTTCCCACGGCCTGCCGCTGATGGGGACGGGCGACTGGAACGACGGCATGAACCGCGTCGGGCGCGAGGGCCGCGGCGAGAGCGTGTGGCTCGCGTTCTTCCTCGTGACGATCCTCGACCTGTTCCTGCCGATCGTCGAGAAGCGCGCGGACTGGGAGCGGCTGCGCCGTTACCGCCAGTACCGCGAGACGCTGGTCCCGGCGATCGAATCGGCCGGATGGGACGGCGACTGGTACCGGCGCGCGTATTACGACGACGGCGCGGTGCTCGGTTCCGCGACCAGCGACGAATGCCGCATCGACGCGATCGCGCAGGCCTGGGCGGTGCTGTCCGGGGTGGCGACGCCCGAGCGCGCGAAGTCGGCGATGAACGCGGTGTTCGAGCACCTCGTCGACGAGGAGGCCGGCATCGTCCGGCTGCTGTGGCCGCCGTTCGACCGCACGTCGCACGACCCGGGCTACATCAAGGGCTACGTGCCGGGCATCCGCGAGAACGGCGGGCAGTATTCGCACGCCGCGATCTGGGTGGTGCGCGCGCTCGCGAAGATGGGCGATCGCGAGCGCGCGGTACGGCTGTTCGAGAAGATCTCGCCGGTCGACCACGCGCGCGACCGCGAAGCGGCGGACGTCTACAAGGTCGAGCCCTACGTCGTCGCCGCCGACATCTACGGCGTCACCCCGCATCTCGGGCGCGGCGGGTGGACCTGGTACACGGGGTCGGCCGCGTGGATGTACCGCACCGGCGTCGAGTCGCTGCTCGGGCTGTCGATCGAGGAAGGCCGCCTGCTGCGCGTGAAGCCGTGCATCCCCGACTCGTGGCCGGGGTTCCGGCTGAAGTACCGCCTGCCGGACCGGCGCACGACCTACGACATCGAGGTCGTGAACCCGGACGGCAGGGCCGGACGCGTCGTGTCGGCGACGATCGGGGCCGTCGACGTGCCGGTCGATCGCGCGGGAGCGCGCATCGTGCTGCGGCGGGACGGGAAGCTGCACAAGGTGAAAGTGGTGCTGGGGTAGGGCGCCGGGAGCGGGGCCGTGCGCGTCGGCTGGTCCTCGCTCGCTCCGCTCGTTGCGGAGTCGCCGCCACGCACGGCCCCGCCCCCGGCGCCCGTGGGTCGGAAGGAGGACGAGGTCAGGAGCTGCAGCTGAGCATGGAGCAGCCGACTTTCGTGCGGGCCCAGTCGGGGCGCCTGGCGGCGAAGCGGTCGAGGCCGGGGCGCTCGGTGTACGGGTCGCGCAGCACCTCGAGCAGCTCGTGCACGAGCGAGAGGTCGCCTTCGGTAGCGAGGTCGATCGCTTCCTGCGCGAGGTAGTTGCGCAGCACGTAGCGCGGGTTCGCGGCGTTCATCGCGCGACGCCGTCCTTCGTCGCCGCGCGGGTCGCGCTGGACGCGCGCGGCCCAGCGCTTCAGCCACTCCGTCCATCCGGCTTCGGAGTCCGCGCGCAGCCGCTCGTCGTAGAACGCCTCGGCGAGCAGGCCGACGTCCGGCGCGGCCGGGTCGACGAGCGCGAGCGACCGGAAGAAGATCGTCATGTCGACTTCCGCGTGGTGCATCAGCGTCCAGGCGGCGCCGATCAGCTCGTCGTCGCCGCTCCCGACGCCGTCCAGGCCGAACTTCTCGCGCATCATCCGGTCGGACTCGCCGCGATAACGCTCCTTGTACAGCTCGAGTCCCGCCTTCAGGTCGTCGAGCGACGCGAAGGCCGGCGCCAGCGCGTTCGCGAGGCACGCGAGGTTCCACAGCGCGACCGACGGCTGGCGGCCGAACGCATAGCGGTGCGTGGACGCGTCGGTCGTGTTCGGGGTCCAGCCCGGATCGACGTTGTCGGTCCAGCCGTAGGGGCCGTAGTCGATCGTCAGGCCGAGGATCGACATGTTGTCGGTGTTCATCACGCCGTG
>CAYYZO010000095.1:0-13496 GCA_964476185.1 uncultured Myxococcales bacterium
GCATGCTGCGCGGAGCGTTCGCACCGTCCGTCGCCGGGCGCGATGCCGGGCGCGATGCCGGGCGCGACGGCGCGGCGCAGGCCGGCGCGCCGCGCGCGGTCCTGCTGCTGCCGCACGGCAGCGAACCGGGGGCGATGCCGCCGGGCGCGCTACTGTTGCGCGGCGGCCACCCGCACCCGGACGACGACGGTGTGGCCGCGACGCGCCGGGTGCTCGAGGAAGTCGCGTGCCTCGGAAAGGACTCGCGCCTGCTGGTGCTGTTGTCGGGCGGCGCGTCGGCGTTGCTGGAGGCGCCCGCGGAAGGGTTGTCGTTCGCCGACCTTGTCGCCTCGCATCGCGCGCTCGTCGCGAGCGGACTCGAGATCGCGTCGATCAACCTCGTGCGCGGCTGTCTTTCCGCCGTGAAGGCCGGACGGCTCGCCGAACGCGCGCGCCCGGCCCGCGTCGCCACGCTCGCGATCTCCGACGTCGAGGGCGACGACCCGGCGGTGATCGGCTCGGGGCCGACGGTGCGGCCGCGGCGCTCGCGATCGCAGGCCTGCGTCGAGGCGCTCGAGGTGGTCCGCGCGCGGCCGGTCGCGCTGCCGCTCGCCGCGCTGCGGCTGCTCGAACACGGCGCGAGCGCGGCGCCTTCCTCGCGCGAGGCGGCGCCCGACGCCGCCGACGACTACACCGTCGTCGCGTCGAATCGCGACGCGACCGCGGCCGCTGCCGCCGAACTCGGGCGCCGCGGCTACCGCGTCCGCGCCGGCGCGGATGCCGGAGCCGCGTATCTGGGCGGGCCGACGAGCGCCGCCGCGCGGCTCGTGCTCGGCACGATCGAACGCGCCGCGGCCGACGGCCGCGCGAGCGCGGTCGTCCTCGGCGGCGAGACGACGGTGGCGATCGATGCGCCCGATCCGGGCCGCGGCGGCCGCAACCTCGACCTGGCCGGGCGGCTCGCGCTCGGGCTCGCCGGCCGCCGGGGCGTCGTCGCGCTCGCCGCCGGGACCGACGGCGTGGACGGCTCGAGCGTCGCGGCCGGCGCCGTCGTCGACGGCGGAACGGCGGCGCGCGCGCTCGCCGCCGGGTTCGGGTTGCCGGCCGCGCTCGCGGCGTTCGACGTCGAGCCGGCCCTGCGGGCCGCCGGCGACCTCGTCGTGACCGGGCCGACCGGGACCAACGTCGGCGACCTCGTCCTCGCGCTCCAGGCCGGAGCGTGAGCGCGCGGGTTCGCGGGGCGCGGCAATGCCGGACGATTCGTGTTATGCGGCGGGGATGGGCCGGGAACCGGCAGCGGCGTATCTGAGCGAGGTCTTCGCCTCGTTCCAGGGCGAGGGCTCGCGCGCGGGCCAGCGCCACCTGTTCGTGCGCTTCGCGGGCTGCAACATCCGCTGCGCGTGGTGCGACACGCCGGACTCGCTGGTCAAGGTCGCGACCTGCCGCGTCGACTATCCGTCGGGCGCGAGCGAGGAGATCGCCAATCCGGTCCCGATGGAACGCCTGTCGGCGATCGTCGAACGGTTCCTCGAGGAAGACCCGGCGATCGCGATGCTCGCGCTGACCGGCGGCGAGCCGATGGTGCAGGGCGCGTTCCTGGCCTCGTGGCTCGCGGCGCATCCGCCCGCGCGGCCTTGCCTGCTCGAGACGAACGCGATGTTGACGGGGTCGCTGGCGGCCGTGCTCGCCGGCGTCGAAGTCGTCTCCGCCGACGTGAAGCTGCCGTCGAACACGGGCGAGGGCGGCCTCTGGGACCGCCACCGCGCGTTCCTCGAGGCCTGCCGCGGGCGCGAGGTCTACGTGAAGATGCCGGTCGACGCCTCGACCGATCCGGCCGACGTCGAGCTCGCCGCCGCCCTCGTGGCCGAGGCGGCGCCGGGCGCGATCCTGTACGTGCAGCCGGTGTCCGATCCCGACACCAACGCGTGGCGCGTCGACCAGCGCCGCCTCGGGGAGTTCGCCGCGCTGGCGGCGCGGAGCGTGCCGGACACGCGCGTGCTGCCGCAAATCCACAAGCTCGTGGGGGTGCGATGACGGGCCTGCATTCGGCGGCGCTGCGACAGCGCGAGGTGACCTGGGAGCGCTTTGCCGCCGAGACGTTCGACGTCTGCGTCGTCGGCGGCGGCATCAACGGCGCTGCGGTCGCGCGCGACGCGGTGCTGCGCGGGATGACCGTCGCGCTGCTCGAGCAGCGCGACTTCGCGTGGGGAACGAGCAGCCGCTCGAGCAAGCTCGTGCACGGCGGCGTGCGCTACCTGCAGCAGGGTGACGTCGCCCTCGTGCTCGAGTCGTGCCGCGAGCGCGATGTGCTGCGCACGCGCATCGCGCCGCACATCGTGCGCGCGCAGCGCTTCGTCTTCCCGATCTACGACGACGACTCGACGCCGGTCTGGCAGCTGCGCGTCGGGTTGACGCTGTACGACCTCCTCGCCGGCTTCCAGAACGTCGCGCGCCACAAGCACCTGACCGCCGCGGCGCTGCGCGAGCACGAGCCCGCGCTGGCCGCCGAGGGGCTGCGCGGCGGCGCGCTCTATTACGACTGCTGGACCGACGACGCGCGGCTGACGATCGAGACGGCGCTCGCCGCGCGCGCCGCCGGCGCCGCGATCCTGAACCACGCCGAGGTCGTCTCGTTCGAGAAGGACTCGACCGGCCGCGTCGTGGCCGCGAACGTCCGCGACCGGCTCGGCACGCGCGAGGCCGCGGTGCGGGCGCGCGCGTTCGTGAACGTGGCCGGGCCGTGGCTCGACGCCGTCCGCCGCCTCGACGACGGCGGCGCGCCGCCGCGGCTGCGGCTGACCAAGGGGGTCCACGCGGTCTTCGACCGCTCGAGGATCGGCAACCGCGACGCGATCGTGATCCGCGGGGTCGACGGTCGCGTGATGTTCGCGATCCCGTGGCAGAGCCAGACGGTCGTCGGCACGACCGACACGTTCTTCAGCGGAGACCCCGGCGACGTGCGGGCCGACCCCGAGGACATCGACTACCTGCTCGCGGCCGCGAACCGGGCGTTCCCGGCGGCCGGCGTCACCGCGCGGGACGTGATCGCGACCTGGGCCGGGCTGCGCCCGCTCGTCGCGCCGGAGGACGAGCGCAACGCCTCCGACGTCAGCCGCGAGGACCAGGTCTTCGAAAGCCCCGCGGGCCTGCTGTCGCTCGGCGGCGGCAAGCTGACGACCCATCGCAAGGTCGCCGAGGTCCTGGTGGACCGGGCGGCCGAGAAGTGCGGCCGCCGCGTCGGGCCTTGCCGCACCGCCGACGTGCCGCTGCCCGGCGCGGTCGGCGTCTCGCCCGGGGACGCGGCCGAGGCCGAGCCCGAGACGCGCGAGGAGCACATCCGGATGCGCTACGGCGCGATGGCGGCCGAGGTCGCGAGCTTCGTGCGCGGTGACGAGTCGCTCGGCGAGCGTGCGGTCTCCGACCGGCCGGACCTCGTCGCCGAGATCGTGCACGCGGTCGAGTACGAGATGGCGTGCTCGATCGACGACGTGCTGTCGCGGCGCGTCCCGCTCGCGCTGCGAAGCCGCGAATGCGACGGGCCGATCGTCGAGACCGTCGCCTCGGTGCTCGCGGCTCGTTTCGGATGGGACGACGCGCGACGCCGGGCCGAGGTGGATCGCTGGCGCGAGCACCTGCGACGCGAGTCGGCGGCGGTTGCGGCGCGCGTCGGCGCCGGTTCGTGAGGTTTTCTTTTCGCTGTTTCTACGCCCGTTATTGACTTTGCTCCGACGTGCCGACATATCCCGCGCACTCGAAGTTCCTCACGTTCGACGACGAAGTACCTGATGCCGCTGCAACCCCTAGCCCTCGACAAGAAGGCCCTCGCCGACATCGCTCTCGAGTACGGACTCGGGAAGATCGGCCCGTCCAGCGGGCCGATCCCCTGCTGGGGGAACAAGCGCCACCTGATCGACGTCGCCCGGACGAACTACGAACTCCAGGTTCGCTCGCTCGAGGACGAGTTCGACCTCCGGCGCGAGCTCGAGTTGCTGTCGTTCCTCGAGAAGCATTCGTTCCCGAGCCCGCGCCCGGTCGCGGACCGCCGGGGCCGCCACTTCATCGAGCGCGAGGGGCACTACCTGGTGCTCTACAAGCTGGCGAACGGCAAGATGCCGACGCCGGCGGCGCTGAACCTGAAGGCCGTCAACAGCCTCGGCCGCTCCCTCGGCCAGCTCCACATCGTCGGGCGCGGCTACAAGAAGGCCATCGACAACCGCTTCGGCTTCGAGCGCATCTTCGAGGCCTACGCGATGGTGCGGCGGCGCATCCCGCCGTACTTCAAGAAGATCATCCGCACGATGGACGAGGAGGTCGAGTACCTCGGCAACTACCTAGAGACCAAGCTGCCGAAGGGCATCATCCACGGCACCGTGCACTGCTACGGCCTGCTCGCGCGCGGCGACGACGTCGTCTCCATCGGCGACTTCGACGCGGCCTGCCGCGGCAAGTACGTCTTCGACCTCGCCACGGCCGTCAACGCGGCCTGCTTCGTCGACGGCGCCTACGTGCTCGAGCGCTTCGAGTCGATGATGGCCGGCTACGAGTCGCTGCGGACGCTGTCCCTCGCCGAGTGGGACTCTTTCCCGAACGAGCTCCGCTTCGCGGCCCTGCGCTTCGCGGTGACGCGGCTGTGCGAGTTCTTCGACGGCGAGTCGGACGAGACCGCCCGCATCAACGACGACTTCCGCGAGTACCTCGACCGCCTGCGCGTGCTGCGCCGCGAGAAGGAAGGCGGCATGGAAGGCCTGCTGATGGCGATGGCCACGGGCTACGACTACCGCAAGTACCAGCGCGTCAAGGGCGGGGAGTTCGAGGGCGAGGAGGGCGAGGAGCCGGTCGAGGACCTCGACGAGCCGGTCGACGACGACGACGGCGATTTCGGCGAGGAAGAGGCCCTGGAGGACTGACGCTTGGCCTCGGCGCCCGAAGAGCACGTCCGCGCGATCCTCGCTTCGCTCGGGGAGGACCCCGACCGCGAGGGCCTTCTCAAGACCCCCTCGCGCGTGATGCGCGCGTTCCAGTTCTTCACGAAGGGTTACACCGAGGATCCGGCGGCGATCATCGGCGACGCGATGTTCACCGAGAACTACTCGGAGATGATCATCGTGAAGGACATCGACTTCTTCTCTCTCTGCGAGCACCACCTGCTGCCGTTCTTCGGTCGTGTGCACGTCGCCTACATCCCGAAGGGCCGGATCGTCGGCATCAGCAAGATCGCGAGGATGGTCGAGACCTACGCCCGCCGCCTGCAGGTCCAGGAGCGCATGACCGACCAGATCGCGCAGACGATCAGCAACGTGCTCGGCGCGAGCGGCGTCGGCGTCGTCGTCGAGGCCGAGCACATGTGCATGCGCATGCGCGGCGTCGAGAAGCCGAACTCCGTCGTCGTCACGAGTTCCCTCGTCGGTGTGTTCCGTGAAAAAGAAACCCGACAAGAGTTCAACCACCTCATCGCCACGCGCACGCGCTGAACGCGCGTCCCGTGGTTGCCGCGCTCAGCGCGCGCGGCGCGGCGCGCGCGGCGATCGCGAAGCGTCCGGTCGCCAGGCGTCGGGCGCATCGGGTGCGTGGGGCGCGTCGAACGGGGGTGCACGGCGATGATCGCGGGGCCGTTCTTCCACGCGTCCGTCGCGCTCGCGGCGGGAACCTTCGCCCAGGTCGTGGCCGCGAGGTTCGCGATCCCGGCCATCCTGCTGCTGCTCGTCACGGGCGTCGTGCTCGGCCCGGACGTGCTCGGGGTCCTCGACCCGAAGGCGTTCGGGCACGCGCTTCCCGACCTCGTCACGCTCGGCGTCGCCGTGATCCTGTTCGAGGGCGGGCTCGCGCTCGACTTCGCGCGGCTTCGCTACCAGCAGCGCACGCTGCTGCTGCTGCTGTTCGTCGGCGGCGCCACTTCCATGGTCGCGGGCACGCTGGCCGCGCACTGGATCGCGGGGCTGCCCTGGAACGTCGCGCTCCTCTACGGCTCCCTGATGATCGTGACGGGCCCGACCGTCGTAACGCCGCTGCTCGCGCGCCTGGCGGTATCCCGCCGGCTGCGCGAGTTGCTGATCAGCGAAGGCGTCCTGATCGACCCGCTCGGCGTGATCGTCGCGATCGTCGCCGCGCAGTGGGTGCTCGGGCAGACGAGCGGAGTCGAGCTGGCCGGCCTCGTGGTCGTGCGGCTCGGCATCGGGGCGATCTTCGGCGTCGTCGCCGGGCGCCTCCTCGTGCTCGCGATCCGCGCCCGATGGCTCGTCGGCGACCACTCGAACGCCGCGGTCCTCGGTTCCATGCTGCTCGTGTCCGCGCTGGCCAGCCACGTGTCGGCCGAGGCCGGCCTGATGGCGGCCGTCGCGCAGGGCGCGACGATGGGCAACGCCGGCCTTCGCGAGCTCGGCCGGCTGCGCGAGTTCAAGGAGACGCTCTCGCTGGTCATGCTCGCGTTCCTGTTCGTGGTGCTGGCGGCGAACCTGAGGCTCGTCGAGATCTACGCGCTCGGCTGGCCGGGACTCGCGACGATCGCGGTGCTCGTCTGGGGAGCGCGTCCGCTGGCGGTGCTGCTGTCGTGCGGGGGCAGCACGTTGACCTGGCGCGAGCGCTCCTTCGTGGCGTGGATCTGCCCGCGCGGCATCGTCGCGGCGGCGACGGCGGGCATGTTCCGCGTGCTGCTCGACGAGGGCGGGGTCGAGGGGGGAGCGGCGCTCGAGGCGCTGGTGTTCCTGACCGTCGCCTCGACCGTTGCCGTGCAGGGAACCACTGCCGGGCTGGTCGCGCGGCTGCTCGGCATCGACAAACCGTCGCTGCACGGGACGATGATCGTCGGGGCCAACGCGCTCAGCGGGCTGCTGCAGAACCTGCTCGTCTCGCTCGGCCGGCAGGTCGTCGCGATCGAGCGTGACCCGCTGCGCTGCCAGGCCGCGCGCGAAGAGGGCCGCGCGGTGTTCGAGGGCGACGCGTTGTCCATCGAGGCGCTCAACGACGCCGGGGCGCGCTGGGCGGACACGCTGGTCGCCGCCACGCGCAACCGCGCGCTGAACGAACTGGTCGCGCAGCGCGCGCACGAGCACTTCCGCGTCGACCGCGTGCTCGCGCTGACGGGCCGCGAGGACAAGCGCAAGGCGCTGTTCCCGGGCGACTTCCCCGGCGTCGAGGAAGCCGACCGCCTGCTCGAGGCGGGCTTCCTCGAACTCGTCGACTACGACGTGGCGCGCGGCGACGCGATCGGCCGGCCGCTCTCGCAGCTTCCTTACGCTCCCGGCGAGTTCGCGCTCGTGCTGGCGCGCGGCGAGGGCGGCTTCGTCGCCACCGCCGACCTCGTGCTGGCCGAGGGCGACCGGCTCTGGTGCGTGCGCCCGCGGCACGAGCCGGTCCCGGAGGAGAAGCCGGAGGAGACCGCTTCAGCCGGGAAATCCTGGTGGCGGCGCTTCGTGCCGCGCGGATTCGCGGGCGCCGGCGCGTCGCGCTGACGCGGCCGCGGGGCCGCGTCGAGGATAGAGTTCTCCGCGCCGGCTTGCCTGCATCGGTCTGCCTTCATCGGCTGGATGCCATCGGCGACGTCACGGCGCTGTCGTCTCGCTCCACGCCGCCGGCGCCGCGGCAGCGCGAACGACGACGCGCGCGACGTCCAGCACGCGGCCGTGCCGGTCGACGAGCGCGATCTCGTGCTTGCCCGGGACCGGCGGCCACAGCCGCGGCCCGGCGGCGCTGCCGAAGCCGGCGCCGTCGATCGTCCACTGGACGCCGTCGTCCGCGTCGCGCGCCACCAGAACGACGCGCCGGTGCGACGGCGCGACGTCCGGATCGATCGCGAGCACCGCGCCGTCGGCGGGCTCGGCGATGCGCGGGTGCGAGGCCAGCGTCGCGCGCGGCGACGCCGGTTCGGTGCCGCCCAGGTAGAGCTCGGCGCGCGCCGGTTCGGCGTCGCGCGCGAAGGCGGTCCACGCCTCGACGACGCCGGTCTCGAGCGGCGGCGCCTCGCCGGGCTCGCCGTCGTGCAGCGCGTCCATCACCTCGCGCCAGACCGGCGCGGCGCCGGTCACGCCGCTGACGTCGTGCATCGGCGCCCCGGAGAAGTTCCCGACCCAGACGCCGACCGTGTACCGCGGCGAGAAGCCGACGCACCAGTTGTCGCGCATGTCCTTGCTGGTGCCGGTCTTGACCGCGCTCCAGTAGCGCGTCGCGAGCGGGCCGGCGAGGTCGAACGTGGTCGCGCGGCCGCCGCGGTCGGCGAGGATGTCGGCGACGAGATGCGCCGTGGCCGGCGGGAAGACCCGGCGGACGCCGCCGGCGCTCGCGGGACTCGCGTCCTCCGGAACCGTCGGGTCGCCGGGGCGGGTCGGCGCGTCCGCCTGCAGCGACAGCGGCGACCATTCGCCGCCGCGCGCGAGCGCGCGATAGGCGCCGACGAGTTCCCACAGGCTCACCTCCGCCGAGCCGAGCGCGAGCGACGGGCCGTACCAGTCGCCGGGTTCGGTCACGCCCGCGAAGCCGAGGCGGCGCAGCGTGCCCGCGAACGCGTCCGCGCCGACGAGCAGCAGCGTGCGCACGGCCGGCACGTTCAGCGACGACGCGAGCGCCGTTCGCACCGAGACGAGGCCGCGGAAGCGGTGGTCGTAGTTGTCCGGCCGGTAGATGCGGCCGTCGGCGGTGGTCTCGAGCGGCGTGTCCTCGAGCAGCGTCGCCGGCGTCAGCAGCCGGCGCTCGATCGCGGACGCGTACAGGAACGGCTTCAGCGTCGATCCGGCCTGGCGGCGCGCGCGCACGCCGTCGACGTCGCGCGAAGCCGACAGGTCGCCGCTCGAACCGACGTACGCGAGGGCCTCGCCGCTCGCGTTGTCGACGACCAGCACCGCGCCGTCGCTCGCCGACCGGTCGAAGAGCTGCACAAGGTGGCGGCGCAGCGACGCGGTCGCCAGGTGCTGGATCCCGCGGTCGAGCGTGGAACGGATGTCGCGACACGGCCCGCCGGACGCCGCGAGTCGGCGAGCGACGTGCGGCGCGAGCGCGGCGCCGGGGCCGCGGGCGTCGGGGCTCACGACGAGCGCCGCGACGGCCTCCTCGAGGTCGTCGCGGACGGCGGTCGCGCCGATGTCTCCGCGCAGCGCGCGGGCCCGCGACAGCAGCGCGTCGCGGCCGGCGTTCGGCGATCGCAGCGAGGCCGCGAGCACGGCGCTCTCGTCGTCGGTCAGCCCCGCCGGCGCCTTGCCGAACGCCGCCTCGGCCGCCGCGCGCACGCCCTGCAGCTCGCCGCGCCACGAGACCAGGTTCAGGTAGGCTTCGAGGATCTCGTCCTTGCTCCAGGCGCGTTCGATGGCGCGGGCCGCCTGCATCTGGCGCCACTTGCGCGCGAGCGTGCGCGGCGTCGAGCCGCGGCGCAGCGAAGGGGCGACGAGCGCGGCGAGCTGCATCGGGATCGTGCTCGCGCCGCGCGCGGGGCCGCCGGTCGCGCGTTGCCACGCCGCCGCCGCGGCCGCGCGCCAGTCGACGCCGCCGTGCTCGCGGAAGCGCCGGTCCTCCGACGCGAGCACCGCGCGCACGAGCGCCGGCGAAACCTCGGCGAGCGGAGTCCACGCTAGCCGCCGCCCGTCGGCGTCGGTGCGCAGCGAGTGCAGCGCGTCGCCGTGGCGGTCGAGCACGCGCACGTCGGACGGGCACCAGGCCGCGCGCACGTCGGCCGGCGACGGCGGCGCCTGGCCGGCCCCGGTCCGCGCGCCGATCGCCGCCGCCAGCAGCAGCGCGGCCAGCGCCGCGAGCGGGAACGCGCGGCGCCGGCTCACGGCTCCACCGTGACCGCCGCGTTCGGCAGTTCGCCGAAGATCTCCGGCGCGTACAGCGCCTCGACGCGCGTCGGCGGCAGCTGGAAGGTCCCCGCCTGGTTCACGCGGATCGTGTACTCGAGGCGGCTGCGGCCGCGCGGCAGGAACTCGAGGTAGCCGCGCCACGACTCGTGCGAGCGCTCGGCGAACGCGAGCCACGCGCGGTCGGCGTCGCCTCGCGAATCCCTGCCCTCGTCGTTGCCGACGCCCGCGCCGCGGCCGAGTCCGCTGCCGAGGTGCGAGCTTCCGGCGGGCACCGGGTCGTCGACGACGACCCACGACATGTCGCGCTGCGCGTCGATGTCGAGCGTCACGCGCAACCGGTCGCCGCGGCGCAGGACGCCGCCTTCGCGCGGCTCGATCGCGCTGACGCTGCGCGCGACGCGGTAGCCGGCGGCGACCGCCTCCGTGCGCGGCACCGCCGCTCGCGCGACCGTCGTGATCCACGGCTTCCCCGTGCCCTGCTGGCGCACGGTCAGGTCGGCGGTCGCGTCGGGCCACGGCAGCTCGACCGTCCGCGCCGGCGCCGACCAGTCGATCGAGCCGCCGGCGGCGCCGAGCGCGACGTCGGTGCGGCCGCGGACCGGCTCGGCTTCGTAAGCTTCGCTGAAGCGGCGCATCGCGACGGCGCCCCAGGCGTTCGCGACCGTCGTCTGCCACGCGCCGCCCTTGCGGCGCGCGACGACGCCGCCGAGCACGCGCGGAGCGTCTTCCTTCCAGAGCTGCTGCTCGACCAGCGTGAGCAGCAGGCGCACGGCGTTCGAATCGCCGTTCGCCATCATCCACCAGAGCGCGTCGCGGTCCTCGCCCGCGAACGCGAGCGTCGTGCCCGACAGGTCGAGCCGCGCGCGCAGCACCTGCTCGACTTCGCCCTTCCTCGTGTCGGCGTCGGGGATGCCGGGCACGCGCGCGAGGATGTTCCACCAGTCGAGCGCGGCCGAGGTCGGCCACAGCTCCGGCGCGAGCTCGATGCTGCCGAGCATCGACGCGTCGGCCTTGCCGGCGCGCGCGAGCGCCTCGATCGCCGACAGCTTCCGCAGCGTGCGGTCTGGCGTCTGCAGCGGGCCCGGTCGCAGCACGCGGCCGGCGACGAAGCCCTGCAGGCCGGCGACCATCCGGCTCTCGACGTCGTCGGGAAGCGGCCGGCCGGCGGCCTTCGCGATCGACAGCACGTACGCGGTCAGCCGGTCGTCGCCGGACATCTGGTTCGGGAAGTACCGGAGCAGGCCCGCGCCGTCCTGGAACGAGGGCAGCTGCGCGGCGATCGCGTTCCAGGCGGCTTCGTCCTCGCGGCCGATCGCGATCGAGACGCGCTGCTCGAGGCAGCGATAAGGATAGCGCGCGAGCCAGTCGCGGATCGGTTCGACGGCGGTCGCCAGCGTCGCCGCCGCGGCGACCGTGATGCCGCTGTCGCCGGCGCCCGGCACCGCGCCGGCCGGAGCGGCGACCGGCATCGCCGTCGCGCCGTCGAGCTGGGCGAGCGTCGCCTGCACGACCCCGACGCGGTGGGCCGGCGCGACCTGCTGCTTCACCGTCAGGCGGTCCTCGATGCCGCCGGCGGACGCGGAGATCGTCCACGCGAGCTCGTCGTGCCCCGGAGGCACGACGAGCGGCCACGTGATCGTGCGCCCCTCGCCGGGCGCGAGCGCGACCTGCTGCGCCGCGAGCGCCTGCAGGACGGCGCCGCCGCCGGAGACGCTGCCTTCGGCGTTCACGTCGAGCGCGCGGTCGCTGGTGTTGCGCAGCGTGAACTCGGCCAGGAAGCGGTCGCCTTCGCGCACGAACGGCGGAAGCCCCGAGTACGTCGCGAGGTCGCTCGTCGTGCGGATCGTCGTTCGTCCGTCGCCGAACTCGCCCGCGCCGCCGAGCGCGACGGCGACGATCCGGAACGACGTCAGCGAATCGTTGAGCGGCACCTCGAGCTCGGCGCGGCCGGCGTCGTCGAGCCGCACGCGCGGCGCCCACAGCAGCAGCGTGTCGAACAGCTCGCGCGCGCGCGCCGCGCCGCCGCCCCCGCCGACGGCGACGGTCTTGCGGCCGTAGTGCCGCTTGCCGACGACCTGTCCCTGCGCGGTGAACGTCTGCACTTCGTAGCCGCGCCGTCCCATCATCGCCTCGAGCAGCTTCCAGCTGTGGTTCGGCAGCAGCTCGAGCAGGCCCTCGTCGACGGCGGCGACCGCGACCTCGCTGCCGGCGGCGGCCGGCAGCCCGTTCGGGCGCGTGACCTGGACCTGCACCTTCGCCTTCTCGCGCACGCGGTAGGTCTCGCGGTCGGTCGTGACGGCCACGTCGAGGCGGTGCGTCTTCCAGTCGACGCGCAACTCGGCGATGCCGAGGCGGAAGGCCGGGCGACCGAGGTCGAGCATCGCGGTCGGCTGCACGCCGGCGACGCGCCCGCGCACGACGAGCACGGAGACGAACACGTTCGGCGCGTGGTCGCCGCGGATCGGCACCTCGACGACCGGGTTCGCGGCCGTCAGCGGCACCACGCGCGCCTCGCCGACGCCCTCGCGCTCGACGGTGACGAGCGCCGTCGCCTCGCGGAACGGCATCCGCACCTGCAGCCGCGCCGTCTCGCCGGGTTCGTAGGCGGGCTTCTCGGGCACGAGGTCGATGCGGTCGTCGGAGGAGACGTCGAAGCCGGAGTCGTCGAAGTCCGGGTCCGCGAAGCCCGAGTCGCCGGAGCGGACCCAGACCTCGGTGGACGTCGACGCTTCGCGCCCGGCCGCGTCGGTCGTCGTCGCTTCGAGCACGAGCTGGCCCTTCGCGCCCGCCTTCGCTTCGCAGGTGAAGCGGCCGTCGCTGCCGGTCGTGCCTTCGCAGACCGGGCCGAGCCGGCGCGTCTCGGTCCGGAAGTCGTAGGAGTAGAAGCCGCCGACGAGCCGCTTGCGGTGCGAGTACCACTGCCGACGCGACGCCTCGACGCGCACGGGCGCGCCGGCGACGGGCCTGCCGTCCGGCGCGAGCACGACGATGTCGGGTCGCAGCTTGTCGCCGGTGCTCGCCCAGTCGCCGACGCGGAGGCCCGGCACGAACGCAGCCGGCAGCAGCACGCGCGTCGTTGCGACGGTCTCCGCTTCGCCGTTCGGGTCGCGGAACTCGGCCTCGAGCACGAGCGCGGTCGGCCGTTCGACTGCCGGCAGGTCCGCGACGACGACGCGCGCGCCGCCGGCCGCGTCGAGCTCGAAGTCCTGGCGCGCGTGCGCCTTCGGCGCGTCGGGATCGCCGGTCCCGCCGCCTTCTTCGTCCTCGCCCGTGTCGTCGTCGTCGAACCCTTCGACGACGCGGCCGCTCGCGAAGCTGTAGCCCTCGTAGCCCTCCGGCGCGTCGAACGCGCCGGGCCTCAGTTCGCTGCGCAGCACGACGGGAATCCCCGCGGCCGCGCCGCCGGCCAGGTACTGCACCGAGACGTCGACCGGGATCGAGGTCGCGTGCGGCTCGACGATCGTCGGCGCCGAGACCTCCCCGCGGACCAGCGGCACGCGGAACTGCTCGACACGGAAGCCTCCGACGGTCGTTCTCGCGTACCCGGACGACGGCAACGACACCGAGTAGCTGCCGAGCTTCGCGCCGGCCGGGATCGGCCAGTCGGCGACGGCGACGCCGGAATCGTCGAACGCGACCGGCACGTCGAAGGTCTGCTCGTTGCCGGTGAACTCGACGATGGCCTTCTTCGGCAGCGCGTCGGCCGGCGGAACCTCGAAGCCGGCCATCGTGCGG